>NZ_QRCU01000001.1 GCF_003369445.1 Arthrobacter silvisoli
CCCACCCACACGCACCCGCGCCAACCACCCACCACGACCATTCCCCGGATACAACCACAACGACCCCGACGAATCCCGCGCCAAAACATCCACCCGGCCATCACCATTGAAATCCCCCGGCCCCACCAGGCCCGTCATCACATTCCACCCCCCACCCACACGCACCCGCTCACCATTGAAATCCCCCGGCCCCACCAACGCCGACATCACATTCCACCCCCCACCAACACGCACCCGCGCCAACCACCCACCACGACCATTCCCCGGATACAACCACAACGACCCCGACGAATCCCGCGCCAGGACGTCGACGCTGCCGTCACCATTGAAATCCCCCGGCCCCACCAACGCCGACATCACATTCCACCCCCCACCAACACGCACCCGCGCCAACCACCCACCACGACCATTCCCCGGATACAACCACAACGACCCCGACGAATCCCGCGCCAGGACGTCGACGCTGCCGTCACCGCTGAAGTCGTTGCCGGTGGGGTCCTCCGTGCCGATGCTTGCGCTGGGGCTGAAGTCGTTGCCGGTGGGGTCCTCCGTGCCGATGCTTGCGCTGGGGGCGTCCTTGATGACCGAGACGGTGTCGCCCCCGGAGTTGGCGACGTACGCTGTCTGGGTTGCGGGATCGACGGTGACGCCGACCGGCTGGGTCCCTACCGGAATGACCGCCGAGACGCCGGGCCCGTAGCCACCCGCCCCGTCAAGCACGGACACCTTGTCGGCGTAGGAGTGGGTCACGTAAACCGAGTGGCTTGCGGGATCGACCGCCACCTGGTGGGGGTTGCTGTCGCCGAAGGGGTTCGAGGTGGTCACCTGGTCCCCGTTGACCACGCTCAAACTCACCGCGGATGGATTGACGGCGTAGACGAGGTGGGTGGTCGGGTCAACGGCCACCCCGGTCACGCCTGTTTCGAGGGAGATGACTTTGCTGACGGCGTTGTTCCCGATGACGGACAGCGTGCCGTCGTAGAGGCTGGTGACATAGGCCGTGTGTGTCCCGGGATCGACGGTGATCCCGTAGGGTCCCTGGCCCACCGGGATCGTGGTGGTCACCGTGCCTGCGTCGATCACCGAGACGGAGTTGCCCTGCGAGTTGGTGACGTAGACCGTGTGGGTGCCGGGATCCACGGCCACCGCGTACGGGGCAGTTCCCACCGGGATCGTGGCCGTCACCGCGGTGCCTTGGATGACGGAGACGGAGTTGCCCCAGTAGTTGGCAACGTAAGCCTTGTGCGTGCCCGGATCGACCGCCACGCCTTCCGGCAGGTTTCCGACGGCGACGGAGGTGGCCGTGCCGGTACTGTCCACCACCGATACCGTGTCCTGAGCGGCGTTGGTGACATACAGGGTGCCGGTCGAGGGGTCCACGGCGACGAATTCGGGACCGCTCCCGGTCCGGATAGTACCCGCCACGATGGGCGCGGCGGTCGCAGTGGTAGTGCTCGGCGGGGAAACGACAAGCGTTGCCGCAAGGAGGAGGGCTCCGACAACGCCGGCAAAAGACATACCACGCACTACGTTTGTTCCTTCCGCGGGGTCAACGGGCCAGTCAAGGGGTCACTTGCCGCCGTGCAACGCCAGGCTTTCCGCGGACGGCACCGAAACCATCACCCGGTTCCGCCCCGAGGCCTTGGCGGAGTACAGGGCGAGATCGGCCTCGTGCAGCAGCGTGTCCACGCTGACCCGGTGGGTGTCCGTGCAGGCCGCGATCCCGCCGCTCAGGGTGAGGATGCCGGGCGGATTTCCCGAGTGTGCGATCTCCAGTTCGCGCACCGCCTGGAACGCACGGCCCATGAAGGCCCGGGCGCCGGACGGCGACTGCCGGGGCAGCACGATGAGGAACTCCTCACCCCCGAAGCGGTACACGCCGTCGCTCTGCCTCACCTGCTTCGCCAGGGTGTCGGCCACTGCCCGCAGTGCGGCGTCACCGGCCTGATGGCCGTAGAGGTCGTTGTACCGCTTGAAATAGTCCACATCGCACAGGACCACGCTGAACTGTTCGCCGGCGTGTTCGGAGGTTTTGCGGAGCTGTTCGAGGTCTTCGGCCAAGGTCAGCCGGTTGCGCAGCTTGGTCAGCGGGTCCGTGCGGGCCTGTTCGGTGAGCGCCGCACGGTAGCGGGCAAGATCTGCGTGCAAGGACGTTACCCGTTCGGCGACCAGCAGCCGGGTGTGCAGGGTGAACGGGTCCAGCGGTTTGGTCATGTAGTCGTCCGCGCCCGCGTTCATCCCGGCCACCACGGCTTCCTTCGAGCCGTGCGAGGTGACCAGGACCAAGTAGGTGTACGAATCCGTGTCCGCCTCGCGGATGGCACGGCAGAGAGCCAGCCCATCCATTCCCGGCATCTCGAGGTCGCTCACCACCGCCTGCGGGTGGTGGCGCTGGTACAGCTCCCACGCGACAGCACCGTCGGCCGCCGCGATGCACTCATGGCCGGACTGCTCGACGGCGGCCTGTGCCACCAGCCGCGAGCCATAGTCATCGTCTGCAACCAGGACCCTCATGGCGCCGCGAACAACGCTTCGTCCAGGGCCTCCGCCACGAGCGCCAGTTCAGCCTCCAGGGCTTCGATGGTTTCGAGCCCGGCGCCGGAGGAACCGGAGCCCAGGTGCTCCAGCTGCTGGCACAGGCCGGCTGCACGCGTGGCCCCGATGTTGACGGCTGCGCCCTTCAGCTTGTGGGCCGCCCTGCCCAGGGCATCGCCGCCGCTGGCCGCGGCAGCCCGGATCCCCTCGAGGGAGGGCAAGATCTCGCCCTTGAACGCCTGGGCCGCGGCGGGCAGCAGGCCGCGGCCGTCCGCAGGCCCGAGGGAACGCAGGGTTGCCAGCCTGGCCGGGTCGAGGACGGGGCCGGCCAGTTCCGGCGGGAGCATGGCAGCGACGCCGGCAATTTCCGCCCCGCTGTCAGCTTCAGTCCCACGGACGGAACCGGACTCAGTCCCACGGACGGACCCCGCCTCGGCCGCGGGTGCGGCGGACTCGTCCGCCGGGACACCGCCGTCGGGCGCTTTGCGGGGAACCCACTGGGCCAGCACGGACCGCAGCTTCAACTCGTCGACGGGTTTGGAGAGGTAGTCGTCCATGCCGGCGTCGAGGCAGCGCTCGCGGTCCTCATCCATCGCCCCGGCGGTCATCGCGATGATCGGAATCCTGGGCCCGCTGTGGGTCCTCCCCCGGATGATCCGGGTGGCTTCGAAGCCGTCCAGCACGGGCATGTGGCAGTCCATCAGGACCGCGTCGTAATGCCGGGCGGCGGTCGCTGCCACTGCTTCTGCTCCGTCGGAAACGACGTCCACCGCATACCCGAGCTTCTCCACCATGCTCCGGGCCACGAGCTTGTTGATGTCGTTGTCTTCCACCACCAGCACAAGTCCTTCGCCGCGATGGTCCTGCCCGTGCAACGCGGCCGGCGTGGCAGCGCGGGCAGGAACCACGGGGCCGGCGATGAGGCGGATGAGCCGGTCGTAGAACTCCGAACTCCGCACCGGCTTCGTAAGCCATTCCCTGATCCCGGCCGCCTTCAGCTCCTGCCGGTCCACCTGCGTGGTGGAGGTGAGCAGGATGAGCTTCATGGATTTCAGGGCCTCGTCGGCACTGATCAGGCGGGCCAGCTCCACACCGTCCATCTCGGGCATGCACATGTCCAGCACGGCAATGTCATAGGGATGGCCCGCGCCGGCTTCCTCGCGGGCACGCTTCAACGCATGCCGGGCGCCCCCGACGGCGTCGGCCTGCATCTTCCAACCTGCCAGTTGCGCCTCGAGGATCATCCGGTTGCTCGCGTTGTCATCCACCACCAACACGCGCAGCCCTTCCGTCTGGGCGTAAGGCGGCTGGGCCGGTAGCGACGTCGGATCAGTCACCGGCAAGGGCACCGTGATCCAGAACGTGCTGCCGCTGCCGGGGGTGCTCGTCAGGCCGATCTCCCCGCCCATGGCCTCGGTGAGCCTGCGGCAGATGGCCAGGCCCAGGCCGGTCCCGCCGTACTTGCGCGTGGTGGACGCGTCCGCCTGGAGGAACGGTTCGAAGAGCCGGTCATGGTCCGCCTCGTCGATGCCGATCCCGGTGTCCCGGACTTCGAAGCGGACCGTCGCAACATCGGCGCCGTCCCCTACGAGGCCCACCCTGATTGCCACTTCACCGGCTTCGGTGAACTTCACGGCGTTCGAGGCGAGGTTGAGGAGGACCTGGCGGATGCGCCGTGCATCGCCGAGGAGCGAGACCGGAACTTCCGGGCGGCAGTAGGCCATGAGCTCGAGGTCCTTTTCCCTCGCCGCCTCGGCCAGGAGGCCCGCGACCTCCTCCACGAGCAGGCGGGGATCGAACGGTTCGGGGTCGAGCTCAACCTTTCCGGCTTCGAGCTTGGAAAAGTCCAGGATGTCATTGATCAGAGACAGCAGGGCGTCTGCCGCGACCCGCACGCCGTTGGCGTACTGCCGCTGGCGTTCGTCGAGTTCGGTGTCGAGCAGCACTCCCGTCAGGCCGATGACGCCGTTCATCGGGGTGCGGATTTCGTGGCTCATGGTCGCCAGGAACTCGGACTTCAGGCGGCTGGCTTCTTCCGCCGTTTCCCGGGCCGCGACCAGTTCGGCTTCGTTCCGGATACGGTCGGTGATGTCCCTGGCGATGGTGGCCACGCCGTGGATCCCGTCCGTCCCGCTGATGGGAGACACCGTCAGGGACACCGGCACCAGCAGGCCATCGCCGCGCACGCGCTCGGTTTCGTAGGTGTGTGTCGTGCCCGTTGACGCAACTTCGGCGAGGTAGGCGTTTTCCTGCGCCCGGAGGCGCGCCGGGATGATGAAGTCCGCGTGCCGGCCCACCGCTTCGGCGGCGTGGTATCCGTACAGGCGCTCCGCCGCGGGATTCCAGCTGGTGATAATCCCTTCGGGCGATTTGCCGATGATCGCGTCAGCCGAGGAGTTCACGATGGCGCCCAGGCCCTCGAGTTCCGCCGTGCGCGCAGCAACCTTGGCTTCGAGGTGCCGGGTGAGGGTGACGTTCTGGTAGATGATGAAGAACTGCCGGATGACCACCAGCACGAAGACGGAAACCCCGGTGACCACCAGGACCGGATCCGCTTCGTCCCGGAGCCGCTGCGGGGACGCCACCACGGCGCCGACGGCAGGCACGTACGGGAGCATCTCCAGGGCCAGGGAGTTCCACAGCGGTTCCCTGCGCACGCCTTTCGAATGCGGAACCAACGGAGCGAGGCCGATCAGCAGGAAGGCGCACATCCAGCCTGCCGCCAGAGGGGTTCCGGTAGATCCGGTGATACCCTCCGCGGTCATCCTGACGTAGATGCTGTCGGTGACGGCCAACACCACCACGCCGCACCCCAGGCAGGCCCATTGCAGGCGCTCCCGCCGCGAGCGGCGCATGGTGAGCACGAACACCAACGAGGCGAGCGCGACGTCGACGATCGGATAGCCCATTGTCGTCAGCCAGGAAAGGACGTCCTGCGCCTCGGTCTTGTAGATGGGCCCCAGGACGGTGACCCAGCTGATGAAGAGCGCGGAGCTGGCGATGACGGCCGCGTCCAGCACGGTGCGCAGTTGCTGGGCCCCGGGCGCCGTCGGTCGGGGGAAGGAGAAGAGCCCGATCGCGGCCGGCACCGCGTAGCCGATGAAGAGGGCGTCTGCCGGCGACGGGAAGGGATACGCGTGGTCGAGGGTGAGACCGTAGATGGTCCACACGGCCATCCCTGAAAACCACACGAAAGCGGCTGCAGCGATGAACCACCATGCCCGGGCGCTCTCCTTGTCACGGCGGGCGGCAAGGGAGCAGCTGACGGCGGCGGCGAGTGCGCAGCAGAGGATCGCAAGGTCACCCAGGGTCTGCGATGCGCCGGTGGCCGGGTGCTGCCAGAGCCACCCGGCAAGGGCGAGGACCACGACACTGGAAACGGCGATCCAGAGCAACCAGGGCCTGCGGGTTCTCATGGCGCGCCCCGCAGCGCGACGGCGGGGACGCCGGCGGGCAGCCCGGGAACGGCGCTGCTCGGAGTGTGGAACAGCCACAGTGCAATCGCGTTGTATATGGACCATTCGCCCCGCAGGTCCCGCAGTGAGACTGTCCGCGATCCGTCCGCCGTCGACCACGTCCGCACAATGTGCAAGGTCAGCGGAGCTGCGCCCGGCAGGTTGAGCTGCACCGGACCTGATTCCGGCAGTTCGCCGGACAGGATCCGAACCGCGGCCCCGCCCATCGAGATATCGACCAGTTCACCGCGGCAGCCCGCCAGCGTCACGGGCACCTGGACGCTGAACCTGTATCCATCGCGCCTGGAACTCGCGTACTCGTTCGCCCGGATGCGCAGTGCCCCCAGCAGCAGGACCATGCCGGCCACAGCAAGCCACAGACCCGATGCCACCGTCGACCCCGGACCCGTCGCCCACGGGACCCAGCCCCAGACTCCGGCCGCCGCATACAGCAGTGCCGCGACGACGACGGCGATCATGACGTAGATCATCCAAGGCACATGACCACGGCGGCGCTCGCGGGCTGCACCCTTCGGGGTGACCTGGAATTCGAGGGTCTTCCGGGACAGCAGCCACCAGGAGCAGGCCAGCCCGATCGGGATGCGGAAGATCCGCAACGCGAACGCCGTGGGCCAATGAATCTGGTGCCGCAGGAGCCGCTTGATTCCCCACAAACGGATGAAGAACATCGAAGTGAACACGATGGTGAACTCGACGGGCCCGGCGGTTGACGTCTGTGCTCCCGAAAACAGGATGAACAGGGGAACGAAGAACGCCACCAAGGTGGCGAGCCCTTCCAGCCACCACAGCGTTCCGTTGAGGTATTCGTGGAAATTGCGCCACGACATCCAGCTCTTGGCCGCCCAGAGCTTTTCATAGGCCAGGATCTGCATGGCGCCCATGCCCCAGCGGCGGCGCTGCAGGAGGTACTGTTCGGCGGTTGCCGGTGCCAGCCCCACCGCGATGGTCTGGTGGTGGTAGGCGGTCCGCCAGCCGCGTCGGATGAGCTTGAGCGTGGTGTGGAGGTCCTCGGAGATGGTCTCGGTGGCCACTCCGCCCACCTCGCGGAGCGCCTTCACGCGGAGCAGCGCCGTCGACCCGCACCAGAACGGTCCCGCACCGGCCACGTTTCGGGCCGGCATCAGGACGTTGAAGAACAGTCCCTGTTCCCCGGCGATGCCGTCGTCGTCGAAGGCACCCGAGTTGTAGAAAGCCTGCGGCCCCTGCACGAGGGCGATCCGCTCATCGTTGAACCAACCCAGGGTGGCGGTGAGGAAGGAGGGAAGCGGAACATGGTCGCAGTCCAGGACGGCGATGATCTCGATGGGTTCCCCGCCGGCTTTCTCCTCCCGGGCCATGATCTCCAGGGCGTAGTTCATGTTTCCGGCCTTGGCGTGTTCGTGGCTTGGACGGCTCACATACCTGGCGCCGAAGGAGCGGCACATCTCCGCGACCCATGGCCGGTTGCCGTCGTCGAGCACCCAGGTTTCGTGGGCAGGCCGGAGGGCGCAGGCCGCAGCGACCGTGGGGGACAGCACCTCCACCGGCTCGTTGTACGTGGGGATCAGGATCGCGGTCCTCAGCCTCTGCTTGGGCGGTTCCGGCGCGGCACTGTCGATGTTCCAGACGGTGATCGTCTTCAGGACGATCCCGGCCAGCGGCAGGGCTTCGAAGGTGACCAGCACCCAGGCGGCCACGAGGTTCGCTCCACCCGTCGGCAGGGTGAACGTGATGCGCCAGGCCAGGTAGAAGACCAGGGCCGCAATCGCGCTGATGCCCCCGATGTGCGCCATCCGCCGGGAGCGCGGAGCTTCCGGCGCGGGCCGGCCAAGCTGCGCCGCCCAGCCAGCAATCCCGGCCTTGGTATAGGCCGAAGTCTCCTTCGGCGTGTCCCTGCCGGACGAGTTTTCCGTACCCGCGCGCAAGTGTTCTAGAGCGTGCATGCGATCCCCCAGCTGGATGCGGCAGTGCAGACCTGATCTGCAAATTATGCCATTGCGCCACGCCGTGGTACAGGACCAGACGACGGCGTCCCCCGCCGGCAACGCGCCCGGTTACGGAACATGACGGCGGCCGGACTGCGGGCCGTCGCCGCCGATGTTATTTTTCTTAGTGAGTAATGAGCACCAGCGTTAAGCCCTGACTTTGCTGGTCGGCAACCCTCTCTCCCGGCGGGGTGCCTCAGGTGACTACTCGGCGTATCGACACTTTCGAACTGCAAGCGTGACTGAGGAGCACCAATGCCTGAACCAAGCGAAGACAAACTTTCCTACCGCCTCATCACTGGCCCCGACACCCGCGAGTTCTGCGAGCGGATTTCCACTGCCCTCGCCGAAGGCTACGTGCTGCACGGCAGCCCGGCAGCGACCTTCAACGGCACCAGTGTGATCGTGGCCCAGGCCGTGATCCTGCCTGCCGCCGTCGCGAGCGCCGACGCGGCAGTGGCCACCGCCGTCGACCAGCTCGAAGGCGACGACGAGGAAGCATTCGAGGGACACGCATGAGCTACGCCGGAGACCTGAGCCCCCAGGATGCGTGGGCGAAACTCGAGGAAGGCGCCATCCTGGTGGACGTGCGCACCGAAGCCGAGTGGGCACACATCGGCATCCCGGACACCAAGGCCACCGAGAACGATCCGCTGTTCATCCAGTGGAACTTCGCCGGCGGGGTCCCGAACGGCAACTTCGTCGAGGAACTCAGGCAGCAGGCCCCCGAGGACAGCGACGTGGAACTTATCTTCATCTGCCGCTCCGGGCAGCGCTCCATCTCGGCAGCCATCGCCGCAACGCAGGCCGGCTTCACCGCCTACAACGTGCTGGAAGGCTTCGAAGGGGAGCCGGACCGCTACGGTGAACGCACCGTGAACGGCTGGAAGAACCGCGGACTGCCTACGAATCTGGGGAACATCTAAGTGAGTTTCAATCCCGACGCCGCCACCTGGAGCCCCGACACCCAGGCCGTCCGTGGTGGCCTTGACCGCAGCAACTTCCAGGAAACGTCCGAGGCCGTCTTCCTGAACTCCGGCTTCGTCTACGAATCCGCGGCCGCCGCCGAGCGCGCCTTCACCGGCGAGGACGAGCGCTTCGTCTACTCCCGCTACGGCAACCCTTCCGTGGCCACTTTCCAGGAACGCCTCCGCCTGCTCGAAGGCACCGAAGCGTGCTTCGCGACGGCGTCCGGCATGTCCGCGGTGTTCACCGCGCTCGGCGCCCTGCTGGCCGCCGGTGACCGCGTGGTTGCCGCCCGCTCGCTGTTCGGTTCCTGCTTCGTGATCCTCAACGAGATCCTGCCGCGCTGGGGCGTGGAGACCGTGTTCGTGGACGGACCGGACCTGGAGCAGTGGAGGGCCGCGCTCTCCGAGCCCACCACCGCTGTCTTCTTCGAATCGCCGTCGAACCCGATGCAGGAGATCGTGGACATCGCCGCGGTCAGCGAGCTGGCCCACGCGGCCGGAGCGACCGTCGTCGTCGACAACGTCTTCGCCACTCCCCTGCTGCAGCGCTGCGGCGAACTCGGCGCGGACGTGATCGTCTACTCCGGCACCAAGCACATCGACGGCCAGGGCCGCGTACTGGGCGGCGCGATCCTGGGCACCAAGGAGTTCATCGACGGCCCGGTCAAGCAGCTCATGCGGCACACCGGCCCCTCGCTTTCCGCATTCAACGCCTGGGTGCTGACCAAGGGCCTGGAAACCATCGGGCTGCGGGTGAACCATTCCTCGGCGTCGGCCCTGAAGATTGCCGAGTGGCTCGAGGAGCAGCCGGCCATCAACTGGGTCAAGTACCCGCTGCTGAAATCGCACCCGCAGTACGCACTCGCCGCGAAGCAGATGAAGGCCGGCGGCACCGTGCTGACCTTCGAGCTCCTGCCCTCGGGCGGACGGTCGGCGAAGGACGCGGCATTCGCGCTCCTGGACGGCCTGTCCGTGATTGACATTTCGAACAACCTGGGCGACTCCAAGTCCCTCATCACCCACCCCGCCACCACCACGCACCGCGCCATGGGACCGGAGGGCCGTGCGGCCATCGGCCTGAGCGACGGCGTGGTGCGGCTCTCCGTGGGCCTCGAGGACGTGGACGACCTCATCCGCGACCTCGAACAAGCACTGAAGCAGGTCTAGATCCTGCGTTCCCGGATACCGGGTTCCTAGATACCGGTTTTCCTAGATACCGGCCCCGCGCCAGTCCTGCCGCACCCAGGTGAGCACCGGCAGGGACTTCGTGTCGGGCACCGGGGCGGCTTCCGGCATCGTCTCCCGGACAGCGTGGCGTACGACGGCGGCCAGCGCGGCGGAGTCCGGGCGGCCGCCGTCGTTTTCGCTGTGTTCGCCCGCGATGCGCCGCTGTTCCATGGCGCCGTTCCCCCGCCGCAGGATCTCCAGGACCCCGGCTTGGGCGAGGTCGAGCTCGCCTTGCTCGGCGAGGACCGGTTCGAGGTACTCCACGAGGGACCAGACGACGTCGGCCGCGGGCGCGGGCCTGAACGTTCCGAAGTCCAGGAGGTCGTTGCGCAGGGCGAAGTTGCTGGCTTGCCACGAAGCCATCCGCAGCAATGCCGTGGGCACGGAGGACGGCTCCACTCCCGCCGCGGACTCCCGCACCGCCGTCTCCACGAGGGCCCGCACCAGCACCGCGATCAGGGCGGCGTCCTCGGAGCGCAGGCAGACGTCCGCCACCCTGACCTCAACCGTGGGGTTGTTCCGCGACAGCCTGGCGTCGAAGTAGATCATGCCTTCGTCCAGGAGGACCCCGGTGTCGATCAGCCGGTTCACGACCCGCCGGTAGCTGGCGAGGGACCCAAACACGGCCGAGGGACCGGAGGACGGCCAGCGGTTCCAGGCCTGGGTGCGGTAGCTTTCGAAGCCCGTTGCCAGGCCGCGCCAGTACGGGGAGTTGGCGCTCATGGCGGTAAGCACTGCGAGCTTGTCCCGGATGCGGTCCAGCACCAGCACGCCTTCCTCCGGAGAAGCAATGGACGTGTGCACGTGGAATCCGCAGGTCAGCTGCTCGTGGGCGGTGATGCCGAAGCGTTCCTGCATCACGGCGTAGCGCGGATTCGGGGTGGTGTGGGTGGCCGAATCGACCGGTGAGGTGGCCAGGGCGGCGATTCGTGCGCCATGGCTGCGTGCTGCGTCGCTGGCCATGGTCCGGCCGCGGCGGATCTGGCGCAGGAGCTCGGCATGGCTGCGGCACGGTCGGGTCTGGGTTTCGATCTGTTCGAGCTTGAGTTCGTGGCTCAGGCCGGTGCGGAGTCCGCGGTGTGCCTCGTCGGCGTCCGGATCCTCAGGGTCCTGGAGGTCTTGGGGCCCTTGGGCGGCGTCATCGTGGGCGGCGGCGCCAGCCCCTTCGCCGTCGGCGGCCACGACCCCGGCGAGGAGCGCGTCGGCAAGGGCGAGCGGTTCACCGCTCGCGGGATCGACGATCAGCAGTTCCTCTTCCACACCGAATGTGCGCACAGAACAATTGTGCGCTACCGGGCCGGGAGGCCGGAACTGCTGGGCGGGAGCGTCACGCTCCGGACGGGGTGGGCTGGGCGGTGACCCGGGTAAGGGCCGGGGTGCCGGGCTCGTCCCGCCAGCCTGCGGAAACATTCTGCTGGATCACCCCACCTTGGTCGGGGGACTTTGCGAGTTTCCGGGATAGGGAGCAGCCCAACAGCGGAGTGATCCAGCAGAAACTCATCACCTTCATCCACATACGGCACAACCCACGGTCCGTGGACCTCACATCTCTGGCTTGCTGGAGCCATGAATGCTCTCGAATACTTACTCTCTCTCGGCGGCGTCGCCCGGGTCCACACCCTTCGCGCGAAGGGATACTCCCCTGCAGCCATCCGCCAATTGGCCGCCGCGGGTGCTCGGCAACCACGAAAAGGCGTCTGGGCGCATCCGTCGGCAGACCGCGGATACCTATCGGCGATCCTCAACAACGGCCGCATCACTTGTGCCAGCGCCGCCGCGTTCTACGGGCTTTGGCTCAAGGACAGGCCGCCCCGCCTCCATCTGGCCACGCGACATTGCCGCGGCAACGGGTTCGTCCGGCACGGGTACACGCGGTTCCCGGGGCCGGAATCCGTGCCCGTTGTGTCCGTTGAAGACGCCGTCGTCCACGCCTTGACCTGCCTACCGGAAGTGGATGCACTCGCGATGGCTCAGTCGGCGATGACGATCTTCGGCATCCCTCGGGCAATGTTGGAGAGCGAGTTGTCCGCCGATTTCTACGGAAACGCGAGAAGGCGCTTAGCCAAGGCCGACGGAATTTCCGAATCCGTGCCGGAGATCAGCGCACGCCTGTTGTTCGAGTCAGCAGGGTTGGATTTCCAGCGCCAGGTCAAAATCGAGGGCGTAGGCAGGGTGGACTTTCTGATCAACGGCTGGCTCATCGTAGAGGTCAATGGCTACCAGTTTCACAGTTCCCGCGAGGATTGGCGGAAGGATATGGCCCGGCTCAATGCTGCACAGCTTCTGGGCTACGGGACGCTGGGTTACGCGCCGGAGCAAGTCTGGAACTCACCGCACCAGGTCTTGGATGAAGTCCACAGAATGCTGCGGCGTGGTCAGCTTGCCGGCCGGGACTGCGAACACATTCTGCTGGATCACCATGGCCGCCCTATGCGCACCGCCGCCTAATCCGCAGCCTCGGCCAGGGAATCCAGGGGGTGATCCGGCAGAATGTCCGCCCCTAGTCCTGGAAGTACTCGATCTTGGCGCCGATGGTGTTCAGCCGCTCGGCCAGGTCCTCGTAACCGCGCTCGATGACATAGATGTTGCGCAGCTCGGAGGTGCCTCGGGCTGCGAGCATCGCCAGCAGCAGGCAGGCGGCCGGACGCAGTGCCGGCGGGCAGCCGATCTCTGCCGCGCGCCATTTGGTGGGGCCGTTGACGTAGATCCGGTGCGGGTCCAGCAGCTGCACCTGTGCGCCCAGCCGGTTGAGTTCGGTCAGGTAGATCGCCCGGTTTTCGTAGACCCAGTCGTGGATCATCGTCTGGCCCTCGGCGTTGCCCGCGATCACGGCGAAGAAGGGCAGGTTGTCGATGTTCAGCCCGGGGAACGGCATCGGGTGGATCTTGTCTTCCGGTGCCCGCAGCGCGGAAGGCTTGGTGGTAACGTCCACCAGGCGGGTCCGGCCGTTGCGGGCGAAGTATTCGCCGGAGACGTCCAGCTGCTGGCCCATCTGTTCCAGCGTGGCCAGTTCGATCTCCATGAACTCGATCGGCACCCGGCGGATGGTCACCTCGGAGTTGGTCACGATGCCGGCAGTGATGAGGCTCATTGCCTCGATCGGGTCCTCTGAGGGGTAGTACTCGATGTCGACGTCGATCGCCGGGCGGCCGGTGATCCGCAGGGTGGTGGTCCCGACGCCGTCGATCACCACGCCCAGGCCCTGCAGGTAGAAGCAGAGGTCCTGGACCATGTAGTTGGGGCTGGCGTTGCGGATCACGGTGGTGCCGCGCCGGTGGGCGGCGGCCATGATGGCGTTTTCGGTGACGGTGTCCCCGCGTTCGGTGAGGACGAAGGAACGGTCGTGATCATCCGCGGGTGGCGCCTGCACCACGTAGAAGCCGGAGGTCGCCTCCACGGACAGGCCGAACTGGCGCAGCGCCTGCATGTGCGGTTCCACGGTGCGGGTGCCGAGGTCGCAGCCACCGGCATAGGGCAGCTTGTATTCCGACGCCTCATTCAGCAGCGGCCCCAGCAGCATGATGACGCTGCGGGTGCGGCGGGCGGCCTCGACGTCCATGGATTCGAGGTCCAGCGCCTCGGGGCGGCGGATGCGGAGGTCGTTGCCGTTGAGCCAGGTGCATTCGACGCCGATCGACGTCAGCACCTCGACGATCCGGTTGACCTCCTCGATCCGGGCGAGGCGGCGCAGCGTGGTGGTGCCGCGGTTGATGAGGCTGGCGCACAGCAGCGCGACGCCGGCGTTCTTGCTGCTGTTGACGTCGACGGCTCCGGAGAGCGTACGTCCGCCTTCCACCCGCAGGTGGGTCATCTGCGGCTTACCGACCTTGACGATGCGGCGGCCGAAGATCGTTTCGAGCCGCTCGATCATTTTCAGGCTGAGGTTCTGTTTGCCCTGTTCCATGCGGGCAACGGCGCTCTGGCTGGTGCCAAGCTCGGCTGCGAGCTGGCCCTGGGTCCATCCCTTCTCTCCGCGGGCGTTGCGGAGGAGTGCACCAACATGTTCTGCGGTCGGCTGAGTCATAACCAGAAAATATCACAAATGATCTACATGGATTAGAGTATTAGCCCCAGCGGCATGTTCGGCGTGTCGCTAGTCACCTCGTGCGATATATGACGACGGCGGCCTCGGCTTCCCGGGCTCCCGCGCCACCGGGCGGGGAACTTCTCCCCATTGCCGCACGGCCGCCTCCGCGCCAAGGATGGAACAACAATACTTGGGGGGAAACACCATGGCCTTCTACGGCGCAGACATCGAACAACTCAAGCAGCTGTCGAAATCACTTGCCGGCGGATCAGAGAAGATCTCCGGGAAGGCACGCGAAATCGACGCCTTGATCACGAAGGGCTCGTTCTGGCACGGGCAGGACGCAAAGCAGTTCTCCGCAGACTGGCACGGCCGCTTCCGCCCCCTGCTTGAGAAAGCTTCCCGGGGTCTTGCCGAAGCGTCGAAGTCGGCCCTGAAGAATGCCGATGAACAGGAAAAGAGCTCCGGCGCTTCCGGGGGCGGGATCAACACCATGGCAGCCCCGGCGGCACCGGGCACGCCGCCGCAAAGCCCGGACGGCCGGCCCACGCCGGAGGAAATCCTGGAAAAGTACCAGGTCAGCGACGCCAAGACCACGGAATGGCCGGGTGACTGGGATCCGCTGCGCTTGGTGGTGGACCAGCGGACGGTCACCGAGAAGGAAGCCGAACTGCTCAACGGCCTCGGCCCGATCGAACTGAACGACTTCAAAGGCATCCATGATGACGCCTTCAGCGAAGCCGACGCGCGCTTCCCGAGCCAGGACCGGAACGACGACCACAACGACGCTTTCCGGCACGCCTACTGGAACGCCCTGATGACCAGGGAATTCGGGAAGGACTGGGCGGAGGACTACGCCACCGCCCACGAACAGCTCCCGGGCAACCCTGGTCCGCGCGAAGCGATGGACCTTTACAACAACGAGGTGGGGCGCAACATCGCGGCGGCGCACCCGGACGCCAGCCCGGAGGAACTGGCCGACCTCGTAGAGGAGGCCGTGCGGAAGGGCGATACCGTCGTCGTCGGCGAAGACCTGCTGCCGCACCCCTCAAACGAAATCAGCCCGGAGCAAACAGGCGATGCCGGGAACGCGCCGCCCGCCGACGGCCATGATCCGGAATTCAACGACGAGTCGAGGACCACCTCATGACCCTGCGAACCACCAGCCGCCGGCTGGCGCTGTTCTTGCTCGGAACCGTTTTGACCTGCGCCTTGGGCGCCTGCTCACCAGGAGGAACCATGCCCGAATCGAACGACTCGCTGGACAACCGCGTACTGGAGGCCGCACGAAACGGCACCGAGCTGCGCCTGGCCGATGCCACCGACTTCGAGTGGGACCAGGCCGGCTTCATCACCGAGGGCACCCCGGCCACGGAGATCGAATCCGCCTTCGGCGAAGCGATCACCCGGGAGGAGCGCTACACCGCCTCCCCCGTTCTCTTCGTCTTCCTGAAGGACGGCAAGGTCTCCAAGGCCGTCCGGATCACGCCCGATGCCTTCTCCGGAAAAGATGCGAAGAAGAAGTACGGCAGGGACGTGTCCCTGGTGCCGGTCGAGGGCCGCAGCGGCTACCTCTCCTGGCGGGAGTAGCCGGGCGCTGGAAGCCCGACGGCGGGAAGGCCCGGACGCTGCGGCGTCCGGGCCCCTGCCTGCATCGGCAGGACCCTAAAACACGAAGTTCCAGGTCCCGGCCGCAATGGCTGCCAGCACGGCACCGGCCGAGATGACCAGCCCGCCCAGCAGCACCCACACGTCCAGCAGCGAGTACGTAGACTCCCGCGCCCAGCTCCGCTCGGAGCCGCCGAAGCCGCGCGCCTCCATCGTCACGGCGAGCCTCGAGGCCCGGCGCACGGCCTGGACCAACAGGCCGAAGCTCTGGCCGAGTGTTGCGCGCAGCCGCTGCAGGGGACTGCCGTGCGAGCCCACGCCGCGGGCCCGGCGGGCCATGCCGATGGTCTGCCATTCCTCTGCCATGAGCCCCACGAGGCGCATCGCGGCCAGGGTCCCCAGCACAAAGCGGTGCGGGAGCTTCGCCTTCTGTGCCAGGGCGTCGGCGAGATCGGTGGGGTCGGTGCAGCTCATCAGCAGGACCGCCGGCAGGGCGATCGCCAGGCCGCGCAGCATGAACCCCAGCCCCAGCTCGAGCGAGCCTTCGCTGATGGACCAGATGCCGACGTCGAGCAGTGTCCTTCCGCTGTCCGCCGACAGGATCGCGGTGCTCCAACCGCCCAGGGCCGCCGCGAGGATAAGCGGCCAGCCGCGCTGCCACAGCAGGCGAAGAGTCAGGCCGACCAGCGGGAACAAGGCGAATTCGGCGAGCAACGCGGCGGACGCGGAGACCCAGTCGATGGACAGCGCCAGCACCAGGGTGATCGCAAAAACGGCTACGAACTTCGCCAACGGGTTGGCCCGGGTCAGAAGGGCGTGGTTGCCGTGCAGGCTCATGACCTCCCTCATGCCGCACCCGCTTCCGTGTACACCGCGGCAGCCGCGGAGCGGAGCCGCATCTCGGTGCCGCCCAGCACGGCGCTGAATTCCTCGTCGTGGGTCACGGAGACGACGGCGGTGCCACCGTCAAGCAGTTCGGACAAGAACGACGCGAGTTCGGCCCAGGTGTTGGCGTCCTGGCCGAAGGTCGGCTCGTCCAGCACCAGCACCTTGGGGCTCGCCGCCAGCACTGTGGCCACGGACAGCCGGCGCTTTTCGCCGCCGGACAGGGTGTACGGGTTGGCGTCCACCAGGTGTGTCAGGCGCAGGCGCTCGAGCAGTTCCTCGACACGTTCCTCGCCGTGCCCCAGGTGCCGGGGTCCGAACATGAGCTCGTCGAGCACCCTGCCCGTGACGAACTGGTGCTCCGGTTCCTGGAAGACGGTCCCGATCCGGGAAATCAGCTGCTGTGCCTTCCACTTGTACGGGTCGTTCCCGGCGCCGTTGGACAGCGCGACGCCGGCGCTCACCTTCCCGGCGACCGGCGCAAGCAGCCCGGCGAGGGTCAGGGCGAAGGTGGACTTGCCCGCACCATTCGGCCCGGTGATGGTCAGGGCCTGTCCGGCGACGACGTCGGCGCTGAGGCCGGACTGTGCCGGGACAGGAGGGATTGTCCTGAAGCCGCGGCGGCGCGGCCGTTCCCGGGAGACGGCGAGGTCCTGTGCACTCAGGAGGAGTTCCCCGCCGGAGGTTCCTGCTCGTGCGCGCGTGGCCGGCACATAGCCCGGCACCCAGACCCCGGCGGCGGCCAGCATCCCGCGGGCCTGCTCCAGCACCGTGTCCGGCGGGCCGTCCAACAGCACCGCAGGCTCGGAGGAACTCCCGGGCTGCAGCACCACGATCCGGTCCACGAGGTCCTTCCAGACGGACACCCGGTGCTCCACGACCACCAGCGTGGCGCCGGTCTTGTCCAGGCAGCGCCCGACGGCGTCCCGCACCTCCAGCACGCCGGCCGGGTCCAGGTTCGCGGTCGGTTCGTCCAGCAGGATCAGCCCGGGCCGCATCGCCAGGATGCCGGCGAGCGCCAGGCGCTGCTTCTGTCCTCCGGAGAGGGCCGACGTCGGGTGGTCGAGCGGGAAGCCGGCCAGTCCGACGTCGTCGATTGCCTCGTGCACGCGCGCCCAGATGTCGCCGGGCGGCACGGCCAGGTTCTCGGCACCGAAAGCGACGTCGTCACCAAGGCGCGAAAGGACCACCTGGGTCTCCGGGTCCTGCTGCATGAGCCCCGCCCGGCCGCGGCTGTCCTGCGGCCGGACGCCGTCGACCAGCAGCGAACCGCTCTCGTCGGCGTCGTCCTCGCCGCCCAGCACACCTGCCAGGGCATGGAGCAGCGTGGACTTGCCGGCGCCCGAAGGGCCCAGCAGCAGGACGCGCTCACCCGGAGCGATGTCCAGGTCGAGGCCGTGGACAGCCTGGGCAGTGCGGCCGGCGTGCCGCCAGCCCCAGCCGCGTGCGGAAACGGCAGCGGCGCGGACGCCGGCTTCAGTGGACGGCATCAGGAAAAGACGGGCTCCGTGGCGGCCTTCCGGGACGCGAAGGAGCTCAGCACTCCAGTCTTGGCCAGGCCGCGGGTGGCGATCCAGGAGAGGCCGCCGGCGATCACGGCACCGGAGATGGCGCAGAACACGATGTAGGCGAGCTTGTCGCCGGCCTCGTAGGCGATATTCCAGCCCCACGGCATGAAGGAGTCGTTCAGGCCGCAGAACAGGCCAGCGCCCGCGCCTGCCAGCAGCGATGCGGGCAGGTTGAACTTCTTGTACATGAAGGCCGCGAACACCAGCTCGGCGCCGAGCCCCTGGAGCACGCCGGAAATCAGCACGGTGGTGCCGTACTGGGAGCCCATGATCAGCTCGCCGGTGGCGGCGACGGTCTCGCAGAAGAGCGCTGCGCCCGGCTTGCGGATGATGAGCATGCCGAGCACGGCCGGGATCATCCAGCCGCCGGCGTACAGGCCGCTGGAAGGCGGGTAGACGAACACCGGGGCGAGCAGGTTGGCGCCTTGGGACCAGGCCCAGAAGATCACGCCGCCGGCGACCGCGATCAGGGCCGCCACCACGATGTCCACCACGCGCCAGGTGTAGCCGGTCTTACTGGAAGCCGGCGTCGAAGAAATACCAGTCATTGTGTCCTCCTGAGGAACAGGAGGGGAAAGTGTCGCCCGGCCCTTGTTTCCCGGCCACCGGTCACTCTGAGAACTCGACTCCCTTGCGCCGGTACTAACCGGATCAGGTTCGAGGGTCTGCGGTCTTCCGCACTCTCAGCGCCCTTCCTTCGTTCTGCTGCTGCAGCCCGACGGCGGCGCTCCCCTGTCGTTATCAATTGCCCTTTTGGGCGTGCTCCAGTTTACACCCCGGGGCTTTGCCGGGCCCCTTCGGTGGCGTCGTCCCGGTGGGGCGGGCGGTCACATTAATGCGGGCGGGGGGCGG
>NZ_QRCU01000005.1 GCF_003369445.1 Arthrobacter silvisoli
GATTACCAGAAGCCGGCCATCCGCCTCTCGGCCCTCATGGGTGTCCCGTCCATCTACGTCTGGTCCCACGACTCCATCGGCCTCGGCGAAGACGGCCCCACCCACCAGCCGGTGGAACAGCTCGCCACCCTGCGCGCCATCCCGGGCCTGGATGTCGTCCGCCCGGCCGACGCCAACGAAGTGGGCATCGCGTGGAAGACCATCCTGGAGAACCACGAAAACCCGGCCGGCATCGTGCTGACCCGCCAGAACATCCCCACCTACGCCCGTGGCGAAGGTGCAGCCGAGGGTGACACTTTCGCGTCCACCGCCGGTGTGGCAAAGGGCGGCTACGTGCTGGCCGAAGCTTCCAAGGACGGCGAAACCGCTGACGCGCAGGTCATCTTGATCGCTACCGGTTCCGAGGTCCAACTGGCCGTCCAGGCCCGCGAAAACCTGCAGGCCGAAGGCATCGCCACCCGCGTGGTTTCCATGCCGTGTGTCGAATGGTTCAAGAAGCAGGACGAGGCCTACCGCGAATCCGTCCTTCCCGGTTACGTAAAGGCCCGCGTCTCCGTCGAGGCCGGCCTGGCCCTGGGCTGGTCCGAGTTCGTCGGCGATGCCGGCCGCTCCATCAGCCTCGAGCACTACGGCGCCTCCGCCGACTACAAGCGCCTCTTCAACGAGTTCGGCATCACCGCCGAAGCCGTCACCGCGGCGGCCAAAGACTCCCTCGCCGGCCTTTCGGCCTGACTTCCAAGGAGAAACACAAAATGACTACTCCCACCCAGCAGCTTTCCGACGTCGGCGTTTCGATCTGGCTCGACGACCTGTCGCGTGAGCGCCTCGCCAGCGGCAGCCTCGCCAAGCTGATCGAGGAAAAGAACGTCGTCGGCGTCACCACCAACCCGTCGATCTTCCACGCGGCCATCACCTCCGGCAGCGACTACGACGCGAAGATCGCCGAAGAAGCCGCCAAGGGCGCTTCGGTGGAAGAGACCATCTTCGAGATCACCACCACCGACGTTGCCGACGCCTGCGATCTGTTCGCCCCGGTTGCCGCTGCCACCAACGGCGTGGACGGCCGCGTCTCCATCGAGGTCGACCCGCGCCTGGCCTGGGACACCGAAGGCACCATCGCCGAGGCCAAGCACCTCTACAAGAAGGTCGCCAAGGACAACGTCCACATCAAGATCCCGGCAACCGTGGAAGGCCTCGCTGCCATCACCGCCGTGCTGGGCGAAGGCATCAGCGTCAACGTGACCCTGATCTTCTCCCTCGAGCGCTACCGCGCCGTGATCAACGCCTTCCAGTCCGGCCTCGAGCTGGCTAAGGAAAACGGCCACGACCTGTCCAAGATCCACTCCGTCGCCTCGTTCTTCGTCTCCCGCGTGGACACCGAAATCGACAAGCGCCTGGACGCGATCGGCAGCGAGGAAGCCAAGGCACTGAAGGGCAAGGCCGGCGTCGCGAACGCCCGCCTGGCGTTCCAGGTCTACGAAGAACTGTTCTCCACCGAACGCTGGGCTGTGCTGGCCGAAGCCGGCGCCCTGCCGCAGCGTCCGCTGTGGGCTTCCACCGGCGTGAAGGATCCGGCCTACCCGGACACCCTCTACGTCACCGAGCTGGCAGCCGCCGGTGTGGTGAACACCATGCCGGAGAAGACCCTCGACGCCACGTTCGATCACGGCGTAGTCACCGGTGACACCATTGCGGGCAGCTATGAGGAAGCCAACGCCGTGCTGAACGCCCTCGAAGGCCTCGGCGTTTCCTACAACGACGTCGTCGCCCTCCTGGAATCCGAAGGCCTGGACAAGTTCGTGGCCTCCTGGAAGGAACTCCTCGGAGACGTCGAAGGCGCCCTCGCATCCGCACGGAAGGCTTCCTGACCCACACCAAGGGACCATCCCTCGCCCGCCGACGAAATCAGGCCTGGCAGTGTGCGCTACCTCACGGCGTCACACCATCTGGCGCACGTGAGCAGCGGGCCACGGGTGGCTCATCGCTCCTGCCGCGCACAAACACGCCAACGTGCGCACCTGGCTGGAGACGAATCCCAGAATCCGGGTTCATTTCACCCTGACGCCCGCCTCGTGGATGAACCTCGTGGAAGTCTTCTTCGGCATCATCGAACGCCAGGCCATCCGCCCGGGCACCTTCCGTTCGGTCAAAGAACTCAGCACGAAAATCCGCGCCTTCATCGACGGCTGGAACGCCGACCGGGCACATCGGTTCATCTGGACCAAAACCGCCGACAAGATCCTGGCAAAAGCCAACCGTCCAACAACTTCGAACTCAGACCACTAGTGTCACGTGGTGGCACGGTGCGTGCATCTTGGAGCTTGTTTCCCGACGGGGTTATTGTGGGGCGGGGGGTGTTGAATTGGTGCTTCGGCGAAGAAAAGTGATCTTGTTGCTTGTCGGGCACCGTTTTCTGGTTGCCGTAATCTGTGCCCAGGCTGCCCTCGCCGTAGCCTTGGCTGTGATGCTGGACCCGGGAGCTGTCCCGGTGTCGTCCCCTGCAGCCGAGATCATCCTTGGGTTGTGCATTGGGGGCCTGATTTTATTGACTGTCGCTGCCGCCATTAAGGGAATTCGTGGGTACCGCGCGGAGCGGTCCCGCGCCCGCGCTGTGTCCGAGCTCGTGGATGCCGTGGCCCATGCGAGCCAGGAGTGGTTGTGGGCGGTAAATGATGAAGGGAAGTTCACGTTTTCGAGCAGGGCCAGTATCGCCTTGCTGGGTTACGACCCTTCTGAACTGATCGGCAAACACTACCGGATCGTTATCGAACAGGATGAGCTTGCTCGTGCGCGCGGGTCCGTCGCTGCGGCCACGGATGACAGCGGGCCGGGATGGAGCCGCGCTGTGATCATCTGCCGGCACCGCAACGGTGCCCCGGTATGGATGGAAACCGCTGGCCGGCAGTCCCACGCCGGGTCCGGGCTCGGTCCCGGTTTCGTGGGTACGAGCCGGCAGCTCCCGCCGCAGAGCGCCCGGGAGATCGTCAGGCAGCGCATCACGGAACGGGTCGAAGAAACGTTGCGGAGCCGCGTGGTCCTGACTGCTTTCCAACCAGTCCACGAGCTGGCGGGCGGAAAAATCATCGGTGTTGAGTCGCTGGCGCGGTTTCCCGGCGATGATGGAAGGGGCCCGGAGCATTGGTTCAACGAGGCCAATACGGTCGGGCTTGGCGGGGAACTGGAATTCGCGGCCCTTGAATCGGCACTTGAAGCCGCGGATAGGTTACCCGCGGAATTATATGTGGCCCTGAACCTGTCTCCTGAGACTTGCCTGGATCCGCGGCTGCCCGGGATCTTGGAGCAGGCAGCACTGCCGATTGACCGGATAGTTCTTGAGCTGACCGAAAGACTTGCCGTGGAAGAGTACGCCCCCCTGGCAGCGGTACTGGCTCCCTTGCGCCGGCGGGGCCTTCGGATAGCGGTGGATGACGCAGGGTCCGGGTTCGCGTCGATGCGGCATATCCTGCGGCTTCGACCGGACATTATCAAACTGGACCGAAGCCTTATCGCCGGCATCGACTCTGACGAGACCCACCGGGCCTTGGGCCAGGCCATGGTCGAATTCGCCAAACAGATCGGCGCCACGCTTGTCGCAGAAGGCATTGAAACCCAGGCCGAACTGAGCGCTGTCACCCAGCTCGGCATGGACGCCGGGCAAGGCTACTTCCTCGGCCGGCCAACGATTCTGCCGGCAGACTGGGAAAGCTGGCACAAGCATTCGGTGAAATGATTCCGGCGAAACCAACGAACGCCGCTAAGCAGGGCGGCGGCACTGTGTGGACTGCCTGGCGCCGCATGGTCGCTGGCTCGCCAGGACCGGTTGTTAGCGTTGGTGATGTTCGATGAGCCAGGCGGCCATTTCCCGGGCCCGGGCCGCGGCGTGGGTGTCGCCCTCGGCCGCTGAGATGATTGATCCCTTCATGAGGATGTGCCACGAACGTGCGAATTCTCCTGGCCGGGCCAGTCCGGCTTCTTCCGCTAATGCCTGCACATGTTCCCGGATACGTGCAAGATAGTCGATGCTTGCCTGTCCCAGCGGGTGGCCGGGGCCCATTTCCAGCAGCACGTTGATGAAGGAGCAGGCCTCGAAGTCATCGCGACTGAACCAGTCGCCGAAAACGTCAAAGATCGCCAAGAGTTGCTGCGTCGGGGTTGACCCCCGGCTGCGGGCTCCGGCGAGAATGTGATCCACCGTCCAGAGCTGGTCGCGGCGGGCAAGAAATGCCAAGGCGAGTTCATCCTTAGACCGGTAGTGCCGGTAGAAGGTGGCCTTCGCGACACCGGATCGCTCGATCAGTTCACTGATCCCGACATCCCGGATTCCCCGGCGGGAGAAGAGCTCATAGGCGGCATCCAGGATTCTTTGACCCGCGTCAGGCGAAGCTGCCCCGGACTTGGACCCCGCCGCTGCCACCGGTACGGGATAAGAAATCGCCATAATCAAAGATCCTACCCCTCCTTCCGGTACAGACCGGTCGGTCTCGTTATAGAGTTTTGTCTACGGCTATTGCGCATTTCCGGGCAAGGGGTTCCGGGAAGGACGCGCGGTCGCCGGGAGTCGGTTTCCGGGCTCAGCCGGTTACCGGGAACAAAGGAATAGCCCATGTCTGAAAAGCCGCAGCCCGTTCCGCCAAGTACAGACAACGCGCCCCGCACCGGGCCAACGAACGGCGGGTCCTTGGACCATGGGGAACCGCCGATACGCCGGCAAGCCCTGGAGATCATCGAATCGGTGCTTTCGGGATCAGACCCGGAACAGGCTGAAGCCAGGGAGCAATTGCGCAGGTGCATCGAGGCCCATCCGGGATGTCCCGAAGCTGCGGTGCTGGAGCATTTAGTCACCACCAGGGCCATAGCCAGGTTCCGCGACCGCATGCGCGACAGCATGCCCCCGGCCGGGACTCCCGCGGCACAACAGTTGACCGGTTCCCGGTCGCCGACCTGGGAGGCACACCTCCGGCCACGGCTAAAGGCGATCCTGGAGGGCAGGAAGATAGTGACCGCGTTCCAGCCGATCCGTGATTTTGCAAGTGGAAACGTAGTCGGCGCGGGTGCGCTGACACGATTCCCGGGTGCGGACGACACCAGCCCAGGCGAATGGTTCGTCGATGCCAAACAAGCCCGGCTTGCAGGAGATCTTGAAGTCGCAGCGTTGGAGTCCGCCCTCGCGGCCGCAAAAGAATTACCGGGTCACTTGTACGTGCGGTTCAAACTCTCACCGGAAACGTGCATGGACCCGCTCCTTCCGGTCCTGCTGACAGAAAGCGCCGTGGAGCCCGGCCGGACGGTCCTTGAACTGACTGAACCCCCGACGAAGGAGCAGGTTGGTCCGCTTCTTTCGGTGCTGGCTCCGCTGCGCCGCCGCGGCGTGCGGCTGGCAATTGACCACGCAGGGTCGTCCTTCACCTCGATCCGGCAAATCAGACGCCTCCAGCCCGACTTCGTCGGACTTGACCGGAGCCTCATCGCTGGAATCGACGCTGACGTCCTACGATCTTCCCTCGGCGAGGCCATGGTCAGATTCGCTAAACAAAGCGGCGCGGAAGTCATCGCACAGGGAATCGAAACCGCCGAAGAACTGGCAACCGTCACCGGCCTGGGCATCAGCGCAGGACAGGGCTATTTCCTGGGCCGGCCCACCACCCGCCCCAGCGACTGGAAACAATGGAACCCCTCAGAGAACAAACCCGCCGCCAATGGCAAGCAGTGACAACACCCTGCAACCTCCAGACCTAGGATGACTAGATGAACGGCCCACCCACGGGAGAACGAGACTCGGACCAGGACGCCAACCGCATCCTGTCATACCTGCTGGAAGAGCTAGAGTCAGTCCTGGAAGCTACGAAAGCCGACTGCGCCGGCCAACCCCAGTTTGCCGTGGAAGCCAGGTTAAGCAGCAGACTCAGCACAGCCCTTCCCGGAGTCCGTTTTACCTCCGGAGAGATAGAGGAATGGTCCGCGCGCCTCTCCAGCTGAGTCGCAGCCGTCACAAGCCATGCGACCACCATGATGCTGTTCGCGTCCAACGCCGGTGTCACCTTCTTGCCTCAATCAGGGGCATCGGGGAATCGGACGAACATCGCAATCAAGAGCATGGGCCCACACCGCCTGATCCAAACGATCCCAGGGCACCCCGGGTCGATCTTCTCGACATTGCCGCGCCAAATAAGCACTCCATCACGCAGAATTGCACGGGTGCCGGGCTCGTGGGCACCGGCTCGGATCCTCGCCCCGCGGCAGCCCGTGATGCCGGAAGGCAACTATTGCGGGGATTGCCGCAGGACTTGTGCAGGATTTCCCTGATCCGGGCCCTACAGCACCCCTGACCTGTTAATTTGGTACGGGCGAGTCAAATGAGCGGGATTCGCGGCTCGGGGTCCCGCCACCAGCGCCGGTCAGGCCGGAAATGCTTATTCGTCACGTTCTGCCGCTCCACCCGGGAGCGGACCATTGAAAGGTACATTGTGCGCTCCTTCTCCCGCAGTTTCGCCGCAACCGTCCTCGCGGCCATCTCGCTGGGCTCACTGGCGCCGGCGGCCTCGGCAGTCCCAGCGACAGGTGCGTCCGAGCAGCCGGCCCCCTACCTGGTCCGCTACGCCCCGGGAACTGATGTTGCCGCCGCCGCAAAATCGCTGCGCAATTCGGGACAGACTGTGGGCCGCACATTCACGACGGCGGTACGCGCCGCCGTCGTGACCACCACCCCGGCACAGGCCAAGATGCTGGCCGGTTCCCACGACGTCGTGGCTGTTGAACCGGACCTGCCGGTGCGGGCCACGGACACCCAGGCGAACGCTCCTTGGGGCCTGGACCGTACCGACCAGCGCGCACTCCCGCTCTCGACCACTTTCACTCCCCCGTCCGCCGGCGCCGGGGTCAGCGCCTATGTCGTGGACACCGGGGTCTTGGCCTCCCACGCCGACTTCGGCGGCCGCGTCGCGGCCGGTTACTCCGCCATCGCCGACGGACGGGGCAGCTCCGACTGCAACGGGCACGGCACCCACGTGGCCGGAACCCTCGCCGGCAGCACCTACGGTGTCGCCAAGGGCGCCACCGTGATTCCGGTGCGAGTCCTGGCCTGTGACGGCAGCGGCTACATCTCGGATGTGATCGCCGGTCTGGACTGGGTGGCAGCGAACCACACCGCGGGCACCCCAGCCGTGGTCAACCTGAGCCTAGGCGGGGGCACCAGCTCCACCCTTGACGCAGCCTTGCAGAACGTCATCAACGACGGCGTCACCGCAACTGTTGCGGCCGGAAACTCCGCGACCGATGCATGCACCAGTTCCCCCGCACGGGTAACGGCAGCCCTGACGGTGGCAGCCAGCGACTCCTCGGACCGGCAGGCCTCGTTCTCGAACTATGGAACCTGCGTGGACCTCTACGCCCCAGGTGTCGCCATCAACTCGGACTACTACACCTCCAACACGGCCACCGCCACCATGTCCGGAACCTCCATGGCATCCCCCCATGTGGCCGGCGCGGCGGCCGTACTGCTCGCCAAGACGCCGTCGCTGACTCCCGCCCAGGTAGCTTCCGCGCTAAACACTTCCGCCACCACCGGCCCCATTACCGGCGCCGCCGCCGGGACCCCCAACCGGCTCCTCTACGTGGGCGCCGCAACTGGCACCGCCCCGGCACCGGTCGCCGCCAAGCCTTCCGCGGCAACCAACATCAAGGCAACTGCCGGAAGCCGGTCCGCAAAAGTGAACTGGACCAAAGGCAGCGACGGCGGCTCAGCCCTGACCGGTCAAACGATCGCCGTCTACTCCGGCACTACCCGGATCGCCAGCCTCCAGATACCCGCATCCGCCAGCAGCGCCACGATCACCGGGCTGCGCGCGGGCAGCTACTACTCCTTCAGCATCATCGAAACCAACAAGGTCGGCAACAGCCCCGAATGCGCCAAATCCAACACCGTCCGCATCCTTCAATAACATCACGGACCCGTTATTGACCAGGACGACGGAAAGACTGACGCGGCCACGGGACGAAGCCAAGCCGACAAAGCCCTTCAAGAGTTCCCGGACGATGTTGGGCCGGAAACCTCCCCCCATGCCACGATGGCGCGGGCCGAAGGCAGAACCCCCTGGCGCGATTGCCGAGACCACTAGGTGATCCCGGGCTCGGTTTACCCAGTCCCTTGTTCGACATCGTCATGAACGAACTCGACGGCGAACAGCACGAGGAACGCCGCCCCATCACGCTCGCCCCGAACATCGACTTCCCGGTCTGGCTGCAAATCAACCAAGACCGCGGCTGGACCATGGACGGCACCATCGAGTTGTTCAACCAACTCAAAGGTTCCAAGGAACTGACCATCGGACCCTACCCGCCCATGCTGTATTGCCGTCTCCGGAGCGGGTGGCCGCTCTTCTTACCGGGCTTTTCGGGTGCTTCTGCCGCAACGTCGAGCCGAACAGCCTTGCACAGTCATCCCACAGGATTCCCTGGGACATCGTGCTGAAGTGGCTGCACCCACTGACGCCCATGTCCGTACGAATCCACCGCTCCCCGAAAATGACCGGGGCAGAACAGATACGATTCACCAGCCAGCACGGTCCCGTCCAGCGCATGAATCCCAAAGCCAGACTCCCGTCGCGTCCGCGACCCAACCATGCAAAGGCAATTGGCTCCTCTACCGGTACGATGCCGAAACCTGGCCAACACCCAAGAACATCACTAGCAGGCGGCCACAGTCGCCCTCGTCCCCAAGTCGTGAACTCCAACCACCATCAGCCCAGAAGTCATGTAGGCGCGCCTTACCCCCACCATGAACATGAAGAATAAAACCACAGAACCCCAATGGCCCAGGAAAGCGAGGCACCCGCCAACGAAAAAGGCCCCCGAAGGGGCCCATCCGTGAACATTCTGTCCACACTCAGGAGCCAACAGGCCCCTGAGCCGGGAAAACACGTACCCGAGATGGGACTCGAACCAGCCGCTCCCCCGCAAATCCGCCATTCTTTCGAAAACCTCCCCGATCCGGCCCAGTCCGATGCCGGTACAACCGAATCCGAAGCCCAGGGTGTGCACATCGTGCACACCCTCTTTTGTCAGTACGCAGAGCCCCAACCATCCGACGATGGACGGTCTTTTTGGGCGTTGTGATGCCCTCGCCATCCCACTGCGATGACGATTCCGGGCTCAGCCGGACACCCCGACGCACGACATTCTCATGACATTCACGTGCAGAGCAAGACCAGGGCTGGTGTTCAGCGAGCGTCATAGCGGTGTGACCTCCTTCGAACATTCATGAGCGGAGACCCAGAAGAAGGCATGACCCGATCCTCGCATTGTCGACATCCGTCTGCCACAAGGCCCCGCGCCTTCCAATGACGCAATCGCGGTTATCGGCGTTTGGTCAGGTGGCATTAGTAGACACGAGAATCGCGGATCTGTCTGGTGCATTCCTCTTGTTGTCTGCCACCCGTTGATGCCCAGTCAAGCAAAGGCTCTACCGCCCTTCTGCGTCGCCACCGGGAGCATCGGCTGGTTGTCGGCATGATGCTCGCGCGCAACGAGGCGGGCATTTTCATCGATTCTTTGAGTACCGGCTCACGCGGGAGTTTTAGTGAGTTATATGGGATCTCGACAATTCCGGGCCCAGAGCAGTGCATCACAAGCAGCGCCGCAGATTTCACAACTTCGTTTGAAGAGGTTTCTCCTGGCGACATCGTCGGGCGACATAGGCTTTTTCTCGTTACAGGGCGAATATGGGACCAGCGCCGTTGTCCCGCGTAATGCTGATGTTGCCGCTGTTGGGAGTGATGGCCATAGAACCGCCAGCGTAGGCAATCAGGGGCGAAGTAGCAGCAGGAACCCGTATCCTCGTAGATCACCAAGGCGGCCCGCACCGCTTGCTGCCTGAGGTGGCGACGCCTATAAGGGTCGAGTCGGTCACGTCGACTACGCCTTGGCAACGGCCACCGACCGTAGGCGGCGGCCGAGCTGATGTCGCGCCTGTCGTCTAGCCTCAAATCATCACCAAAGAAGCGCCGAAGCCATGATTGCAAGGGACTTCACGCTCCTCGGGATGGTGGTGTCTCTGGCGGCATGCCTGAGCATTATCGTCTACGCAACAGCCAAGAGAGTAAAGCTCGACGACGGAAATCCCTGGATTTTGTTGGTCGGACTTGCGAGTGTGCCCATATTCGGTTTGGTGGTTGGTGGAGTCCATATATGGGGGCCACCCATTCGGTAAGGACTTGACGCCGGAGGGCCCTGGGCCCACCGCCCCAAACCGGCATAGAACGCCCTGCTCAGGCTCCTGTGGTGGCGGGGATGGCTCCGGTGACGGCGCCGACGGCTGCTTCGAAGCGTTCCAGGCCAAGGGTGATTTC
>NZ_QRCU01000010.1 GCF_003369445.1 Arthrobacter silvisoli
GCGTCCTCGGGCGCGACCTGGGTGTCCATCCACCACGGCGGCGGCGTGGGCATCGGCCGTTCCATCCACACCGGCCAGGTCTCCGTGGCCGACGGCACCGAGCTCGCGGCCCGGAAACTCGAGCGCCTGCTCACCAACGACCCCGGCATGGGCGTCATCCGCCACGCCGACGCCGGCTACGAACGCGCCATCGAGGTCGCCAACGAACGCGGCGTCCGCATCCCCATGAACGAGAAGTAGGAATCATGACTCTCACCACCCACGAACCGCTGACCGTCACCCTCGGTTCCAGCGGCATCACCGCCGAGGACGTCCTCGCCGTCGCACGCCACGACGCCAAGGTCACCGTCTCCCAGGAAGCCCTGGACACCGTGGCCAAGGTCCGCGCCCACATCGACGGCCTCGCCCACAGCGAGACCCCGGCGTACGGCATCTCCACCGGTTTCGGGGCCCTGGCCAACCGCCACATCCCCAACGACCTCCGCACCCAGCTGCAGAAGTCGCTGATCCGCAGCCACGCCGCCGGCATGGGCCCGGCCGTGGAACGCGAAGTCATCCGCGCCATCATGTTCCTGCGTGCCAAGACCCTGGCCTCGGGCCGCACCGGCGTCCGTCCGGCGGTCCTGGAGACCTTCGTCAAGCTGCTCAACGCCGGCATCACCCCGGTGGTCAAGGAATTCGGCTCGCTCGGCTGCTCCGGCGACCTCGCCCCGCTCTCCCACTGCGCCCTGGTGCTCATGGGCGAAGGCGAAGCCACCGGCCCCGACGGCGAGCTCTACGGCGTCGAAGGCCGCCCGGCCGTCGCCGAACTGCTCGCCCAGCATGGCATCGAGCCGGTGGTCCTGGCCGAAAAGGAAGGCCTCGCGCTCGTCAACGGCACCGAAGGCATGCTCGGCATGCTGCTCATGGCCATTGCGGACCTCCGCAACCTGATGACGACGGCGGACATCACCGCCGCGCTCAGCGTCGAGGCGCTGCTCGGCACGGACCAGGTGTTCCTGCCCGAGCTGCACGCCGCCCTGCGCCCGCACCCGGGCCAGGCCGCCAGCGCCGACAACATGCTGAAGGTGCTGTCCAACTCGCCGATCGTGGCCTCCCACAAGGAAGGCGACTCCCGGGTCCAGGACGCCTACTCGCTGCGCTGCGCCCCGCAGGTTGCCGGTGCCGTCCGCGACACCGTGACCCACGCCGAGCTCGTGGCCACCCGCGAACTGGCTGCCGCGATCGACAACCCGGTGGTCCTCCCGGACGGCCGCGTGTCCTCCAACGGCAACTTCCACGGCGCCCCCGTGGCCTACGTGCTGGACTTCCTGGCCATCGCCGTGGCGGATCTTTCCTCCATCGCCGAGCGCCGCACGGACCGTATGCTGGACCCCGCCCGTTCGCACGGACTGCCGGCCTTCCTGGCCGACGATCCGGGCGTCGACTCCGGCCTCATGATCGCCCAGTACACCCAGGCCGGCCTGGTCTCGGACAACAAGCGGCTGGCCGTTCCGGCGTCGGTGGACTCCATCCCGAGCTCCGCCATGCAGGAAGACCATGTCTCCATGGGCTGGCACGCCGCCCGCAAGCTGCGCAAGGCCGTGGAAAACCTCCGCCGCGTCCTGGCAGTGGAGCTGGTCACCAGCGCCCGCGCCCTCGACATCCGCACCAAGCTGTCCGACGGCGAACTGACCCCGGGCCCCGCCGGTGCGGCCGTGCTCGAGGTGCTGCGCGCCGTCGTCGCCGGTCCCGGAACCGACCGTTTCCTCTCGCCTGAGCTGGAAGCGGCCGACCGCCTGGTGGGCTCGGGTGCGGTGCGCGAAGCCGCCGAATCCGCTGTGGGGATCCTCGCCTGATCCCGAAGGAAATGCGGTCCAAGTAAACATTGGATGGCGCCCCGGAAATGTTTGGCAACAGCCGCCTCCGGGGCGCCTTCCGTGTAGTAGAACTAGTGATGTACGGCATGTCCGCGCCGACGATGTCGCGGACGTGTCGGATGAGTTACATAACCGAAGATACGAACATCCACAAAGGGGTAGAAGTTCAATGAAGTCACGCGGATCCGTCCTGTCCAGGCGTATCGCACATGCCGCCACCGTTGCCGACTGGGCAAGCCTGGCTGCAGGGGAGCGGATCGAGGTCGTCAAGCACGCGCATGTGATCGCGGCGGGGGAAGTCCAGGAGGTTTCCGTGAGCGGAAACGTCGTCTGGCTTGAGCCCGCCGGTCCCGGCGCCGACGCGGCCGCCAAGCAGCTTTTCATGAAGTCCGACGGCGTGGAGCTGCGCCGGGCATGACCCGCCTGGGGACCCGGCTGGGGGAGCAACCGCCCCGGGCGTAAACTGGGCTCGAAAGACTGAGGCTCCAAAAGACCGGGGTCCGTTCCCAAACGGACTCCGGTTTTTTGCTGCCTTTCGCCGGACGCCGCGCCGTCCTTCCATCCACGGCGGAGGATCCGGCGCGCGGGAGCGGCTGCCTTTACAGGTAACGCCAGTGCCTCCCAGCACCCACGGACCGGGCGTACTGTCGGAAACATGGACCACCGAAGCGAAATCCGCGAATTCCTCAGCAGCCGCCGGGCCCGGATCACCCCGGAGCAGGCAGGGCTGCCCGCCTATGGCGGCAACCGCCGGGTGCAGGGGCTCCGGCGGGAAGAAGTGGCGCTGCTGGCCGGGGTCAGCATCGACTACTACGTCCGCATGGAACGCGGGAACCTCGGGGGCGTGTCTGAGAGCGTGCTCAACGCCGTGGCACGGGCCTTGCAGCTCGACGAAGCGGAGCACACGCACCTTTTCGAACTGGCAAAGGGTTCGACGCCGGCACCTCCACGGCAGCGCTGGCAGGCCCCGAAGCAGGTCAGCGCGTCCATGCAGCAGTTGCTCGACGCGATCACGGAGGCGCCCGCCTGGATCCGTAACGCCCGGCACGACCACCTGGCCAGCAACAGCATGGCCCGGGCACTGTACGCGCCCATGATGAACAGTGCCGAGCAGCCCGCCAACTCGGCCCGCTTCGTGTACCTCGACCCGGCCTCCAAGGACTTCTTCACCGACTGGGAACGCGCCGCGGACGACATCGCCGCCATGCTGCGCTCCGAGGCCGGCAGGAACCCGCACGACAAAGCCCTCAGCGACCTCATCGGCGAACTCTCCACCCGCAGCGAGGTCTTCCGGCAGCGCTGGGCCAAGCACAACGTCCGCTTCCACCGCACCGGCTTCAAGCGGTTCCACCACCCCGTGGTGGGGGATCTTGAAATGAACTTTGAAGCCATGGAGTTCGCCTCCGAGCCCGGCCTGACGCTCCTCGTCTACACCGCAGCCGCTGGAACCCCCACCGCGGATGCGCTGAAGCTGCTCGGCAGCTGGGCGGAGACGCAGGAGGGGGACCAGGGGACCGGAGCGGGTTCCGGCACCGAAGAGACCGTCACTGAGACGCCCCTGGGAAAGCGCCCGTGACCTACGGAGCAGCCGGGAACTCCAGACCGCGGTACCCAACACAACAAGCAACACAAGAAGAATGAACGGCCCCTCCGGGCCTGGGTGATAACTCAGGAGGGGCGTTCCCTGTGCTTTGCTTCACCCGCTGTTCCTTCGCCCGGCCTTCGGGCGAGGGAGGGGCGCTCAGCTCGGGCGGTTTCGGTACCGCGGATCAGGGACAGCCCGTGCCCGTTGGCGAAGAGCGGTGACCGAGTGTCGGATGCTACATCAGGCCGCGAGGCGCGGACCTCGTCCATGGAGGAAGGCAACTCGAAGGGCAGACGCCCGCGCGGGAGGATCCGCCCCGTGAGGGCGTCCAACAGCGCAGCGTCGGAAACGCCGAAAGTGCCTACCAGCGCGCTGGCGAATTGGGTCAGCGGGGTGAGGATCGCGGGGCGGTCCAGACGGACGTCAATGATCAACGGAACCTTCTTGGCGAGGGCCGCCAGCCGTGAAATGAGCCCGGGCGGGAAGTCCAGGGAGCCGGCGTGGAAGCCTTCCTCAAGGAACAGATCCTGCCGGTGCTCCCATGGCGCGTGGAGGCGGATGATGGCTACGTCGGCGTCCTCGGGCGCCTCAACAGGAAGTCCTGTGCCCGCCAAGGCTGCCGGATCCAGGCCTTCGACGTAGATGCGCGGCTTGTCGGAGAGCGGCAGCAGGCGGCTTCCGTCCGATTTGCTGTCAGTCAGAACGGTCACCGAACGTGCCTGGGCGCGGTGCCCTTCAGCCCGGAAGTCATCGTTGCCAACGAGTGCGGCTGCTGCGTCCTCCGATACATAGGGGTTGTCGAAGAGGCCCAGCTGGAACTTCACCAGCAGCAGTCGGCGCGCGGATTCGTCGATCCGCTCTTCACCGACGAAGCCATCACGGACCAGGCCAAGGAGCAGTTCCGTGCACTCTTCCCCGCCGAACTGGTCCACACCGGCGTCAAGGATTTTCCGCATCCGTTCCGCTGCAGTCAGGTTTTCGACCCCCCAAGCGCGGGCGGGCAGTACTTTGTCTCCAACGACATTGTCGTTGACGAGTTCCCAGTCGCTGAGGACCACTCCGCCGAAGCCGAGCTTTTCGCGCAGGAGGCCGGTAATGATCTGCCGGTTGTAGCCGAAGCCGACCTCTTCGATCGGTTCACCGTCGAGCTCGAGTCCTACGGGCATTCCGTAGTAGGGCATGATGGCGCTGGTGTGGTTGGCGATGGCCGTCCGGAAGGGTTCAAGGTGTTCCTCGAAGCGCCCGCCGGGGTAGACCTGCTCACGGCCGTAGGGGAAGTGCGGGTCTTCGCCGTCGCGCTGGGGGCCGCCGCCGGGAAAGTGCTTGGTGGTGCAGGCAACGGAATCCGGGCCAAGGGACTCGCCTTGGAGTCCTTTGAGGTATTCGACGGCGAACCGCGAAGTTTGCTCTTTGTCCTGGCCGAAGGTGCCGGCCTGCCGGCCCCAGCGCGGTTCCGTGGCTACGTCCACCGTTGGGTGCAGCGCTGCACGGATGCCGACGGCGGTGTATTCCTGCCGTGCGATGTCGGCGAATCGCCGGATCAGCTCTGTACTGCCGATCGCGGCGAGGCCGATGGGTTCGGGCCACTGGGAGAAATGGCCCGCGTTGAAGGAGACACCGGTGTTTTCAATGAAGGCGTGCCTCGGGTCCGTGGAGATGGTGACCGGTATGCCGTGCGGGTTCGATTCGGCGAGTTTCTGGATCGCGTTGTTCCAGCGGGCCGCCTGCCGCGGGGTCCCCAACGCGTGCACATTAAAGTGATTCATGAGCTTCTGCGAGACGACGGCAGACGTTCCGGATTTGCTGATATTTCCGGGGCGCTCCAACAGTGTCCCGTCCGGTCCGGTCTCAATGACTGTGTGAAACAGCAGGCCCACCTTCTCTTCGAGGCTAAGCCGCGGCAGGAGGTCAGCCGTACGTTGCTCCGGGCTGAGTGATGGGTCCTCGAAGGGATCCATCACTCCGTTGCCGTTCAAGTCCCGGTAAAGGGTGCCGTTGGGCGCGATGGACGTTTGCAGGTGGTTCACGTGGTACCTCTCGGCTGTTCGGGGAAAGCGCTATTTGATGCCGGTGGCGGCGACGCTTTGGATGAAGAAGCGCTGTAGCGCTACGAAAAGGGCAACGATCGGGGTGATGACCAGGACCGATCCGGCCAGTAGGAGGCCGTAGTTGGTGGCATTCTGCCCGGTCGAGAAAAGGGACAACGCCACCGGCAGGGTGTACATGTCTTCGCTCTGGGCTGCGACGAGCGGCCAGAGGAAGTTGTTCCACGAGCCTAGGAAGGTCAGGATCCCCAGCGTTGCCAAAGGCGGCCCGCAAAGAGGCATCACCACGCGTGCGAAGATCCGGAACTCGCTGGCTCCGTCGATCCGTGCCGCTTCAATGATCGAATCCGGGATGCCCAGCATGAACTGGCGCATCAGGAAGACGCCCACGGGCGAGGCCAGGAACGGAAGGAACAGCGCCGGGTAAGTGCTGACCAGCCCCAGTTTGCTGACCATGACAAAGAGGGGAACGAACGTGACCACCCCGGGCACCATCAGGGTCACCATCACCAGCAGGAAGAGGAACCGCTTCCCTGGAAAGTTCATCTTCGCCAGTGCATAGCCGATCATCGAGCAGAAGAGCAGGTTGCCCAAGACCGTGACGACGGCAACGACGAGGCTGTTGGCGAAGAACTTCTCGATGTGCAGCTCAGTAAACCAGGAAATGTAGTTGGCTAGAGTGCCCTCCTGCGGCCACCAAGTGACAGGCCGGCGAAGGAGTTCACCTTGGGTCTTAAAGGATCCCAGCAGCATCCAGGCGAAGGGCAAGAGGGTGGCAGCCACGGCGAGCAGCAGCAGGATATACACGAGGGGCCGGCCGCGCTGACCACGTCGGCGGGGACGGCGCGCAGGTTCACCGGATTCGGTCCGCGAGGGTCCGGGTGTGAGGATTTCTGTGGGAGATGTCATGGCAGTGCTTAGTCCTTCGACCGGAGGGCACGGAACTGGATGAGGCTCAGCAGCGCTATGGCGACGAAGAGCACATAGCTGGCGGCAGATGCCAAGCCGTACTTGCCGAATCCGAACTGGTTGTAAGTGAAGTAGCTGATGGACAGGGTCGAATCGAGCGGTCCGCCCTTGGTCATCACGAACGGCTCTTCGAAGAACTGCAGGTAGCCGACGGAGAGCAGCACCGCGCCCAGCAGCAGGGTCGGCCGCAGGGTGGGCAGCGTGATCCTGGTGAACCGCTGCCAAGCATTGGCGCCGTCCACTTCCGCGGTTTCGAGCATTTCCGCCGATACGTTCTGCAGGCCCGCCAGAAAGATGATCATCAGCGTGCCCATGTTCCGCCACACGGCCATCAGAATCATGGCCGGCATGGCCCACGCGGTGCTGTTGAGCCAGTCAGGGCCGTGGATTCCCGCAGCGCCCAGGATGGTGTTCAGCAGGCCGTCCGGCTGCAGGATGAACCGCCACACCACAGCCACGGCGACAATGCTGGTGACCACGGGGGTGTAGAACCCCACGCGGAAAGCCGTCCGGAAGCGCTTGATTCCGCTGTTTAATGCCACAGCGAGGGTCAACGGGGTGCGGCTGGACGTGGTGCTCATGTTCAGCGGCCAGTCCCGATTGAGTCGGCCGTGGACTGCAGTTCCTTGAGGGCCGAGGCCGGGTTCTTGCCGGCCTTCACGATCTGTTCCAGCTGGGTATCGGCGGCGGCAGACACCTGGGTCCAGGTGGTCAGGGACGGCGGGGAGTTGACGTCCTTGAGCTGGTCGCCGAAGACGGCGAGTTTGGAATCACCGGAGAGTGACGGGTCCTTCCACGCAGACTGGGATGCGGGCAGGTCCCCTGTCGCCTTGTACCACTTGACCTGGATGTCGGGCCGGGAGAGCCACTGGATGAACTTCCAGGCCGCATCCCGGTTCTGGGATTTCTTGAACACGACCAGGTTGGAGCCCCCGGCGAAGGAGGTCGCCGACTTCTGCTTCGGAACCAAGGCCACCTTGTACTTGTCGGCGAATCCCGCGCCGCCGGCCTTTTCCAGCTCGCCGATCCCGGACGGGCCGCCGATCCACATGGGAACGGATCCATCCACGAACGCGGACTCGGCCGCACCGGCACCGGTGGCGGGGTTCTTGTTGGCGATGCCTTCGGTGAAGAAGCTGTTGTAGTAGTTGAGGGCGTCAGCGAGCTCGGGCGTATCCAGCGTCCATTTGCTGCTGTCCTGGTTCACCAACTGAGCCCCGCCCGACCAGACAAACGGGAGAATGCGCTGGAAGGAGTCCGCCCCGCCCGCGGGGAGCGCGACCCCATACTCGGCGCCGGCCTTGCTCTGGAGGTCCTTGGCCAAGGATTTGAAGCCAGCCCAATCCGTGGGGAAGGTCTCATGGCCAGCCTTTGCTGCAAGATCGCTGCGGTAAAAGACCACGTTGGCGTCCACGTACCACGGGACGCCGTACCTGGTCCCGCCCACGTCGGTCGACTTCACAGAACCGGGAAAGATGTCGCCGGTATCGACGGCACCGGGCGTGGGTTCAAAGGCATCGCTGAAGTCACTCATCCAGGTGGTGCCCATCTGGGCGATATCAGGGGTGGTGCCCCCGGCGATGGCTGTCTGGTATTTGTTGTGGGCGGCATCCCAGGGGATGGCCGTGACGTTGACCTTCACGCCGGGATTGGCGGCCTCGAATTCCTTTGCCAGTGCAGGCAGTGCGGCCCCCTCGGCACCCTGCGCCCACACCGTGACGGTTCCGGACGCGGGGCCTGAGGCAATCGGGGAAGCTGATTCGGTGGATCCGGAACCGGATCCGTTGTCGCGTCCGCAAGCAGTCAGGAGTAGGGCTGCCGCCAGGCCGATTGCGGCTGCTTTCGTAGCTTTGGGATGGAGCTTTCTTGGTGCCGGCAGTGCTGCTCGTTTCTTAAACATCATTGTTCCTCTCAAAGGAAGGGGAGAACGTAGGGGCTGCTGTTCGGCGTCGACGATCGGCCCGTGCCATCGAGTGTACGCGCATACATTTTGCTGTGGCAAGGGTCACGTCCTCTTTTCTTTCGGGGATGTATGCGCGTACGGTAAGTGCTAGCCTCGGCGATTGGCCGGGCAACTTGACCTCGTGCTCGAGCGCCCTCGGGGAAGGGGATTCTGTGTCTACCAGCACCACGCCAACGGTTTACGACGTCGCGGAGGCCGCGGGTGTTTCCACGGCCTCCGTATCCAGGTTTTTCCGCACCCCAGACAAGGTCCGGCCCGCCACGCAGGAAGCGATCCGCAAGGCAGTCCAGGAGCTCGGCTATATCCCGAGCGGCCTCGCGCGGGGCCTGGCCGAGCGCCACAGCGGCGTCGTCGGCATGTACTCGTTCAGCGGCCACGAGCCCGACGAACTGGCCATGCCGGAGCTGTTCGACGAGGACGACGTTCCGCTCGTCCGCGAATCGTCGACGAGTCCAAGGCTCTACCCGCTCTTTGCCGACGAGGTGCTCCGGGGCGTGGAACTCGAATGCACTGTGCGGGGCCTCCCGCTCGCCGTTGGCTGGCAGAAGCTGGACTCCGGCGGCGTGGCCTTGGACGAGATCGCCCGTCGGGTAGACGGCCTCGTTGTGCTTCCCCACGTGATGTCCGAGTCAACGCTCGTCCACCTGGCCCGGACCAAGCCCATCGTCCTGGTTGCCCAATTCCCTGAAGACCCCATGGCCATGTCTTCCGTGACTGTCAACAACAAGGCCGGGATGCGCCGGCTCGTCAAGCACTTGATCGAAGACCATGGGCGCAGGAGTTACTGGTTCGCCGGGCCTATCGATGACTACGACCGCCACGCGCGACACCAGGGGTTCCTTGACGCTCTTGAGGCAGCCGGTCTTGCCGCCCCGGACGGCACTGTCCTGGGCGGCACGACTGGCAGGTCAGACGTACGCGAAGCCGTCACAGCACTGCTCGCCGATAAGGCTGGCCGGCCGCACCTCCCTGAGGCGATTGTGTGTGCGAACGATCAGACCGCTCTGGGTGTCATCGAGGGCCTCACCGAGGCCGGGGTCAAGGTTCCGGAAGACGTTGCAGTCACCGGGTTCGACGGGATCGATGCAGGCCGGTTCATGCAGCCGGCGCTCACCACGGTCCGCCAACCCATGGACCTGCTGGGCCGGGTCGCCGTCGAGCTCCTGAGCAAACGGATGGCCCAGGTCCCATCGGCGTGCGAGCACCGGGTCCTTCCTGTTCAGGTGCTGCTTCGGGAAAGCTGCGGCTGCACGCTGTAGAAGTGCTGTCATTGATGATTCCTACGGCAACACAAAAGGAACGGCCCCCTGAGCTTGAACGGTAGCTCAGAGGGGCCGTTCCCTGTGTTTGTTGCTGCGAGCCGCTGTGCCTGCGCCCTGCGCTGGGCTCAGGCTGCGATCGCTTCGCGGGTCTGGCCGAACGGCACGGACTCGTCGAAGGCAACGGTGTAGCTACCCGGCTTGTGGCGGGTAACGAGGATGCCGCAGTCTGCGTGTTCCGCAGCGTCCTCGATCAGGGTGTTGACTGCCTGGTCCAGGCCGTCGTGGATTTCCTGGCCGTTGGAAAAGGTCAGGTGGATTTCGCGTTCTGCTGTCATCGCAGGGGTCATTTGGGGGCCTCCTAATACTCGCCGCATGCGAAGGCGGCTTATCAAGCATAGAGGGCGAAGGCAAAAATTTGTAAGATGACTGTCACCCTGTGATGCCGGTCTCAGCGACGGACCATGGCCCGCAGCAGCTTCACGGCCACGGAAAGCGCCGCGATGTCCACCGGCCCGGGCTTGATGGCCTCCTGGATGGTCTCCTGGATCCGGGACAGTTGTTCAATGTTTCCGCGTTCCCAATCGGTGATCCGCTCCACCGGATCGGCGGCCGCAGTGGCGGACCGGGCGGTGTGCCGGACTACCGCCTTGGTCATGTCGGCCAGCACCAGGTACATGTCGTCCCGCAATGCGGCCCGGGCCAGGGACTCCCAGTGGGTGGCCCGCGGAAGCATGGTGATGTGTTCCAGCAAGGGTATGGCCGAGATGCGTTCGAACACTGCGAAGTAGACCTCGGCCACCGCCTCCGGTGGTTCCTGCAGTTCCTCGGCGATCGCCGTGATGTCCAACAGTCCGTAGCTGACCAGGATTTCCGAGGCCCGGATTCCCAACTCGTGCGGCACGCCGAGCGAATCCGTATGCGCCAGCCGTTTCAGCGAATGGGCCAGGTTGATGCCGTGCAGGAACCCGGTGAAATTAGCCCGCATCAGGGACATCGGCCCTTCGAGGCGGGCCAGCGCATCGGCCACGGGTTTGTCGCGGAAGTCGTGGGTCACGTACCAGCGGACGGAGCGGTCCAGAAGCCGCCTCATGTCCAGCGCGATGGCGGCGCCGTGCTCGCTCGCCAGGCCGGCCGGCAGGTGGGCGATCGCGTCCATGATCGCGTCGAAGTCCCAGATCTGCCGCATGACCACGAACCCGCGGGCAACCGCCGTCGCCGACACGGTGGTCTCCTCCATCGCACGGAAGGCGAACGCGGTGCCACCCATGTTGATCATGTCGTTCGCCACGACGGTGGCCACGATCTGGCGCATCAAGGGGTGCGTCGACAGGTGTTCGCCGAACCGTTCGGTGACTTGCCGCGGGAAGTAGTCCCGGAGGGTCTGCGAAAACCAGGGATCGTCGGAGAGCCCGCCCTCGGTGAGTTCGCGGGCGAGTTCGATCTTGGCGTAGGCCGCCAGCACGGCGAGTTCCGGCGTCGTCAATCCCTTGCCCGTCTGGACGCGTTCCCTGAGCTCGTCGTTGCTTGGCAGGCATTCGAGGTCCCTGTCCAGGTCCGTCACCACCTCCAGCCAGTCCATGGTCCGCTCGAAACTGGGACTCCATTCGAGGGCCAGCTGCTTGTCGTTGAGGAGGAGCGTGTTCTGGTCGTTGTTGGTCTGCAGCACGAGACGTCCCACCTCGTCCTGCAGCGAATGAAGGAACCCGGTACGTTCCGCCACGGACATCCTGCCCGCTGAAATCATCCGGTCCAGGAAGACCTTGATGTTGACCTCGTGGTCCGAGCAGTCGACGCCGGCGGAGTTGTCGATCGCATCGGAGTTCACGAGGATCCCGGCCAGGGCCGCTTCCACCCGGCCGCGCTGAGTGATGCCGAGGTTGCCGCCCTCGGCGATGATGCGGCTGCGGAGTTGCCTGGCGTCGATCCGGATGGCGTCGTTGGACTTGTCTCCGACGTCGGTGTGGGACTCCGTGGACGCTTTGATGTAGGTGCCGATTCCGCCGTTGTACAGCAGGTCGACCGGGGCCATGAGGACCGCACGTAAAAGATCGGGCGGGCTCATCGCCGTCGTGCCTTCTTCCAGTCCCAAGGAGAACCGGACCTCTTCGGTGATGGGGATCGACTTCTCCGCTCGCGAAAAGACGCCTCCGCCGGCGCTGATTTTCTTGGCCTTGTAGTCGGCCCAGGAGGAACGGGGGAGTTTGAAGAGCCGTTCCCGCTCGGCGTAGGAAACAGCCGGGTCCGGGTTCGGGTCCAGGAAGATGTGCCTGTGGTCGAACGCCGCCACGAGTTTGATGTGCCGGGACAGGAGCATGCCGTTGCCGAACACGTCGCCGCTCATGTCGCCGATGCCCACCACCGTGAAGTCCTCGTTCCCGGAATCGATCATCAGTTCCTTGAAATGGTGCCGCACCGACTCCCATGCGCCGCGGGCGGTGATGCCCATCTGCTTGTGGTCATAGCCCACCGAACCGCCCGAAGCGAAGGCGTCGCCCAACCAGAATCCGTACTCAGCGGCCAGGGCGTTGGCGATGTCGGAGAACGCGGCCGTGCCCTTGTCCGCAGCCACCACCAGGTAGTAGTCGTCGCCGTCGTGCCGCACCACCCGGGGCGGCGGCACCACGCGGCCGTTGCCGCCGTCGGCGTCCGGCAGGAGGTTGTCCGTGAGGTCCAGCAGCCCGCGGACGAACGTGCGGTAGCTTTCCTGGCCTTTTGCCAACCAGGCTGCACGGTCCTCGGCCGGATCAGGCAGGCCCTTGGGGAAGAAGCCGCCCTTGGCCCCGGTGGGGACGATGACCGCGTTCTTGACTGTCTGGGCTTTCACCAGCCCCAGGACCTCGGTGCGGAAGTCCTCGCGCCGGTCCGACCAGCGCAGGCCGCCGCGCGCTATGGCTCCGAACCGCAGGTGCACGCCTTCCACCCGTGGTGAGTAGACCCAGATTTCGAACTTCGGCCGGGGGTCCGGCGCGGCGGGGATGCCGGCGGGGCTGAGCTTGAAGCTCATGTACCGCTTGCCGAGGTAGAAGTTGGTGCGCAGCGTGGCGTCCACCAGGCTCGCCAGGGAACGCAGCAGGCGGTCCGCGTCCAGGCCCGGGACGGCGTCAATGGCTTTGGCCAATTTCGTACGGGCGGCATGGACGGCCTGGGTGCGATGGCTGAATTCGCTGCTGTCCCCCTCGAACACGTCGCCCTCGGCCGGCCCCGGGTGGATCAGCTCCGGCTCGAACAGGTCCGGGGCGAAGGTATCCGGATCGAATTTCGCCTCGAACAGGTCAAGCAGCGCGTGTGTTGCCTGGGGGTTCTCCCGGAGGGTGTCCGCGATGAAGCCGTAGGAGTTGGTGCTGCCCAGCTGCCGGAGGTACTTCGCGTAGGCGCGCAGGATGGCGGTCCGGCGCCAGCCGAGGCGTTCGCGGAGGACCAGCGCGTCGAAGGCGTCCGACTCCGAATCGCCGCGCATCGCAGCGGAAAACGAACCAGCCAGGAGCTCGCCCGTGGCCAAGGGGTCCACGCCGCGCGGATACTTGAGCCCGAGGTCGTAGAGGAAGAACTGCCGGCCGTCGGCGCGCAGCACGGCGAACGGACGCTGGTCCAACACTTTGAGGCCGAGGTTGTGGAAGAACGGCAGGATCCCACTGAGGCTCTGCGGCTTGGTCGTGTAGAGCCGGATCCGGGCATCCTCGGACAACACTGCCGTCCCCGGGCGCCGGTACACGGTCAACAAGGGGTCGGCCGTGTCCCCGTCGCCGGGCGGGAAGCTCTCGAACTTCGAGATGTCCTCCACGGCGTCCTCAACCTCGTAGTCGGCCTTGTAGCTGCCCGGGAAAGCCGTGGCCCAGAGCCGGGAAAGCCGCGAGGCTTCGTCCGTGGGAAACCGGGCCTGCAGCGCCTCGTCCAGGCCTTGCGCCCAGGAGCGGGTGGCGGCAATGATCCGCTGCTCCAGGGCGGCGGAGTCGATGAGGGCCGGTGCGGGGCCGGCTGAAGCGGCACTGTCGGAATCGGCGGCAGCGCCGGCGCTCGCAGCGGCGCCGGCGTGCGGCAGCAGGATCCGGAAGAAGACCCGGGCCATTGCCGATTCCCCCAGACGGAGTTCGAACTCGATGGCCTCGGATCCGAAAGCCTCCCGCAGTTCACGCTCGATGTTCAGGCGCACCGCGGTGCTGTAGCGGTCGCGGGGCAGGAACACCAGGGCGGTCATGAACCGGCCGTACGAGTCCGGGCGAAGGAAGAGCCGCGTGCTGTGGAGGTCCTGGAGGCGGAGGATGTCCCGGGCATGCGACGCCAGCTGGGCGGCGTCGATGTGGAAAAGCTCGTCGCGCGGGTACGCCTCGATGACGGACAGCAGTTCCTTGCCGTGGTGCGAATCGGCCGGGAAGCCGAAGCCCTGCAGCACCTCCGCTACGGTGTCCCTGATGACGGGGATATCGAGGGCAGAGCGCGCCGCCGAGCCGGGGGAGAAGAGGCCCACGAAGGTGCAGCCCGTCCCGTCGGCCTCGGCCAGGCTGATTTCGTCGAGGTACGCGCGGCGCAGCACGGTGGAGCGGAGGGTGGACTTTGTGAGGGTGAGGACGGCGGCACGGCTTTGGCCGGCGTCGGTTGCGTGCCCGCCCGCCGGGCCCTTCCGAAGCAGCCCCAGGCCGCGCTTCCCGCTGTGGCCCAGGAAAATGAAGTTGCCGTCGCCCAGCCAGCGCAGCAGCTCCCGTGCTTCCCGGCCGTCCGGCACGCCTTCCAGCCTACGGATCTCGCCGGCCAGCTCTTCGTGGATGGCGGCCGCGTCCTCGGACGCGGCCCGGACGTCGTCGATGACTGCCTGCAGCCTTTGCGTGAGCTGCCCGGCCCGCTCTTGGTCCGCGAGCCGCGGGATCTCGATCGCCACCCATGCTTCGGTGAGGTGGCCGCCGTCGTTTTCTTCCGCGGCGGAAGGTTCGGCGCCGGCAGGCAGCCCCCGGCGGTGTGGTCCCCGGTGGACCTCGGCCAGGCGGTGGGTGCCCGGCTCGCGGAGGACGCTGAAGACCGGGTGCACGAGCAGCCGGATGGCCGCGGCGTCGCGCGCGATTTCGGCGGTGACGGAGGGGAGCAGGTACGGCAAGTCGTCCGTGACGATGGCGACGAGGCTCGCGTCGGTCTCGTGCAGGACCCCGATGACCGTCTGCCCGGGCTCGCGCCGCTCGGCCAGCGCGCGGTGGTAGCGGGCCCGTTCCAGCAGCGTTTCCGGGGTGTAGCTGCGGACGTCGTCATCGGCCACATGCTCGTAGTAGTCGGTCAGGAATCCGTCCGCCGGCTCGCCCCTGGGTGACATGTCGCTGCGCCTCCGCCGCGCAAAGGAGCGGCCGTGCTGCTGCGGTCGGCGAAGTCCTTGCGCCTCATCTCATGATGGCTGGCGCGGGGGCGGCGGTAAAGGCTTCCGGAACGGGTGCGTTGCTGCTGCAACGCGTGAGACGTGGTGGCGGGATTCGAACCCGCGTGCGCTGCTTTGCAGGCAGCTCCCTGGCCTCTTGGGTACACCACGTGCATCGAGACTAGGCAGGCAGCAAGTGCTGCTCCACCATTGTTTTCGCCGCCTTTCGAAGCGCGACGCCGGGTTGCCAAGTATGTCCCGATGTTGCCTTTGCTTTGCGCCATGTGACGCGGTGGTCACCCCAGCAGCGTGTTCACCAGCCGCGCTGCCACCTTCGCGGTGCGGGAGTCGACGTCGAACTCCGGGTTCAGTTCGGCGACGTCCAGGTGGAGGAGCTTGCCGCTGGCGGCCACCTGGCGGCACACGGCGCTGATCACGGGCAGGGACACACCGTAGGCGGCCGGTGCACTGACTCCGGGAGCCGTCGCAGCGGGCAACACGTCCAGGTCGATCGTCAGGTACAGCACGTCGATGCCGGCCAGGAAGGATGCCACGAAGTCGGAGACGGCCTCCGCCGAGCAGTCCTCGTCCAGCAGGTACTTCACGCCCAGCCGGTGCGCCGTGTCGAAGAGCGTGCGGGTGTTGTTCGCCTCCGAGATTCCGACGACGGCGTACTGCAGTGCGCGGCCGGCGGCGGCTTCCGCGCGGGCCATCTGCAGGAACGGCGTGCCCGAGCTTGGCACCGCGGCGTCGCGCAGGTCGAAATGGGCGTCCAGGTTCAGCACGCCCAGCCGCTTGCCGGAGTCTGTTTCTGTTCCGCGTACCGCGGAGGAGCCGGCCACGCCCAGGTAGCTGGCGAACGCGGTCTCGTGGCCGCCGCCGAGCACCACGGTGAGGTTGCCGGCGTCGAGCAGTGCGGACACAACGGTCCCGGCGCGCAACTGGCCCTCCTCCAGGGCCTCGCCTTCCACCACGACGTCGCCGGCGTCGAAGACGCTGCGGTCCAGGTGGTAGGCGAGCGGCCCGAGCGCCGCGCGGATCGCGGCCGGAGCAGCCGCAGCGCCCACGCGTCCCTTGTTGCGGCGCACGCCTTCGTCGCTGCAGAAGCCCACGACGACGGCGGGCCGGGTACGGGCGGCTGTCTCGCCGTCGGCCTGAGGTGCTGTGGGTTGCGGCGCAGAGAGGTGCGGGGCGTACGGGGAGACGGCCTGCCACCAGCGGCGGTGTTCCGCGCCGTCGCCATCGAAACGGCCGGTCCAGGGAACAGGGCGGACGTCGAGGGGGAGGGTGCTGGTTTCCATGGTTAAAGCACACCGCAGGCCGTGCCCTAAAAACAGCACGGCCTGCGGTGCAGTGTCCGGAATCCCGGAACGTCGCGGCTTGAGGGGCTACTTGATGCCCAGGATTTCCTCCACCGGGCCGATGCCGAAGAACAGCAGGAACGCCCCGGCCACGGCCCACATCAGCGGGTGGATTTCGCGGGCCCGGCCCTGGAAGGTGCGGATCAGGACGTGGGCGATGAAGCCCGCGCCCAGGCCATTGGCGATCGAGTAGGTGAAGGGCATCAGGGCGATGGTCAGGAACGCGGGAATGCCAAGGCCCCAGTCCTGCCAGTGGATCTTGCTCACCTGGGAAACCATCATGAAGCCCACCACTACCAGTGCCGGGGCGACGGCTTCGAACGGCACCAGATTGATGAGCGGGGTGAAGAACATGGCCACCAGGAACAGCAGGCCGGTCACCACCGAGGCCAGGCCGGTGCGGGCGCCCTCACCGATGCCGGCGCCGGACTCAACGAAGATCTGGTTGGAGGAAACCGAAGCCCCGCCGCCCACGATCGCACCGAGGGCATCCACCTGGAGCACCCGGTCAACGTTGGGGATGTTGCCGTGCTTGTCCACGTTGCCCGCCTCCCGGGCAAGGCCCACCATGGTGCCCATGGCGTCGAAGAAGATGCTCAGCAGGATCACGAAGGCCAAAAGGGCGGCGGCAATGAAGCCCAGATGCTCGAACGCGCCGATCGGGTTGGCCTTGCCGATGAGGGACAGGTCCGGTGCCGCCCATTCGGTGAACTTCGGGGCAACCAGGGACCAGCCCCGCGGGTTGACGTTCTTGCCATCGAAGCTCGGGCCGATGTGCAGGGTGAATTCCAGGATGGCGGCCAGGGCCGTGGAGGCGATGATGCCGATCAGGATGGCGCCGCGGACTTTGCGGACCACCAAGGCGATGGTGAGCACCAGGCCGACCACGAACACCAAGGTGGGCCAGCCCAGCAGCTTGCCGTCAACCCCGAGGCTGACCGGGACTGTGGTGCCGGCGGCGTCCGGGATGCGGCGCACGAAACCGGCATTGACCAGGCCGATCAGGGCGATGAAAAGGCCGATGCCCACCACGATCGCCGTCTTGAGAGCCTCGGGCACGGCCTTGAAAACGGCGGTCCGGAATCCTGTGAGGACCAGGATCAGCATGGTCAGGCCGGAGAGCACCACCAGGCCCATCATGTCCGGCCAGGTCAGGCCCGGGTGCGAGGCCACGGTCACCGCCACGAAGGCGTTGACGCCCAGGCCCGTGGCCACCGCGAAGGGGTGCTTGGCCCAGGCGCCCATGAGGATGGTCAGGATGCCGGCTACGAACGCCGTGGTAGCGGCCACGGCGGTGAAGCCGAGGCTGTTGCCGTTGGAATCCGCCCCGGAAAGGATCAGGGGGTTCAGGACCACGATGTAGCTCATGGCGAAGAATGTGGCGAAGCCGCCGCGGATTTCCCGCGAATAGTTGGAACCGCGCTCCGTAATCTTGAAATAGCGGTCGATGGCCGAACCCTGTTTGAGCTGTGAACCCTGGTTGAGCATGGAGATCTCCGGGAAGTGGTGGGGGTGTGCCCTCAAATCCTAAGCCCGCACGGCAAGGAGCCCCAGGAAATTCGCCTAGGGTGTAAGGAAGTCAACACCGCAAGGAAGCCAACCCAAGGGAGTTATCCGACCATGCGTCCCGTCCGCCAGCTCGTGGCCTCGGCCCTTGCTGCCTTCCTGTTCACCGCCACGGTGCTTTTCGGGGCCGCCCCGGCTTCCGCCCATGACAAGGCAGAGTCCAGCTCGCCGGCCGACGGCTCCACCGTAGCGACCGTGCCGGATTCCGTCTCGGTCACCTTCAACAACCGGCCTTTGGCCCTCGGTGCGTCCATCGCCGTCTTCGACGCCTCCGGGAAGGACTGGGCCGACGGGCCGGTCGAGATGGTGGACACGGTGGTCTCGCAGAAACTCCTTCCGGGAGCCCCGGCCGGCAAGTACACGGTGGAGTGGCGGGTGGCCAGCTCGGACGGGCACCCCATCAATGGCACCGTCACATTTACAGCACGGGCGGGAAGCACGACGCCGGGCGGCGGCACCGGGTCCTCCTCGCCGTCGTCGGGCGCTTCGGCAGGGGCCGTTCCTTCCGCCGGGACGGTCGCGCCGGGCTCTTCCACGACTCCCGAAAAGACGCCCGACGCGTCCGAGCCGTTCCCGTGGAGCATTGTCGGATTCGCCGTTGTTGCCCTTGCCCTGCTCGTGTTCCTCGGCGTGACAGCCCGTCGCAAGCTGGCCGCCGGCGGCGACGCGGAAAGCGACGACGAAACCGCCGAAGAGTAAGCGGCTAAGCCAGCGCGGAAACCGCGGGGAAGCTGCCTGTCAGCGCCGCGTGCACTTTTTCCGGGTGCACCTTCGCCGAAATGGCCTGCCCCACCACTTTGGCCTGGCGCAGCACTTCCTTCGGCGTGGGGCTGACGAGTTCGCCCACCCCCACCAGGTACATTCCCATGGCCCGCAGCACGGCCGTGAGGTTCTGGCCGATTGCGATGCCCAGTTCCGCGAGCATGCGGCGCAGCTGGCTTTGCCCGCAGCGCGTGAGCACGATGTTGTCCGCCAGCAGCACGCCCTGCTCGGTGTGGATCGCCCACACCTTCTCTTCGACAGGCCGCTGGTGCGCCAGCCGGTCGAGGCGGACGGCGGGGGTGGCGGTCCTGACGTCCAGGTGGTGGCTGGCGGCATAGTTGCGCAGGTGGCGGAGGATCTCGTTGCGTTCCTGCAGGGACGCAGCGTCCGGCCCGTCGCAGCGGCCCAGCTTGCCTGTATGCGCGGAGGCCCCGGCGAAGGGGAAGGCCTGGCCGTTGAGGCCGCTGACCACGATGGCATTCACCCCGCGGCGACTGAGCTCGCTCGCGACCGCAAGGCCTGGCATCCCGGCGCCGATCACCACGGTGGTGGTGCGCTCCGCGTTCGGGGCAAGCATGAATTGCACGCTTGGTTCCTCCTTGGATAGTGCCCGCCCGCAGGCAGTCAGGGGGTGGCGTCCGGTTTCCCCAAGCGGCCGCACACGACAAGACGGAGTGTGCCCCAGAACACATTTCCGTTTGCCGTGCATCGAACACTACACACCTTTCCGGCCCGGGACTAGCCGGTCCTGAGCCCGCCGGAGCCTGCTTGATTCGTTCCCTCGAACCGAGAATAGTGAGCATTGGAGGCCCCGACCCGCGGCCTGCCAGGGAAGGCAAGCCAGGGCAGCGGCCTCTGGCAGAATAGCGGCAACAAGAAGCCAGCAGTGCGAGGAGGCGGGCCCCATGGTCCAGCACGAGAGCGAGCAGGAACCCACCATTGCCCCGGGCGGCATCGTGGTGGGTGTCGACGGTAGCGAGCACGGCCAGTGCGCCCTCGTATGGGCGGCGCGGGAAGCCGAGCGCCGGAACCTTCCGCTGCACGTTGTGACCGCCTACTCGGTGCCGATCTTCGCCGCCTCCGGCCTGGATGGCGGCTACGCCACCGTGGATGACTCCGTGATCCGGGAAGGCGCCGAAGAGATCGTGCGCCAGGCCCTGGCCAAGGTTTCCGCCTACCCGATCGACGTGGATGGATCCGTGGAGAACGGCGACGCCTCCGGAGTGCTCCTTGAGCTCTCCGCCTCGGCCGAACTCCTGGTCTTCGGCACCCGCGGCCGCGGCGGCTTCGTGGGCCGCCTCCTGGGTTCCGTGAGCAGCGCCCTCCCGGCCCACTCCAAGTGCCCCACCGTGACCGTGCCGCTCTACTGCGGGGACCGGCTCGGCGAACCCACCGAGGACAAGCACGTCAAGGCCGAGCGGGCCAAGTCCGGGCCGCGCGCCATCGAAAATGTCGTGGCAGTGGGCGTTGACGGTTCCGAACAGGCCCGCGTGGCCGTTCTCGACGCCGCCGAAGCCGCCGAGCGGATGGGCGCCAAATTGCGCGTCATCTGTGCTGTTCCCGAGTACAGCGGCTCCCTCGCCTGGGTCCCGGCCCCCCTGGACCGGGAGGCACTGTTCAAGGACATCCGCGTCCAACTCGACGCCGGCCTGGCCTGGATCCGCAGCCACTTCCCGCGCCTGACCATCGAGACGCAACTCCTGGACGGTTCCCCCGTGGACGTGATGGTGGAGGCAAGCAGGAACGTGGAACTGGTGGTGCTGGGCACCCGCGGCCGCGGCGGCTTCACCGGAATGCTCCTGGGCTCCACCTCGGACGGCGTGCTGCACCACGCCAAGGGCCCCGTCATGGTGGTCCCGGACCGGGAGGACCCGCGACTGGCAGACAGGGCGGACTTCGGCCCGATGCTCGGGGCCGCATAGGCCTCGGACCACGGACCTTCCAGGCAGTCCGAAGGCGGGCACCATGGCTGAATCGAAGACGTCTCCCGGGTTCATCCTCGGCCTGGACCGGATCAGGGCCGGCATGCTCGCCGAGGTGGGCGGCAAGGCGGCCAACCTCGGCGAGATGACCGGGGCGGGCCTGCCGGTTCCGCCGGGTTTCTGCCTGACCACCGAGGCATACCGCGAGGCGCTTCAGGCCGGGCAGCCGGACAGCGCGATCGGCGCCGTCCTGTCTGCCTTGGAAACGGTGCCTCCGGACGACCTCGACACACTGGCGGACCTCGCCGCCCGCGCCCGGACCGCAGTGCTCGACGCCGGGATGCCCGCCGCCGTCGAGACCGCCGTGCGGGACGCGTACCTCAGCCTCGGACCGGACGCCGCCGTGGCGGTCCGCTCCTCCGCCACGGCTGAGGACCTGCCGTTCGCAAGCTTCGCCGGCCAGCAGGACACCTACCTCAACGTCGTCGGCGCGGATGCCGTGTTGGAAGCTGTCCGCAAATGCTGGGCCTCGCTCTGGACGGACCGGGCCGTCAGCTACCGCGCCAGCAACGGGATCGACCACGCCGCGGTGAGCCTCGCCGTCGTCGTGCAGCTCCTGGTGGACGCGGCGACGGCGGGCGTACTGTTCACCGCCAACCCCGTCACCGGGCGGCGGCATGAGGCCGTCATCGACGCCAGCCCCGGGCTGGGCGAGGCCGTGGTTTCGGGTGCCGTGAATCCGGACCATTTCGTGGTGGACTCCGTGACGGGAAGCATCACCGAACGGCGCACGGGGGACCGGACCCTGGTGATCCGCCCGCTCCCCGGCGGCGGCACGGAACGGGTGGAGAGCCCCGGCGGAGCCAGCGGCGCGGACGGCCAGCGGGAGGCCTGCCTCGACGACTCCCGGATCAGGGCGCTCGCCGCCCTCGGCCGCCGGGTCGAGGCACACTACGGTTCCCCGCAGGACACTGAGTGGGCCATCGACAGCGACGGCAAACTGTGGCTCACCCAGGCCCGCCCCATCACCACGCTGTACCCGCAGGTGACCAAGCCGCCGTCGACGCCGGGAGCGCACGCCTATCTGTGCTTCAGCCTCGCCCAGGGGCTCACCCGGCCGATCACCCCGATGGGACTGGCCGGAATCCGGCTCATTGGCGCTTCCGTGGCGAAGGCCGCCGGCTTTAACGTGCCGGAGCCAAGGAACGGGCCTTCGCCGTTCCATGAGGCCGGCCAGCGCATCTACATCGACCTGAGCGCAGTGCTCCGCAGCGGCACCGGCCGGGCGATCGTGCCGAAGGTCTTCGACGTCATGGAGGCGCGCTCGGCGGCGGTGATGCGCAGCCTGTTCGACGACCCGCGCTTCGCCGTCACCAGCAGGACCCCGTTCCGGCTCATCCGCCACGTGGCCCCGGTGATCGCCCGCTACAGGGTTCCGGAAACCCTGGCGCGTGCCCTGTTCCGTCCCGACGCCGCGCTGGAGCGTGCCCGGCGTTTCGGAGAGACGCTGCAGGACCGCTTGGCCGTTCCGGCGGACGCAAGCCCGCGTGAACGGCTGGAGCACGCCGAACGCATCCTGGGCCGTGAACTCTTCCGCATCCTGCCCAACACGCTGCCGCCCGCGCTCGCCGGCTTCGCGATGCTGGGACTCGTCCGCCGGATCCTCGGCGGGAAGGCCCCCTGGGATGAGCTGCAGTTGGTCATCCGGGGCCTGCCTAACAACGTGACCACCGAGATGGACCTTTCCCTGTGGCACCTTGCCCAGGCCATCAAAGCGGACCCCGACTCCGTGGAGGCGTTCGCGAACACGGCGCCGCAAGACCTCGCCGGGCAGTATCGCGACGGCGGACTGCCCACCGCCGTGCAGTCGGGACTGGCCGCGTTCCTGGCTGAGTACGGCCACCGGGCCGTTGCTGAAATCGACCTGGGGATGCCCCGCTGGGCGGACGACCCCACCCACATCATCGGAATCCTTGCGAATTATCTCCGCCTGCAGGACCCGGAACTCGCCCCCGACAAACAATTCGCAAAGGCCGCCCGGGAAGCGGAGGCGGAAGCCGCCATCCTCGTCCGGCGCGCACGGGCAAAAGGACCGCTCCACGCCAGGATCGTGAAGGGTGCGCTCGCCCGGACCCGGACGTTCGCGGGCATGCGGGAACTCCCCAAGTACCGGCTGGTGGAGGGCCTCGCCGCGGCCCGGGCGCAGCTGGCGCTGGTAGGCACGGAACTGTCGGAGCGGCGCAGGATCACGGACGCCGGGGACGTGTTCTTCCTGGACTTCACGGAGGCACACAGGGCCCTCGACGGCGCCGATCTCAGGGGCCTTGTGGCGGAGCGGCGCGAGGCCTACAACCTCGAACTCAGGCGCCGGCACGTACCCAGGGTCCTGCTGTCCGACGGCACGGAGCCCGAGGCGGTGGCGGCCCGCGGTGCTGATGCGTCCGCTGCCTCCGCTGACGGGGCGTTGGCCGGGAGCCCGGCCTCGGCCGGGACCGTGACCGCCGTGGCCCGCGTCATCCTGGACCCCGTGGGCGCGCGGCTGGAGCCCGGGGAAATCCTTGTCGCCCCGTCCACGGACCCGGGGTGGACCCCGCTCTTCCTGACGGCCGGGGGACTGGTCATGGAAATGGGCGGAGCCAATTCGCACGGTGCGGTCGTGGCGCGCGAATACGGGATTCCTGCCGTCGTCGGTGTTCCGGATGCGACGAGCCGGATCCGCAGCGGCCAGACCATCACCGTGGATGGCGCGGCCGGTACGGTGGTGCCGGAAGGCTGACGCGGTTCGGGTTGGTGGGTGTCATGGCAAGGATCGGGCTGGCATGGATGGCAGCGGCTGCCGCATTGTTGTGCGGCTGCTCCGGCGACTCCGGGCAGCCGGCGGGCCACTTCGGCACGGTCACGGGCCATGTCCTGACGGCGCCCGTGTGTCCCGTGGAACGCCCGGGCATGGAGTGTGCGCCGCGCCCTGTGTCCGGAGCCTCGGTCGTCGCCCTGGCTGAAGACACGGTCCGCGGGTCAACGGTCACCGATACCGCGGGCGCCTTCAGCCTGACCCTCCCGGACGGCGGCTACGTCATCAGGGCAACCAACATCGGCGGCTACGCGTCAGTGGCCTCCCAGGACGTGGTCATCTCGGACCGTCCCGTCCAGGTCACCCTGATTGTCGACAGCGGAATCCGCTGAGCGCTTTGCCAAACGCTGACTTCCGGACCCTGCAGACTTCTGGACCCCGCCGACTTCTGGACCCGGCCGGGCGCTTGCCCTATCGTGAGGGAACCGATCACAGTCGGCCGTAGCTTCCGCAGTGGAGGTGCATGATGGGAATCATTTCTTCCGGTTTTCACGGAAGGCGACGCGGCGGCAATCCGGCGCTACCGCCAGGGCAGTACCAGACGGAAGGATTTCCGGTGCTTACCGCCGGGCCTGCACCGGATATTCCCCTGGAGGACTGGGAATTCTTCATCACGACGGAGGGGGGCCAGCGCCATACGTGGTCGTGGGATTCCTTCATGGCGCTTCCGCAGGCCGAGGTCCACACGGACATCCATTGCGTGACCAGTTGGTCCCGTTTGGGCACTTCCTGGCGGGGTGTGTCCCTCGATACCTTGTTCGAAGACGTGGACACGCGGAGCAGCTTCGCGACAGCCCACTCCTACGGCGGATACACAACAAACGTCCCGCTGGACGACCTTCTGGGAGGACGTGCCTGGGTCGCTTGGGAATTCGACGGTGAGCGCCTGGACCGGGCCCACGGCGGTCCCGCGCGCCTGCTTGTGCCGCACCTCTACTTCTGGAAAAGCGCCAAGTGGGTCCACGGCATCGAGCTGACGCAGGACGACGTCCCAGGCTTCTGGGAATCCAATGGCTACCACCTGCACGGTGATCCGTGGCGGGAAGAGCGCTACTCATGAGGCCCGTCCGATGAGCACCATGTGGCGCATCGCGGACGTGGTCAGCGGTGTCCCCGAGACTGAAACATCCAGGACCATAGGGCTGCGGGTGGCCGGCCTGGACGGCTATCTTGCCGGCCAGCACATCGACGTCCGGCTCACCGCGGACGACGGATACTCGGCCGTGCGGTCCTATTCCGTGGCCACCGCGCGAATGGGCGGGATCCTCGAGATAACCGTCGCGGAACTGGCCGACGGGGAGGTTTCCCCGTATCTGGTCAGGGACCTTGCGGTAGGCGAGCAGTTGGAGATCCGTGGCCCGGTGGGCGGTTGGTTCGTCTGGCGGCCCTCGGACCCGAATCCGGTCCAGCTCATCGCCGGAGGGTCCGGCGTGGTGCCGCTCATGTCGATGGTTCGTGCGCATGAGGCATCGGCGAATCCCTCGCAGTTCCGGTTGCTGTACTCACTCAAGTCACCTGAGGCAGGGTTCTACCGGGAGGAACTGCGGACCTTGGGCCTTGAATCGTCCAGGTTCTCGGTCGACTACGTCTACACACGCAGCGTGCCTGTGGGCTGGCCAAACCCTCCGGCGCGGCTCACCGCAGGAACCCTGCTGGCGAACATCCTGCCCGTGGATGTCGCCCCGGACATCTTCGTGTGCGGCCAGACAGTGTTCGTCGAAACAGTCGCAGAATGGCTCGTGCAGGCAGGCTATCCCGCCGCCACGATCAAGACCGAACGCTTCGGCGGGACGGGAGGGACGCGGTGAGCGGCAACAGCAATGCGGCTTCGGGGCGTGAAGAACCGCGCTTCGAGGACCAGGACATCGCAGGGATCCCGGGCAACCCGATACCCCATCTTGACGGGAACGCCGCTGCGGGAGCGCTGTGGGAACTGTTCCGCTTCGACATCATCCAGGCGATCGGACGGTGCAAGCACTGCGGTGCCGTCAGCGTCGTTGCCCGGGCAACGGTGTACGCAGACGGTCCCGGAATCGTTGTGCGTTGCGATTCCTGCGAAGGCGTCCTGCTGCGCCTGGTGGAGACCCCCACGCAGTATTGGCTTGATGTGAGCGGACTCAGTTACCTGCAGATCGACCGCGAGGGCTAAGCGCGTTTGGGGCCCTGGTGCAATCTGGGCCCCTAATCCCGGACTTACCTTCTATGGAGTCGCGCCGCGGCGAAGCCGGCGTCGAGGTCCCGCATGAGTGCATCCCATGCTTCCGGGGTGTTAGCCCGGACCTGCGCTGGTGCCGGCCATTGGAGGAGGACTGTCTGGAAGCGTGTACCCCCGAGGGACGGCTGGGTGGTGAATGGCCCCATGCTGCGGCGTTTCACGGTAGTTCGCCACCGTTGAAAGCCAGAGCGTCCACCTCTTGGCGTGGGGCCGCGTTGGATGCATGCCCAAACCTCGGCTCTCGGGCGTGGAACCCATCGCTTGGGCCGAGTCCTTCGCGGGCCAGGTCGTAGAGCAACTGGTGGTAGCCGGACAGCGCCAAGGGAGGCACCTGATGGAAGGACGGAAGGGTCGCATAGGGGTGGTCAACCCGGAACAAGGCCAGGAGCGCCCTGTCTTCTTGCGCATCGTTCAGTGTCCGGTACGCGCCGACCGGACAGGCGGCCGTAAGAGCCTGCGCATAGAGGCTGAGGCGGTCCACCGGGGTGGTGTTGCCTGCTTGACGCCATATGTGGACGACATCCGTGCTGTCCAACATGACCGACTCCTTGCTGCTGATCGAGGTGGCACGGGCCCCCGATCCCGCCTTCTGATACACTTAACCTTAGAACTCTAATTTTAGATGTCAATAGACATACAAGATTAGATGTCAAAGTTTTAAGACGCCTGCGGCATCGTTCAAAGGGGGTGGCCATGTCCAGTTGGAGAGAGCGGCTCGCGTTCGCGCCATTGGAGACAGCCGAGCGTGGCGAGGAGATCGCACTTCGGCTCCGTCATTCGATCGAGCTGGGCGTACTCGAAGACGGCACCCAGCTCCCCAGCGAAAGCGAACTCGCGGCAAGGATGCGGGTCTCCACGATGACCCTGAGAACCGCGCTCGCCGAGCTTCGTCACTTGGGGCTAGTGGAAACACGACGAGGCAAGGGCGGCGGGAGCTTCGTGCGGGCGAACACCGGAGACATCGCCAAAGCCCAGCGGGACACCCTTGCCGCATACTCCCTCGAGGATCTACGCGACATCCGCGAGTACCGTGCCGTCTTGGCCGGTTCGGCCGCGGCGGTGGCGGCCGGCCGATCACAGCAGGTCCCTATCGGACGACTCGCTTCGATGGCGGCGATGATCGAGACGGCGAAGACACCCGCTGAAATGATGCGGGCGGATAGTCAATTCCACGTAGAGCTTGCTGCCACGTCAGGATCCGTGCTGTTCACCCGTCAGGAGATGGCAATGCAAGCCGAGGTCGGGGCATTGGTATGGACCGGGGCTTCCGACCGCCGAAGCGCTGCGGCCAAAGAGCACGCGATGATAGTGGACGCTATACGGGCCGCGGATGCCGCCCGCGCCCGGCTCCTCGCCGAGGAGCATGTTCGCCGGGACATGAACCGCCTCATCGACCTGCGGTTGTCCCTGGACTCTCCGCCGCCAGGCTCGCAGCCTGCCAATGAGGGCATCGACACCGCCCTTTCCGCCGTGGAATCGTTCGCATTGAATCTCGAAGGGGCAGCGGCTGCATCGATTACGAGCGTCGAAGAAGCCGCCCAGGAGGGACTCGACCACGCAAAGAAGGGCAGGCTGGATGAACTCGACAGCGTCTACGAGGTAGCGCGCGAGAATCTGAAAGCCACGCCCGCACTATACGGGACTGGGTTCATCGCCGAAAAAGGCTACTTCGGCGAACCCGGCTCCATTTGGTGCTACCTTCCGTCGGGCCCGGAATCACCTCAGCGATTCGAAATGGATCCGGAGTTCTATGACTACTCGACGGCACCGTGGTGGCCGGCGTCCGACGCTGATGACTCGGTCCACGCCAGCTACGCGTACATCGACGCCCTCGGAACCAACCAGCACGTCATCACCTTCACCAAACGTGTCACCAGGGCGGGCAAGATGGCAGGCGTCGCGGCCGTGGACGTCCTCGTCAGCCGCCTCCAGGCCGAGTTCGACCCACTCCTTCGGCCCTTGCCGCCGAACACGTGCATCGTAGAGCAAAACGGGGTCGTTATCGCCACCAACACCGCCAGCCTTGTCGGTGCAATCCTCTCAACCAACCATCAGGTTGAACGGAGGATCGCACTCCCCTCGGTTCCCTGGAGCCTGTGCCTGGGTGTGAGCGCCCTTTGAACTAGGTCCTCCTAGGCGTGCTGGTGCGCCTCGTGCTCCGAGTGGCTGGCAGGTTCCAGTTGGAAGGTGCAATGGTCCGTGTCGAAATGCGAGCCCAGGCACGAGGTCAACTGGTCCAGCAGCCGGTCCGTGCTGGTGGCGTTGAGGATGCTGTCCTCCACCACCACGTGGGCCGAAAACACCGGAACCCCGGAGGTGATGGTCCAGATGTGGATATCGTGCACGCCCACCACGCCGTTCACGGAGAGGATGTGTTCGCGGATCATGCTGACCTCCACGCCCTTGGGGCTGGCCTCGAGGAGCACGTCCACCACGTCGCGGAGCAGGTGCCAGGCCCGGGGCAGGATCATCAGCGAAATCAGGATGGATGCGATGGGGTCGGCGGCTTGGAAGCCCGTGAGCATGATGACCACGGCTGCTGCGATGACGGCAATCGATCCCAGCAGGTCCCCGAGCACTTCAAGGTACGCGCCGCGCAGGTTGAGGCTCTCCTCGTGGGAACCGCGCAGGATCAGCAGCGATACCAGGTTCGCCACGGCACCCAGGATGGCCGCGAAAAGCATGGTGTCCGTGTGGACTTCCGGGGAGTCGCCGAAGCGGCGGATGGCCTCGAGCAGGATCACCACGGAAATGACGAGCAGGATCAGGGCGTTGGCCAAGGCCGCCAGCACCTCGGCGCGCTGGTAGCCGTAGGTGCGCTGATCGCTGGGCGGGCGGGTGGCCACCCACGCGGCCATGAGCGCGATGAAGACTCCTGCGGCGTCCGAGAGCATGTGGCCGGCGTCGGCGAGCAGCGCCAGCGAACCGGAGACGACGGCGCCCGCCACCTGGATCAGCACCACCGCCAGGGTGATGGCCAGGACAGCGATGAGCCGTTTCCGGTGCTTCCCCGTTGCCGTGATGCCGTGCGAATGGTTGTGGTCGTGCCCCATGCTCTAAGGCTAGTCCCCGCCGGCCCCCTGGCCTCGCCCCGCTTCGGCCAGGGAACCCTGCCGGCGTGGCCCCCTGGGATTGAGCCCTGGCGGGCTCAATCCCAGCCGAGTTCGTGCAGGCGCTCGTCGCTGATGCCGAAGTGGTGGGCGATCTCGTGGACCACGGTGACCGCCACCTCGTCGATCACTTCCTGCCGCGAGGAGCAGATGTCCAGGATGGGCTGCCGGAAGATCGTGATCCGGTCCGGCAGGGAACCTGCATCCCACCAGGAATCCCGTTCCGTCAGGGGCACGCCCTCGTAGAGCCCGAGCAGCACGGTGTCCTGGTCCTCCCCCGGTCCTGGCACGTAGTCGTCTTCAATGAAGACCGCCACGTTGTCCATGGCTTGGGCGAGCCTGCGCGGGATCAGGAGCAAGGCATCGCTCACTGCCGCCTCGAAGTCTTCCTCGGACATGTCGAAGGGCGTCCCGTCGGGTTGGATCGGCAGGCCGGGCGGCAGCTGGGAAGACATTCTTCGACTCTAACCGCTGCTGTCGTTGACGCTGCAGAGTGACGGGGGATACAGTTTCCGGGGCTTGGGTTATACGCATAACCCGAGCCCCGGATTGTCATCTTCCCACCCCCGCGGACTCCGCAGACAGGTAGCCCCATGAGCCGCGCCGGCAACAGGACAGGCCCCACGATGCATGACGTCGCGGCCGCCGCCGGAGTCTCCCAGGCCACCGTTTCCCTGGTGCTCAACGACGCCGCCGGCACCAGGTTTTCCGAAGAGACCCGGCACCGCGTGCAGGAAGCGGCAAGGCAGCTCGGCTACCGCACGAATGCGCACGCGAAGGTCCTGCGCGGCGGCGTCGCCGGAATGATCGGCTTCGTGGGGGACTTCGTGGCCACCGCCCCCTTCGCCGGCAAGATCATCGAAGGCGCGCAGGCCCGCGCCTGGGAAGCCGGGCTGCTCCTGCTGACCGTTAACACCGGCGGGGACAAGGCGCTCGAAGAGTCCTCCCTGGAGACCATGCTGTCCTACAAGGTGGCAGGCGTCGTCTATGCCGGGATGTACCACCGGGTGCTCGAGGTGCCGGAGGCACTGGGCGAGGTGCCCGCCGTCGTCCTCAATTCGCGCGACCGCAGCGGCAGGCTCCCCAGCATCGCCCCCGATGAGGAGCTGGGCGGCTACACCGCCACCAAGCGCCTGCTCGACGCGGGGCACCGGCGGATCGCGATGATCAACATCGGGATTCCCGACGACGTCGGGCTGCCCGCCGCTGCCGGCCGCCGCGCCGGTTACCTGCGCGCGCTCGCTGACGCCGGCATCGCACCCGGGCCGGGCCTGCTGCGCAACGGCGAGGGCGAGGTGCGCGGCGGCTATGCGAACACGCTGGAGCTCATGGCCCTGAACGATCCGCCCACCGCCGTCTTCTGCGCCAACGACCGCACCGCCTGGGGCGCCTATCAGGCCCTGGACTCGCTCGGCCTCCGTGTCCCGGACGACGTGTCGGTGGTCGGTTTCGACAACCAGGAGACCCTGGCACCGAACCTGCGGCCCGGACTGACCACGTTGGAACTGCCCTTCGTCGAGATGGGCAGGCGCGCCGTCGAGCTGGTCCTTGCAGGACCGGGTGCGGCCGGTTCGCGCGCCGCCGGTTCCGGACGCACCGAACTCTTCGAATGCCCCCTGATCGAACGCCAGTCGGTCGCGCCGCCCAACGAGTCACCCAACAGCCGGCGCGCCATACACCCCCCACAAGAACGAAGGAAACCATGAACCCCACCGAAGCCGTTTCGCCGGAGCCGCTCGACGTCGTCGTGGTCGGCGAAGCACTCATCGACATCGTCAACTCGCCCGAGGGCCAGACCGAATACCCGGGTGGTTCCCCGGCGAACGTCGCCTACGGGCTGGGCCGGCTCGACGTGAGCGTCGGCCTGCTCACCGCCGTCGGGCGCGATTTCCGCGGCGAGGCCATCGCGGCGCACCTGGGCAGCGCGGGGGTCGTGCTGCTGCCCGGTTCCCAGTCGCTTGCAAGCACGGCGACGGCGACCGCAGAGATCGCGGCCGACGGTTCCGCCGAGTACACCTTCGATATCGAATGGGCACTTCCCCCGGCCACCCTCCCGTACGCGCCGAAGATCCTGCATACCGGCTCGATCGCGGCGTTCCTGGAGCCCGGAGCCCGCGTGGTGCGGAACCTGCTGGAACAGGCCCAGGGCGGTTGCATGGTCACCTTCGACCCCAACATCCGCGCGGACCTCCTCGGCAGCCACGCCGAGGCGCTCGGGACCTTCGAAAGCCTCGTTCCGCTGTCCAACGTCGTGAAGCTCAGCGAGGATGACGCCGGCTGGCTCTACCCGGGCAAGTCCCTCGAGGAGGCCGCCGGGCGCATCCTCGGCCTGGGCGCGGACCTGGCCGTGGTTACCCGGGGCGGCAACGGTTCGCTCATGGCCACCCGGGCTACCCAGCTGACCGTGCCGGCCGTTCCTTCGACGGTGGCCGACACCATCGGCGCCGGGGATTCCTACATGTCCGCCCTCATCATGGGCCTGCTGCTGCGCGGCAGCGAAGGGCTCGCTCCGACGGTGCTGGAGCGGATCGGCCAGACGGCCTCGATGGCAGCGTCCATCACTGTCGGCCGGCCCGGCGCGAACCCGCCCACGCATCGTGAACTGCTCGCCGGAATGGCACGCTAGCACTGCCTGGAACGGCGCCGCCTCCCGGGCGGCGGCGCCGTTTGGCAGGCGGCGTTTCCTAGCGGGAGCGGCGCCGCGTCAGCCCTACACCCACTAGGCACACGACGCCGCCGATGAGCCCCCAGATGCTCGGGACTTCGTTGAGCAGGGCCCAGGAAATCAGGATGGTGGTCCCCGGCACGAGGTACGTGGTGGCGGCGAGCTTGCCTGCCTCGATCAGGGACAAGGCGTAGGCCCAGGTGGTGAACGCGATGGCCGTGGGGAAGATGCCCAGGTAGACAAGCCCCGCCGTGGCCGGGAGTGGCGCCGCCTGGACTTCGGCCGCAAGCTGGCCGGCCCATGGCAGGCAGCAGAGCGCCCCGACCATGATTCCGAACCAGGTGGCCTGTGCCGCGGTGAACTTCCGCAGCACGGGCTTCTGCACGATCACGCTGACCGAGGCGAGCACCGCAGCGAGGAGGCACAACAGCACCCCGGCGACATCCGCCGTCGAGCGCTGCCCGGAACCCAGGGCGATCATCGCCACCCCGCCGAACGCCACCGCGCTGCCGATGATCAGCCAGCGCGGAAACCCTTCCTTCAGGATGATTCCGGCCAGCACCGCGATGAGGATCGGCGAGACGTTGATGAGCATGGCACTCGTTCCGGCGTCCAGCAGGTGCTCCGCCGCGTTGAGCGCCACGTTGTAGCCACCGAACCACATCACGCCATAGGCCAGGATCGGCCACCATTCCCGGCCCTTCGGCCAGGCCTTGATGGTGGGCAGCACCACCGCGCCGAGGGCGACGGCGGCAACCGCCAGACGGCCGAGCGTGAGGGAGCCGGGGGAGAAGCTTGGGCCGACGGCACGGATGCCGACGAAAGCCGAAGCCCAGAGAACGACGGTAATGACGACGGCGGCGACGCCGGCTTTGCTGATGCCCCGGCTGCCTGTGGGCGCCGTGCCTTGGGGAGTGGTGGGGATGCTTGTGGCCATGCAGCCAAACTATCCCCGGGGACCGGCACTTGGCTCGCGATTTCCGGACGTCCTGCAACAAGAAACTGCCAAGCTTGCGCGGCTCCAGAGGGCCCGCCTGACGCCGATTTGGGAATATCCGCCTCTATGCTCTAAAGTTTTAGAGTCCAGTTCGGACGAGCGAACATCAGGAAAGATTCCCAGGGATCTTCTCTGCCGCAAATCCGGATTGTTCCAGGCCCCCATCGTCTAGCGGCCTAGGACACCGCCCTTTCACGGCGGCGGCACGGGTTCGAATCCCGTTGGGGGTACGCAAGGAAGTGGTCAAAGCAGGCTGAAAAGTCTGGTAGGCTGGAAGCCTTGAAAAACGCGGTAGATACGCCGCAAACAAGCAAGGCCCTGTAGCGCAGTTGGTTAGCGCGCCGCCCTGTCACGGCGGAGGTCGCGGGTTCAAGTCCCGTCAGGGTCGCTCTGATGGCCGGAAGAGATTCCGGCTATCACGGTGATAAAACACCTCAGGCTCTGTAGCTCAGTTGGTAGAGCGTTCGACTGAAAATCGAAAGGTCACCGGATCGACGCCGGTCGGAGCCACCACTGGGAAGCACCAATTCTTCGGAATTGGTGCTTTTCTCTTTAACGCGCTTCTTCTTTGCGGGCTGTTCTTCAAGTCCCTCATTCCCCGCTCTGTTCAGCGGTGGGCCCCGGGCGTATTCTTTCCTCGCCGGCACTCAGGCCGCGTCGAAATGGGGGAAACCATGAAGCTCAAGTCCAGGCTGTTCCTTGCCGCCGCACTGGCCGCGACCATGGCGCTGGGAGCCTGTTCGTTCCCGGCCCCGACGGCCCAGAACACGCAGCAAAGCAACCCGCCGTCGCCCTCGGCGTCGGAGCCGTCACCGGAGGGCTCATCGTCCGGCAGTACCGGCGGATCAGGTGGGCTGGCCGGCGGCTTCGGATCAATGAGCGAGGCCTGCCTCTCTGTCAGTGCCACCGTGCTGAGCATCTCGATCCTGCCAATGGCGGGCGCGATGGGCGGGAATCCCGATGAGGTGAAGAAGGCCCAGGACGAGCTCGCCAAGTTCCAGGACAAGGTTCCCGACGAGCTGAAGCCGCATTTCGAGAAGCTCAAGGCCTTCGTCGATTCGGCAGGCACGGATTACAGCAAGTACGGGACCGGCGAGTTCGAACAGCTCTTCAAGCCGATCGAGGAATGGCTGGACAGGAACTGCAAGTAGCCCCCAAGCTGTCGCAGCCACGCGTTAGGGTGGTACCCAGAAGAAGGGGAGGGGCGCAGGCATGGACCGTGACGAGATAAACCGTGACGAGATAGCAGGGGAACTGGCAGCGGAGGAACAGCCTGCGGGCACCGGGCGCACGGTCATCTCGGATTCGGCCGTTGCCAAGGTAGCCGGGATCGCGGCCAAGGCGGTCCCCGGCGTCTACTCCCTCGGCTCCGGACCGTCCCGTGCGCTCGGCGCCATCCGGGACGCCGTCGGAAGCTCGGACCACGCAGCAGGCGTCCGTGCCGAAGTGGGCGAAACCCAAGTAGCCGTGGATATCAACCTCGTGGCCGTGTACGGCTACCCCCTCCATGACGTTGCCAACCAAGTCCGGGCCGCCGTCTACAGTGCGGTGGAGAAGCTCGTGGGCCTGCAGGTCATCGAGGTCAACATCGAAATCAACGACGTCTACATCGCCCCGCCGGCGAAACCGGGCGGCAGGGCGGGCACCGAAAGGGAGGCACTGCAGTGAACATGACCGTGGTCGGCATCGGAATCGGTGCCTTCGTTGCTTTCATGTCCTTCCAGTTCGGACTCTGGGGCTTCCTGGTTTCCCTCCTGTTCATGGGCATCGGGGCCATGCTCGGCCGCGCAGCCGACGGGAAGCTGGACCTGCGCAGCGTGCTGGACGCCATCACCGGCCGGCGCTCCTCGTCATGAGTGCAGCTCCCGCGGCCGTCAGCCAGGCTTCCGCGGGCCTGGCCGGCCACAACCGGATCAGCACCCAGGCGCTGACATCGCTGGCCCGCGAAGCCGCCGCTGAGGCGCTGGGTGTCCACGCGCACGACGTCCGCGCCGAATGGTCCGACGACGGCGGCCTGCTGGCCCTGTCGATCGTCGCGCCCGTGAGCATCCCGCCGCTGGCGGACGTCCTTGTGGAACCAGACCGGGTGGCGGCGTCCGGTGGCTCCGTGTGGGACCGTGCCGTGGCGGCCAAGACAGACATCCTGCGCAGGGTTACAGAGCTGAGCGGCTCCCTCCTGAGCCGCGTGGATATCAGGATCAGCGGGGTCCGTGTCACCGAGGGAGGACGGGTCCAATGAGCAGCGGCACAAGCAGCGTGACAAGCGGCCAGGACGTCCATGCGCCCGCCGATCCCGGGATCCGCACCATCCTCCGCCGCGAGACCCGTTCCTCCCGTGCGCTGGCCGCCGGGGTGGCCGCCGTCCTGGTCATCGCCATCTGCGTCTATGGACTGCTCGAGTCGGCGCTGCGCGCCATCGGGCAGCAGCCTTGGCTGATCGACCCGCAGACAGCGGCCGAGCGCATCGTGAAACTTCCGGAAGGCATTTCCCCGCTCTTGCTCGGCGCAACAGGCGCGGTTCTGGTGATGTTTGGCCTCATCTTCCTGCTCACTGCGGTTCTCCCGGGCCGGCGTGCTCGGCATCTGCTCGATGATCCGCGGGTGGCGGTCGTGGTGGATGACGAAGTCATCGCCGCAGCATTGGCGCGAAGCGCCCGCGCTGCCGCCAACGTCACCCAGGAACAAGTGATGGTGGTGGTGTCGCAGCGCCTGGTGGTGGTCAACGTCCGGCCCACCTCCGGAGTCCCGGTGCACGAGCAGCGCGTCCAGTCCGCCGTCGAGGACGAACTGCGCGCCATGGCGCCCTCGCCCATGCCGGCCATCCGCGTGAACGTCGCCGTCTCGGGGGTGATCGGAGCGTGAACGGGACCCCGCACATCCTCAACCGGATCCTGGTGGGGATCCTCGGACTGCTCATGACGGCGTCCGGCGCCTTGCTCGTGCTGCTCGCCAGCGTTCCCTCGGTGGCCCAGTGGTGGCGTGTTTGGTCGGCCGATGTCTACCAGCACGCTGCCTACCTGGCCGAGCAAACCCGGATTCCCGGGCGCCAGGAGAGTTGGCTCTGGGTGGCCGCCGCTGCCGTGATGGTGATCCTGATCGTGCTGATGGTGTCCTGGCTGGCGCAGCAGGGCAAGGGCCGGGCCAACCTGATCGTTGCGGACTATGAGGACGAAACCACCCCTGGCGACGTCCAGATCGGCGGCGGCGTGGCGGAGCAGGCCCTGAAGGCCGCGTTGGCCGGACGCGCCGATCTCGCAGCGGTCTTTGTCGCCACCTACGAGTTCCAAGGCCGGCCTGGCCTGAGGGTGCGGGTGCACCCCAGGCAGGGGGTTTCCCCGCAGCAACTCGCGGCCGAGGTTTCCGGCCTGGTCGAAGCCCTGGACCTTGTGGTGGGTCGTAGGACCCCGGTGCTGCTCCACATCGCAGGCGGCGCCCGCTCCCGGTTCAGCAAAGCTGAACGCGTCCGCTGAGGTCCGTCCCCTCTCCGGCGTGGGTCCATATAGCCATTGGTTGACGCGGCGGTGAACATCCCGGTCTATATGTCGGTATACGCCCTGGACAGGGGTTTTGCCTTGCCGCGCCAGTCCGACGGGCCCTAGTTTGTTGGCAGGGGGATGAGCATTTTTCCCTTTGCTTGGGCTTTGCCCGGGCCGCCGGGGGACACGCGTCTGAGTGGAGCCGACGAACCAGGAACACGAGAACCAGGAGAAGGAGAGAACCATGAGCGAAGCAAACGGCAATGGAAACACTGAGGGTCAGGTTCCCGGGGGCGATGCGGTGGAGAACGTGAAGGAGTTCGCGGGCGATGCGGTGGAGAACGTGAAGGAGTTCGCGGGCGATGCGGTGGAGAACGTGAAGGAGTTCGCGGGCGATGCGGTGGAGAACGTGAAGGAGTTCGCGGGCGATGCGGTGGAGAACGTGAAGGAGTTCGCGGGCGATGCGGTGGAGAACGTGAAGGAGTTCGCGGGCGATGCGGTGGAGAACGTGAAGGAGTTCGCGGGCGATGCGGTGGAGAACGTGAAGGAGTTCGCGGGCGATGCCGTCGAAAACGCCAAGGAGTTCGCGGGCGACGCGGTGGAGAACGTCAAGGGGTTGGGCTCCAAGATCGCGGGCTTCTTCAAGGGCGACAAGTAGCGCCTGGTCCTCAGTCTGATGGCAGGTCCCGCCGGCAACGGCGGGACCTGCCATCGGTTCGTCCCGGACCTCTTCAGCATTCGGACCTGATTCACTCTTCGGGCCTCACCAGCCACGCGGCGCGGTTCGCCTTGACCTGGCCGTGGCTGACGGCGGCAACTCGCGGAACAGCTGCTGGGCGGCGTCGACCCCTAGTGCGGAAAGGCACTCCAGGCATGAGGTGATGCCGGGCAGCTCGCCCATCCCGTGGCCGTTCCCGCCGCGGACGAGCACGGCTGGACCAGGTAGATGTTCTTCGGTGTCGGAGCGGCCACGGCGGGGGGTTCCTTGGTCTCGAGTTGGTCACGGAGGGGTTATGTATTCCGTGTTTCCTAACGATTACGGGAATATGTGTAAACGCTTGCATTTTTCCCTCGATCCTCGCTAGTGTGAGCAGCACCACATCACATCGCCGCATAGCGGCAATCACCTGGTTCACTCATCGAGGAGTCCCGGAAATGAAAACTCGCAAGTACCTCCTTCCGGCCGCTGTTGCCGGCGTGCTCGCCATCTCTTTGTCCGCTTGCGGCGGCGGTGGCGGCGGGGGTGGAACCCAGAGCGGCGGCGGCGATGCAGCTGCCAATCTGGATGGCCGCGGCCCGATCACCTACGTCACCGGCAAGGACAACGCAGCCGTCCAGCAGCCCACAGTTGACCGTTGGAATGCCGCCCACCCGGACCAGAAGGTCACGCTGAAGGAACAGACCGACAAGGCCGACCAGCAGCACGACGACCTCGTGCAGCACTTCCAGTCCAAGGACCCGGGCTACGACCTGGTGACCGTGGACGTCGTCTGGACCGCAGAGTTTGCCGCGAAGGGCTGGCTGCAGCCGCTCAAGGACAAGATGGCCGTTGACACTTCGGCACTCTTGCCGGCCACGGTAAAGGCCGCAACCTACAACAACACCCTGTTCGCCGTTCCGGTCCACTCCGACGGCGGCATGCTGTACTACCGCAAGGACCTCGTCCCCACTCCGCCCAAGACCTGGGACGAAATGATGTCCATGTGCTCCATCGCCAAGTCGAACAAGATCGGCTGCTACGCGGGCCAGTTCCAGAAGTACGAGGGCCTCACGGTGAACGCTGCCGAGGCAATCAACACCTTCGGCGGCAAGATCGTGGATGACGCCGGCAAGTCCACGGTCAACTCGGCCGAAGCCAAGGAAGGCCTGGGCAAGCTGGTCGAAGCCTACAAGGACGGCAACATCCCCACTGAAGGCATCACCTTCCAGGAAGAACAGGGCCGCCAGGCATTCGAAGACGGCAAGCTCCTCTTCCTCCGCAACTGGCCGTACGTGTACAACCTGGCCAAGACTGACGGCTCCTCAAAGGTGAAGGACAGCTTCGCCGTTGCTCCGCTCCCCGGCAAGGACGGCCCCGGTGCCTCCTCGCTCGGTGGCCACAGTGCAGCCGTGAGTGTCTACTCCAAGTACAAGGCCACTGCCCTCGACTTCGCCAAGTTCCTCACCGAGGACGAACAGCAGAAGTTCTTCGCCCTGAAGGGTTCCCTGGCGCCGGTGAAGGCCAACATCTACACCGATGCTGAGATCGTTGCCCAGGCTCCGTACATGCCGACCCTGCTGACCTCCATCCAGAACGCCGTGCCGCGCCCCGTGACGCCGTTCTACCCGGGCGTCACCAAGGCCGTCCAGGACAACGCCTACTCGGCACTGAAGGGTGAGAAATCCGTAGACCAGGCGATTGCGGACATGCAGGCCGCAATCGACGCTGCCAAGTAGCGGTCCTCTACCCGCCGGAGAGCCGCCGCGCAGCGGCGGTTCTCCGGCTTCCCCAAAGAAGGGGAGAACAGGAGTCATCATGTCCACTGAGGCCCCCACGCCGACCAGTGCCAAAGAGACGTTGGCCGGCACGCATCACATGCCGGGCAAGGAAAGCGCTGACCGCCGCCAGGTCACCCAGGGCCGCTGGGCCTACACCCTGATACTGCCAACGCTCGTCCTGCTTGGGGTAGTCATCGTCTACCCCATCATCAATGCCATCATCATGTCCTTCCAGAAGGACTCCGGCCTCGATCCGGCCACCGGCTTCTTCACCGAAGGCGGCTTCGCCGGCTTCGAGAACTACACCCACTGGCTGCTGCAGCAGTGTGGTTCCGGGCCGGCGCTTGGTCCCTGCCCGCCGGGCACCCTTGGTGCGCAGTTCTGGGACGCCATGAGCACCACGTTCTTCTTCACGATCGTGACGGTCGCGCTGGAGACCGTGCTCGGCTTCTGGATGGCAGTCATCATGTCCCGCGCCTTCCGCGGCCGGGCCCTGGTCCGGGCCTCCGTGCTGGTGCCGTGGGCCATCCCCACCGCCGTGACTGCGAAGCTGTTCTTCTTCATGTTCGCCTTCGAAGGCATCGTGAACACACTTTTCGGCACCCAGATCCTCTGGACCGGTTCCGAATGGCCGGCTAAATGGGCCATCATCATCTCGGACGTCTGGAAGACCACCCCGTTCATGGCCCTGCTGATCCTGGCCGGGCTCCAGCTGATCCCGGACGAGGTCTACGAGGCGGCAAAGGTCGACGGCGCCTCGGCCTGGCAGCGTTTCACCCAGATCACGCTTCCCCTGGTCAAGCCCGCGCTGATGGTCGCGATCCTGTTCCGCACGCTGGACGTGCTGCGCATGTACGACCTCCCCGCGATCATGACCGGCGGTGCGAACAACACCACCACGCTTTCGATCCTGGTGGTCGACCAGATCAGGCAAGGCCTGAACAATGCCTCGGCCTTGTCCACGATCACCTTCATCGTGATCTTCCTCGTCGCGTTCATCTTCGTCCGCTTCCTTGGCGCGAACGCCGTGGACGCGGCAACTACCGGAAAGAAGTGACATGAGCACCGCAACCGCCACTGCTGCCCGGCACGCCGATGTTCCCGCCAGCCGCCGCGTCTTCGATTGGGCTCCGGCCCGCACCTACATCCAGGCTGCGATCATCCTCATCTGGTGCCTGGCACCGTTCTACTGGATGATCGTCACGGCCTTCCGCGACGTCGGCTACACCTTCGACCCGACGTTTTTCTTCACGCACGTGACGTTCGACAACTTCGCCACGGTGTTCGATGAATCGCGGGGCAACCACTTCGCCCAGAACCTGATCAACAGCCTCATCGTCGCGGGCATCACCACGATCATTTCGCTGATTGTCGGTGTCTTCGCGGCCTATGCCCTGGCCCGCCTGCGGTTCAGCGGCAAGAGCCTGGTGCTCGGTTTCATCCTGGGCGCATCCATGTTTCCCGGCGTCGCCCTCATCACCCCGCTGTTCCAGCTGTTCACGAACATTGGCTGGTTCGGCACCTACCAGGCGCTGATCATCCCGAGTATTTCCTTCTCCCTGCCGCTGGCGGTCTACACCTTGACCTCCTTCTTCCGGGAGATGCCGTGGGAGCTTGAGGAATCGGCGCGTATCGACGGCTGCACCCAGGGCCAGGCCTTCCGCAAGGTCATCCTGCCCCTCGCGGCGCCGGCCACCTTCACGACGGCGATCCTGACCTTCATCGGGGCATGGAACGAATTCCTGATCGCAAGCCAGCTGTCGGTGGACGCGACCAAGACCGTCACGGTCGCCATTGCGTCCTTCGCCGGTGCCCAGCCGCACCAGGAACCGTACACCGCCGTCATGGCCGCCGGAACCATCGTGACCATCCCGCTGGTGATCCTGGTGCTGATCTTCCAGCGCAAGATCGTGGCCGGCCTTACCGCGGGCGCGGTCAAGTGAGCCGTCCCGGACACCCCGCAGCTTCCGACGGCGGCAGCCCCGCCGTCGGGGGCTCCGCGGACAAGGACATCCACGCACGCCGCAAGCGCCGTTCGGCCGAGGACCTGGACATCCTGATCGGTTTCCTTGGCTTCTGGGCCCTGGTGCTGCTTGTCACCACAGTCTGGATGGAAGTCACCGCCCAGCCTGCACTCGGCTGGGCCCTGGGGCTCCTCGCCGCCGTGCTGGGACTGTGGGGACTTGTGCGCTTGCGTCGGCGGCTGCCCGCCCGGACCGGGCGCCGGTTCGAATAGGCAAGCGGCAAAAAGAGCGCGGAACCCGGGGACATCTGCCGGCGGGATAAACTGTATACCAGCCCTCGGCAGGGACTTCCCGCCTCCGTGCGGTCTCAGGAGAGGGTTTCATTGGCGAAGACGAGCGAGCGGTCCCAGCGCGGAGGGCATGCCGGGGTAAGCATCGAAGACGTCGCAGCGGCCGCCGGAGTTTCAACGGCCACAGTTTCCCGGGCCGTGCGGGGACTGCCCCGGGTCTCTGCAGCCACCAGGGCGAAAATCCTCAGGATCGCCGGGGAACTTGGCTACGTCGCCTCCTCGTCGGCGTCCGGACTGGCCACCGGCCGGACCCGCACCGTCGGCGTGCTGGCCCCCTACGTGGACCGCTGGTTCTTCTTCAAAGCCATCGAAGGCGTGGACCGGGAACTGCACGCCAACGGCTACAACCTTTCGCTCTTCAACCTCGGCGGGCAAAGCGGAAGCCGCGAACGCCTCTTCAGCAAGACCATGGTCTACAAGCAGATCGACGCCTTGCTGGTGCTCTGCATGTCCCTCACCCCGGAAGAAGTGGGCGACCTTCAGCGGATCGACATCCCCCTCGTAGTGGTCGGCGGGCCCGTGGAATCCTGCCCCAGCATCGGGATCAACGACTTTGCGGCCTCCGTGGAAGCCACCGAGCACCTGCTGAAGCTGGGCCACCGCAGGATCGCGTTGCTCCACGGCCAGGACGATTCCGACCTCAACTTCGCCGTTCCCCGCCTCCGCGTGGAGGGCTTCATCAAGGCCATGAAGGATGCCGGCTTAACCCTGCCGCCCGAGTGGGACATCTTCGGCAATTTCACCGTCAGCAGCGGGCAGGCCGGCTTCGACGAGCTGTGGTCCAAGCCTGGACCGAAGCCGACCGCGCTGTTCTGCGCCTCCGACGAAATGGCGATCGGCGCGATGCTGCAGGCCCGGCGGCGCGGCGTGCGCGTGCCAGAGGAACTCTCGATCATCGGCATCGACAACCACGAATTCTCCGAGGCCATGGGGCTGACCACCATTGCCCAGAGCCCCCTCGAACAGGGCCAGCTAGGCACCCGAATGCTTCTTGAAGAGCTTGGCGGGACTGCAGGATCCATCCGATCGGTCACCGCCGAGCACCACCTGATCGTCCGGGAAACGACGGCCCCGCCCGCAGCCTGAAGCTAGACCGCCTGAAGCTAGGCCGCCTGAAACTAGCCGCCTGAAGCTACGAGGCGCGGGCCAACTGCCGGATCGGGATCCAGCGCGACGCCAGCCGGCGGTACGCCGCGGCCGCGCCGGTCATGTCGCCCTCGGCCAGGCACTCGATGCCCAGCCGCACATCCAGCGGAGACTCGTCCGGGTAGACCTTGTCCGCCACCGCGCCGTAGTCCAGTTCCACCATCGAGTCCACGTGGAACATCTCCAACCATTCGGTCAGTTGCGTGAGGTCGTCCAGCATGTCCAGGTCCGGTGCCGCGAGGGCCAGGTTGGCTACAGCGAAACGCGCCCGCTCCAGCGCCTCGGTCAACGGCACCCACACCCGCACGGTGAGGATGCGGCCGTTGCCCTCCACCACCTCCTTGTGGTCCGCCTCCTGGAACAGCGAGAACCAGCTGAACGGAATGCCCCACGTGGAGGCCCGCGTATGCACCCGCTTGGAATCCTGGCCCGCATTGATCCGGTCGATCCGGAGCTGGTGCTTCTCGCGCTGGTCCACCGGGATGAGCAGCTCCGCGAGGGAACCGTGGATGCCTTCCATCAAGGCGTTCGCCGCCAGTCCGGCGCGGATCACCAGCTGGCTGGGGCAGTAAAGGAGGCGGCCGCCGTCGTGCTTTCCACCTTCGGCGGGGGCGCGCGTCACCCGGACCAGGTCCGTGTGGCCGGTGGGGAAGGGGTCGCCCCCGGGGCGCGTGACACGGCCGAGGGAAGCGAGGAGTTCGGCGTGCTCGACGGCGGCCCGGGAGCCGCCGCGGGTGCCGCTGGCTTCGAGCTGTGCGCGCTGCCGCTCGGGGAACGCCTCAAGCGGCTCGTAGACGCGCAGGGCAGAGGAAAAGGGAAGCCCTGCCTGGCCGCGGTAGAAGTCTTCGCTCATTGCAGCCCCGCCTCCTTCACCTGTTGCCTGCCTGTCTACGGAAAGCCGGTCCGCGTCAGTCCGCGAGCTCGACAATCACCGGTGCGTGGTCCGACGCGCCCTTGCCCTTGCGCTCTTCCCGGTCGATCTGCGCGCCGGTGACGCGGGCCGCCAGCGCCGGGGAGGCCAGGACGAAGTCGATGCGCATGCCTTCCTTCTTGGGGAAGCGCAGCTGGGTGTAATCCCAGTAGGTGTAGACGCCGGGGCCCGGCGTGTACGGGCGGACGACGTCGGTGAAGCCGGCGGCTTCGAAGGCGTGGAACGCGGCTCGCTCGGGTTCGCTGACGTGGGTCATGCGGTTTGCCAGGAAGAAATCGATGTCCCAGACGTCCTCGTCCGTGGGGGCGATGTTCCAGTCACCCATCAGCGCGATCTGGCTCTCCGGCTTCTCCGTGACCCAGCCGGCAGCGTGGCCCTTCAAGGTGTCCAGCCACTTGAGCTTGTAGGGCATGTGCTCATCGTCCAGGGAACGGCCATTGGGCACGTAGAGGCTCCAGACGCGCACCCCGTTGCAGGTAGCGGCGATGGCGCGTGCCTCCTGGACAGGGTCCTTGCCTGCTTTGCCGAAGACCGGCTGGTCGAGGAAGGTGCGTTCGACGTCGTCGAGCCCCACCCGGGAGGCGATCGCGACGCCGTTCCACTGGCTCAGCCCGAAGTGCGCCACCTCGTAGCCCATGCGTTCGAAGAGTTCCCAAGGAAAGTTGTCGTCCTTGCACTTCGTTTCCTGGATGGCCAGGACGTCGCAGTCGCTGCGCTGCAGCCAGGCCTCCACACGGTCGGCACGGGCACGGAGGGAGTTCACGTTCCAGGTAGCAATCTTCACAGGCACTAACTTACCGAACTTGGCAGGGCGGGTCTGCGGGTACCGTACGGAATACCCCGCACGGATCCCTCGTTGCCACCGACGTGAGCACACTTTTCTCCGAAGCCGTCCTTTCCGCCCCGTCCGGCCAGCTCGTGCTGCGCAACCGGACCTTCCTCGCCCCGATGTGCATGTACTCCGTCGACGCCCGCGACGGCGTTCCCACTCCCTGGCACTTCGTCCATCTCGGAGCGCGGGCCGCGGGCGGGTTCGGCATGGTGATCGCTGAAGCGACCGCCGTCGTGCCGGAGGGACGCATCTCGCCCGAGGACCTGGGCCTCTGGAACGACGGGCAGGCGGCGGCTTTCAAGCCCATCACCGCCTTCATCAGGAGCCAGGGCGCCGCCGCCGGCGTCCAGCTGGCGCATGCCGGCGCCAAGGCGTCCACCTACGGCAACGTGCCGCGCTTCGTTTCACAGGGACTCACCGGGTCCGTTCCACCCGGCGACGGCGGCTGGGTCACCGTGGCGCCGTCGGCCACCTCTGCATTCGGCTTGGCCGAGCCGCATCCGCTGTCCGTGGACGAGATCGGGGACTCCGTTGAAACGTGGGCGGATGCCGCCCGGCGTGCCGACGAGGCGGGCTTCGATTTCGTCCAGATCCATGCCGCCCACGGCTACCTGATCCACCAGTTCCTGTCTCCGCTGACGAACACGCGGACGGACGGGTACGGCGGCTCGTACGAGGGCCGCACCCGGTACCTGCGGGAAGTGGTTACCGCCGTGCGCGCCGCATGGCCGGCGGAAAAGCCTCTGGGCGTGCGCTTCTCCGGCTCCGACTGGGTGGACGGCGGCTGGACCATCGAAGAGACAGCGCGGCTGTCCGTGGAACTCCGTTCACTGGGCGTCACCGTGTTTGACCTGTCCAGCGGTGGGATCGGCGCCTACCGGGGGCCGGTGGGTCCGGGCTACCAGATCGCGCTGGCGGACGAAGTGAAGAAGGCCCTCGCCGCCGATGCGGCTGCGCGGGGCGTGGAAAACGACGCTTTCGTGACCGCCGTCGGAATGATCACCACGGCCCAGCAGGCGGAGCAGGTGCTGGTGAACGGCCAGGCCGACGGCGTCTCGATCGCCCGCGCCGCCCTGCGTGAGCCGAACTGGGCCGCACTGGCAGCACGGGAACTCGGCGAGGCGTTGGAGAAGACCCCTTCCGCGCCGCAGTACTGGCGCGCGCACTGGTGATGCCGGCTTTGTAAGGGCGGGTCGGCTCTGTGAGGGCGGGTCGGCGACGTTCCTTCCCGCCTGCAATGTGGTTCACGGCCGCTCGCTGCGCTTGACCGACCCCTGAGCTGCGGAAATGCCGCTGCTTGTCCGGTGAAGGCGGGAGCAACCGGGAGGGAACGTCACCTGGCGCAAGGGTGCACGCCGCTGCGCCGCCGTGGCCGGGACCGTTTCGGGCGCCCTTCGGGCTCAGGTGGTCATGGTGGCGGACATGAGGGCCATGGCGGTGGCGCCGAGGGCTTCGAGTGCGTGTGTGGTGTGATAATCGGCTTGGTCGGCTCAGTAGGCGACGACGCCGGTGGCCTCGTAGCTGGCGATCTTGCCGATGCGGCGCATATGGCGTTCGGCGTTGCTGAAGGGTTCCGCCAGGAAGGCCTCAATCAGCTCGGTGGCCTCTTCGACGGTGTGCTGGCGTCCGCCCACGGCCACCACGTTGGCGTCGTTGTGTTCGCGGGCCAGCTTTGCCGTGTCCAGGTTCCACACCAAGGCAGCGCGCACGCCCTCGACCTTGTTCGCGGCGATCTGCTCGCCGTTGCCCGAACCGCCCAGCACGATGCCGAGCGCGTCCACGCCCGCGGCCTGGTCGGCGACCACGGCCTGCGCGGCCTTGATGCAGAATCCCGGGTAGTCGTCTTCGGCGTCATAGACCGAGGGCCCGTGATCCACCATCTCGTAGCCGCTGGCGGAGAGCGCCGTGATCAGGTGGGAGCTAAGCTCCATGCCGGCGTGGTCGGTTGCGATGTGAACGCGCATGAGTGGGTCCTTAAGGTTGATGGGTTCTGCTCAGGTGGTCATGGTGGCGGACATGAGGGCCATGGCGGTGGCGCCGAGGGCTTCGAGTGCGTGTGTGGTGTGGGTGGGGTGTTTGTGGTTTGCGTGCGGGTGGTTTGGGTGGCGGGTGGTTCGTTTGCGGAGCAGCAGGATGGTGAAGACCACCGCGGCGGTTGCGAAGAGCACGGTCATGGCGAGGGCGAGGGCGGGGGCGGGTGCCAGCACGGGGGAGCCGGAGGCCGTGGCTGCGGCGGTGGTGTGGTGGTGTGCGTGGGTCATGGGCATGGTCATGCCGGTGGTGCTCTTTGTTGCCGTGGGGTCGGGGGTGGTGTGGGGTGCCATGAGGGCGATCATGAGGGCGGCGGCGCTCATGGAGAGGGCGTGGTAGGCGCAGCCGAGGCGGCGTGTGGTGCCGGTGCAGAGGAGGGGGAATTCGGGGCGGGCGACGGCTTGGATGGTGAACCAGAGCGCGGCGCCGGGCGCAGCCGAGGCGGCGTGTGGTGCCGGTGCAGAGGAGGGGGAATTCGGGGCGGGCGACGGCTTGGATGGTGAACCAGAGCGCGGCGCCGGCCAGGAGGGTGATCTGGGCCAGGAGGGTGGCGGGGGCGAGGTTCCAGAGCATGGCGGCCATGAGCAGGTGCATGAGGGCGTGCAGGGCGTTGTTGACACGGTCTGTGGCCTGGCCGGTGCGTACGGTTCTGGCCAGGTGGCCGGCTGCGCCCAGGAGCAGGACGGCGGTGAGGGCCCAGTTGAGTGCGGGGATGCTGAACACGCCGATCACGCCTTTCACGACAGCCAGGGAATTGGTGGGGGGTGGGTTCGGTCCCCGGCACGGTGTGGGCGTGCCGGGGACCGAAGCGGTGTTGCCGGTTTACTAGCGGTGTTGCCGGTTATTTGGTGCTGCAGTGTCCGCCGGTGGTGCCGCGGGTTTCGGTGGGCAGGTTCAGGGTGGGGTTCTGGTTGAAGAAGCCGTGGGGTTCG
>NZ_QRCU01000016.1 GCF_003369445.1 Arthrobacter silvisoli
GAAAGGGCCGGGAGGTCCAGCCGCGGAACAGGCTGGACCTCCCGGCCCTGGCAAGATCAGTTTCCGGCCGGCGTTTCGACCAGCTTCAGGGAAACCGAGTTGATGCAGTAGCGCTGGTCCGTAGGCGTGCCATAACCTTCGCCTTCGAACACGTGGCCCAGGTGGGAATCGCAGTTCGCGCACCGGACCTCCACCCGTTCCATGCCCATGCTGCGGTCATGAAGGTAGCGGACGGTGCCTTCCGCCAGCGGAGCCCAGAACGAGGGCCAGCCGCAGTGCGAGTCGAACTTCTCCCTGCTGGTGAAGAGCTCGGCGCCGCAGGCCCGGCACTGGTAGACGCCGGCGGTGTGGGTGTCCCAGTACTCACCCGTGTAAGGGCGTTCCGTTCCCGCCTGGCGCAGCACCCGGAATTCCTCCGGGGTCAACTGCTCCCGCCATTCGGCTTCGCTCTTTTCCACGCAGGCGCCCTTGTCCGGAACATCCTGGTGCGGCACTCCGGCTGTGAGGTCGGCGGTGTGGAAATACTTGCTGTTGTCTGCGGTGCTCATGATGTGCTCAACGTTCAGGAGTCGCCAATGAATCCCGAACCGGCGTAGAGGTGCAGCACGGGCAGGCCCAGCTGGTCCTGCGCCTTGTTCGCCCAGTCCGTGTGGAACGTGTCCGCGATGGCGTGCGGACGGGTGATCACCACCGCTTGCGAGGCATTCAAGGCCTTGACCTTGGCCACCAGGCCGGCGACAGCACCGCCGTCGACAATCTCACCGCTCACCCCGGAGCCGAGCCCTTCCAAGGCCTCGAGCGAGGCGGCCAGGGCGCTCTGCGCGCTGGCACGTTCGACCTCGGGGTCCGGGGCCTGCGAGAGCAGTTCCCGGAAGGCTTTGGCCACCTCCAGCATGGAGAGGTTCTCCAGGAAGTCGACCAGCAGGTGGCGCTCGGTATTGGCCGGCACCAGCACCACGATGGGGGCATCGCTGCCGTCCACCAGTTTGGCGATGTTGACGCGGTCGTCGTGGCCGAGGGGTTCTTCGCTCAGAATGACGATTGGATCGCTCATGGCTACAGCGTAGACCCGGACCCGGCCGCGCGGCAGCGTTTGGCGGACGAATCCGGCCGGGCGTTGCGACGATTCCGGCAATGTCGCTGCCGGGATGGACAATGGTGGCATGGCATTGACCTTGCGCCCGGCCCCCGACGCCACAGGCTCCGCGGGAATGTCCGCACGCGCGCGGTGGACCCTGTTCGGAATCGCCGCCGGCGGCGGCCTCGCCGCGCTCTTCGGGGCGGGCAGTTCGGCCCTGGCCGCCTACTTCGCCAGGCGGATCATCACCCCGGCCATTCGGGATGCCGACCAGGAGGTGCTCGCGCTGGTCCGCGGCGACGACGGACTTCAGGTCATCATGGCGGCCACCGAGGACTCCACGTCCCATGGCACCTTCAGCCTGTTCTTCGACGGCGGCGCCGGCCACGCGCGGATCGGCAGGATCGTCTCCTACTCGCCTGCCGAACGGACCGTGCAGCGCGAGGTCGAGGAGGTCTACAGCGGCGACCTCTCGAGGGCGCACCGCGGATGGTGGAGCGGTGCGGTCTACGCCTCACCTGCGTCGCTCGGCCTGGCGGCCGAGGATGTGGAGATAGACGTCGACGGCGGCAAGGCGCCGGCGTGGTTGGTCCGGGCTGACGAAGGAAACGGCACCAGGCAGGGAGCCAACGCCCGGGTCTGGGCCATCATGGTGCACGGCCGCGGGGCCACCCGGCTGGAAGGCCTGCGGGCCCTTCCGGTGGCGCTCAGCCTTGGCCTCGACTGCCTGCTGATTTCCTACCGCAACGACGGCCTGGCCCCGGCCGCTCCCGACGGCCGCTACGGCCTGGGCTCCACGGAATGGCGCGACGTCGAAGCCGCCATCGCGTTCGCCCTGGAACAGGGCGCCGAGGAAGTCGTGCTGTTCGGCTGGTCGATGGGCGGGGCGATCAGCCTGCAGACGGCCGACCTTTCCCGCTACCGCCACCTCATCCGGGCACTGGTGCTGGATGCCCCTGTGATCGACTGGGTAAACGTCCTGGCGCACCACGCCCGGTTGAACTCCATCCCTTACGCCGTGGGACGGTATGGCCAGCTGATGCTCGGCCACTCCCTCGGCCGCAGGCTGACCGGCCTGGCCGCGCCGTTGGACCTGCGGACGATGGACTGGGACGCCCGGGCCGTGGAACTGCGCACCCCCACTCTGCTGCTCCACAGCGTCGATGACGACTACGTGCCGTATGGTCCGTCGGCGAGCCTCGCCGAACGGAATCCCGAGATGGTCACCTTCGAACCGTTCAGCAAGGCCAGGCATACCAAGGAGTGGAACGTGGACCGCGAGAAATGGGAACGGCTGGTCCGGTCCTGGCTGGAGCCGCGGCTGGCGCCGCTTGCGCCTGAGCTCACGGGCGGCCGCTGAAGCGGGAAAGCCGGCGCCTCAGGCTGCGGCGATCGGCGCGACGCGCGCCTTCGTGAGCCTGACGAGGTCCGCCGGCGCGAGCTCGATGTCCAGGCCCCGCCGACCGCCTGAAACGAGGACGGTGTGGAAACCCAAGGCCGATTCGTCCACGACAGTGGGGGAGGGCTGGCGCTGGCCCAAGGGAGAGATGCCGCCCAGGACGTATCCGGTGCGCCGCTCGGCCGTTTTCGGATCGGCCATGGCCGCCTTCTTGGAGCCCATGGCGGCGGCGATCGCTTTAAGGTCGAGCGTTCCGCTGACCGGGACGATCCCGACGGCGAGCTTGCCTTCGATGTCCACCATCAGGGTCTTGAAAACCCGCGAAGGGTCCACACCAAGGACGTCCGCCGCTTCCAGACCGTAGCTTTCGGCGGCGGGATCGTGCGCGTACGGGTGCAGCGTGAACGGAACGCCGGCCGCAGCCAGGGCGGCTGTGGCCGGCGTTCCGGTTGAGGCTTGCTTCTTTGCCACGTTCTTACGCTCCCGGGAGTCAGGAGTGCAGCCGGTCGGCAGCGGCCACCTTGCGCTTGATGCGGCCGAGCATCGCGGTCATGCCGCGCATGCGCAGGGGAGTGATCGCGCGGGTGAGGCCCAACAGCTCCGGCATGTCGTCGGGCACGGAAAGGATTTCGGCGGCCGTCAGGCCGTCGAGCCCTTCGTGCAGCACGCCGGCGAAGCCGCGGGTGGTGGGTGCTTCCGGCGGGGCCTTGAAGAACAAACGGTAGCCGAGGGCACCGCCGTCGTCCCTGCGTTCCTGCTCAATCGTCAGGAACAGCGGCGACTGGCACTCAACCACCTGTTCGAGCAGTTCGGGGTGGCCCAGCAAGCGCTCCGGCAGATCGGGGAGGCCGCGGGAGAACTCAAGCAGCAACTGCAGGCGTTCGGGCTCGCTCAGGGCCTGGAAATCATCGACAATTTCCGCCAGTGCGGCGGGCAGGGTATTGGTACTCATCACGTCCAGCTTACGCAGTCCGGACGGGGTTTTGCCCCGTCCGGACCCGGCGGTTCAGGGAAAGCGCCGGCTAGTGGGCCAGCGCCGGAACGGAGCCGCGCTCTGCACCCTTGACGATCGGTACGCGCACGGCGTTGCCCCATTCGGTCCACGAACCGTCGTAGTTGCGCACGTTCTGGAAGCCCAGCAGGTACTTCAGGGCGAACCAGGTGTGGCTGGAACGCTCGCCGATGCGGCAGTAAGCCACCACCTCGTCGCCTTCCTGCAGGCCGGCTTCGCCGAGGTACAGGGCCTCGAGTTCTTCGCGGGTACGGTAGCTGCCGTCCTCGGCCGCTGCACGTGCCCACGGGATGGAGGCTGCGGTGGGGATGTGGCCACCGCGCAGGGCGCCTTCCTCGGGGTAGGCAGGCATGTGGGTGCGCTGGCCGGTGTACTCCTCGGGGGAGCGGACGTCGATCAACGGCTTGCCGAGATGCGCCAGGACATCTTCCTTGAAGGCGCGGATCGGTGCGTCATTGCGTTCGACGACGGGGTATTCGCCCGGGGCCGGCTGCGGGATGTCGGTGGTCAGCTCGCGGCCTTCGGCAATCCACTTGTCGCGGCCGCCGTCCAGGAGCCGGACGTCCTCGTGGCCGAAGAGGGTGAAGACCCACAGCGCGTAGGCTGCCCACCAGTTGGACTTGTCGCCGTAGATCACCACGGTGCTGTCACGGGAAATGCCCTTTGCCGCGGCCAGCGCGGCGAACGCCGGGCCGTCCACGTAGTCGCGGGTGACCTCGTCGTTCAGGTCCGTGTGCCAGTCGATCTTCACGGCTCCGGGAATGTGGCCGGTTTCGTAGAGAAGGACGTCTTCGTCGGATTCGACAACAACCAGCTTGCCGTCGTTGAGGGCTCCGCCTTCGAGGGCCGCGGCGAGCCATTCGGTGGACGCCAGGCGCTCCGGGTGCGCGTACTTCGCGAACTTTTCGTTCTGTTCAACGGGGTAGGACATGGGTATGGCCTTTCACTGATGATGGTCGGCGCCGGACCGGACGGCGGGGCATTCCTCTGCCCGGCTTGGAATCAACACTATCCATGCGCCTGTGGGATTGCTCCTGTGCGGTCACATGGTGAAACATGGCAGTCCGCCGGGCTTCGGCTGTGTCCATGGCGGCCGGGCATTCCCGGTATTCTTGCTGAGGACCCATCCCGGAAGAACGGACCCCCTTGGTACAGATCGAACAGCTCGCCGCACGCACGCCCGCGGTCTCGGTGGCCGAGATCCTGCAGGGGTTCCATCCGTCCCCGCGGTTCGGGGAGGTCTCCTTCTCGAGCTACCGTCCCGACCCCGCCCAGCCCAGCCAGGCGGCTGCCGTCAAGGCCCTGGAAACTTTCGCTGCCGGCGTCGGCAACGGCTCCGGCGGCGGCCTGTTCTCCCGGATCTTCGGCAAGAAGGACGCCGGACGGGCCGGCATCTACCTCGACGGCGGCTTCGGCGTCGGCAAGACGCACCTGCTGGCCTCCCTCTGGCACTCGGCGCCCGGACCCAAGGCTTTCGGCACCTTCGTCGAATACACCAACCTGGTGGGGGCGCTGTCCTTCCGCAAGACGGTCGAGGCGCTTAGCAGCTACAAGCTCGTCTGCATCGACGAATTCGAGCTCGACGATCCGGGCGACACGGTGCTGATGTCCCGCCTCATGCGGGAATTGGCCGACGCCGGCGTGCGGCTCGCGGCGACCTCCAACACCCTGCCGGGTTCCCTCGGCGAGGGCCGCTTCGCCGCCGTCGATTTCCAACGCGAAATCCAGGTCCTGGCGGACCAGTTCGAGGTCATCAGGATCGACGGCGAGGACTACCGCCACCGCGGCCTGCCGGCCGCACCGGCCCCGCTGAAAACCGAGGACCTCAAGCGGCACATGCACGCCGAATTCGACGGCCAGACGGTCGCCGTCGACGACTTCCGCCAGCTGGTGGACCACCTGGCGGGCGTCCACCCCAGCCGCTACCGCCAGCTGATCGCAGGGATCGACGGCGTCGTGTGGCGGGACGTGGAGACCATCACCGAGCAGGCGGTCGCCCTGCGCTTCGTGGTGCTCGCCGACCGCCTCTACGACAAGGACGTGCCGATCCTGGCCAGCGGCGTTCCGTTCGACAAGCTCTTCACCGAGGAAATGATGGGCGGCGGGTACATGAAAAAGTACTACCGCGCCGTCTCCCGCCTCACCGCCCTGGCCCGCGAGGGCCAGAACCACGAACCCTCCTAGGGTACTGAGGCCGCGTTACTGCCGCTTTTCGGTGGTCCGGTCCTTGAGGACCCAGCGGATCACAATCCCCGCCAGCAGGGCCCAGAATGCCGCCCCGATTCCGGCAACGCTCAGCCCTGAGGCGGCCAGCAGGAACGTGACCGAGGCTCCGATCCGTTCTTCCGCCACCGCCAGCGCAGACGCGATCGCCGAGGCCATGGTGCCCAGCAGGGCGAGGCCCGCCACGGCCTCAAGCAGACCCTGCGGCGCCGTAGCCACCACCGTGACCAGCGCCGCGGAAGACGCGGCAAGCAGCAAGTACACCAGGCCCGAGGTAAAGGCGGCAATCCACCGCCGGCCCCGGTCCGGGCCCGCTTCCTCTCCGGCGGCCAGTGCCGCGCTCAGGGCGGCCAGGTTGATGGCGTGCCCGCCGAACGGAGCGCCGAGTATCGTCCCCGCCCCGGTCACCAGCATCGACGGCCGCCACGGCGTGGTGTAGCCGAAGGACTTCAGTACCGCCACGCCTGGGATGTTCTGGGACGCCATCGTCACGATGAACAGCGGAAGGGCCAGGCCGGCCACAGACTGCGGGGTGAATGCGGGCGTGGTCCACTGCAGTTCGGGCAGCAGGCGGTCCGCAGGGACACTTCCGCCGTTCAGCCCGACATAGAGCCCGATGACGGCCAAAGCGACCCCGAGGGACGCCGGAACGGACCACCGGGGCGCCAGCTTCATCATCAGCAACCAGCACACGATCACCGGCGCCACGAGCAGGGGAGCGGAACCCAGGGCCTTGAACGGCGCAACGCACAGCGGCAGGAGGACCCCGGCGAGCATCGCCTGGGCAAGTGCCGTCGGAATCCGCGCCATGAGCCGTCCCAGCGGGGGCAGCAGCCCGGTGAGTGCGATGAGCACCCCCGCTACCAGGAAGGCGCCGACGGCGGCCGGCCAGCCGCCGTCGGGCGTTCCCGCTCCCGCGAGAAGCGCCGCCCCCGGCGTGGACCAGGCGAGCGTCACCGGCACCTTCGATCGCCAGGAGAGCCAGAGGACGCCGACACCGAAACACAGGGTGAGCGCCAGCAGGCCGCTGGCCGCCTGCGCATCGCTGGCCCCCACGGCACGCAGCCCGGCGAGGACCACCGCGAAGGAGGAGGTGAAGCCGACCAAGGCGGTCACGACGCCGGCGGTCAGGGGCATGGACAACTGCCGGGACGGCGGGGCTGGGGGAGCGGCGGTGGCTTCGGCCGGTGCGGCGCTGGAATCCGGGGAGGGCATGATGTTCAACGGTACCCGAGGCAGGTGGTGGTCCCGCTCCGGCCGCGCAAACCCGGCCGATTAAACGCCAAGGGCATCGGTGCCGCCTCCCGGCGGGACCGATGCCCCGTTGACGTAACTGTTACGGCAGCTCTTTACCGAGCCTCATCCGTGGCCGGAGCCTCGCCACCGGCGTTCTCCACGAATCCGGAAGCGGCGTCCTGGACTGCATCAACCTGCTCGGCGAATTTTCCACCGGTCTTATCGTCGATGAAATCGCCGGCCTTTTCGATGCCGTCCTTGATGGCTTCTTCGTTGCCACCAATGAGCTCTTGAGCCTTGCCCTTCAGATCGTCAATTAGTCCCACGGGCACCTCCCTTCCTCGCGGAGCCAGTTCGCTCCTCCGTTCCCGAGCCTAGCCCGGGATCCCGGCCCTGCCAAGCGCGGTTTGGCGGACCCTATTCAGAAGCCGCCGTCAAGCCTGGCGTTCTCCTGGTGCCGGGGGCTGTCCGGATTCATCAGCGAATGCCGGCGGCCGTAGCCGAAGTAGATCGCCAGACCGATGACCAGCCAGACGGCGAACCGCAGCCAGGTGTCCCACGGCAGCTGAGTCATCAGGAAACCCGAGGCCAGGACGCCGAAGGCCGGCACCACGGGCATGAGGGGCAGACGGAAGGTGCGCGGGGCGTCGGGCTTCGTGTAGCGGAAGACGATCACGGCCACGCACACCACCACGAAAGCGGCGAGGATGCCGATGTTGGTCAGGTCGGCCACGGCCTTGATTGGGAAGACGCCGGCAAGGAAGGCCGAGGTGATGCCTGCAATCCAGGTGACGCGCTGCGGGGTCCCGTGGCGGTCTGTCTTGGCGAACCAGGACGGCAGCAGCCCGTCGCGGCTCATTGTGAACCAGACGCGGGTGACGCCCAGCAGGAAGGTCAGCATGACGGTGAGGATGGACAGCACGGCGAAGACCGAGATGATCGTGGCGATGACCGGAAGCCCGACGCCGGTGAACGCGGAGGCGAATCCGGCAGTGGGGTTGATGTCCTTGTAGTTCTGCATGCCGGTCAGCACCAGGGTGGCGGCCACGTAGAGGAGCATGGCGATCACGAGGGACAGCACGATGGCCTTGGGCATGTGCTTCTTGCCGTCCTTGGCCTCTTCTGCAGCGGTGCTCATGGCGTCATAACCGAAGACCGCGAAGAACACGGTGGCGGATCCGGCCAGGACCGGGCCGAAGCCGCTGGGCATGAACGGGTTGTAGTTCTCGGTGTTGATGTAGAACATGCCCAGCCCGATGATGAACACGATCAGCAGCACCTTGATGCCCACGGCAATCAGTTCGAAGCGGCCGAAGGTCTTGGTGCCCCGGCTCAGGATCCAAGTCACGAGCAGGCAGACCAGGATGGCGGGAATGTTGATGAGGCCGCCCTTGCCTTCGTCCACCGTGGACGTCATCCAGGCCGGCATGTGGATGCCGATTCCGGAGAGGAACGCGTCGAAGTAGCCGGAGATGCCGATCGCGACGACGGCGACGATCGCAATGTATTCAAGCAGCAGGTCCCAGCCGATGAACCAGCCGATGATTTCGCCCAAGGCGACGTAGCCGTAGGTGTAGGCCGAACCGGCGCGCGGAATCATGCCGGCGAATTCGGCATAGGAAAGTGCCGCCGCCGCTGAGGCGAGGCCGGCCACGAGGAAGGAAATCAGCACCGCGGGGCCGACGCCTGGGTTGCTGCCGTTGCCGTGGGCCACCAGGCCTGCGAGCGAGAAGATGCCGACGCCGATGATTCCGCCCACGCCGATGGCGGTCAGTTGCCAGAGGCCGAGGCTCTTGAAAAGGCCGCTGTGCTTGTTCTCCTCCTCGATGGTGTCGATCGGTTTCTTCCTCAGGATCGAACTCGTGAGCGTTTGTTGGTTCACCGGGGTGCTCCTGCCTGTAGGCGTGGTGGTTGAAAGCCAAAAAGGTCCGAGGAATAGTATGCGAGTCGAATCACATCAGATAAAGCGATTTTTCCTTAGCTTTATTCGTGGGATATTCCGATGTTTGGAGCTCCGGTGTCCCGGAGGCGGGTGGTTCGAAAGCATAAAAAAAGCAGCTCCGAAGAGCTGCTTTCATCATGGGCGCCGGCCCGGAGAGCGGACGACGAGATTCGAACTCGCGACATCCACCTTGGCAAGGTGGTGCTCTACCAGCTGAGCTACGTCCGCACATGCTGAACCAGGTTCAACAACAGGCAAGTTACCTTGCCCTGGTGGGCGATACTGGGATCGAACCAGTGACCTCTTCCGTGTCAGGGAAGCGCGCTACCGCTGCGCCAATCGCCCGTTTCCGGCAGGAGCCGGAGAATATCCGTTTCCGGATCCTTAAAAACAGGAGAGCGGACGACGAGATTCGAACTCGCGACATCCACCTTGGCAAGGTGGTGCTCTACCAGCTGAGCTACGTCCGCAAATATTGAGCGGATGGCCGGAGCCATCCGCTCAACGTCAAGCAAGTTTCCTTGCTCCCGTGGGCGATACTGGGATCGAACCAGTGACCTCTTCCGTGTCAGGGAAGCGCGCTACCGCTGCGCCAATCGCCCGTAATAATCCGGCCGTAACCGGGATCCAGGGTTTTCACCGAGGTGGGTACGGGATTCGAACCCGTGTATACGGCTTTGCAGGCCGCTGCCTCGCCTCTCGGCCAACCCACCGTGTAAGCAAGAGTCCCGGCTTCCCGGGACTCTTTGCCGTGACAGTGTCCTGCGAGCGGACGACGAGATTCGAACTCGCGACATCCACCTTGGCAAGGTGGTGCTCTACCAGCTGAGCTACGTCCGCATTGCCGGATTTCCGCGGCCCGCCCCGATGGGCAGACCGTCGCTTTCCGACGAGTAAAAACTCTATAGGAGGTTCGGGGAAACTCCAAATCGTTCGCCCTGCCAGGGCAGCCTGCGCCCCGGGTTCCTTGGATTGGCGCGGAATTTCCGAGTTACACGCTTGTGATTAGCCTGCCCGGTGCGCGTGCTGGCAGCTTGGAGATGCCCCCTCCTGAATCTGCGGCAGGGGTGAGTTCCGGTTCCGTTCCGGCGGTTTTTGATTTCCGGCCGGAGTCGGTTAGTGTTTTTGATGCACGGGCGATTGGCGCAGTGGTAGCGCGCTTCGTTCACACCGAAGAGGTCACTGGTTCGAACCCAGTATCGCCCACCGTGAGGCAAAGGCCCCTGCTGCTCTACTAGGAACAGCAGGGGCCTTTGTCGTACCTCGGTGTCGTACTCCGGACGGCTCCGGGCTCGGACCCTGTCGGTGGTCTGTGAAAGAGTTTTCCTATGACAGATCCACTGCTTGCCCATGCCACCGACTACGGCCGGATGTACGCCCGCTCCACCACGGAGGCCTTTTCGGTGCCGTCCATCACCACGGTCATCGGCCAGCAGGCACACTCGCTGGATGGCTGGTTCGGGTACATGGGAGCGAACAGCCTGGCGAACGATCCCGAACTGCCGCGGCTTCTCGGCAGTCCCGCCGGTCTCCGGCAGGCGGTCAACAAGGCAGCCAAGGCTGCCGAGGTGTACCGGGACGACGCCGCCCAGCGTGGGGACCGGGTGCACGGCTACTGCGAACAGGTGGCGCTCCGGGCGCTTGGCAGGCCACACCAGGTGGAGGAGTCCCGTGCCCTGCTGGCTTCTCATGGCGAAGAGGCCTTCGCGGTACGGTTCGACGAATGGTGGGAGCTGTACCGCGTAGAACCGCTCGCCCCGGAAATCACCGTCTGGAACACGAGCGTCGGCTACGCCGGCACCCTGGACTTGGTGGCACGGATCAACGGCCGGGTCTGCCTGATTGACTACAAGACCAAGGGGACCAACCGCGACGGCACGGTCAAGGCCCTGGATGACAAGGTGGTCATGCAGCTGGTTGCGGGGATGAAAGCAGAGGAAAGCCTGGTGGATCCGGTGGCAGGGGAGTGGGAGCCCTGGAAGTACGGCGAGGATCCCGTTCTCCTGGCGGTGGCCATCGGCGAGACCGAAGTCCGCCCGCAGCGTGCCAACCCGGATGTCCTGAAACACCACTGGTGGAAATTTTGTGCCCTGAAACGGGTCTGGGACATGTCCGCGAACGTCGCGGCGGCCGGCGCTGCCCTGCTTCCGGTCGCTCCGCCGGCATACCCCGCCGCTCCGGCCGTGGCCGGCTCCACTAAACTGGCTTAGCTCCCTTTGTATGGAAGCCAAGCAAACGCCGATCGTGAGGACTGACAGCGCATGGCCATTTTGAGTATCCGGATCATCGGGGACCCCGTGCTGCGCACTGTGGCCGATCCTGTCACGGACTTCGGCCCCGAGCTTGCCAAACTGGTTGCCGATATGACCGAGACCATGGAAGACGTGGACGGTGCCGGCCTTGCCGCCCCGCAGGTCGGTGTGAGCCAGCGGGTTTTCACCTACCGGATCGACGGCGTCGAAGGGCACATCATCAACCCCGTGCTGGAGAACAGCGAGGATTTCCAGGACGACCAGATCGAAGGTTGCCTCTCCATCCCCGGACTCGCGTACCCGGTCCGCCGCCGCCGTACTACCCGTGCCACCGGCGTCGACCTCCACGGAAACCCGGTCAGCATCGAAGCCGAGGGCATGCTCGCACGCTGCTTCCAGCACGAAACGGACCACCTGGACGGCATCCTCTTCACCGACCGCCTCGAAGGCGAAGACCGAAAGTCCGCGCTGCGCGCCATCCGGGCCGCGAACTACCACGAGGTCACCGAGCAGACCACCAGCAAGCGGGCCAACACCGTCGGCTCCAGCTTCGGCAGCTTCGGTACCCCTGAATGAGGGTCCTTTTCGCCGGCACCCCTGCGGTCGCCGTCCCCTCCCTCGACGCTTTGGTCGACGCCGGATTCGACGTCGTCGCCGTCCTGACCCGGCCGGATGCCCCCACCGGGCGCAAAAGGGTCCTGACACCGTCGCCGGTCGCCGCCCGCGCGGCGGAACTCGGCATCGAAATCATCCACGCAAGCAAGGTGGACGCCGAAACCACGGCCCGCATCGCCTCCTACGAACCGGATGTTGCGGCGATCGTCGCCTACGGCGGGATTGTCCCCAAAGCCGCCCTCGCCGTCCCGAGGCACGGCTGGATCAACCTGCACTTCTCCTTGCTTCCGGCTTGGCGCGGCGCCGCTCCGGTGCAGCGCGCCGTCATCGCGGGTGACGACATCACGGGCGCGGCCACCTTCCAGCTGGAAGAAGGATTGGATACAGGACCGGTTTTCGGAACGGTCACCGAAGCCGTCCGGCCGGACGACACCGCCGGTGACCTGCTGGAACGGTTGTCCCGCAGCGGCGCCGTCCTGCTCAGCCAGACCCTGTCCGCCGTCGACGCTGGCAGGGCAGCCCCCGAGCCGCAGAGCGGTGAAGTTTCGCTCGCGCCCAAGCTCACCCTCGACGACGGCCGCATCGACTGGCGGCAGCCCGCCCTCGCGATCAACCGCAGGGCCCGTGGCGTCACCCCGGAGCCCGGTGCCTGGACCATGCTGGACGGCCAGCGGGTCAAGCTCGAGCCGCTGCAGTTGCGGCCCGACGTCCGGGACCTGGAGCCCGGCCGGCTTCGCTTCGATGGCAAAAGCGTACTGGCCGGTACCGGTTCGCATGCCGTGCAGCTTGGCCGCATCCAGCCGGCCGGTAAGAAGATGATGGCTTCGGCCGACTGGGCCCGCGGGGTGGCAGTGGAAAGCGTGGAATTCGAATGAGCGAGTCCGGACGACGGAACCCGGCAAACCATGGCGGTCGCGACGGCGGCAGCCGCGGCAACGGCGGGCGGAGCCAGGGTGGAAGCGGCGTCGTGCGCCGCGATGCCAAGGGACGCGAACGCAACCGGGGACCGCAGCGCGGCTTTTCGGCCAGCGCGCCCTCGCAACGCACCCGGCGTGCCGATCCCGCGCGCCTCGTGGCCTTCGAAGTGCTCCGGGCCGTGGCCTCCGAGGACGCCTACGCCAACCTCGTGCTGCCTGCCCGGATCCGGCACCACCACCTCGACAAGCGCGACGCCGGTTTCGCCACGGAACTGAGCTACGGTGCGCTGCGCGGCCAGGGCACCTATGACGCCATCCTGGCGGCCTGCGTGGACCGGCCGCTGGCGAAGCTGGACCCGGCGGTGCTGGACGCCCTGCGGCTCGGCGCGCACCAGCTCCTGGCCATGCGTGTTCCCGCGCACGCCGCACTGGACCAGACCGTGGGCCTGGCCCGTGCCGTGATCGGTGCCGGCCCGTCCTCCCTTGTCAACGCTGTGCTCCGCAAGGTCACGGCCCGCTCGCTGCCCGAATGGCTGGACCACCTCCTCGAGGGCGAGACGGATGCCATCAGGATCGACGCCGTGCGCCACGCCCATCCCGAATGGATCGTGCGCGCCCTGCGCCAGTCCCTCGTGGCCCACGGGCGTCCGGCCGATGAAATCACAGCCCTCCTCGAAGCCGACAACGCAGCCCCGGTGGTAAACCTCGTGGCCCTGCCCGGCCTAGGCAGCCTCGACGAAGCACTGGAGAACGGTGCGACCCCGGGTCCGCTCGTCGCCGGTTCGGCCCTGTCCAGCGGCGGTGACCTCGGCCGGCTCTCCTCGGTCCGGGCCGGCACCACCCGCGTCCAGGACGTCGGCTCCCAGTTGGTGGCCCGCGCCGTCGCCGCCGTCGAGCTCGGAACGGAAAGCACCAGCACGGAAAGCGGCCGCGGAGGCAAAGCCGGCGAGAAGTGGCTGGACCTGTGTGCCGGCCCCGGCGGTAAGGCCGCACTGCTCGCCGCCCTCGCCAACGAGTCCGGCGCCAGCCTGCTCGCCAACGAACCGGCCCCACACCGGGCCAAACTGGTCAGCCAGGCGCTGGCCGCCGTACCCGGCTCCGCCTGGTCTGTCCGCACCGGAGACGGCCGGGACCTGGGCAAGGAACAGCCCGGCACCTTCGACCGGGTTCTCGCCGATGTTCCCTGCACCGGCCTGGGAGCACTCCGCCGACGGCCGGAATCCCGCTGGCGCCGCACGCCCAAGGACCTCGCCGAGCTGGGCCCGCTGCAGCGTGAGCTGCTCAAGTCCGCCATCGACGCCGTCCGGCCCGGCGGCGTGGTGGCGTACGTGACGTGCTCCCCGCACCCCGCCGAGACCACCGCCGTCGTCAGTGACGCCCTCGCCAAGCGGGATGACCTCGAACTGCTCGACGCCGGCGCCGCACTGGATGCCGTCAGCCTTGGGGGGAATCTCGGCGCCGGAAACGAACTCACCGCGCAACTCTGGCCGCACCTGCACCGGACGGATGCCATGTTCATGGCCCTCATCCGGAAAAAGCCCTAAGCTCCATCAGCACCCGACCACCAACGCCAAGGGGAACGAACTTTGACCACGTGCTGCATCAATCCGAGCATCCTGTCCGCCGATTTCGTGAACCTGGAGGCGGAGCTGAAGCGGATCAGCAACGCCGACGCCGTCCACGTCGATGTCATGGACAACCATTTCGTGCCGAACCTGACGCTCGGGCTGCCCGTGGTGGAGCGCATCCAGGCGGTCAGCCCGGTCCCGCTGGACGCCCACCTGATGATCGCCGACGCCGACCGCTGGGCACCTGCCTACGCTGACGCGGGCGTCGCGTCCGTGACCTTTCACGCCGAGGCGGCCACCGCGCCGATCAAGCTCGCGCGCGAGCTGCGGGCGCGCGGCGCGAAGGCCGGCATGGCCTTGCGTCCGGCGACCCCGGTGGAGCCGTACCTGGACATGCTCAGCGAACTCGACCTGCTCCTGATCATGACCGTGGAACCGGGCTTCGGCGGACAGTCCTTCCTCGATGTGACGCTGCCCAAGATCCGCCGGGCGCGCGCCGCGATCGACGGCTCCGGGATTGGCGTGGCCCTGCAGGTGGACGGCGGCATCACGGAGGAAACCATCCTGCGTGCGGCCGAAGCCGGGGCCAACGTGTTCGTGGCCGGTTCCGCTGTGTACGGCCAGGACGACCCTGCCGAGGCCATCGACCGGCTCCGCAAAGCAGGCATCGGTGCCGCCGCGCGGCGCTGAGCTCCCAAGCGTGACGAACTGTTGACTGCGGGGCCCGGGGAATAGCCGGGCCACCGGCAAAGTTGTGCCACAATAGCAAACACACATTACGTGCTCCGGGGTCGGTGTAATTCCGAACCGGCGGTCATAGTCCGCGACCCGCGAGCCATCGCTTCCAGCAAGGAAGCGGCGGCGAACGGTTGAACTGGTGGAATTCCAGTACCGACAGTCAAAGTCTGGATGGGAGAAGCACGTACAGTCATGCCGCGGTGTCCCTTTTCGGGCACCTGGCATCGCGCTGTCGTACACCCCCGGAGCCATCGCGGCTTTCAGGGAAGGAACGGCATGGATTTTCTGCGATGGCTCTTCGAAGCACAGATCCCGATCGGCGGGTCTGCGCTTGTTCTACGCGAAGTGCTGGGTAACATTTTCGGGCTCGCCAGCGCCCTCGGCGGAATGCGCCGCAAAGTCTGGGCATGGCCCGTGGGTATCGCGGGCAATCTGCTCCTCCTCACGGTCTTCCTCGGCAACGTCTTCGGTGCCGCGACGCCCGCCACCCTCTGGGGCCAGGCCGGACGCCAGGTGATGTTCATCGCCGTCGCCGCCTACGGCTGGTACCGCTGGCGTGAAGGCCGCGTCTCCGCCACCCAGGGCCGCGCCGTGGTTCCGTCCTGGGCGTCGGCCAAGGTCCGTGTCGCGCTCGTCGCCGCGCTCTTCGCCGGCACTGCCGCCCTCACCCCGTTGTTCGATTCGCTGGGATCGTATCCGCCGGTGTGGGCCGACGCCTGGACCTTCACAGGTTCGCCGCTGGCCACCTACGGCATGGCGCGGGGCTGGACCGAGTTCTGGCTGGTCTGGGTGGCCGTGGACATCGTCGGAGTGCCGCTGCTGTTCAGCGCCGGCTACTTCGCCAGTGCCTTCATGTACCTCTTCTATGGCTTCTTCACGCTGGCCGGCTTCTTTGTCTGGTGGCGCGCGGGACGTCGGGAAGGCCTTTCCGTGCAGCCCGACGCTGTGCAGACCGATACCGTGCCGGCCGGAGCCGCCTCATGAGTACAGCGCTCACCACGGCCGTCTTCACGGACGCCGAGCAAACTGCCATGGACACCGCCCTGGCCGCGGCCCTCCTCGGCCCCCGCGGAGCGAACCCGCTGGTCGGGGCCGTGGTGCTCGGCCCGGACGGCACACAACTCGTCACCGGCTACCACCGGGGTGCCGGCACGGCCCACGCCGAGGCCGACGCCATCGCCGAAGCCAGGGCCGCAGGGATCGACCTCAACGGCACCACCATGGTGGTCACCTTGGAACCCTGCAACCACTCCGGCCGCACCGGGCCGTGTGCGCAGGCGATCATCGCGGCCGGCGTTTCCCGGGTGGTGTACGCCGTCGACGATCCGCACCACCACGCCGCCGGCGGCGCCGTCACGCTGCGCACGGCCGGGGTGGACGTCGCGTCCGGCCTTGGCGGAGAACGGGCCACCGCGCTGAACCGGGAATGGTTCGACGCTGTCCGGAGCCGCCGCCCCTTCGTGACCCTCCACATCGCCCAGACCCTGGACAGCCGGATCGCGGCCAACGACGGCACCAGCCAGTGGATCTCCAGCCCCGAATCGCTGGCGGACAACCACGAGCTGCGCGGACTGATCGACGCGATCCTGGTGGGAACCGAGACGGTGCTGGTGGACAATCCGCGGCTCACGGCACGCAACGCCGCAGGCGAGGAATCGGGCAAGCAGCCGCTCCGCGTGGCCATGGGCCTGCGCAGCATTCCGGAGGACGCCGCCATCCGTGGCTCCGACGGCAATTTCATCCACCTTCCCACCCGCGACCCCGCCGAGGCAATGGCCACGCTCTACGAGCGGGACATCCGCCACCTGATGGTCGAGGGCGGCTCCCGGATCCTGAGCGCCTTCCTGGCGGCCGGACTGGTGGACGAACTGATCGTCTACCTCGCGCCCACGCTGCTTGGCAGTGGCACGCCAGCCCTGCACGAGTTGGGGATCAGCACCCTCGCCGACGCACAGCACTGGACGTGGGACGAGGCCGGAGGAGGGGCGGTCCGCAGGCTCGGACGCGACCTTCGGCTGCACCTGAAACCTCTGGCGGAAGCCACCGAAGACCACACCCCCGGCAAGGACGCCGTGGAAGCCACCGAAGGAGAACACTGAATGTTTACCGGAATCGTCGCCGAACAAGGCAAGGTCCTGGCAATAGGCCACCAGGGCACTGAGAGCGCCACGCTGCGCCTCTCGGCTCCCAGCACGACGGACGGACTTGAGCTGGGCGGCTCGATCGCCGTGAACGGCGTCTGCCTCACCGCAACGGAGATCGACGGCCAGGAGTTCAGCGTGGACGTCATGGGGGAGACCCTTGTCCGCACGACCATCGGCGAACTCGCCCCGGGCGACGTCGTGAACCTCGAGCGCTGCGTCCCCGCCGGCGGCCGCCTCGACGGCCATGTGGTCCAAGGCCACGTCGACGGCGTCGGGCAGCTCCTGGAGCGCGAATCCCAAGGCAACTGGGACCGGCTCCGCTTCGGCGTCCCGGCGCAGCTGGCCCGCTACATCGCCGAAAAAGGCTCCATCGCCGTCGACGGCGTGTCCCTCACGGTGACCGCCGTAAGCCCGGCCCAGGAAAGCGAGCCCTGGTTTGAAGTCGGCCTGATCCCCACCACACTGGAGGAAACCGGTCTGGGCGCCAAGGCGATCGGCGGCCGCGTCAACCTGGAAGTCGACGTGCTGGCCAAGTACACCGAGCGGCTGCTGTCGTTCGCCGCCCGCCCGGGCGCAGGCAACCACGCCGCGAACGGAGGCGACGCCCGGTGAGCACCTTCCCGAACGAAAGCAGCACCGCCGTGCGCCACGGGCTGGATCCGGTGGAGGACGCCATCGCGGCAATGGCCGCCGGCCGCCCCGTGGTGGTGGTCGACAACGAAGACCGCGAAAACGAAGGCGACATCATTTTCGCCGCCGAGCACGCCACGCCGGCCCTCATGGGGTGGACCATCCGCTACAGCTCCGGGGTGATCTGCGTGCCCCTGGAAGGCTCCCGTGCCGACGCCCTCCAGCTGCCCCCCATGGTCGAAGACAACCAGGATGCCAAGGGAACCGCCTACACGGTGTCCTGCGATGCGGCCGCCGGCGTGAGCACCGGAATCTCCGCCGGCGACCGGGCACTGACTGCCAGGATCCTCGCGGATCCGGCCAGTACGCCGTCGTCGATTACCCGCCCGGGGCATATTTTCCCGCTCCGTGCCGTTAACGGTGGAGTGCGTGAACGCCCCGGACACACGGAGGCCGCCGTGGACCTGTGCCGCCTGGCCGGGCTTGCCCCGGTAGGCGTGATCGCCGAAGTGGTTCACGACGATGGTGAGATGATGCGCCTGGACAGCCTCCGGGACTTCGCCGCGGAACATGGGTGCCCTTTGATCTCCATCGAGGACCTTGTGGCATACATTGCGGCGAAGGCCGGCGACCAGGCAGGAGAAGAGGAGACACGATGACCGCACAGCGTTATGGCGACGGCGGCACGGCGCACCGGAAGCATCCGGTCAGCGGCGGCCCCGTGGTCCAGCTGCCCACGGCCTTCGGCGAATTCATTGCCCAGGCGTGGATCGACGAGGCCACCGGCGTGGAGCACCTCGCGGTGAGCTCCCCGAACCCGCCCCGCAACGGCGCCGCGCCCCTGGTGCGCCTGCACTCCGAGTGCCTCACCGGCGACGTCTTCGGCTCCTACCGCTGCGATTGCGGCGAACAGCTGGCCTACGCACTCGAACTGATCCGCGACGAGGGCGGCACCCTGCTCTACCTGCGCGGACAAGAAGGCCGGGGCATCGGGCTGGCCAACAAGATCAAGGCCTACGCCCTCCAGGAAGCAGGCTTTGACACCGTCGAAGCCAACGAACAACTTGGCCTGCCGGTGGATGCCCGCTGCTACAAGGCCGCCGCGCAGATCCTCGCGGAGATGGGCCTGCACGAAATCCGGCTGCTCAGCAACAACCCGGACAAGCAGGACCGCCTGGCCCAGGCCGGCGTGAAGGTCGTCGAAATGGTCCCGACGGAAGTTCCCTCCCGGGAAGAGAACCTGCGCTACCTGCAGACCAAGAAGGACCGCATGGACCATCGCCTGACACTTGCCGATCCTGCTGCCGCAGGCACCGGCGCCTTTGACCTCGAACAAGACTGACCACGAACAAGACTGAACGGAAAAACACACACCCCATGAGCGGACACGGCGCCCCCACCATCGACCTCACCACCCTCAACCCGGAGGAAAGCTCCCAGCTCAAGCTCGCCATCGTGGCGGCCAGCTGGCACACCCAGATCATGGACGGCCTGCTCGCCGGTGCCCTCCGCGCCGCCAAGGAAGCCGGCATCGCCGAGCCCGCCGTGCTGCGGGTACCGGGTTCTTTCGAACTGCCCGTCGCGGCAGCCCGGCTGGCACCGCACTTCGACGCCGTGGTTGCCCTCGGCGTCGTCATCCGCGGCGGAACCCCGCACTTCGACTACGTCTGCCAGGCCGCGACGTCGGGACTCACCGATGTCAGCGTCCGCACCGGCGTGCCGGTCGGCTTCGGAGTGCTCACCTGCGACACCGAACAGCAGGGCCTGGACCGTGCCGGGCTCCCCGGCTCCTCCGAAGACAAGGGCCACGAAGCCGTCACGGCTGCGCTGGCCACGGCACTGACCCTCAAGCAGTATTCGGCTGCCTGAGATCCTGCGGAACGGAGGGGATGCGGGCGCCGCACGGCTGTGTGTTCGCTCACATCCCCTTCGTCATGCAAGGCCCCGGGAAGCGGCCCTGCCCGCCGAACAAGTAGGCTGTAGGGCGTGAAGAATTTCGAGACGCTGTTCGCAGAACTGAGCGATAAGGCAGCGAACCGCCCGGCTGGGTCCCGTACGGTCGCCGAACTGGACTCCGGAATCCACGGCATCGGCAAGAAGGTCGTCGAAGAAGCCGCCGAAGTCTGGATGGCTGCAGAATATGAATCCGACGAGGCCGCGGCCGAGGAGATCTCCCAGCTGCTGTACCACCTGCAGGTCCTCATGCTGGCAAAGGGACTGAACCTGGAGGACGTTTACAAGCATTTGTAGCCGCGCACGCGTGGCCCATGCTTGAAAACCAACCTTCCGCCAAAAATCCCCCAGAAAGACTCCCCATGCTGCGAGTAGCCGTCCCCAACAAGGGATCCCTGTCAGAAGCCGCCTCCGCGATGCTCAGCGAGGCGGGATACCGCCAGCGCCGCGACTCCCGCGAACTGGTCATGGTCGATCCCGACAACGAGATCGAGTTCTTCTTCCTGCGCCCGCGGGACATCGCCGTGTACGTCGGACAGGGAACCCTCGACGTCGGAATCACCGGCCGCGACCTGCTCCTGGACGCACAGGTGGAGGCCGAGGAGCTGCTGCCGCTGGGCTTCGCCGCCTCGACCTTCCGCTTCGCCGGCCCGGTGGGCAACTTCTCCGGCGTCGAGCAGCTCGAAGGCAAGCGCCTCGCCACCAGCTACGACGGCCTGCTGCGGGACTACCTCGCCGAGCGCGGCGTCAGTGCCAAGGTGGTCCGCCTCGACGGCGCGGTGGAATCCTCCGTGCGCCTTGGCGTCGCGGACGCCATCGCCGACGTGGTGGAGACCGGCAACACCCTCAAGGCCGCCGGCATGGAAATCTTCGGCGAGCCGATCCTTCGTTCCGAAGCGGTCCTCATCCGCCGTACCGGCGAAGGCGGAGCGGCCAACGGCACCGCCAAGGAAATCGAGGTGCTGATCCGCCGCCTGCAGGGCGTGCTGGTCGCGCGCCAGTACGTGCTCATGGACTACGACATCCGCAAGGACCTGGTCGAAGACGCCGCCGCCCTCACCCCGGGCCTGGAATCGCCCACGGTGTCCCCGTTGCGCGACTCCGACTGGGTGGCCGTGCGCTCCATGGTTCCGAAGAAGGAAACCAACCGGATCATGGACGAGCTGTACGACCTCGGAGCCCGTGCCATCCTGGTCAGCAGCATCCACGCCTGCCGCATCTGAGCCCCTCAGCTGAGCAGGCCCGCACGAACCCCACAGTAGTAACCCAGGAGCAACCATGGCTGTAGCCGTACGTGTCATCCCGTGTCTGGACGTCGACGCCGGACGGGTGGTCAAGGGAGTCAACTTCGAAGGCCTCCGCGACGCCGGCGACCCGGTGGAGCTTGCCCACCGCTACGACAACGGCGGTGCCGACGAACTGACGTTCCTCGATGTCACTGCCTCCTCCGGGAACCGCGAGACCACTTTCGACGTCGTGCGCCGCACGGCCGAGGAGGTCTTCATCCCGCTGACAGTCGGCGGCGGCGTGCGCGGCGTTACCGAAGTGGACAAGCTGCTGCGCTACGGCGCGGACAAGGCGTCCATCAACACCGCCGCCGTGGCGCGGCCGGACGTGATCAACGAGATCACCCGGCACTTCGGCTCCCAGGTGCTGGTCCTCTCCGTGGACGCCCGCCGTACCCGCCCGGGATCCGAGCCCACGCCCTCCGGCTTCGAAGTGACCACCCACGGCGGACGCCAGGGCACCGGGATCGACGCCATCGCCTGGGCCAAGGAAGCAGCGGACCGCGGGGTGGGGGAGATCCTGCTGAACTCCATTGACGCCGACGGCACCAAGGACGGCTTCGACCTCGAACTGATCCGCCTGGTCCGGGCGGCCGTGACCATCCCGATCATCGCCTCGGGCGGGGCGGGCGAGCCCGCGCATTTCCCGCCCGCCGTGGAAGCCGGGGCCGACGCCGTCCTGGCCGCCTCCGTTTTCCACTTCGGCCCGGACGACATGATCGCCCAGGTCAAGGCAGCGATCCGTACGGCGGGATTCGAAGTCCGCTGAGGGCCCTGTGCCACAGACGACGGCGGGCCACCGGAAATCCGGTGGCCCGCCGTCGTCGTTAAGTCAGGAGCGGTCAGAGACCGACTTCGGCGGACTGCAGGAGCGCGACGGCGTCCGGCTGGCCTTCGAAGGTAACCAGCGCATGCCGGGTGCGGCCGTGGGCGTGCATCAGCAGTTCGCCCGGGTCGCCGACGATCGCGACCGACACCGGGGCCCGCTTGGCCACATGGCGCGGACCGGTGGGCCGCACCAGCACGATGCCGAGGTCCACGCCGCGATAGAGGATCGCGGCCCGCTTGATCAGCTCGTCCCAGAGGGCGTCCGAGTAGGCCTCGTCGAGGGCCCGGGGCGCCCAGCGGTCGCCGGCGCGGCGGATGTCCTCGGTGTGTACGAAATATTCGATGAGGTTGGAGGACTCGTCGAGGGCCTTGATCCTCAGCGGCGAGAGCGCCGGGGGACCGCTGCGGAAGGTGTTGACGAGCTCGGCGTAGGCTTCCGGTGAATCCAGCTTGGCCGCGAGCTTCGCGGTGGCCTTGTCCGAGGCCTTGGCCAGCCCCTTCACCAGCAGGCCGATCCCCACGGCTGCCTTCCGTTCGCGCAAATACAGGTGCGCGGCGAGGTCCCGGGTCTGCCACCCTTCGCAGAGCGTGGGCGAGTCAGGACCGGCCGCCAGAAGGGTTTCGGCCAATACTTCACGGGAGGGATCGACGAAATGCATCACTTGTGAAATTAGCACGAGAGCAGCCTCGATGCGCACTGGAACCGCCGCTGGAATCCCGGAGTCCCGAAGGCACTAGACTTGATCCGATGTCTGATCAGCCAGTACCCAGCACCGCCCTCGCCGCCGGCCCCCTCCCGGAGGAAATTGCCGCTGCCCTGAAACGCGATCCAGCAGGCCTGGTGGCCGCGATCATCCAGCAGCATGACAGCGGCGAAGTGCTGATGCTGGGCTGGATGGACGACGAAGCCCTGCACCGGACCCTGACCACGGGGCGCGTCACGTTCTTCTCCCGGTCCCGCCAGGAATACTGGCGCAAGGGGGACACGTCCGGGCATGTCCAGTTCGTCAAGTCGGTCGCCCTGGACTGCGACGGCGACGCCCTGCTGGTCCGCGTCGACCAGGTCGGCGCCGCGTGCCACACCGGAACCCGGACCTGCTTTGACGGCCGGGATCTCGGCGCCGTTGTTTCGGCGCGGTGACCGGCGCCCCCGACTAAGCCACCCCACCCCACCCCGACACAAGAAGAGGCGGAGAAGAATAGCCATGCAGGACCTTGGAATCATCAGCCCGGGCCTGGAGGAGTTCCGCGAACTCGCCGCACACAGCAGGGTCATTCCGGTCCGCCTGAAGGTGCTGGCCGACGCGGAAACCCCGATCGGGCTCTACCGCAAGCTGGCGCAGGGCCAGCCCGGCACCTTCCTGATGGAATCGGCTGCCGTGGGCGGCGTGTGGTCCCGCTATTCGTTCATCGGCGCACGTTCGCGCGCCACGCTGACGAGCAAGGACGGCCAGGCCCACTGGATCGGCGAACCGCCGGTGGGCGTTCCGGTTGACGGCAGCCCCGTCGACGCCGTCCGGGACACCGTGGCGGCGCTCCAGACCGAGCGTTTCCCTGACCTGCCGCCGTTCACCTCCGGCCTGGTGGGCTTCCTTGGCTGGGAAACCGTGCGCCACTGGGAGAAGCTGACCAGCCCGCCCGAAGACGACCTCCAGCTGCCCGAAATGGCGCTGAACCTCGTCACGGACATGGCCGTGCACGACAACATGGACGGCACCGTCCTGCTCATCGCGAACGCCATCAACTTCGACAACAGCTCCGAGCGGGTGGACGAGGCCTGGCACGACGCCGTCGCCCGGGTGAAGGCCTTGCTCGAACAGATCAGCACCCCCGTAGCGCAGCCTGTCTCCGTGCTCGCCAGCGAGGCTCTCGACTTCGCCTCCAGCGTGCAGGAGCGGTGGGACGAGCAGGAGTACCTGAACGCCATCGACCGCGGCAAGGAAGCGATCGTGGACGGCGAGGTGTTCCAGGTGGTCATCTCCCGCCGCTTCGAACTGGAGTGTTCCGCCGACCCGCTCGACGTGTACCGGGTGCTGCGCAACACCAACCCGAGCCCGTACATGTACCTGTTCAGCCTTGAGGACGCCGAGGGCCGGGCCTACACCATCGTCGGGTCCTCCCCGGAGGCGCTCGTCACCGTGAAGGACGGGGAGGTCATCACCCACCCGATTGCCGGTTCGCGGCCCCGCGGCAAGACCGTCGAGGCGGACAAGGCACTGGCCACCGAGCTGCTCGCGGACCAGAAGGAACGCGCCGAGCACCTCATGCTGGTGGACCTGTCCCGCAACGACCTCTCGAAGGTCTGCGTCGCAGGCACCGTGGATGTCACCCAGTTCATGGAGGTCGAGCGGTTCAGCCACATCATGCACCTGGTCTCCACCGTCGTCGGCGACCTCGCGCCCGGCGCCACCGCGTACGATGTCCTGAAGGCCACCTTCCCGGCCGGCACCCTCTCCGGCGCGCCCAAGCCCCGGGCGCTGCGGCTGCTGGATGAGCTTGAGCCGCACCGCCGCGGGATCTACGGCGGTGTGGTCGGGTACCTCGACTTCGCCGGCGACATGGATATGGCCATCGCGATCCGCTCGGCCCTGCTGCGCGAAGGCCGGGCGTACGTCCAGGCCGGCGGCGGCATCGTCGCCGATTCGCACAAGCCCGCCGAAGCGCTCGAAACCGTGAACAAGGCGGCAGCACCCCTGCGCGCCGCGCACATCGCCGCGTCCCTGCGTAACATCTCGGCCGAATCGGTCGACGGCGGCGCCGACGGTACGGGCGGCGGGGCAAGCGCGAAGTGACGTCCGCAGATGCCCGCGGCGCGGGAACGGAACGGGCCGTGAAGCCCCCGTTCTGGGCGCGCAAGGCAAACCTCGTGCTGGCCACGGCTGTGTTCGCCCTGGCGGTGTTCGGCACCACCACCCAAAGTTGGATCGACGTCCGCCTCGACCCCGCGGTCGCGGCCAACGCCGAACTCCACGTCCAGGGCAGCAAGGCGGCCACCGCCGTGACCGCCCTTGCCCTGGTGGCCCTCGCCGGGGGACTGGCGGCTTCGATCGCCGGCCGGATCGCGCGCTGGATCATCGCCGCGCTCGTCCTGCTGGCCTCGGCCGGAATCATCGTCGCGGCGGCAACGGTCCTCGCCGATCCGCTCGGTGCCGCCCAAGGCACCATCGCCGCCAGCACGGGCATTTCCGGAGGCGACGCCTCGGTGACCGCCACGCCCTTCCCGGTCCTCGCCGTCGTCGCCGCCTCGCTCCTGGCACTGTGCGCCCTGGCGCTGCCCGCGGCCGGCCGCTACTGGAAGGCGCGGACCAAGTACGACCGCGGGCAGGCCGCTCGCGGCGGCAGCGGCCCCGTCGATGAGATCGACAGCTGGGACAGCCTGTCGCGGGGCGAAGACCCGACGTAACGTGTGCGGGCCACGGCGCCGGCCGTGTCCCGGGGCCTGCCAATAAATGGCAGAATGTAAGCAGTATCCATCCTGAGGAGATTTCACCATGAGCAAAACCACCGTGTCCGCCAGCAAAGCCCCCGAAACCGCCGCCAGCCACAGCGACGCCATCGGCCACGGCAACAGCCCGGCTGCGTGGACTTGCGTGATTGTCATGCTCGTCGGGGCCCTCGTGTCCTCCATCGCTTTCGTCATCGCCAACACCCCGGTGTTCGTCGCCGGTGTCGTGGTCATGATCGTCGGCCTCGTCGCCGGCTGGGCGATGCGCAAGGCCGGTTACGGCGTCGGCGGCAGCAAGCTGAAGAACGCCGGCCACTGACTGTGACCGTTCTTGATGACATCATCGTCGGTGTCAGGGAGGACATGGCTGCCCGCCAGCGGCTGAGCAGCCTCGCCGAAGTCAAGGAACGTGCCGCGGCTGCAGCCCCGGCCCTCGACGCCTGGACCGCGCTCGGCGGGCCCGCGACGCAGCGCGATGAGCTGAAGGTCATCGCCGAGATCAAGCGGCGCAGCCCTTCCAAGGGAGACCTTGCCTCGATCACCGACCCCGCGGCCCTCGCCAAGCAGTACGCCGACGGCGGCGCCTCCGTGATCAGCGTCCTCACCGAGGAACGCCGCTTCAACGGCTCGCTCGCTGACCTGGATACCGTACGTGCCGCCGTCGACATCCCGCTGCTCCGCAAGGACTTCACGGTCGACGAGTACCAGATCTGGGAAGCCCGCGCCCACGGCGCGGACCTGATCCTGCTGATCGTCGCGGCCCTGTCCGACGCCCAGTTGCAGGAGTTCAGCGCCCTGAGCCACGAACTCGGCATGAATGTGCTGGTCGAAACCCACACGCCCGAGGAAATCGAGCGTGCGGCCGCCGCCCAAGCGCGCATCATCGGCGTGAACGTGCGCAACCTCAAGACGCTCGACGTCGACCGTTCCCTTTTCGCCTCGCTTGCCGGGAACATTCCGGCCGGCGCCGTCGTCGTGGCGGAATCGGGCGTGCGGAACGCCGACGACGTCGCACACTACGCGGGCAACGGCGCCCACGCGATCCTCGTGGGAGAGGCGCTGGTCAGCGACTCGACCCCGCGGGAACGCATTGCCGAATTCAAGGCGGCCGGCGCGGCCGCCATGGCCGTCAGCCGCTGACGCCAGCTCCCGGGCGGCGCTGCGCCGCCCGGGAGAACCCGAACCATCAACTGAACAGGACGGTGAGACCTTTGGTGGACGCACCAACATCCAAGCCGGAGCAGAATGCGGCCGACGCATTCCTGCAGGGCGGAGCTTCGCTGCGCAACGCGAGCGGGCCGTACTTCGGTTCCTACGGCGGGCGCTGGATGCCGGAGTCGCTCATCGCGGCCCTGGACGAGGTGCAGGACACCTTCGAGAAGGCCAAGGCCGATCCCGAGTTCATTGCCCAGCTCAATGACCTGAACAAGAACTACTCGGGCCGTCCTTCCCTGCTTACCGAAGCCAAGCGTTTCTCCCAGCACGCCGGCGGCGCCCGGATCTTCCTCAAGCGCGAAGACCTCAACCACACCGGTTCGCACAAGATCAACAACGTCCTCGGCCAGGCCCTCCTCGCCAAGCGCATGGGCAAGACGCGCGTGATCGCCGAAACCGGCGCCGGCCAGCACGGTGTTGCCAGTGCCACTGCAGCAGCCCTGCTCGGCCTGGAATGCGTCGTCTACATGGGTGCCGAAGACTGCCGCCGCCAGGCCCTCAACGTGGCCCGCATGCAGTTGCTCGGCGCCACGGTGGTCCCGGTGACCAACGGCTCCCAGACCCTCAAGGACGCGATCAACGACGCCCTCCGCGACTGGGTCACCAACGTCGAAAACACCCACTACCTGCTGGGTACCGCGGCCGGCGCCCACCCCTTCCCGGCCATGGTGCGCTTCTTCCACGAGGTCATCGGCGAAGAAGCCCGCGCCCAGATCCTGGAGCAGACCGGCAAGCTGCCCGACGCCGTCTGCGCCTGCATCGGCGGCGGATCCAACGCGATCGGCCTGTTCCACGCCTTCCTGGACGACTCCTCCGTGAAGATCTACGGCTTCGAGGCCGGCGGCGACGGCGTCGAGACCGGCCGGCACGCAGCGGCCATCACGCTGGGCCGCCCCGGGGTGCTGCACGGCGCCCGTTCCTACCTCATGCAGGACGAGGACGGCCAGACCGTTGAATCGCACTCGATCTCGGCGGGCCTGGACTACCCGAGCGTCGGCCCGGAGCACTCCTACCTCGCCGATATCGGCCGCGTCAGCTGCACTCCTACCTCGCCGATATCGGCCGCGTCAGCTACGAACCCATCACGGACACCGAAGCGATGGACGCGTTCCGGCTCCTGTGCCGCACTGAAGGCATCCTGCCCGCCATCGAGTCTGCCCACGCCCTGGCCGGCGCCATCAAGGTGGGCCAGCGCCTTACCGAAGGCAAGGCAGACCCCTCGGAGGTCTCGATCATCGTGAACCTCTCAGGACGCGGTGACAAGGACGTCGAGACGGCGGCTGCCTGGTTCGACATGCTCGACGAGGACGGCAACGTCAAGGGCACCACACTTTCCACCCGCGCACCCAAGGGCCCGGCGGAGCGCAGCGCAGCAGAGGAACAGCGCAGCACGGAGGAGCAGAACTGATGAGCGAGAACACCGCCAGCAAGGCCGCGGCAGCGATCGACCGCGCCAAGGCCGAGGGCCGCGCCGCCCTCATCGGCTACCTGCCCGCGGGCTACCCGGACGTGCAGGCCAGCATCGACGCCGGCATCGCACTGGCCCGCAACGGCGCCGACCTCATCGAGATCGGCATCCCGTATTCGGACCCCGTCATGGACGGCCCGGTCATCCAGGCAGCCACCACCGAGGCGATCGCCAACGGCTTCCGCGTGGCCAGCGTCTTCGACGTCGTCGCCGGCATCACCGCAGTCACCGATGCAGCGGTCCTGGTCATGACCTACTGGAACCCTGTCATGCGCATGGGCGTGGACGAGTTCTCCCGCCGCCTCGCCGAAGCCGGGGGAGCGGGCCTCATCACGCCCGACCTCATCCCGGACGAGGCCGCCGAATGGATCGAGGCCTCGGACAAGTACGGCCTGGACCGGGTGTTCCTCGTGGCGCCTTCCTCCACGCCCGAGCGCCTGGAAATGACCGTCAAAGCCAGCCGCGGTTTCGTCTACGCGGTGTCCATCATGGGCATCACCGGCACGCGGCAGGCCGTCAGCGGCAGCGCCGAGAAGCTCGTGGCCGACACCCACGCCGCGGGCGCCGAACGCGTCTGCGTCGGCTTGGGCGTCTCCACCCCCGAGCACGTCCGCGAAATCGCGGCCTACGCCGACGGCGTGATCGTCGGCAGCGCCCTGGTTGCGGCTGTGCGCGACGGCGGCGTGGACGCGGTCGGGAAGCTCACCAAGGACCTCAGCGCCGGCCTCCGCCGGGAACCCGCGCAGGCCTGACCGGCGGCGCCCGGACAGCCAGCACCCTGACCGCAGGCACCCTCTCCCGCTGGAAACCCAGCGGAGCCCCAGGAAAAGGAACAACTTAAGCAGATGCAGAGCCTCCTCCACGCAGCAGCAGCCCCACTGAGCATTCCCAGTCCGGGCTGGTCCGGATTCGACATCCCGCTGCCGTGGGGGACTTTGCGCATCCACGCCTATGCGCTGTGCATCCTGCTTGGCATCATCGTGGGCCTGTGGCTTGCCGCGGTCCGCTGGAAGCGCCGCGGCGCGCCCGAGGGGAGCCTGTGGGACATCGCCATCTGGGCCATCCCCTTCGGCATCATCGGCGGCCGGCTCTACCACGTGTTCTCCTCGCCGGACGCCTACTTCGGCCCCGGCTTCGACGGTACGGGCGACCTCAGCCTGATCCCGCAGGTCTGGCGCGGCGGCCTGGGCATCTGGGGTGCCGTGGTCCTCGGAGCCGTCGGTGCCTGGATCGGCTGCCGCCGGCTCGGACTCAAGCTCACCGCCTTCCTGGACGCGGCCGCCCCCGGGCTGCTGCTTGCCCAGGCGGTCGGGCGCTGGGGCAACTGGTTCAACCAGGAGCTCTTCGGCGGTCCCACCACCCTGCCCTGGGGCCTGCAGATCGATCCCGCCAGCCCGAACTTCCCGGCCGGCATGCCCGCCGACACCCTGTTCCACCCGACGTTCCTGTACGAATCGCTCTGGAACCTGGCCGGCGTCGGGATCCTGCTGCTCCTGGACCGCCGCTTCCACTTCCGCCGCGGCCGGCTGTTCTGGCTGTACGCGATGTACTACACGCTCGGCCGGGTCTGGATCGAGGCCCTGCGGATCGACGACGCCGAGCAGATCACCTTGTTCGGGATCAGCACCCGCCTGAACGTCTGGACCAGCATTTTCGTCTTCCTCCTCGCCCTCATCGTCTTCGTCCTCCTCGGAATCCGGAGCGCCAAAACCCCGGATTCGGTGTACCTGGCCGGGCACGGACCGGGCCGCGACGTGACCACTCTCACCGGTCATGATTCGGACAGTTCTGTCTCAGATAGTGGTTCGCGTGGTAATCTCCCGGAGAAGAACAGTGATCTGACCCACCCCTCGGCGCCTTCGGACGCGGACGGGAAAACCCCCTCGGACACCCCATCGGAAGCCGCACCGCAGGCCGCCGGAGGCCCGGGGGAGGCCGGGTCCGAATCCGGGCCGGACGCAGGCAGGACCACCTAGCCGACGTCGCGGCCCTGGGGCACCGGGCTACCGCCAAGAACCCCCGCCACAGCGTCGTGGCACCTTCGTGACAATCGGGCAGCATACGATCGCCGCCAGGGTCAAGACGGGCCGGAGCCCATGCGTAACTCTTCGCTGCGCGTTGGTGGCTGGCCTACAATTTCAGTAATTCAGCGCTTTGTTGTGCCCATCACACGGCCGGCAAGGTGGGGCCAACGTTGTCCCTTCCATTCGCACGATCTCGAGGAAGGACGTCTTCATGACCCGTCTTCATCGCCCAAGCCAGACCGGAACGGTTGAGCCGCAGGGAGTCATCTCTCCGTTCAAGCGTTTCGCTGCGCTCCCGGAAGCCCGTGGCCTGTACAACCCGGAGCAGGAGAAGGACGCCTGTGGCCTGGCAATCATCGCCACGCTGCGTGGAGAGCCCGGCTACGACATCGTGGATGCGGCCCTGACCGCACTGCGCGCCCTTGAACACCGCGGCGCCGTCGGCGCTGACGAAGGAACCGGCGACGGCGCCGGCCTGCTGATGCAGATCCCGGACGAATTCTTCCGCGCTGTCACCGAGTTCGAACTGCCCGCTCCCGGCCAGTACGTGGTGGGTACCGCCTTCCTGCCGGCCGAGGGCCGCGAGGCGGAGACCGCCAAGGCCGGTATCGAAGGACTCGCCGCCGACGAGGGCCTGGCTGTCCTCGGCTGGCGCGAGGTCCCTGTCGTGGCCGACCTTGTCGGCGCCATGGCACGTGCCTGCATGCCGTACTTCGCCCAGCCGTTCTTCGCCTCCGCAACCGGCGAGACCCTGGACCGCAACGAGCTGGACTCCCGTGCCTGGCGCATCCGCAAGCGCGCCCAGAACAAGTTCGGCGTGTACTTCCCGTCCCTGTCCTCGCGCACCATCGTGTACAAGGGCATGCTGACCACCGCCCAGCTGGAGCCGTTCTACCCGGACCTGTCCGACAAGCGCTTCAAGACCAAGCTGGCGATCGTCCACTCGCGCTTCTCCACGAACACCTTCCCGTCGTGGCCGCTGGCCCAGCCCTTCCGCACCATCGCGCACAACGGTGAAATCAACACCGTCAAGGGCAACCGGAACTGGATGCGTGCCCGCCAGTCGCAGCTGGCCAACCCGCTGCTCGGCGACGCCCCGGAAGAGCTGTACCCGATCTGTACCCCGGGTGCCTCCGACTCCGCTTCCTTCGACGAGGTGGCCGAGCTCCTGTGGCTCTCCGGCCGCCCGATCACGCACTCGATCATGATGATGATCCCGGAGGCCTGGGAAAACCACGCCACCATGGATCCGGCACGCCGTGCCTTCTACGAGTACCACTCGCTGCTCATGGAGCCGTGGGACGGCCCCGCCGCCGTGTCCTTCACCGATGGCAACCTCGTCGGTGCCACCCTGGACCGCAACGGCCTGCGTCCCGGACGCTACTGGATCACCGAAGACGGCCTCATCGTCTTCGCCTCCGAGGTCGGTGTGATTGACGTCGAGCCGTCCAATGTGGTCAAGAAGGGCCGCGTGTCCCCGGGCAAGATGTTCCTGGTGGACACCGAGGCCGGCCGGATCATCGACGACGCCGAGGTCAAGGCGGAAGTGGCCGCCGCCAACCCGTGGGCCGAGTGGCTCAAGGACAACCTGATCGACCTCAACGATCTGCCCGAACGCGAGCACGTGCTGCACACCGCCGCGTCCGTGAACATCCGCCAGCGCACCTTCGGTTACACCACCGAAGAGCTGAAGATCCTGCTCGGCCCGATGGCCCGCACCGGCGCCGAACCGCTCGGTGCCATGGGCTCGGACACCCCGGTGGCCGTGCTGTCGAAGCGCCCGCGCCTGCTGTTCGACTACTTCGTGCAGTCCTTCGCGCAGGTCACCAACCCGCCGCTGGACGCCATCCGCGAAGAACTCGTCACCTCCCTCAAGTGCGCGATCGGCCCCAACGGCAACCTGCTCGACGTCGGACAGGTCCGTCAGCCGCAGGTGTCCCTGCCGTTCCCGGTGATCAACAACGACCAGCTTGCCAAGATCGCCAACATCGAAAACGCCGACGGCGACAAGATCGCCATGAAGGTCCGCGGCCTCTACCGCCCCGAAGGCGGCGAAGCGGCCCTGCGTGCCCGCCTCACCGAGATCTGCGAGCAGGTTTCCGGCGCGATCAACCGCGGCGTGCAGTACATCGTGCTGTCCGACCGTGACTCCAACGCGCAGTGGGCCCCGATCCCGTCGCTGCTGCTGGTCAGCGCCGTGCACCACCACCTGCTGCGCAGCGCAAACCGCACCAAGACTGCCCTGGTGGTCGAGGCCGGCGACGTCCGCGAAACGCACCATGTCGCCGTCCTGGTCGGTTACGGCGCCTCCGCCGTAAACCCGTATCTGGCCATGGAATCCGTGGAGCAGCTCATCAGTACCGGCGAAGTCGTGGGAGTCACTCCCGAGGACGGCGTCTACAACCTGATCAAGGGCCTCGGCAAGGGCGTCCTGAAGATCATGTCCAAGATGGGCATCTCCACCGTGGCCTCGTACACCGGTGCCCAGACCTTCGAAGCCCTGGGCCTGTCCCAGGAACTCGTGGACGAATTCTTCTCCGGCACGCACTCCCAGCTGGGCGGTGTGGGCCTGGACGTCATCGCCGCCGAAGTTTCGGCACGCCACCAGATGGCGTACCCGGAGGGCGGCATCGAGCAGCCGCACCGCCCGCTGCTCGGCGGCGGCGAGTACCAGTGGCGCCGCGACGGTGAACCGCACCTCTTCAACCCGGAGACGGTGTTCCGCCTGCAGCACGCCACTCGTGAGCGCCGCTACGACATCTTCAAGGCCTACACCCAGGGCATCGACGACCAGTCGAAGAACCTGATGACCCTGCGCGGCCTGCTCAAGTTCAAGGACGGCCTCCGCCAGCCGGTGCCGCTCGAGGAAGTCGAGCCGGTCTCCAGCATCGTCAAGCGTTTCTCCACCGGTGCGATGAGCTACGGCTCCATCTCCAAGGAAGCCCACGAAACCCTTGCCATTGCCATGAACCGCTTGGGAGCCAAGTCCAACACCGGTGAAGGCGGCGAGGACGTGGACCGCCTGCTGGATCCGGAGCGCCGTTCTGCCATCAAGCAGATCGCGTCCGGACGTTTCGGCGTGACCAGCCTGTACCTGAGCAACGCCGAGGACATCCAGATCAAGATGGCCCAGGGCGCCAAGCCCGGCGAGGGCGGCCAGCTCATGGCCCAGAAGGTGTACCCGTGGGTTGCGCGCACCCGCCACTCGACTCCCGGCGTCGGGCTCATCTCCCCGCCCCCGCACCACGACATCTACTCGATCGAGGACCTCGCGCAGCTCATCTACGATGCCAAGCGCGCGAACCCCTCGGCGCGGGTGCACGTGAAGCTGGTGTCCGAGGTTGGCATCGGCACGGTGGCGTCCGGCGTGACCAAGGCGAAGGCCGACGTCGTGCTGGTTTCCGGTCACGACGGCGGAACCGGAGCCTCGCCGCTGAACTCGCTCAAGCACGCGGGTGTTCCGTGGGAGCTCGGCCTTGCCGAGACCCAGCAGACCCTCATGCTCAACGGCTTGCGCGACCGTGTGGTGGTTCAGGTGGACGGCCAGCTCAAGACCGGCCGCGACGTCGTCATCGCCGCCCTGCTGGGCGCCGAAGAGTACGGCTTTGCCACCGCTCCGCTGGTGGTTTCGGGCTGCATCATGATGCGCGTCTGCCACCTGGACACCTGCCCTGTGGGCGTGGCCACGCAGAATCCGGAGCTGCGCTCCCGCTTTACCGGCAAGCCCGAATTCGTGGTCAACTTCTTCGAATTCCTTGCCGAAGAAGTGCGCGAACTGCTGGCCGAGCTAGGCTTCCGCAGCCTCGAAGAGGCCATCGGCCACGCCGAGATGCTCGACTCCCGTGACGCGATCGACCACTGGAAGGCCGACGGACTGGACCTCGATCCGATCCTGCACGGCCTTGAGTTCGACGACGACGTTCCGCTGCGCAACCTGACCGGCCAGAACCACGAGCTGGACAAGCACTTCGACCAGCGGCTCATCACCATGGCCGCCGAGGCGCTCAGCGACCGTTCGCCGGTCAAGATCTCCCTCGATGTCATCAACACGGACCGCTCGGTCGGCACGATGCTCGGACACGTGGTGACCAAGACCTTCGGCACCGACGTGCTGGCCACGGACACGATCGACATCACGCTGAACGGCACCGCCGGCCAGTCCCTGGGCGCCTTCCTGCCCGCAGGCATCACCCTGCGCATGTTCGGCGACTCCAACGACTACGTCGGCAAGGGTCTCTCGGGCGGCCGGATCATCGTCCGCCCGGACCGCAACAACGTGTTCCAGGCCGAACGCAACGTCATCGCCGGCAACGTGATCGGCTACGGCGCAACGAGCGGCGAACTGTACCTGCGCGGCCAGGTGGGCGAACGCTTCCTGGTCCGCAACTCCGGTGCCACCGCCGTCGTCGAAGGCATCGGCGACCACGGCTGTGAGTACATGACCGGTGGCCAGACCCTGATCATCGGCCGCACCGGCCGCAACTTCGGCGCCGGCATGTCCGGCGGCACCGCCTACGTGCTGGACCTGCAGCCCGCGCGCGTCAACAAGGAAGCCCTGGACTCCGGCGAGCTCCAGCTCCTTGAACTCGACGCCGAGGACCGTGACATCGTGCACGGCCTGCTGGTCAAGCACCTGGAGGAAACCGAATCTGTCCTGGCTGGCCGCCTGCTCGAGAACTTCGACGACACGGCCGCCCGCATCACCAAGGTATTGCCGCGCGACTACGCTGCAGTCCTGCAGACCCGTCTCTCCGCCATCGAAGAGGGCCTCGACCCCGACGGCGAAGAAGTCTGGTCCCGAATTCTGGAGGTAACCGGTGGCTGATCCACGCGGATTCTTGAAAGTCCGGCAGCGCGAAACGCAGCCACGCCGCCCCGTTCCGGTCCGCATCATGGACTGGAAGGAAGTGTACGAAGCCCAGGACAAGGGCGTGCTCAAGAGCCAGGCCGGCCGATGCATGGACTGCGGCGTGCCGTTCTGCCACCAAGGCTGTCCTCTCGGGAACCTGATCCCCGAATGGAACGACCTCACGTGGCGGGGCAAGGGCGAGGAAGCCATCGAACGCCTGCACGCCACGAACAACTTCCCGGAGTGGACCGGCCGCCTGTGCCCGGCCCCCTGCGAGGCGTCCTGCGTGCTGGGGATCAACCAGCCCGCGGTCACCATCAAGCAGGTGGAGGTCTCGATCATCGACGAGGCCTTCGAAAACGGCTGGGTCCAGCCGTTGCCGCCCACCCGCCTTTCCGGCAAGACCGTCGCGGTGGTCGGTTCCGGCCCCGCCGGGCTCGCCGCTGCCCAGCAGCTGACCCGCGTCGGCCACACCGTCGCCGTCTACGAGCGTGACGACAAGATCGGCGGCCTGCTGCGCTACGGCATCCCCGACTTCAAGATGGAGAAGGAACAGGTCGACCGCCGCATCGAGCAGATGAAGGCCGAAGGCACCCGTTTCCGCACCGGCGTGAACGTCGGCACCGACGTCACCTGGGAGCAGCTGCGCCGCCGTTACGACGCCGTCGTCATCGCCACCGGTGCCACGGTGCCGCGCGACCTGCCCATCCCGGGCCGCGAGCTTGAGGGCATCCACTTCGCCATGGACTACCTGGTTCCGGCCAACCGCGCGGTTGCGGGGGAGAAGATCGAACACCAGATCGACGCCCGCGGCAAGCATGTGGTGATCCTGGGCGGCGGCGACACCGGTGCCGACTGCCTCGGCACCGCGCATCGCCACGGCGCCGCTTCCGTTACCACCCTGGCGATCGGCAAGCAGCCGCCGCTGGAGCGCGCAGCGCACCAGCCGTGGCCGACTTTCCCGACGCTGTTCGAGGTCGCAAGCGCCCACGAAGAAGGCGGGGAGCGCACATACTTGGCGTCCACGGTCGGCTTCGTCGGAGAAAACGGCCGGCTCACCGGTGTCAAGGTTGCCGAGACCGAGTTCGTGGACGGCAAGCGCCTGCCCAAGGCCGGCACCGAGCGCGTTATCCGGGCCGACCTGGTCTTCCTCAGCCTGGGCTTCACCGGGGCCGAACCGGCCGGCATCACCGAGCAGGTGCACGCCGAGTTCGACGGCCGCGGAAACGTGGCCCGCGACGGCTATTACATGACCAACACCGAAGGGGTCTTCGTGGCCGGCGACGCCGGACGCGGACAGTCCCTCATCGTCTGGGCGATCGCCGAAGGGCGCGCCTGCGCGGCCGCCGTCGACAAGCACCTCATGGGAAGCACCATCCTCCCGGCGCCCGTCGCTCCTACGGACCGGGCGATCTCTGTCCTTTAGGCACCGCAAATTCCCCATCCACATCCAGCAGCACAATTACTAGGGTAGGTATATGAGACGCGCGAAAATCGTGGCAACCTTCGGCCCGGCCATCTCCAGCTTCGACAACACCCTCGCGGTGCTCGAAGCCGGCGTCGATGTCGCCCGCATGAACATGAGCCACGGCGACTACTCCGTTCACGACAACACTTACGAGAACGTCCGCAAGGCCTCCGCCCAGTTGCACAAGCCGGTCGCCATCATGGCCGACCTGCAGGGACCGAAGATCCGCCTGGGCCGTTTCGTCGACGGCCCGCACGCCCTTGAGGTGGGTGACACGTTCACCATCACCACCGAGGACGTCCCCGGAACCAAGGAGATCTGCTCCACCACGCTGAAGAGCCTCACCGAGGACGTCAAGGTCGGAGACACCCTCCTGATCGACGACGGCAAGGTTTCCCTGCGCGCCACCGCCGTTGACGACATCAAGGTCGTCGCCACGGTCACCGTGGGCGGCATGGTGTCCAACAACAAGGGCATCAACCTGCCCGGCGTCGCCGTCAACGTCCCCGCACTGAGCGAAAAGGACGAGGACGACCTCCGCTGGGCCATCAAGCGCGGGGTCGACCTCGTGGCCCTGTCCTTCGTGCGTGACGCCGCCGACATCAAGCGCGTGCACGAGATCATGGACGAAGAAGGCCGTCGCGTGCCGGTGATCGCCAAGATCGAAAAGCCGCAGGCCGTGGAACAGCTGCACGAGATCATCGACGCGTTCGACGCGATCATGGTGGCCCGTGGCGACCTCGGCGTCGAACTGCCGCTCGAAGAGGTCCCGATCGTCCAGAAGCGCGCCATCGAGCTGGCCCGCCGCTGGGCCAAGCCGGTCATTGTGGCCACCCAGGTCCTCGAATCCATGATCGACAACCCGCGCCCCACCCGCGCCGAGGCGTCCGACTGCGCCAATGCCGTCCTCGACGGCGCCGACGCCGTCATGCTCTCCGGCGAGACCAGCGTGGGCAAGTACCCGATCGAAACCGTCAAGACCATGGCGCGGATCATCGAGTCCACCGAAGAGCACGGCCTGGAGCGCGTACCCCCGCTGGGCACCAAGCCCAAGACCCGCGGTGGCGCCATCACCCGTGCCGCCGTCGAGATCGCCGACCAGCTGGAAGCGAAGTACATCTGTACCTTCACCCAGTCCGGCGACTCCGCACGCCGCCTGTCCCGCCTGCGCCCGATCAAGCCGGTCTTCGCCTTCACGCCGGTGGAGCACGTGTGGAACAGCTTGGCCCTCACTTGGGGCATCCAGCCGGTGCTGGTCTCCACCGTGGACCACACGGACGCCATGACCGCACAGGTCGACCGCAGCCTGCTGGACATGAAGCTCGTCGAGAACGGCGACCTCGTGGTCATCGCGGCCGGTTCGCCCCCCGGACAGGCTGGTTCCACCAACTCCCTGAAGGTTCACAAGGTGGGCGACCTCGCCGACACCTCCAAGGCCAGCTCGGAGCGCAAGGAAAAGCTCGGCCCGTGGCCTGAAAAGAAGAAGAAGAAGACGGCCGCCAAGGCCTGATCTTTTCGATCACGCAAGGGAGGCTCCCGCCGGTTGGCGGGGGCCTCTTTGCTGTATCGACATTTGGTTCCCCGGCTGGACCGCGCGGGTACGCGGAAGGGCGCCCGGCCGCCGTCGAGCGATTGCCGGGCGCCCTTGGCGGGAAGCTCTAGTTGACCTGGTTGATGATGGTCTCGGCCACCTCGCGCATGCTCAGGCGGCGGTCCATGGAAGTCTTCTGGATCCAGCGGAAGGCTTCCGGCTCGGTCAGGCCCATCTTGGTGGTGAGCAGGCTCTTGGCACGCTCCACGAGCTTGCGGGTGGCGAACTGCTCCTGGAGGTCCGAAACCTCGCTCTCGAGCGCCTTGATTTCCTCGTGGCGGGAGAGGGCGATCTCGATCGCCGGGATGAGGTCTGCCGGGGTGAAGGGCTTGACCACGTAAGCCATGGCGCCGGCGTCGCGGGCGCGCTCCACCAGTTCCTTCTGGCTGAAGGCGGTCAGCAGCACCACGGGTGCGATGCGGGCCTTGACGATCTTCTCAGCGGCGGAGATACCATCCATGACCGGCATCTTGACGTCCATGAGGACGAGGTCGGGCGTGAGTTCCTCGGCCAGTTCCACGGCCTTCTCGCCGTTGTCCGCTTCACCGACAACGTCGAAGCCTTCACCCTTCAGGATTTCGATGATGTCGAGGCGGATGAGGGTCTCATCTTCTGCGACAACAACGCGGCGGGCAGGCTGGGAAGCGGGCTTGGATTCCGTCTGTTCTGACACAGGTTCTCCTTGGAGGGTACGGCGGGTTCTCCACCATCTTAGTCGTCCCGGTTCATGCGTATGATTTATTGCTTGGCCGGGTCGGTTCTGGGAATCAGACTATCTGCATGTAGAGTAGTTTCGCGCACTCCAACAAGGGCGGATGATCTCCGCTCGTGGTCTTGTTGGGTGTTCCGCGCCCGAGTGGCGGAATTGGCAGACGCGCCGCACTCAAAATGCGGTATCGAAAGGTGTGTGGGTTCGAGTCCCACCTCGGGCACAGTGTTTTCGCAGGTCAGAGCGGTTTTAGGCTTCTGAGTGTGCACAAAATCTCGTTTTCTGTGCACACGGAGCCTAAAATTTTGTGCATGGCCAGCATTTGGGAGCGCAAAAAATCGGACGGATCGTCGTCGTTCACGGTCCGTTGGCGCAATCCCGAGACGCGCAAGCAAGAAAACATCACCCTCTCGACGGCGGCTGAAGCCGAGACCCTGAAGCGTCTTCTCGACGCCAACAATCAGTCCTTCGAAATCGCTCAGCACGCGATGGTCAAGAACCAGACCAAGGCACCGACGGTTGCGGCCGTGATCCAAGAACACATCGATCTTTTGGTCCGTCCTTCTGTTGGCACTGTGCACACGTACCAGACGATGTTGAAACTCCACATCGCCGACGTGATCGGGCACATTCCGGTCGACAAGCTGGACTACCGGCACATCACCTACTGGATCAAGACAATGCAGAAGAAGGGCCGGTCGCCCAAGACCATCAAGAACAACCATGGATTGATCTATGCCGCCATGGAAACGGCTGTGATGTTGCGGTACCGCAAGGACAATCCCTGCCGTGGCGTCCAACTTCCCTCCGGGGAGAAGGCTGAGGACGAGGCACGCTTCCTGACTCATGCTGAATTCGGTCTGATCCTTGAATGCATAGGGGAGAGGTACAAGGCGTTTACGGAGTTCTTGGTGATGACGGGCACGCGCTTTGGCGAGGCGACCGCGGTGACGGTGGCAGACGTGGACCTGATGTCCAAGCCAGCGACCATCCGGATCAACAAAGCCTGGAAGCGTGGAGCTGATTCCGAGTACTACATCGGTGCCACGAAAACAGGTGCCGGGAAGAGAACGGTTTCGCTCAACCCGCGACTCGTGGAACTTCTGATTCCGTTGGTGGCCAGCCGGCCTGGCTCGGACCTGCTGTTCACGACGCCCAAGGGCGAGCGGATCGCCCACAAGCTGTATTGGCATCACTATTGGGTGCCGGCGGTAGAGGCCGCTCAGGCTCGAGGCCTGAAGAAGTCGCCGCGGATCCACGACTTGCGCCATACGCACGCGTCATGGCTGATCCAGGATGGCGTCTCTCTGTTTACGGTTTCCCGGCGGCTGGGGCACGCTTCCACGCGGACGACGGAGCAGGTCTACGGTCACCTGATGCCGCAGGCCCTTCAAGACGCCGCGGACGCCGTGGAGCGGTCTGCTGTGGCTTGGCGTAGTTAGTGTGCGGAAGGGACCCTGCCGCGAACCGGCGGCCAGGATCAACCCGGGGCAACTAGGGTGTGTCTCCTAAAGCTGTCAGCCAGATGCTGATTGCCCGGAGGACGGCTCCGCCGGGGGTAGATCGGGGCGAGTTTGTCGTAGCGGGTGGCCAGGGCCCGCTACTGTTTGATGAGGTTGAAGTTGCGTTCGACGGCGCTGCGGCCTTTGTAGTCGTCCTTGTCGAAGGCCGGTGACCTGCCGCCGGCCGATCCTCGTCGTTTCCGGTGACCGATCTGGTCCGAAGGCTGCGGGATGACCGCGACGATGCCGCGTTCGCGAAGGTGTGTCCGGATCGCCTTGGAGGAGTGGGCTGTCATGCAATTCGACGGGGCCCCTGTGGTGCGGGGAAGATTCGTCCGTGCTGGTGCGCACGGTTCACTGTCGCGTCAACGGAAACAGACCGGTCTACGTCACCGCGGGCATCCGCGACCGTCGGCAGAGCCGCCAGGACGCATCGAAATCGGCTTCACCTGAGACGACGATGCAATCCTCATCCCCATCCCGGCGGAAAACATCACGGATGAGGGTTTCTGGGTATGCGCGCCACTGAGGAACCGAAGGAAGTCTTGCTTGCTTCCGCAGGTACCCAAGTCGACTTTTCGACCCGTGGCTTTTCACGAAGGCCCGCGCTCAGTTGGCCGCTTTCGTTTTCGTACTCCTCGATATAGAACGTCGTGCTTTTGACCTGGTTCATCCTTGTCCTAACTGTGGTTGACGTTCGATCTAATCAACGCCGTTATCGGTGGGTGTTGAAAGCTTTGCGCAGGTGCTTCAGTCGCTCCAGGACTTCGTCAAAAGTCAGAACCGTCACGTTGCTCAGACCTGCGCGGTAGCGACTGAACGAGTCCCGTTGTTCTTGTGTTGTGAGGGATGAGACTTTGCCAGTAATAACGGCGCCGCGTGGTTCGTTCACCGAGTCGAAATCAGAACCCCGGAACAAGGTAAAGGAGCTCTCCGATGCCGACGCCATCTGCGATTGAACTTGCGCGACGGGTCCCACCAGTTCGTCATCCGGGCTGTGGACCGTTCCAGTGCCTTTCCCTCGGTATGGCGTCTTTCTCATTAGCTTCGCCCCGGGCGTCTTGATCTCCACCAGGACGATTGAACGGGTGACGGGGTTCACACACAGGAAGTCGGCGATGCGGGCCCCGCTTCCGTCGGCCTCTTGGCTCTTCACCGTTGCCTGTTCCATTTCGACGACCAGGGGCGTAGAGAAGATGAGCTGGAGAGCGAAATGGTTATTCCCAAAGAATTTCTGCCAGTGGGATTCACTGTTCGCCTTCGAACCCTCAAGGTTTGATTCAAACTCGGCGATAAGGGTATCCAGCGATACCAACTCGAGGTCGTCCCGCAGCTGGACCAGGCGCTGGGGATCCTCTTGAGCGATCTTGGGGGCCGCTTCCGATACCGCGCCGGCGAGGGCAATCCGGTCCTCGGCCGTGGTGACGTGCCCTGTAGCCACCTCCTCAGTGATTTCCCGGATCACTTTGTGCTTGGTGTATTTCGGGTCCACCCTCTTCGAATGGAGCAAGTCCATAAACGCGTTGTGAGCTTCGGCGTCGTTAACGCGCTGAACGGCCGTCTGCCCGCGACCCCGATTGCGCTCTACCGCCGCCCGGAATCGTTCGAATCGTTCGAGAGTGACACAGTAAGTTGTGCCGTCCGTACTAATACCTTCTTCTCCTGACTGTACGAAACGGACGATAGTACAGGTGGTGTGATCTTCGATTTCCCGAATGAACCCCTTGTAGCTCTTGTTGATACCGAGGCCGAAAGCGTAGATGGTGTTGAAGCCCTTGGGTAGGCGTGCTACTTGGAGGCGGAAAAAGCGGTCATTCTCTTCACTATGATCGCTGATAGACCACCAGGGGAGCTCGACTTGAAATTCCTTAATTCCGCCAAGCTCGACAGTCGGAAAGATCCGCAACAACTTCTCGTCTGGGCGGTGCCGCAGGGCTTCGTATGGGACAGCATCACGATGGTTTCCGGTGTATGTCAGCACGAACTCGGCGCCGTCCCTGGTGAGGATCAGCCGACCTGAAACGTCAGTGTCCTCACCGTCGAAGTCAAATTCCTCGTCTGGCTCATCCGAGCCTTCATCAAATGGCTTCCTGAGCATATTGGTCCCCCTGCTGGTCTCCACCCCGACGGGTGCGGCGCGTACGCAGAAGTCTCCCATGCTGGGCGTTGCGGAGGCACTTCTAGAGCGTGTCTCTAAATTGGGGCCGGCGGGTGTTGGCATGGTCGTTGGGTGTCTCGTTTTGCGCTGCTGACTGATGAGCAGCGGTCCTGCCCTGCGCGGGTGTCCGTTCCAGGATCATCGGCAGACCATGAAAGGCATGTCGCCACCACCTACGACAAACTCCCCCAAAGCTACCGGGCCGGCGTCGCACTCTACGCAGTCCAAATCTGGCTCTTCGCCAATAAAGATCCATGCCAAAGGCCGGGTTTAAGGCCAGCCCTAAGCGAGGCCGGCATCCGGGAAACGATGGAAGGGTCTATGCTTCAGAAAAATTGCGCAAAATCAGGGTCTTCGCCGGACTGTAACTGAAAGCCCCATGAAACATTCTTACTGATCCGATCGTAGAACTGCCGTGCTGATCGGTCGAATTCACTATCTAGTTCACCCAAGGGGAATCCGAGGTATATCTGATCCTCGGCATGCGTTTTCAACACTAGTGGAAGCATGTCATTGTTGTCCCAATTCAAGTAGCGAATTCCGCTTCTCTTATCAACATCTCCAAACGCCGGAGGCAGAAAGAATATTGCCTGTTGAAGCTCATCATGAGGAATAACGAAGGGCGTGGAGGGTTCCCCAGTGCTTCTGATTACTTCATCCAATTCAAACACTGCAGTGAAGCCTAAAGTGGAAACAACAACACATTTGGATCCTTGCTGGAATTCATCTGGGCCACCTCCGATCAAGCTGGTGGATCGATGGAATGCGAAATCATCGTATTCCGAGAGCCCCCATCTTCCCTCGGAATCTGGCCCCGAAGGGTGAGCCCCCGACTCCCAGTCCCAGTCTCTTATTGCGTCTTCACTCCACTGATTGAAATTAGAGAGCACTACCCTCATCAAGGTGGCCAGCTCGGCGGGTTGCTCGCCAAGTTTGGAGATGGATGTTACGACAGAAAGCGGTGGCACCGCTGTGGCTAGCCCGCGGCCAAAAACTAGGCCCGCAGCTTGGAAGCGTATATTGGCGGCAAGGGGCGCGTCGAACGGAGGACCCAATTCGACGAGGTCGCGGATAGTTCCCTTGAGGAACCGGGCATTCTCCTTGTGATGTCGATCTGGAAACAGTTGCGCCGGCACATCAGCAGACCGCTGATCGGGCGGAAGAAATGAGGCCTCTGCCAAACAATGTGCTTCATGTCGTGAGAACCCCACGGCGATAAGCTGGGCCTCAAATTTATCTATTCGAGTATTTCCAAACCCCATAGACCACAATCCTAGGATGGCTCATAGTCTCGTCAAGACAACACGCCACGAGCTGGACCAAAAACGACCTTCTGAATCGAACTCCAGGGGCGGGTCCCTAGTTCTCTTTATGGATCGGATTCGCGTCGGGCTCATCCCCGAACCCGCCGAACAGATCGCCAACCGGAAACCCAAACCAACAATTAACGCCCTCCGTGTGGGTGGAACCCGGTGGCAACGACGAAAGTCAGAAGGTGCTTTTTCGCGGTGTTTCTTGTCCTTGATACGGCGACTGGGTTGCCCATCGAGGATATCGCTGAAGCGGCGAAACCAATGCGATTGCTCCTTGCTTGTGTTCGGAGGCGCAAAGGTGGCCTCCCCGTCGGTGAACGGAAGGCCCTTGTTTCGGAGGGTCGCCCTGGTAGGGGCGAGGTGTAGGTTGCCTGTGGCTGCCTACTGAAAAAGGATCTTCATCAGCTCGACCTTGAGGAGGAAGTCGATGCAACGGACTCCGCGTGTGCCATCAGCCCCGCATGGCGTACGGGCTGATCTGCGCCGACACGCCGTCGCTGTGCGACGGTCTCACAACATGGCTGCAAGACGATGCTTGGCGCCTGTGGTATTGACGTCCGGCCGCTCGACTCAGGAGTACTTCTGCCGGGCCTGGGCGCGGGTGCCAATCACGCGGACGGCAGGTGTCGACTGGCCATGAGCTCGAACTTCCCGCAGTTGCGCAATTTCCTTGAGGTGACTGGACGTGAAGATGATCTTTCCCTTGCCCCAGACAGCGTGGGGGAATTCGCCTTTTGCGGCACCTTCGCGGAGCCATGCTTCAGTGCACTTCAGAACTGAGGCAGCCTCGGCCGGTTCGAAGAATTCGAGTTTCATGTGCTGCTCCGCCCTTTGGTGCGAGTCTTTCCCAGCTCATGGAATCAGCGATGTGCGGCAGCATGACGGTGCTTGGAAGCTAGAGGCGAATGCCTCGACATGAAGATGAACCTCATCTGGCGAGGCCACGAAATGACCGAATGAGCCTTTTACGAGGCCGGCGTCTTGCAAGATGCCTAGCTGCCTCCGAACGCTCGATAGAGATGCTCCCACCCCATCTCCGATTTCGGCACAGGTGGACGGGCCGCTCCTGAGCAGGAAACGAATGATCTGGCTTCGCGTTCGGTTCATCAAGATGTTCGACATGGAGACCGCAATCCGAGAGGTGCTGTAGACCCGGCAGGCTGTAGACGGGTCTACAGCAGCAGGTTACGCTTCCCAGCGTCATGTTGAAAGACCCTGGTGCCACCGATGGATCCCCAATTGAGCAGCCAGACGGAGAGGCTCCGCTCGGCGTGACTTTTGAGGAGGTCGACGTGCAAGAGCACCCACAGATCAAGACGTTTGCCGAGGCTGCATTGGCACTCCGTTCCGAGCGGTATTGGCAGTATCGCTCGAAGGGAGAACAGGTCGAGTTCCTTCGCGCCCTCAGTGAATTGTTGACCGAGGTTTGCTACCACCTGGACCATAATGACGTGCTGCCATTCGAACTATTGAGAGCATGCCAGGACTTTGCGGCGCCCTCGCTTCGGCATCTGCCTAGCCAACCCTCGGCCGAAGCCGTCTTGATGTCATGCTTGGACCGCCGAATTGAGCAGTTGATTGCCGAGCAGAATGAGTCGGGGAATACTTGGGCCTAAGGCGCCGGCATGGCTAACCGGATTGCCGCGCGTCTAATGGTGATCGAGGGGTGAGCGATGCGGGATGAGGCTTCAAGCCCAGGCGACCCTTTGTCGCCGCAAGCCCAGCTCGCTCGTCGTTTGAACCTGCTGCTCGACGTCGTCGTGGCCGAGCGTGGCAAGCCGGTGACCTTTCGCGAAGTACAAGCAGAGCTTGCCTCCAGAGGCATCAATTTGTCCCGTGCCCGCTGGTTCTACATGAAAGAGGGGACCGGGCGCTTGGTCAGTGACCCGGAGCTCTTGGAAGGTCTCTGCGACATATTTGGGGTCGATCCCGAATACCTGGTCGGCGGTGACGCCGCTCTACCTGAACGCATCGACTCGCAACTGGAGTTTGTGAAGTCCCTTCGGGCCGCGCGGGTGAAGTCATTCGCGGCTAGAACCCTCGGCGACGTTTCGCCAGAAACGCTGCGCATCATTTCCGAGTTCCTTAACAGGGATATCGGCCGTCACCCTGGCGCTGAGCAGGCCGCTGCTAGCCCTCCAGAAGATACCGAAGATGAGCATCCAGCAACTCCTTGATTCGGAGGCTATTGGCTGAATATCGGGGGGAACGGCCGTGCCTTCGGCCTGGTTCCACGTCAACCACGATGGCGCCAGCCTCCTCCAGGGCCAGCAAGTGCTTGGCAACGCTGGGTTCGCCGGCGCTGACAGCCGCCACAATGTCGCCACGCGTTGCGGGGCCGTGCGCTGAGAGGTAACGAAGAATCTCGTTTCTCGATCGGTTGCCAAACGTCGCAACGGCAGCCTCGACGTCCGCGGACCATGCGCGGTCTTGGGGCTGCGTGATCCTTGGCATGGCACCATTCTTACCGAATAAAGGCTGAAAAGTAAGACTGACAGTCTTGACGATACTTTAAGTATCTTTGAAAATAGCTTGTATAGCTTTCCCTCGTCGTGGTCGACCCGGAATGCGGCCGCCACTCAAAGGTGTCAGCTGTGCTGGTGCCGGAAGTATTGGATCTGTCAGTCGAAGCGGTAAACACCATGGGCATCGAAACCAAAGGCAAATCAACTCAAGAGAATGAGCCAGTCCCAACCACCGTTGATCTTGCCTTGCGTGGGGCACCGTCGGCGCTTGAGTCCGCGGTCCCGGTGGACCAGATTATGGTCGCCGTCGACGGTGTGCGGCGGTATGTCGTGTCGCATCTCTCACGCATAGGACGAGCATGCGACGTCGATGACGTCATGCAGGACATCCGGGTCGCGGTTTGGGACGGACTAACTCGCGGGCACTATCGCCAGCTCCCGGGTATTCCCTTCGGTGCATGGGTGCAAGGAGTGTGCGCGAACGTGTGTGCTTCCCACATTCGCCGGGAATTGAGCCACCAGGCTCTTCCGCTTCTCGCGGAGCCGAGCGAGAACAATGGACCCGCGGCGATCGATGCCCAGGCCATTCTCGGCATCGTTGAGAATGGGGATCAAAGTGTCGACAGGATCATCGACCAGCAATGGGCCCGAACGATCATTGAACTGACCAAGACAAATGTGCCAAGGGACGTTTGGAGTCTTGCCGTCGATAGCCTCACGGGCCCACGCCAGTATGGTCCGCCGTCGTCGCAGGATCGCCGTCGCTGGCATGCGGTCACAGTCGTTCGCCAGACGGCACGGACAGTTCAGAACGCGTTGGATGTTGACCGGTCGACAGTCCGCGACGTCGATGATGTGAGCCGCCGCGCGCCCGGGTGCCTGCCGACGGCGGTACTCCGAAGGATCGCTGAAACCATTGTTCGGGCCGGGCTGCGAGGCCCGGAGCGAAACAGGGCCATCGAAGTCTTGGCTACCGAACTTGGCGTTTCCGAGCGCTACATCGCTGTGCAGATCGGCTTTGCACGACGGTTGTATCAGGCTGCGTGGAGAATCCTCCAGGCAGCCCTGCCGACGGCAAACTAGAACACTTCGTCGGACACCACTCGTTGGTGCAGGCAGACTTCGCCCGACAACGCTTAGGAAGCTGTCGAAAGGGCCGCGCAGCGGTGCCTGTGAACGTCCTGCTACTGCAGCGGCTTCCAGAGCGCTTCAAAGCCCCGCTCGGCCAGATACTCCTGGAGATACTCTTTGTGTCCCGAATGATCCCCGAGCATCACCGATTCCACATACGTCTCAAGCAGATATCGTGCACCTTCCCTCCGGTTTCGGGCGACGAGGAGATCAGCGACGTCGAGTGCCGCGGCTTTCGGCGTGATTGGGCCGAACGCGCGCGGCCCGTGTTCGTAGTACGCGTCGAGTAGTCGGTCCGCGCTGCTGAACTGATTGAGATGTGGCAATGCACGGTTAGCGAGTATTCGGGATATCTCCTCCACGGACAGGCGATCCCGGAGGTCCCACCATTGATCGAAACCGCCTTGCAGGAAATCGCCCAAGGCCCACCGCAACTGGCAGTTGTAGTCATTTATCCAGGTGCTCCTGGGCGAACCCATCCGGTTCATCTCGGGAACGTAGACGCCGAGGTTGATGCGGTAGCGCCCATAGAGATCTGCAACTAATCCAGGCACCGCATGCTTTCCGCTCGGGTCATAGGCTCCGAGCTGCACCGAGACATGATGCACAAGCCCATCCTGGACTGTCCTATTGAAGCTATTCGCGCGTTTGCGATAGCCGGCAGGCCTGAGAATCTGGGCCAGAGCAGCGGAAATGGACTTCGCCAGATCTCCGTTTTCAGTTGATTGTGTCAACGTGATCGGAGCCCACTAGGACGGCCCGAACGGTACCCACCCGTCGGACGTCCGGGGATGATGTTGTGAGGGTGTCTAGGGGTTCTTGGCGTGGTTTCTGGGTCTGTGAAAACACTGCCGCGGGTTGGGACGATACCCGGGGTCCCGGTTGTTGGAAGCTGGCGTCTGGCGGAGTAGTGCGTCAGAGGTAGCTGCAGATTTGTTCGGGATCGCAGCTTGCGTCGGTCCCGGACGCGGCAGTGGCGTGAAGGCCGGCGACGATGGATCGCAGCGCCATTAGTTCAGAAATCTGGTGGTCCAGTTCGGCCAGCTGGTTGGAGAGAAGGTCTTGGACGTGGGCGCAGGGGGCTTCTCCGGCGTCACGGAGGCTAAGAATTTCGCGTATTTGGGTCAGGGCGAGGCCTGCGGCCCGTCCGCGGCGGATGAATTCGAGCCTGGCCACGGAGTCGTCATGGTAGTCCCGGTAGCCGTTAGAGGATCTTTTCGCTGCCGGGAGAAGCCCGCTGTCCTCGTAGAAACGCAGCGTCTTGGTTGTCATCCCTGCCGCTGCCGCGGCCTCACCGATACGCATCATGAACTCATTTCTTAGCAGGCGGCCAGGACGGCGATTCCTTGACATTCCAGTGTAGGGGAAGGTTGAGAATGGGATGCAGAGCTGGTCTTCGGTTGAAGGCTGCACATGGCGGTCGGTTGAGCAACAGGTGTGCTGGCGGCTGCTTCCCTTCCATCTTCAGGAGTCCCTCGTGTCGGCAGCATCTTTCGATTATGACCTGGCCATTATCGGTTCCGGCGGGGCTGCTTTCGCTGCGGCCATCCGGGCAACCAGCCGTGGCAAGCGGGTGTTGATGGTGGAGCGCAGCACTGTGGGAGGCACGTGCGTGAACACGGGCTGCATCCCGTCCAAGGCCCTGCTGGCCGCCGCGGAAGCCCGCCATGTCGCCCTCGATGCTTCCGGACGGTTCCCCGGTATCAGCACCTCCGCAGAGCCGGTGGATATGCCCGAACTGGTCGCCGGGAAGCGCTCACTGGTCGAATCCATGCGGTCAGAGAAGTATGTGGATCTCGCCGCGGGCTATGGATGGAACCTGCAGCGGGGGACGGCGGTGTTCGCCGGAACCGCAGCCGCACCGGTTTTGAACATCACCGCCCCGGGCGGAACCACCGAGACAGTCAGCGCGGAACACTACCTGGTCGCGACCGGCTCCACCCCCTGGATCCCTGAAGTGCCGGGAATGGACGAGGTGGATTATCTGACGTCCACGAGTGCGATGGAGCTGCAGGACGTTCCCGCTTCGATGCTGGTGGTGGGCGGCGGGTATGTGGCGCTGGAGCAGGCGCAGCTTTTCGCCCGGCTCGGCACGGAGGTGACCATCCTGGTCCGGTCCAAGCTCGCCTCGGCCGAAGAGCCTGAAGCCGGGCATGCCCTCGCCAGTGTCTTCGCCGATGAGGGTATCCGGGTCGTCCGTCGAGCGACAGCGTCCTCGGTCCGGACCGATGAGGTGTCGGGGGACGTGGTCGTGGATGCTTCCGTCTCAGGAGGAAACGAGGAATTCAGGGCCGCGCGCCTGCTCATGGCAACAGGCCGGCGCCCGGTCACGGAGGATTTGAACCTTTGCATGGTCGGCGTTGAAACCGGGGACCGCGGGGAAGTCCTGGTCGACGGGAGCCTTCGCAGTACTAATCCGAGGATCTGGGCCGCGGGTGATGTGACGGGTCACCCGGAGTTCGTTTATGTCGCCGCCGCGCACGGGGCCCTGATGGTGGAGAACGCCTTTGAGGGTGCCGGGCGTGAGGTCGATTACCGGCACCTGCCCCGGGTCACGTTTACCAGCCCTGCCCTGGCCGCTGTCGGGATGACGGACAAGGAAGCGAACCAGGCAGGGATCCGGTGCATGTGCCGGGTTCTGCCGCTCAAATTTATCCCTCGCGCGCTGGTGAACCGTGATACCCGCGGCTTCATCAAGATCGTTGCCGACGCGGACACGGGTCGGATTGTAGGGATCACTGTCGTGGGTAAGGACGCCGGGGACATCGCCGCCGCAGGGATTTACATTCTGGAGGCCGGGATGACCGTTGATCAGGTCGCGAATCTCTGGAGCCCCTATCTGACCATGGCCGAAGGCATCAAGATAGCAGCCCAGTCCTTCACTACTGACGTCTCCAAACTGTCCTGTTGCGCGGCATGAAGTGGTCAACGACAACCTATGTGTTCGTGGGGCGGGCGGCCGCGGCTACCTTTTAGTGCGCGTTCCTTGTCAGGCTGTGGGCGAGGCGGTAGGAATCGGTGCCGGTTTCGATGATGGTGCCGTTGAACGTCAGCCGGTCAACGATCGCGGCGCAGAGGCGCGGGTCGGTGAATGTCTTGGTCCAGCCGGAGAACGACTCGTTGGAAGCGATGGCGATGGAGTTCTTCTCTTCGCGTTCGGTGAGGACCTGGAAGAGGAGTTCGGCGCCGCGCCGGTCCAGTTCCATATAGCCGAGCTCGTCAATGCAGAGCAGGTCCACTCGGCCGTATCTGGCGATGGTCTTGGCGAGGACTTTGTCGTCGGCGGCTTCGACGAGTTCGTTCACGAGCCGGGTGGCCAAAGTGTATTTGACCCGGTATCCCTTCTCCGCCGCGGCGGTGCCCAGCCCGATAAGCAGGTGGGATTTGCCGGTTCCGGAGTCCCCGATCAGGCATAGCGGTGCACCTTTTCGAATCCATTCGCCGGTAGCGAGGGTATGGATGGTAGCGGGGTTGATGTTCGTGTTCGCGTCGAAATCGAAATCACCGAGCCATTTATCCCGGGGAAAGTTCGCGGCTTTGACGCGTCGGATTGAGGAGCGACGGTCCCGGTCATCGCATTCGGCCAGCAGCAGCTCGGCCAGGAAGCCTTGGTAAGAGAGTTGTTCCTTCCCCGCGACGGTCAGAGCTTCGTCCAGAACCGCCCGGATGGTGGGCAGGCGCAATCGGCGGCATGCTTGGTCCACGGCCGCGACCGCGGCCTGCTCAGTCAGACCGCGGCGCCGTCGCAGGGTTGGGGTGATGGTGGTGGCCGGTGCGGTGGGGCTCATGAGATGTTTTCCTTCGACGCGGTTCCTGCGGAGTGTTCGGTGCGTTTGGCCAGCAGCTCGTCATAGGCGCTGATCGCCGGGAGCGGCCGCTTGTCTGGAGGGAGCCCGGCGATGACCGCCGCCGGGTCCTTCAGCCGGCGCTGGGTCAGGCTGACAACTCGTTGCACTTTCGCTTCAGCATGAGCACCGCGATGACGGTCAGGACGGGACCCACCAGCAGGGATGCTGGAGGCATGTCGGCGGCCTTCAACCGCCACGACGTCGGCACTGACGGCACCTACTCCAAGGGCTGCGGTGATCCCTGCCTCGATGTCTTCGGCTTCCATCGATCGGTGCAGCAGCAGGACGTCAATCAGTTCACGGGTCCCCGCGGCATCACCGTTGACCCTGCGCGAGGCAGACCAGAAGGCGTCATGGGCGCTGGTGAAAGCACCCGACTCCCGCGCCCTGGCCAAAGCAGTGGAACCAGGCAAAGCGCCGGGCTTGGTCTTGAGGACCTCCAGATAATGGTCCAACTGGACCGACTGCCCGCCCTTGGCAATAATCCGCTGGTGCCGGGCCGCCACCGCGCGGCCGTCGAACACCACAACTTCGGATGCCCGCAATGAAACCCGGACCCGCCGACCGATGAACCGTGCTGGCACCGAGTACTTCACCATCCGCACGGTAATCATTGAGGACCGGTCCACTCTCGGGTTCAACACCAGACCGGGATCGAACTCGTCGGCCGGCAACGGTGCCAGGAACGGGCGCTCGGCGGCGAAGTCCTGGCCGATAGTGCGGATCCTGCCATCAATCCGCCGCTGATCGTCTTGAACCTCCCGGCTCCGGATCCAGTCGTTGAGCTCATCAAGGGACCTCGCCACGGGCATCGGGGTCAGCCGGTTGCGGCGGAACCAGCCCACCTCGCCCTCGACCCCGCCTTTCTCGTGAGCGCCGGCAAGACCTGGCTGGCAATAAAAGGCATCAAATCCATAGAACGAGCGAAACAACACCCACCGGTCATTCTCCAGGCGGTTCCGCCCCTGACCGAACACCACGGCCCTGACGGCACTGGTGAGGTTGTCATAGCGGATATGTTTGACCGGCACGCCGCCGATCTCGTTGAACGCCTCGACGTGGCCTTCCAGAAACGCTTCCTGGGCCTGGGTGGGGTAAATCCGGTGGATGGCTTTGCCGGAGTGAGAAAGCCGGAAGATGAACATGTGGCATTTCGTCTTTACCCCGTCCAGCACGATCCAGACTTCACCGAAGTCCACTTCCGCTTCCGCGCCCGGGGCGTGCTCCTGAGGAACAAATACCTCAACCCGGCGGCCGGCCTCCACATCGATCTGCGCCCGGCGGACCCGAACGTAGTCACGCACCGTCGAATACGACAACTCGTCCGCTCCATGCTCCTCGATGAGCCGGGCAAGAATCCTCCGGGCAGTGTGACGCTGCTTCCTCGGCGCCGTCGTGTCCTCGACGAGCATGGCGTCGATCGTCGGTTTATAAGGATCAAGCCGCGGCGAGGACCGTACAGGAGTTTTACGCTCTGGCGGGACCGGGGAACTTAACGCCTTACGCACGGTTTTCCGCGCCACCTGGTGCCTGCGGGCAAGCTCCCGGATTGACGCGCCCTCCACCCGGGCATCCCTCCGAATCTGCGCGAACAACTCCACTCTTGACCCCATCCCGGCCCTCCCGTCGTCGATCCAACACTGGATGGATCAACGTTCACAGGTGGGTACCATTCAAGCCGTCATTAGGTTCGGCATGTCCGGCTGGTGGGTACCGTTCGGGCCGTCCTAGTGGGCTCCGATCAGACTGTCATACTCATCAGTCATGCTCTCTTCGCCTTACATTCACCTGGGACCGTCAACCGGACGGTAGCACCAACGTTGAGTCATGTCTTGCGTCCTGGGTCTTGCCATGAGCCGGTGAGGAGGGCGGAATGCTGAATTCGCGAAGAGGTGGGCTCTCGAGATCGAGCGGCCGCTGGCTATGGTTGGCGGTGGTCACAGTCTTGAGCGCGGCAGTTGTGGTGTTTGCCCTTTCACGCCCAACGCCGGGACCGGTCATCGAATCGCTTCCGGACAGCCCGACGGCGGAGCCGACTTTCAGGAGTTCGGCGCAAACTTCCCCATCGCCGACGACGGAACCAACGACGGCGGCGACCGTTCAGGCGCCGGCCGGCGCACCTTCCACCACGGACTTCCGCAAACTCGCTACCGCGGCAGCAACCTTGATTTACAGCTGGAACACTCGGTCGGCGTCATACTCTGACGTCTACTTGCGGCTTCGCAGCTGGTGGCACGTCCTGCCGGATGGTTCCAATCCGCTGGCGGTTTTGGTGCAAGAATTTGAAGCCACAGGGATCAACGCTGGAAGCTACGCATCGCTCGCAGGACAGCAGGCGTATCGCTCGGCCGCGGTTCAATCTTTGAAGTGCGATGGCGAACTGGCCAAGGTGCGGGAGCGGCCAGCGCCATGGGTAGGCCTCCACGTATGCACCGTGTCTGTTCGAGTTGTGGATCAGGCGGGGGCTTCCCGCAACGCATACACCGCGCCGGTCAGCGTGATGATGAACTGTCCGCCAGCGGCCACAGCCCCGGCAGACAGATGCGTCATGGTGGGCTTCTATGCCACGCCGAACAGGATCGTTTACTGATGGCGGTTCATGCGCTCGTGGTTGGGCTGGTCAAGCGCCGTGTTCTTCTGCGGGCCTGCGTGGCAGCTGTCGCCGCTATGACGCTTGTGGGTGCCTTTGCGTTCTGCGCCGGTATTGCCGTGCTCGGGGCCAATGCTGCAACTTTCTCGGAGGTTTGTTCGCCGGATAGCGCGGGAGGCGCGGCGGCCGGCCACGGGGCCGCAGCCGTGAGCGTGCGCACCCGTGACGAGACGTTGGCGACCTTCACAGCACGGCAGATGGCCGTCGCAAGGGACTACGTGTCGATCGGCAGACAACTGGGCGTTCCGCGGGAGGGACAGATCATCGCAATCATGATGGCGCTGCAGGAATCCAGCCTCCGCGTCCTGGCCAATGTGAATGTGCCTGCCTCGCTCAGCTACCCGCATGACGGTGTTGGAAGTGACCATGACTCCCTTGGTACTGCCCAACAACGCCCGGCGGCAGGCTGGGGGAGCGTGGCACAGCTGATGGATCCCGCTTACAACGTGCAGGCCTTTTATGGTGGACCGGCTAGTCCCAACCATGGCAGCCCACCGGGGCTGTTGGATATTCAAGGTTGGCAGACAATGAGCAAGGGGCAAGCAGCGCAGGCCGTCCAGGTGTCGGCGTTTCCTGAGCTATACGAGCGATGGGAACTTCAAGCTGCTGCGATCGTTGACGCTCTCGACGGCGGCGTGGCGCTGGCTGAGTGTCCTGTTGCCGAGGATGGTTCCGGGCGTCCGGCCGATACGGCGAATCTCAGTCAGATCCGCAGAGATATCCTGCGGTTTGCCCAGGGGGGAGTCGGCGGGACGTATATCTGGGGTGGAACCGCGTTTAAGGCATGGGACTGCTCAGGTTACGTTCAATGGATCTACCGGCAGGTCGGAATCAACCTGCCAAGGACTGAGCAATGGGCTGTAGGTAAGCGAACCGACAAGCCGCTGCCGGGGGATTTGGTTGTGCAAAACGCGGATGGCCCGAATCATTGGGGGCACGTCGGCATCTACGCCGGCGACGGCATGATGTACAGCGCTCTCAATCCTGTTGTGGGGACACTGGTGCATCCGATTACATGGAATTCGGACACCGCCTACTTCAATCTACTAATCTGACCAGCGTTCGAGGCCGTGCCTGTTCCGGTCTAGATGGCGATACTCGTCGTTCGCCTGATCGCAGCGCCCCCAACCATCGAACGATGATCATTCAAGGAGCCCTCAGGCCCGCGGAGGGGAGGTTCGTCGTGGCAAGCAGCCACATGCGATTGCATCGCTCTTCCTCAGACCTGACTGGAGGGCTTGCGGGCTGGCGGTGGACCTCCAGGCGATTGGTTTAAGAAGCGATTCGATCGGCCTTGGACGTACTTGACTTGAGCTTTGCTCCAGGGATTGAGCTGTCGGTTCCACTAACGGGCCTTGACCACGGTCTTGGAACACGGTGTCAAGACCCAACTCCTGGAGCGAAAGCGTCGGGCGCTGCAAGTACACTTCTGCCATGGGTCCTGATGGGGCGGACCGCGTGCACGAGCACGCATAAGCGAGATGAAGGCAGCTAGTGGTAGAGATCTATGGCCATATTGAAGTTCCGGATGGCCTGCGTCCAGGTCAGTCTAGGCTCGTCGACGGCGCGTATAGCACTAACCTCTATGACGCCGAGGGAAACCTCGAAGGCAATGCACCGTTCATCCCTGAGGGGAAAGACCAAGAGGACACCACGGACGACGGATCCTCTGGCCTCTCTCCAGAGGTAGTTCGGCTCGTCGTTGGCATTCTTGCCGGCATCAGTTTTGGGGTTGTCATCGCCAACCGCGCGGAGATCAAGGCCTGGGCGGCGTCGAAATGGAAGCTCCTCACTGGAAAGAAGGAAGGGACGGCTAGCCAAGCAAAAGCGACTGAGCTTGCCAACGTGGAGGGGCTTGAGCCGGCCGCTTCTAGTGCGGAGGTTGAACTGGCTGATCCTGCCATCACGATGACGAGCGCGGAATGGCAGGAGCGGTTCCGCGTAATGGTTCTTGCTGGTGCGCTTAGCGAGGACCAGTGGAGAACTCTCGCCAATGCTCGCGTGGAAGACGGCGACGCTGCATTCCTTGAGCTGCAGAACGAGCTCGGAAGTCTTACAGCGCAACAGTTTGTGGAGAGAGTGAAGATGCTTCTGGCTTCCGGCGATTCCTTGAGTGAGGACGGCGCGATTGGAGAACTCGTGAGGATCTTCGGCGCGCGTCGGGTGCGAATGAATGTGCCGTTGAAAGTGGCTGAGGCCGCGAATCCGCGAACGCTGACTGAGGGCGATGTGTAGGGTCAGCCCCAACATTCTTGCGTCTCGCCGGGCTTCCCGCCGGTGGCTTTCACGGTCCCGCCAACTCCGCCTTGGTCGATGCCAGACCCCTTAGTTGGGTCCCCGGATAGAAGTCCAGTGTCTGTGTGAGTTTCGTGTCCGAGAATGGACACAGGAAGAATTTCACGAATCATGGCACGCAGACACACCCCCGAGCAGGTCATCGCTAAAGTCCGGCAGGGCCAGAAGGTGCTCAATGACGGACGCCCTATGGTCGAGGTCATCAAGGAGCTTCAGGTCACCGAGGCGACCTGGTATCGCTGGCTGAACCAGTACGGGTCCGAGAAGAACGCCGAGGCGTCCAAACGGACCAGGGAGCTGGAGAAGGAGAACGCCCGGCTCAAGCGCCTGCTGGCGGAGAAGGAACTCGCCATCGACATCCTCAACGAGGTGGCCAAGGGAAAATTCTGAGCCCCGAACCCCGCCGCCGTGCCGTGCGCATGGCCGTGGAGAAATTCGGGGCATCCGAACGCTTCGCCTGCGCTCTCCTAGGGCAGAACCGGTCAGCGTTCCGCAAGAAGAAGCCCGACATGGGCTTCGAACAGATGCAGCTCCGGGCAGAGCTACGGGCCGTGGCCGTCAAGCACCCGGCGTGGGGCTGGCGGAAGGCCCGCTGGCACCTGCTGGCCCAGCCGGCCTGGGACGGTGTGGCGCTGAACAGGAAGCGGATCCGCCGGCTCTGGCGCGACGAAGGGCTGACCTGCAAACCCAGGGCGCGGAAGAAGCGCCGGACCGGGCCCGGCGCCGGGGAACAGAAACGCCTCACAGCCGAATATCCGATGCACGTGGTCAGCTTCGACTTCCAGTCCGACGTGACCTCCTGCGGCCGGCACATCCGGTTCTTCAACGTCATCGACGAATACACCCGCACCGCGCTGGCGATCATCCCACGCAGATCGTTCAAAGCCGCCGACGTGGTCGCGGCGCTGGAGAACATCATCGCCGAAACCGGCACAGCACCTGCCTACGTCCGGTGCGACAACGGGCCGGAATTCACCGCCGCAGCACTGATCGACTGGTGCAACACCGCCGGTGTCGACACAGCGTTCATCGACCCGGGATCACCCTGGCAGAACGGCTTCATCGAATCCTTCAACGCCCAATTCAGAAGGGAACAACTCACCGGAGAAATCATGGAAACCATGGCCGAAGCAAAGTATTTGGCCGACGAATGGAAAGCTATCTACAATCATGAACGGCCTCACGGATCCCTGGACGGCATGACGCCGAACCAGTACTGGGAAACCTGGACGCAAGAATCGCATAGACGCTGGGCTGCTAACGGGGGCCCAACCAGTCGTAGAAGGGGGAAATTTGAGCACCGATAGCCGTTCGCATTTGGTCACCACCATCGACCAGGCCATGGCGGTCGACACCACGGCGGGCACCATGGCGAGCTATCGTGATCTCGGCGCGGCCATGGTCAACGGATGCAAGGCCATCGAGGACTATTTCTATTTGACGCCGGCCCCCGACAGGGCGCTTTGGCGCGACATTTTTCTCAGAGTGATGTCGGAAGGCCCATGGGCCGGTTCGCACAGCAACGTTCTCGCGTCCAAGATGGTCGAGGTTGCCGCACAACTCGGCTGGGCATGGGAGTTTGCTCTTGCGAGGCGGGTGATGATATCGTCCGACCCCGCCGACCACGTCCGCACCGCCCGCGCGGCGCAAGAGCTGCCGTATCCACCGAGTGGGTTTCCGTATCCACCGAGTGGGGTTCCATCGAATGGGAATACATCGAATAAGAGTGGCTGCTATATCGCGACCGCTGTGTACGGGTCCTACGATGCAGAACCCGTCCTTGTGTTTCGCCGTTTCCGGGACGAGCGCCTGGCCAGGCATGTGTTCGGGCGCGCTTTCATACGAAGCTACTACGCCGTAAGTCCACCTCTGGCGAGGTACTTCGCGGGCCGCACGGTATTGAATCGACTGGCTCGACGGCTCCTCGACAGACTTGCCAAACTGCTGGACGATCGGGGTCTCATTGACAGAGATCGGGCCGAAAAGGACCGGGAAAGCCTTCAACGCCCAATTCAGAAGGGAACAACTCACCGAAGAAATCATGGAAACCATGGCCGAAGCAAAGTATTTGGCCGACGAATGGAAAGCTATCTACAATCATGAACGGCCCCACGGATCCCTGGACGGCATGATGCCCAACCAGTACTGGGAAACCTGGACGCAAGAAAACCAATTAGCTATCGCATAGACGCTGGACTGCTAACGGGGGCCCAACCACCCTCGAGGCCGTCCGCCAGTCGTCCCGGAGTAACTTTCTCCTTCCGAGAGTTGAAGTAGGGGTTTTGCTCGAAAAGACTTTTGCAGTGAGGCTTATTTCAGGTAGGCCGACCAAGCGTTGAGGTCATCCTTGAGCTCGACGGCGGCCTTCGTTGCGCGCGCTCCACGCTGGCCGGTTTTGTCGGCTGCAGCGGCCGCTACTGCGTCCAGGTTCGCCGTCGTCGAGCCGGCCAGATCTGCCACTTCCGGCGACCATGGCCGCACCTCTTCGAGGTCGGCCTTCATGCGTTCGGCTATTCGTCCCATGGCATCGATGGCATCGATGGCGTCCTGGCAGATGCGCCCGCCCTCGCTTTCCGGGCGGCTTTCGATGAGGGTTGCGCAGTAGCCCATGGCCAATGTTCCCATTTCGCTTTCCATTTGCGATTTTGTTCGGGAAACTGCACTTGCAACCTGAGCTGTTGTTTTTGTTTCCACCTGCTGTTGTGAATTTGAGGAATCGCAACCGACGATTCCTGCGAAAATCAATGCGGCAATTGCAATTGTGAAAATGGGTCGCAACATTGAGTCCCCCCGTTGGCGGAAAGCTTGTAGGTTCCAGTCTCCTTCTGGCCGTGATGAAACCTGTGTGCTAAGGCCAGGTCGCCCCTGCTGAGGATAGACCTCCGGGCAATCTCCAGGACCGGGCCTGGTCTGCCATGAGTGCTCGGGCGGCGACGAGGCGAGGCAGCTTCGTTGGCGAATTCTGTAGATTGATTGGAGGGTCCCAGTGATTGAGCACAGCCTTCTCAATGTCTCCCAGGCTCCGTTGCAGGTCCGGAGGTTTTGGCCAGATGGCAAGCGTCAGATTACTCTGCATCCAGGCAGTTAGCCGACGGTCTCCTTCCTCCTCAAGCCCAAAATTGGAGAAGTATCCAGGTTTTTCTCGGTTCCGGGGCACACCTCGAAGGTTGAGTTGTTCATGAAGGAGCGCGGCGAAAGATCGCCGTAAGGTGGAGGACCCAGTTCTTGGTGCACGTTCCGGATCCACGGCGAAATGCGTCTTGAGGTCTCGGGCGATCAAACTATCTTCAGCCTTTCCGACGTACAACGGCACGTCGGGGGGACGCCGGGCCAGCCCCAGCATCGCCCACCCTTCTGCTGCGGCGTGAACGGCATACAGGCCGGGCTTGTTCGGTATAGAGGTGATTGCTGTCGCAATGGGCTCGCCGCTTCCGGAAAGAGAACGAATCACCGCTGCTAATAAGTCGCCATCAATCTGGCTCATGGATACACGATACTCTCGAACGGCCTCGTTGGCCCGCCCGCCCCCTCTGCAGCGCCGGTGTTTGGTGCCACGTTCGCCCAGGATGAAACGGTAATCGCAACTGACGGACATTCCGGTCATGTCGCTGCACCTTGCCTCCTTCATGAAGTCGTGAGCCCAATAGACGACGGACGGAGCATGCGATGTTGCTGGCAGCTGTGGATCCTGGAATTACCCCGAATGCAGATTTCCCTTTTCTTGAGTCGCTGAAGCAGATCGGCGGAGGCATCCTTGTGGGCGCCTTCGTCGTGATCGCGATCGTGGCCATCATAGGGGCGGCGATGCTCCTGACCGGCAAGCTGAGCCAGTCTTCGAGGCTGGCTTCCGGTGGGGGGATGATCCTGCTCTGGACCGGGCCTGTGGCCGCAATCCTTGGTGGGATCAACGGATACATCCTTTGGTCTCAGACGGCATTCCCGCTCGGCTTCTAGCCTGGACCAGTCATGCCGGTTGAGTGTGACCTGAACGGATGGTGGCCGCCCGGATGCGGTCTTGTCTCCCAAGCCAACGATGGCGTCCAAGGATCCATCACCACGCTCTTTGCGAACATTCTCCAGAACGTCGCGTCGTGGATCTGGTCATTCATAACAGGCGCCTTCAGTGTCTCGGATGTTGACGACTCCCAGTGGACCGCAGTGACAGGACTGACGAATTGGTGGGTCATCGTCATGATGACGCCGCTCGTCGTCGTCATGATCCTCCAACTCCTGTCCGGGCTGATCAGCCAGCAGCCCCGCCGCATAGGCCGAGCCCTGATCGGGGGCGCTGCCGCCATTCCGATGGTCGCTGCTGCCGTCTACCTTGTTCGGCAGCTCACCAGAGTCGGCGACTCGGCGTCGACGGCGATTCTCAGCTCCCTCGGGACCGACCCATACATCGTGTTTATGCGGCTCTTTGGCTTCGAGAGGGCACCGGTGGGCTCAGGTAGAGAATGGAACGTCGTCTCGCTGTCGCCGGGCACGAGCAGCGGTGCCGTCGGCGCGGTCATCGTCACCGCGATGGCAACCATCGTGGTCTGGATCTTGGCCTTCATTCTGATGTGTTCGATGATCTTCCGATCGTTCGCGCTGATCGTGCTCGCCGCAGTCGCCCCGGTTGCCCTCATGCTCATGCCCTGGGAACAGACCAAGTCCTGGGCGCGGCGTTGGAGTGAAATCGTCGTCGCCCTGCTGTTAGCCAAACCGCTCGCGGCAACGGTTCTGGCGGTGGCGATCAAGCTCTTCGCCGAATCGAAGTCTTTCGCGGGCCTGGCTGGCGGCGTCGTTGGGATGGCGCTTGCGTGCGGAGCGCCGCTCATGGCCCTGCGGCTGGTGAGCTTCGCCGGAGGCGAGCTTGCGGCGGCCGCACAAACAGCCGGTGGCGGCCACGTTCTTTCGCGCGGTTCCAGCATCACTGCACGGCAGATCAGCCGGCATCTCAGCGGCAGGTTCACGCTCGCCGGCTTGGCTGGCCGCCAATCGATCACACGTCCCATTCAGTCGAGCCGTCCCCAGTTTCCAACCCGCGCGCTGTCGCCTAGAGCTCCGCTGCCCGGAACCGCAGTGACGGCACCGCCGCGCGGACCTGGAGGCGGCTCAACGTTGATGCTCGACGCCGGTGGCTCACTATCTGGTCCAAGTTCGCCTCGGGTGCGTGAGGCAGACAGCCCGCCGCCGGTTCCGGATACATCCAGAACCGCAAAGAGTGGCAAAGCCTCTAGCCTGACCCCGCGCCCGCAGTCTCCGCCGGCGCAGGCACGGCCACCGATTGTGCCACCGCCGAACGACCGACAGCGCGTCGTCGTCCATCCGCCGGTTAGTGGAGGTTCCCATGACTGAGAGCACCCGGGCACTCGAACCCGTCAAGTTCCCGCGTTACGAGCGTAGGGGCCTGTTCTTGGGCCTCAAGTGGTACCAGTTGCTATTGCTTGCAGCCGGGGTCGTGATAGCGGGCGTGGCGTCCGCCGCTGGGGGACCGATCGGCCTGTTTGCTTCCGGACCACTGTGGCTCACACTGATGCTGCTCGGGCTGCTTCAGTACTCACGGATCCCTTATCCGGTTTGGCTTGGCCACGCGGCGCTGTTCTTCCACCGCGCGATAACCAGCCAGACACGGTATCTGGTCAGACCCGAGCGGGCTGCCCTGGCGGGGAGGCTGACTCTTCCTGGCGGACTAGGCAACCTGGAACTTCGCCGGACCGCATCCGGGGAGTCGTTCATCCTTGATGCCCGCGGGAGGGAAGCCATTGCGGTTCTGCGCTGCAGCACCAGGTCTTTCGCGCTCTTGGATGCCGATGACAAAGCTTGGGCCGTGCAAGCTTGGTCCCGGGTGCAGGCGGGCTTGGCGCAGCGGATGAGCATCGCAAGAATCTCCGTTCAGGACTACACCGTCCCGTATCCGTCCACGGCATTGCGCGACTTCTATGAACAAGCGGTCCCGCAACAAGGCGACGCCAACAGGCTGAGCTGGGGGCAGCGTGCGTATGAGGATCTGATTTCGGCCGCAGGCTCCACAATGAGCCATGATCTTCTGATCGCCCTCGTGGTGGATACCGTCAAAGCTCGGCGAAGGATCAGGGAGTCCGGCGGGGGCTTGGCCGGTATCGAATATGTGCTCCGCCTGGAGGTCGACGCCATCAGGACCGCCTTGGGGACGCACGGTGTCAAGGTAGAGGAATGGCTGCCGGAAGCCGGCCTTCTCGATGTTGTACTGGGCGCCTTTGATCCGGCTGCCGTTGCCAGACAGCCAGCGGACGACAGGGAGGCAAACTTCCAGGGGCCCATGGCTGTCGAGGAACACTGGAGCTACCTACGAACAGACTCCGGATTCCATCAAACCTTTTGGATCGCAGAATGGCCGCGACAGAAGGTCTTTCCAGGATTCCTACATCCGTTGATCTATGTGGGGGATTTTCGCCACACCGTGACCGAGGTGATCCGGGCGGTCCCGACGAGCGAGGCACTTCGGGACATCCGCTCAGCCCACGAAGCGCACGAAACCAGGCGCCGGATCAACGCGCGCTTCGACCGGCCATTGACCCGCGAGCAAAAGGCCGAAGAAGAGGAAGTCGCCCAGCGCGAGGAAGAGATTGTCGCCGGCCACGGAGATGTAAGACCGGCCGCTTATGTGACCATCACTGCCGGAACAGCTGATGAATTGGCGAGGCATCGACAGGAACTTGAATCGGCGGCCTCAGGTGCATTCGTCGAACTGCGTCTCCTGGCCGGCCAGCAATGGGCGGCGTTTGTCGCCGGTGCGCTGCCGTTCGGGAGGGGGCTGCGATGACGCGGGTAAGCCAGATGGTTCAATATGTTCCGAATGGCGGCCGGGATGAACTGAAGGCGCGACGGCGGCATGGGGTGCCCGTGCAGATCCACCCTTGGGGTGCGGCTTTTCGCCGGGTCGGCGGGTTTCTCGGTACAGGGCTTGAAGGCTCAGAGCCGAGTGGGGACTGGGGGAGCAAAGAACCCAACTCCTTACGCGGTCCGCACCGTTTGCGCCCTGCACCGCACCGCGCCTCGACCCTGACGTTCGCGGCCGCCTATCCGTTCATCACTGAATCGGGGCTTGGACACGAGGGAACGTATATCGGCACTGACGTGTTTGGATCTGGGGCGTTCTCCTACGATCCGTGGATTCTCTATGACAAAGGCGTCATCAGCGGCCCTTCGATAGTCGTCATCGGCACAGTCGGGACTGGGAAATCGATGTGCGGAAAGTCCTTGGTCGCGCGGTCGATCACGCTGGGCCGGAAAGCTGCTGTCGCATCTGATCCCAAGGGGGAGTGGGTCGCAGTCGCCAATGCCGTGGGCGGCAAGGTCATTTCAGTTGGCCCCGGTCGGGCTGCCCGCGTCAATCCACTCGACGCCGGGCCACGATCCAGCGCCTTGAGCGAGGCGCAGTGGCAAGCCGTGGTGCGTCAACGCCGTCGCTATCTATTGGTTGCCTTGGTGTCCCTCATGCGGCAAGGCATGCCTCTGCGGCCGGTCGAACACACCGCCCTGGATATGGCCCTGATGGAAACCGTGGCAGAAAACTCGAATCCCACGCTTCCGATGGTCCTGGACCACCTGCTGAACCCGTCCAAGGAAACCATCGGGCTGGTCGGCAAGGACGGCGGCTTGGCCGTCAGCCACTCCCTTCGACGCACCGTCTCAGGGGATCTGGAAGGCATGTTCGACGCTCCCTCCACAGTCGCCTTCGACGCCGACGCGCCCATGATGGTGATGGACACCTCGGCCCTCATCGGCGCTTCGGAGCAGGCCCTTTCTCTTGCAGCCGCATGTGGCGCCACCTGGCTGGAAGCTGCTGTCACGAACCCCGACGGCGGCAAGCGGCTGGTGGTGTACGACGAAGGCTGGCGGATGCTCGCCGACCCGTACATGCTCGCCAAAATGAGCGAGCAATGGCGCCTGGCCCGCACATATGGAATCGCGAACCTGCTCATCATGCACAAGGTGGCCGATCTCAATGAGATCGGCGACAGCAGCAGCGGACATCGCCAGAAGGCACTTGGCCTCCTTACCGAGGCGGACACCAGGATTATCTACCGGCAAAAGCACGATGCCATGCGCCTCACTAAGGAAGCACTCGGGCTGTCCGAAGCAGAATGCGAGCACGTGGAGAATCTGCCCAAAGGCGTCGGGCTCTGGAAAGTCGGCAACCGCTCCTTCATCGTGGCCAACCGGGTCACCACGGACGAATTGGAAGTCTTCGGGACGGATGAGCGGATGGTCTGAACTCCTATGAACTCGAGACGGGGAGACAACACCCCCTTGGTTACAGCTGGACTCATTGCGGCCTCCGGTTACGTTAGCCTGTGCCTCCTGGCACAGGCTTCGGCACATGTTCTGATGGTCTGGCGCTGCGGCGGCAGTCCGCCGTCGCCGTTCAACCCGGCCGCCGCCGTCGGGCTCTTTGCCGGCAGGATCGATTGGATCGCCCGGCTGCCTCAAGGGTGCAGTGTCGGGACAGTCGATGTCTGGTGGCTGCTCGGCCCGGCGCTGTCCTTGATGGCCGCGCTCGCCGTCGGGGCGCTGGTGCTTTGGCGGAGGTGGAAACAGTCCGGCGCGTGGCTCCGCCAGGACATCCTGAACCGCGAAGGCGTCGCCAAACGGGCCGAGATCCTGCAGGATTTCGGAGCCAAGGCGGTCCGACGGCGAGGCAAATTCACCCGCCCGGGTCTGGCCAAACCCCGGATCCAGGACGTCGCGTGGACTTTGGGCCGCTCCCGCGGCGTGACCATCCACGTCTCGACCGAGGAGTCGATGGTAATCCAGGGAGCGCCGCGCTCAGGCAAAGGGCTCTATGTGGTGATCAATGCGATTCTCGATGCGCCCGGTGCCGTTGTCACGACCTCCACACGAGCTGACAACTTGGTGGTCACGATGAATGCGCGTGCTGGTGGCGGCAGGCCGGTGACCGTTTTCGATCCGCAAGGCATGTCCGGGCTGCCTTCGACGCTTCGCTGGTCACCGGTGCGGGGTTGCCAGGATCCGGACGTGGCCAACCGTCGTGCGCTGGTCATCACAGCGGATACCGAGATGAAAGGTGAGAATGCTGCGTGGCAGAAGCGCTCGCTGATTATCCTGCAATGCCTCCTGCACGCCGCTGCCCTATCCGGGGAAGGCGTCCGGGCGTTCCGTCGATGGTCGTCGAGCCCTGTTTTGGCGCGCGAGGCAATGGAGGTGCTCAGCGGGCCCGAAGCTGCGCTGGGCTGGCAGGCCGACCTGATGGGAATCCTGGAGGACGACCCCCGGAACACGTCCAATTCCTGGATCGGTGTTTCGGCTGCCGTGGCGCCGTTGTCATCGCCGAAGGTGTTGGCCGCCTTGGATCCCCGGGATGAATCAGAGGAATTTGACCCCAAGACGTTCATCCGTGACCGCGGCACGCTGTATCTGATCGGCACCCGGGCCGGTGCTGCTGCGGCGGGACCGTATCTTTCGGCGCTTATTGACGATATCGACAACGCCGCCCGGGAAATGGCCTTCGTCGCGCCCGGAGGAAGACTGGATCCGCCCTTGTCGCTGATCCTGGACGAGATTGCCAACCTGGCTCCATGGCCGGGCCTGCCCATTGCACTCTCTGACGGTGGAGGCATCGGCATTTCCACCCTTGTGGTCCTGCAGTCACTCTCTCAAGCGAGGACGGGCTGGTCCATCGATGAGGCCGCAACCATCTGGGATTCAGCCATCATCAAAGTGATCTTCGGCGGGGGCTCCGACGAACGCGATCTCCGCTCGCTCGCCGGTCTACTGGGGGAGCGAAGCCTGACGCTGAACACCCGCTCATGGTCCGCACAAGGCCGCCAGGACGGCGAACAGATCAGGGAGAGCCCAGTCTTACCACTCCATGAGATCAGACGGTTACCGGCGGGCACAGCGCTCATGCTGGGCCGGCGGACGCGCCCCATCCTCTTGGACCTGCGTGAATGGCATAGGCGCAAGGACGCCGCGGAACTCGGCCGATCCAAGGCCGAACTCGAGCAAGTCTTGGCGGCAGGCCATCGGGTTCGACAGCAAATCGCCGAAGGGGCAAACGATGGACAGCCGTGATGACCTTGAGCGCTTTGAAATACCCTCAGCCGGGACCGATGACGACGAACTGACTGCCGAGCTTTTCCGCGCCGCGTTCCGGCCACCTGGACGGGCCTCCGGAGGGACACTGCGCTGGCGAGAGTTGACGACGACACAGGCGGAAAGGGTCTGGACCTCCCTGGCGACATGGGTGAGGTGGTTTGTCGCCACGTACCAGCTCACGACGTCGGTGGTCCCGGACTGCTGGTGGCGTCACTCCGAGATCGTGGCCGAGCTCTACGCCCTTCAGCAGGCGGAGAAGGCGTCGTTTTCCGCTGACGATTCCGGTTTCGGGCCGCTCGCCTTTCACGAAAGGCTGCCGCACGCCGTCGAGCGCTTGCGGATCCTTACCCGGACGGTGGGCTGTGTCGGCTTGCAAACGCACAAGGAACCCGTCCCTCGAATCCTTCCCGTTGATGCCCCGGAGTTCCAGGAATGGCGGAACACCCATCACCAGTTCGGGGCTGAGTCCTGAAGTCATGCTGTCCGTTCACCTGAGGACATGAACAGATATCCGCGTCTGCGGATCCCAAGAGGCATGGAGGTGGCCGTCGTGGCTCCCAGAGGTGAGGGCGCTTCGTCTTTAGAGCGCCGAGTTCCTGTGTCCGGCCTGGCCGAGATCGGAACGCCACGGCTTTCCCCGGAGGAACGCATCACGGCCCTGACAGATGGCCTTCACGCGATCCTCGAAAAGGCCGTTGAGTCGCCATCGCACTGGCAGGTGCTTCTGGACGCTTCGGCCACCTTGTGGAGGTACTCCGGTGGCAACGTTGCCCTACTGATGATGCAGATGGCACAGCGGGGTACCGAGGAACCCACACTTGTGGCCGGTTTCAGAGAATGGGAGCGCCACGGACGAGCAGTGCTGAAGGGCGAACACGCGCTCTGGGTGATCGCTCCGCGCACGGCCCGGATGCAGGAGTTCATGCTGCCGGATGGGACACGGCAGAGGACCCGCGTCGGCGGCAAGCTTCCGCAAGGCGCAGTGGATAACGGAAAAAAGACGGTCATCACGGGGTGGCGGGGGCAAGCGGTCTTCGACGTCTCGCAAACACAAGGGACACCGCTGCTGGTACCAAAGAACCAATCCGGGCCCGGGGCTGCTGGCTCGGTTCTGTTCGAATCTCTCGAGGGAGTTGCACGGGAGCACGGCTTCGAAGTCCGCGTAGACCATGCCCAGTACGGGCTCACCAGTGGTTACACGGACTTCGCAAAGCACCTTGTCCAAGTGGGCGCCTGGTTGAACCCTGAGGAACGCACCGCCGTGCTCGCCCACGAGCTCGGACATGTGCTGCTGCACGGCCCGGACGACGCCGTCGGGAGGCTTTACGGCAGCAGCGCGGATCACCGGGGGCTGGCTGAGGTCGAGGCGGAGTCGGTTGCCTATACAGTCCTGCGGGCGCACGGGATTGACCGTGGGCCTCAGTCCGCTTCGTATCTGGCCGGCTGGGCGGACGCCGTTATCGAAACGGAGAACGGAGCGTCGGCACAGAGTGCGGGTAACAAGCTGCCGGTAACGCGCGTGGACATTGCAAAGTCAGTCCTTGGAAGAGTGACGGCAGCAACCAAGGGAATCCTCGAACTCACTCGTCCACCAGGGTTCGGAGGCAAAGTTCCCGCAGCCGAGGCCGATCCGCATCCAGAACAAGCTGTGTCATACGTCGATAAGGGACTGCCTGCACCGTCGGTCGATGGACCAACGATCGCCGGCCCCGGCGTTTAGCTTCAACTATCTGTTCGGCGGGAGAGGCTCGCTGGCATCTGAAAGGAAAAACAATGAGCACCAAAATCCCGGTCAGCATCGCCGGCAACCTCGTTGCTGCACCCGAGCTCACTATTGGCGAGTCCGGCGTGGCGCACGCGAAACTGCGCGTCGCCGTCAATCAACGAATCCAGGGAGCGGATGGAACGTGGCAGGACGGTGAACCCGTCTTCCACAATGTCTCGGCATTCCGCGCGCTCGCCGAGAACGCTGCAACGTCGCTTAAGAGGGGCGACGCTGTAACAGTTTCAGGCGAGCTGGAGTTCCGCTCCTACGAGAAGGACGGTGAACGGCGCGAGGCCCGCCGGATCGTCGCTGACACGATCGGACCGGATCTCCGTTTCGGGACAGCCGTTTACCAGCGGTCGTCGCACGTGGCGGCCACAGGGCCGGACGCTGAGGTTCAGGCTGGACCGGAAGTGTCGGCTGCCACGGAGACCACCGCGCCCGCGTACAGCATCGCTACGAAGGGCCCAGTGGTGGCGCCCCCTTTCGGAGCGGCCGCGGGGAATGAAATGGGGTACTGAGAACGGCGCATCTCCCTCCCGCAACAGGACAGGAGTCGGGTCGGGCCCCATTGGATATAGGCCAACTTGGACACAGGCGCCGGCGCCGACAGCACTTTCGGGAGAAGCCGGATGCAGACGCTGCTGAGGATCAAGTCCTAGATCATCTCGGCAGCGCTTCAAGTTCACAACCTGGGCCTGCGCGGAGTTGTATTCTGTTTGACGATCCGGCGGGTCCGGCCAGCACCATGCTGGGTATGCGCTCCCGCTCTAAGCCATGGGGGCAATATGCAGCAAGGGTGGTACGCCCACGTCCAAAATCCGGGGGCAGTCGCTTTCTTCAACGGCAGCGCTTGGGGGCCAGTGGTTGATGGTTACGCGTTGGCCCCTGAAATCCAGAGAACCATTACGCCCTTGCAGCCCGGACATCCGGGACCAAAGGCCCCGTTTGAATCAATTCCGGTCAAGGGCCGTCGCATATCGAAACCTGGAGCCGGGTGGTACTGGGGTGTAGCAGGCGGAGCCCTACTTATCCTTTTCGGTCTGCTTCGTGGCTTTTCCAACGTGGGGTCCTACTGCGGCGCCCCCTTCAGGAAGAGCAACGTTGCCGATTACATGGACGCGATGGCCCAAGACAGTGGCCTGCGCGGCACGGAATACGCGGCCGACTGTCGGGCGAACATTGCCGATGCCACCACGTTGACCTGGACCCTCATCCTGCTGGGGGTCGTTGTGGTGCTAGGCAGTGTCATCATCATGGCGGTCATTCGTGCAGGTCAAGCAAATCGGGCAACTACCCCGGCGGTCCCAACGATCGCAGCGCAAATTGAGGACCTAGCGCGTCTCAGAGACAAAGGCCTTGTGACGCCAGAAGAGTTCGAGTGGAAGCGGCAGGAACTGTTGCGTCGCAATTAGGCGGACGGCACGCAGGTAATGCCGGCCGACCTTCCGGCCGGCATTACCCCCTCAGGTCGGCAAGCCCGGCGCTGTCCCACAGCGCGAGTCGTGAACTGCACGCCGCGGCATCCCGAACTAAGCTATTGATGCAGCAGGCTGGTCTGCAGTAGAGCTATCAACGCATATTTGGGGAGCACCGATACATCAATGAAGGCTGATTCGCCCCACTGGAAGGTGATGGGCCCGCCGGCGACGCCGGAGGAGGCCGCGGCGCTTGAGGCATTCCGCGAGGTTCTGCCCGACGATGGGCGTACGACTGCATGGGTCAACCTGACCTTCATCGACACTAATAACCGCACTGCCGAGGTCGACGTCCTGTTGCTAACTCCGGTCGGATTCTTCTGCGTTGAGCTCAAGGGCTGGCACGGAACTATCACCGGCGACTCCCAACGGTGGTATCAGCCTGGAAAGACCCACGCGAACCCGTTCTTAGTGACGGACCGCAAGGGTAAGCGCCTCGCATCGCTGCTCAAGTCATATGCGTCTAGCCCTCACATGGAACGAAGCGTCCCGTGGGTCAACGCGCTTGTCGTACTGCACGGCCAGGGGTCCACGTTCGCCGTTGATGCCTCCGGCCGTGCCGGCGTAGTCAAGCTTGACGGATACACGGTCACCTCCAAGCCTCCTTTGCAGAGCTTGAGCGAGTTCCTGGCGACGCCGCCATCAAACCCGAAGGATCTCATCGATCCGCAGCGCGCCCAGCTCGTAAGGCACTTGTGCGACAAAGCGGCCTTCCGTCCGACTCCGAAAACCCGGATGGTCGGCGATTACGCAGTTGCTGATTCCGACCCGGTCGCGGAGGGCGTTGATTGGCAGGATGTGGTTGTTACGCACCCGAACCTGCCCAGGATCAAGCAGCGGCTGCGCCTTTACGACGTACCTCCGAAGGCGTCCGCGTCCGAGCGCAAGCGGATCGAGCAGCTTGCACAGCGCGAATATCAGCTCACCTTTGGTATCCGTCATGAGGGCATTGCCGTACCCCAGCAGTTCCTGGTGACCGACGACGGTCCCGCCCTGGTCTTTGAGTACCAAGACGCAGAACGGTCGCTCGATGCATTCCTCGACGATGAGGACGCGACACTCACGTTGGACGACCGGGTTGCGATGGTCGAGCAGCTCGGCGATATTCTCCGGTTCGCGCACAATCGCCATCTGTTCCACCGCGCCCTATCGCCGCAGCGGGTTTGGGTGCGGCCTTCGTCCAACGGTCCCCGTCTTGAGGTGCGCGACTGGTACTCGGCGCAGAAGGACCGTGCAACGGCCACGTCAACGAGCTGGACTGTCATCAGCCGCGGAGTGACCGACTTGCTCGGCGTCGCAGGCGCTGAAGATCTGGTATGGCTCGCACCCGAGGCGCGCCAGTCGGTCACTGACGTGCCAGGCGCTCCCTTGGATGTCTTCGGATTTGGAGCATTGGCATTCTTGGTTCTGACCGGCAAGGCGCCTGCGACGACGATTGTTGAGGTCCAGGAGCTGCAGCAGCAAGCCGGGTGCTTCGATCCCCGGACAGTAACCGCGGCCCTGCCAGACACGCTCTCTGAAGTTGTGGGCGATCTTACTTCCGTCGATGAGGAGGCACGTCCCGCTTCCATGGAGGACGCGCTGGAACTGGTCCGGATTGCCTGGGCAGAAGTGCGCCGACCTGACGACCAAGCCCCGCCCGAGGAGATCGAAGACCCGCTCGATGCCCAGACCGGCGACATGATCGGGGAACGATTCCTCGTGGCCGGTCGCCGCGGTGAAGGCTCGTCGGGCATTGCTCTTGCTGTGCTTGATGACGCAGCAGGCGACGACAGGGAGTTCATCCTCAAGGTCGCCCGTGACGATGCGGCTGGACGGAGGCTCGACGCTGAGGCCGAAATACTGGGCGGGCTCGAGCACCCGCGTGTCGTTCGGCTTGTCGAGAGGCTCGAGCTGGGTGGCCGTAACGTCCTGCTGATGTCCGATGCCGGCAAAGAGACCCTTGCTGCACGTCTGGTCAAGGAGGGCCAGTCAACCCTGGAGCAGTTACAGCGCTGGGGAACCGACCTGCTGGAGGCCATGGCCTACCTGGTCGACGTAAAGGGCGTGTTCCACAGGGATATCAAGCCCGCGAACCTTGGCATCGCCCCGGATCCTGGCTACCGCAAACCGCACTTGACCCTTTTCGACTTCTCGCTGGCCAGGGAGCCGCTGGAGAACATTGCCTCTGGCACACCCGGCTACCTTGACCCGTTCCTGGGCAAGGGACGCCGAAACCGTTATGACCGGGCGGCGGAGCTGTGGGCGGTTTCAGCCACGCTGTTCGAGATGGCGACGGGTGTGCTGCCCTGGTGGCCCAACGGCGGGAGTGCCCCCGTGAACGCGGCTGACCGGCCGGTGGTCGAGCCAACTTCGTTTGATCCCGCAGTTGGCGCTCCTCTCGCTGAACTGTTCCGCAAGGCACTGTCGCCGGACGTCAAAGAGCGGTTCGGCAATGTTGAGGACCTGTTGCGCGCCTGGGTTGAGGTCTTCGCAAGCCTCGCCCTCGACGTCGACGCCCGGCAGAAGGATGATGAACTCGCCTCCCGGGTAACGCTTGAGACGTCGCTGGAACAGTCGGGTCTCTCGGCCCACGCCCTGTCCGCTCTGCGTCGCCTCGACGGGATCGTGACAGTGGGGGATGTGCTGGGCGTACATCCGGTCAAGATCAACGGAATTCGCGGCTTGGGGGAGACATACCGCAAGGAAATTCAGGCGCGAATTGCCCAATGGCGAACGGGGCTGCGCCACACCGACGCTGCACCAGGCGTGGAAGTGGCTCTCGGTGTTGATCGTGTCGTCGACACCCTGATCGAAATGCTTCCAGCAGCGGACAAGCCGCTCGCCCACAGCGTCCTCGGCTTGGGAGACGGTGCCCCGTGGCCCACGGCGGCCGAAATCGCTGCCAGTTTCCAGACGACGCGCGAACGGGTCACCGGCATGCTCGACGACGCGGTCGGCGAGTGGTCGAAAGTTAAACCGTTCATTGCCGCGCGCAGCGAGCTGACCAACATCGTCGCGAACGCCGCGCGCGTCATGACTGTAGCCGAGGCCGTTGCAGCGCTTGTGACCCTCCGAGGCTCTACGCTCGACGGTGCCCAGCGAACGAGCTACGGCACGGCGTTGGTCCGGGCGATCGTCGAGTTCGATGCCCGCGACGCTGAACCGCAGCTCGTCCTTCGGCGCCGGGCGGGCGCCAAAGGTGACTTGCTGGCGTTGAACGAGGAAGCCGCCGCTTCGGAGGACGGTGGCGCAGCCCCACCCAGCGATCTGCTCACCGAGCTGGCAGGCGAGCTTGGCAGCAAGGCCGACGATCTCGTTGCCGGTGGCGTCGCCGCCGCCAGTGCGGCGATCACCGCACTCCGTGGCGTCGTCAAAGACCTCGACGGCGGTAGCCAGTGGCAGGTGACCGATGCCCGCCTCCTGCGATTGGCGGCAGCCGCGAGCCAGACGGCAGCAGTGTCGGGTTTTCAGGAACTCTACCCACGCGCACTTCCCGTCAAGGAAGCGCTCGAGCACGCAATGCGCGGCAAGCCCGGCCGCTCCATCAGCGAGACGGCGGTGCGGCGCACCCTTGGTGCGCGGTTCCCGCACCTGACCGAGCCGCCGCCAAACTCCGACCGGCTCAACACGCTTATGCGCGAGCTGTACCCCGAGCTGGTGAGCAGCAACGGCGTGTATGCGCCCAAGAGTACGGTCCTCTACAGCACGGGCACAGTCTCGCCTACGCAATTTGCTGCCACACCTGCCGCCGAGGTCACACGAAAGCTCACTGAGTCGCTTTCGAGGCATTCTGCCCTAACTCTCACTGTGGCGCCAAAGCGGTATCTTGCCACGGTGCGGGCCCTTGCTTCGCAGTTCGACATTGACGTGGTCGACGTCGCCGGGCTCGTCATCAGCTCGACCAAGGAGCAGATAGAGGAGGCGGGCGGTATTTGGAGCGGGTTGCTCGGCTATGACGCTCTGGACCGGGACAGCAAGCAGTGGAAAGCACTGGAGGGTGTTGTCCAAAAATCGGTCCAGCCCGTCTGGGAAGACTGGCTGAGCTCGAGCCGGCCGCTGTTGCTGACAAACGCAGGCCCACTCGTCCGCTATGGAATGACTTCGTTGTTGGCTACCTTGCTCGATACCGGGACGAAGAGGTCCGCTGCCCGTTGGCTTCTGGTTGCCAAGGCTGGCGACGCCCGTGCACCGCTTTTGGAGGGCCGCTCTGTACCGCTGGGCCCGAGCGGCTGGATAGACCTTCCCCGTGACATGGCCCAGCTGGCCGACGACGAGGCCACCAAGCCGCATCACACAACCCCGAGCGGAGACCACGCATGATCGACTCATCCACCCTTCTCACCGACCTTAAGGCGCAACTGCGAGCCCTGCAGGCCGACCTGAAGGAGCGGGCCGACGATGCTACCAACGTTTGGGGTGCCGCCCTACAAGAGGAGCACGCCGAAGCGCTGCGACGCGAGCGCACGGGGCTCTCCTGGACTGCATGGCGGGACAACGAAGTCGATCAAGCAGCCGTCGCTTGGATCGTTGCGACGACGTTTGTCCGGTTCTGCGAGGACAACGACCTGCTCGTCGGTGCCATCCTCGACGGGCTGCCTGTCCCGGTGGGCTGGATCGCTGGCCCCGGCGACCGGACCCGCCGTGCTCGCGAGAACCAGACCGCGTATTTTCGGGTCAACACGAGCCACCATGACCGGGACTGGCTCCAGCAATCCTTCCGGGTTCTGTCCGCTCAGCCCGCTGGAGCATCGCTCGTTGACTCCCTGCACAATCCTGTCTGGACGGCAGAGATCAGCGCCGAGGCCGCAAAAGGGCTCATCGACTTCTGGCGCCACACCAATGACGACGGCGCACTGGTCCACGACTTCAGCGACGCCGCCCTGGACACCCGGTTCCTGGGCGACCTGTACCAGGACTTGTCTGACCACGCAAAGAAGACTTACGCGCTGCTGCAGACACCGGTGTTCGTTGAGGAATTTATCCTCGACCGCACATTGACTCCCGCGATCGCCGAATTTGGCGTTGATGGGCTGAAGCTCATCGACCCCACCTGCGGATCGGGTCACTTCCTGCTAGGAGCATTCGAGCGCGTCAACCAGCAGTGGACCGTCGAGGCGCCCGGAATGGACCGCAAGCAACGTGTGCGCAAGGCGATGGACTCCATCCACGGTGTTGATCTCAACCCATTCGCCGTCGCCATCGCCCGCTTCCGACTGACGGTCGCAGGCATTTTGGCATCAGGTGAAAATTCTTTGGTTGGTATCGAGGACTGGGGATTCCATCTCGCCATCGGGGACTCCCTCCTCGGGGAGCAGGGCGTCACTGACAGTCTTTTCGGCGAAGAAACCTATGCTTATGCCACCGAGGACCTCGGTGAACACGTCGACATCCTTAAGTCCGGGCGCTACCACGTCGTCGTAGGCAATCCGCCGTACATCACTGTCAAGGACAAAGTCCTCAATCAAATCTACCGAAAGGCATACACGACGGCGGCCGGGAAATACGCGCTGTCGGTGCCATTCATGGAGCTGTTCTTCCGCCTCGCCGTCAAGGGCGGGCAGGGACAGGGTGCCGGGCACGTCGGGCAGATCACCTCGAACTCGTTCATGAAGCGGGAGTTCGGCAAGAAGGTCATCGAGGACCTCTTCGCGGGATACCATCTCGACAACCCCGTCGACCTGACCCACGTCATCGACACCTCAGGTGCCTACATCCCCGGCCACGGCACGCCCACAGTCATTCTCGTCGGGCGTCGACGCCGCCCGGTCGCGAGCAATGTTCGTGCAGTCCTTGGGGTTCGTGGTGAGCCAGGCCAGCCCGAAAATCCGTCCAAGGGCCTTGTCTGGACCGAGATCATCGAACATGTTGATAATCCCGGTTTCGATGGTACCTATGTCAGTGTCACGGATCTCCAGCGAGGTTCTTTGTCCACACACCCATGGTCCCTTTCGGGAGGCGGCGCAGGCGAGGTTTTTGCAGCGATCGAGATCCAGGGAGACGTGCGACTCCGATCAGTCCTGTCGATGGACATTGGATTCGCGAGTTTTCCCGGTAACGACGAGCCATTCTTCCTTGGCAAAGCGTGGTTTCGGCGACATGCGGACTCAGCAGCCTTCGGCAAGGAGCTCGTCGTCGGTGACGTAGTTAGGGACTGGGGAGTTCGACACGACGAGGTCGCCCTCGCCCCATACGACGCAGCTTTCAAACCGATCGTATTTGAGCCCCAGTCGCGCTGGGCCCGGCACCTGTGGTGTTACAGACGAGTTCTCGAATCTACTACTGGCTTCGAAGGCGAGACTCGCAAAGAAAGTAACCAATCCTGGTGGACCTGGTATCGATGGGTACGGGAGCGTTATCTGACGCCGCTGACCATCACCTTCGCGGAGGTAGCGACGCACAATCACTTTGTGCTCGACCGCGGTGCGAAGGTTTTCAAGCAGACGGCGCCCGTGATCAAGTTGCCGGAGGATGCGACTGAGACGCAGCACCTTGAGTTGCTAGGCATTCTCAACAGCTCCGTGGCATGTTTCTGGCTTAAGCAGGTGGCGCACAATAAGGGGTCGACGGTTGATTCTAATGGCGCCCGTCAGACCACGGTCCCTTGGGAGGACTTCTATCAGTACAACGGCACCAAGGTGGGACAGCTCCCTCTGCCGGCGGTGCTCCCAGCGAGGCGAGCAACATTGATTGACGGACTAGCACGGGCGCTCGACGCGTTGGCGCCACATGCAGTCGTTGCCGACTGGAGTGAAGGCCGTGTCCAGGGCGGGCTCTCAGCCACGCTGATTCGGGCGTACGAACAGTGGTCGATTTTGCGTGAACGTCTCGTATTCGAGCAGGAGGAGCTAGATTGGGAGGTGTACGAGCTCTATGGCCTCGTGGACGAGCCGATGACGTATGACGGTTCGTCCTTCGACGCGATCTGCGTGGGAGAGCGGGCGTTCGAAATTGCGCTGGCTCGACGCATCGAGGGGGGCGAAGAGGGAGCCGCCTGGTTCAAAAGACACGGATCTGTCCCGACGCTGCACGTGCCCGAGCAGTGGCCCGCAGCCTACCGAACGTTCGTGGAGAAGCGGCTTGCACTCATAGAGTCGACCCGGAGCATTGGTCTGCTTGAGCGTCCGGAGTACAAGCGCCGATGGGCGATTTCGCCATGGGACAAGCAGCTCCGGGAAGCGCTCGAAGCGGCGATCCTTGACCGTCTCGAGGATGCGGCGCTCTGGCATGACTATCAGGGGCCGACGACCCGCTCGGTGGCCCAGCTTGCGGATCTGTTGCGCAGCGACGAGGTTTTGCTTCAACTGGCACGAGAGCTGACGGGCAACCCTGAACCAGATCTCGCTGCGATAATCGGCATATTGGCACCCACAGAGGCCGTTCCCTACGTTGCGGCCTACCGGTACAAGCCCTCGGGCCTCGAAAAATTCCACGAGTGGCAGGCGGTCTGGGATCTGCAGCGGCGCGAGGATGCGGGGGAGATGGTTACAATCCCCGCTCCGCCGAAGTACTCGACGCTTGACTTCCAGAAAGTTGACTACTGGAAGGCCCGCGGCAAGCTCGATGTGCCCAAGGAACGCTTTGTGCTCTATCCGGGGGTCGGACGCGAGGGCGACTCAAGCTCCGTCCTGGGGTGGGCTGGCTGGAACCATCGCGACCAAGCGGTCGCGCTGGTCCGCGAGATCATGAATCAGCAGGGCCTCGGTGCGTCTGACGAAGCCATTGTGCCGTTGGTCGCCGGGCTTGTTGAGCTGGAACCGTGGCTGCACCAGTGGCATACCGAGCTCGAACCCGAGTTTGGGTCCAGCGCGGCGCAGGCGGTCACGAGCCAAATCGAGCAGTTCCTGGCCCAGCTGCAGATGACCCGCGACGATGTAAACGCGTGGCGTCCGCCCGCGGCAGCGCGAGGGCGGCGTCGTACGGCCTGAGCGGCTTCGAATTCTCAAGCCGTAGTCGATAAGAAACGATATACCTGATGAACGGAAGTCTTCACCGATGAGCACCCCCACCGCAGGCGCCTTGGCCATGATGCTGCGCGATGCAATCCACGTTCCTGAGGCTGTCCACGACGATGACTTTGTCATGCGTATCCACGAGGGCGTCCCGGCCGCAGGTCAGACTCTCAAGGATTATGTCGTCACGGAGAAGATCGCTGAGGCCTTTGATGAGGGTCTGTCCCTGGTGAAGTCTGCACTTAGTCGAGGCAATGCCAAGGGCGCGTTCATACACGGCTCGTTCGGTGCAGGTAAGTCGCACTACATGGCCGTGATGCACCTTCTGCTCACCGGGAATGCACAGGCCCGGGCCCTTGAAGGGTTGCAGGCCGTGGTGGCCGACCACGCGGATGTCTTGTCGCGGACGTTCCTGGCAGTCGACTACCACCTTATTGGAGCCGAGTCTTTCGAGAGTGCCCTGTTTTCTGGATATATCAACACCGTCAAAGCGAAACACCCTGAGGCTTCGGCCCCGGTGCTCCATCAGAGCGACTTGTTGTTCCAGAATGCCCAAGCGCTGCGGGCACAATTTGGCGACGAGGTGTTCTTCTCGAAGTTCGAGCCTGACTTCGACCCCGTACTCGGCACTCTGAGCGGGGGCGGACTGTCCCCTGCCGAGCTCGATGCCGCTGCGGATGGCGCGGCCAGCGAACGTGACCGACAAGATGTGGCCGCGAAACTCGTGGAGACCTACTTCCCGGCCTACACCTCCACCTCGGCCTGGCTGCCGATCGACCAGGGCCTCCGGATCATGACCGCTCACGCCAAAGATCTGGGCTACGACGGACTGGTCCTGTTTCTTGACGAACTGGTGCTTTGGCTGGCTAACCATCTGCGGGACTCAGCATTCATCCAGAATGAGACGTCCAAGGTGGCCAAGCTCGTCGAGACCGGATCCGGGCAGATGGCAATTCCGATGATCTCTTTTGTCGCCCGGCAGCGGGCGCTGAAGGAGTTCCTCGGGGGCGGCAACGTCGGCGCCGAGCAAGTCGCACTCGAGGACTCGTTCCAATGGTGGGAAGACCGATTCGACAAGATCACCCTCGCGGCAGCGGACCTACCAGAGATCGTCAACAAGCGTTTGCTGACGCCGGCGTCTGAGACCGGCAGGAATGCCCTTGTTGCCGCCGTTGCCCGAGTGCGGGCCAACCCCACAGACTGGAAACACCTCCTCACAGACGCCGCCGGCTCGGGCGCGGTCGATTTCGCAAAGGTGTACCCTTTCTCCCCTGCGCTTGTGGATGCCATGGTCGCGCTGTCGGCAATCATGCAGCGTGAGCGGACCGCACTGAAGATCATGAGCGAGTTGCTGTACCGCGGGCGGGATGAGCTCACCGTAGGAGATGTCATTCCCGTCGGTGACCTGTTCGACGTCGTCGTTCTTGGTGACGCGAAACCCCTAACGGACGACATGGTCAAGGTCTTCGAGGCCGCGGCTTCCTTCTATCGAGGCAAGATGCGCCCATACTTGTTGGAGAAGCATCGGGTCAGCGACGTGGAGGCCCGGACCCTCGACCGCAACCACCCGTTCCGCCGCGAGGACCGCCTCGCCAAGACGCTCCTTGTTGCGACGATCGCCCCCGCGGCTACGTCGCTGAAGGACCTGACTGCCTCCAAGCTTGCTGCACTCAACTTCGGTAGTGTCGTATCGATGTTCGGCGGCAACGTCTCCGGGCAGGTCGTGACGCTGGCCACGGAATGGCAGGGCAAGTTCTCCGAGATCACCATCGGCTCGACCGCGGACCCGCTGATCAGCCTCCAGCTGACTGGTGTGGACTTCGACGCGATCCTTGCGCACGTTACGCAGGAAGACTCCCAGGCGAACCGCCGTCGGCTTATTCGTGACACGTTCGTGGCTGAGATCGGCGCTGCGGCCACCGGTTCTTATGCGGGCGAGTACAGCATCGACCACGTTTGGCGCGGGCAGAAGCGCATGGTTGATGTCGTCTTCGGCAACGTCCGCGACAAAGCGGTCATGCCCGTGGAGACGTTGAAGGCCTCGGACGGCCGGTGGAAGCTCGCGGTGGACTTCCCATTCGACGACCTGGATGACCGTGGACCGTCAGATGACATTGAGCGCATTTACACGCTTCGCCAAGACGGCATCGTCAGCGACACCATCGCGTGGGTTCCGCACTTCCTGACCACGCAGCGGATGGAAGACGTAGGGAAGCTCGTGCAGCTCGAATACCTGCTCACAGGCGACCGGTTCGACCAGTACTCTGCCAACCTGCCGGTCAACGACCGTGAGCCGGCCCGGCGACTGCTGACGAGCCAGCGAGACTCATTGAGAAGTCAGCTTGGTGCCCTCTTGCGCCAGGCGTACGGCGTCGATTCGTCAGCAAACGACGAGAACATCGGGACAAAGCTTCCAGGGTCCAACTTCGTTACCCTGGCCGAGGGTTTCACTCCGACCCAACCCTCGGCAGCGACCCTGCGGGATACTGTCGTGGGCGTGCTGGGCTCGGCGCTGACCGCCCGGTACCCCAAGCACCCGGAGATCGAGCGCGGCTCTGAGGAAGTCCGCCGGGCCGAGCTGAACGCGGTGTTGGACCTCGCACGCAAGGCGGTGGACGGTGGTGGTCGTTTGGATAATGTTGACAGGGCCACCGGCACTCGGGTTCGCCGTGTGGTGACTGCATACGGCGTAGGAACACTGCGTGAGAGCACCTATGCGCTGGATGCACAACACTTCACCTTCTTCGACGAGTTCACTCGCGCCGCGGGCACCGGTGACGTGTCCGTCGGGACTCTGCGCGGGGTGCTCGCTGAGCGTGGAATGACGACCGACGCCATGGACCTGCTGGTCCTGACGTGGGCGAAAATCACTGACCGGGAGTGGTTCCGAGCCGGCGCCCGCACACAGGAACCGGGAATCGGTGCGCCGACCCCGGATATGCTCCTGCGCGAGCCCGTGCTGCCATCCGAGGATGAGTGGCAGATAGCCATGACCCGCGCCAAGACGGTATTCGGCGTCGGGGCCGACGAATACCACCTTTCCACTGCGTCACTTCAGCGCGTCAGTGACGGGCTTCTCGCAAAAGTGCGCCCTGCGGTGAGCACGACCGCTGAAGCAGTCGCGGAATTGACCAAGCACCGCGACACGCTCGGCTTGGACGAGACCGCCCCGCGGTGGCAATCAGACACCCGCGGCCGGGACCTTGTCGCTGTACTTGCCGCAGCCGAAGGGCCAGTGGCCAGGATCGAGGCACTCGCTCAGTTTGACCTGCCAGCCGAGCCCCAGGCAGTTGCCAGATCGATCCGCGCCTCGGGCGACGTCGTGGCCGCGCTTCGCGGTGCCAATTGGGGTCTGATCGATAAGCTGCCGACGCTGGGCGGTCAACGCGCGGCTCACGCATTGGCGCAACTTCGGGGAGTCGCGAAGCAGGCCGAACTTCACGCCTCGCTCAAGCCTGCCCTGGATGCTGCAGCTCACGAAGCGACCGAGGCCCTGGTCGAGGACCCGGACGAAATTGAGCGCCGTCAGCGGGAGGACGCGGAGCGGCGTCGGCGCGAAGAAGAAGCCCGGGAGCAGCGCGAAAACGCCGAGCAGATTGCGGCTGCGGAGCGAGCTGCCCGTGAGGTGGAGCTGCAGAAGGAGCGAGATCGGCTCGAGGCCCAGCGTCGCCAGCAGGAAGAGCGTGAGGAGGACATCGCGCGCAAGCTTGCCGAGCTGGATCAGATCCGGCTCGAGGAAGAAGAACGCAAGCGGGAACGGATGACCGAGAAGAGCCAGGTCATCGCTCGTGTGGTCGAAGTCCAGGAGATCGGGCGGAAGATCAGCGATGAGCTGGCCAACCCGGTTCAGGGCAAGAAACTGCGTGTGAGCTGGAGGTGGGAGTGAACAGCGCCGGGAACGGAGCCACCCGCACGGTCGCCGTCTCCGAGGCGCTGGTAAGGTCCCGCGCCGCCGAGCTCATCAAGAAGGGCGGCGACTCTCGCGTGCTTGTGATGCGTGCCCAGCCGCGCTGGTTCGGCGAGGACCTTACTGTTGACGGTCACCCTGTCCGGGTGGTGGAGGGCATCTCCCAGCTGGCGATCCTCGACGCTTATGCCGCCCAGACCGATGGCGAATACCTGGTGGTGCTCACTGACCGGCCACGAACCGATCTTGGCGACACCGTGCTCGCCAGGGCCTACCGCCAGCAGATCGAAGACCCGGACGAGTGGGGGAGCATCCCGGCACTGTTCGGCGGAGCGCGTGAGGTCAGCCGGGAGCTGCGACGGCTCGACTGGGCGGCCGCTGCTCTGCTTGACTACGAGCCCGCCGGCGGCTGGGCGCCGTCGACGGACCTTGCCGTGTCCGCCGAGCACGCCATCGGCAACCTGCTCGCACACCTGCTGGAGATCGACTCGGCCGAGCTGGACGGTGTCATCATCCTCACGTCACTGAGCAACGGGTCCCGTGCTTCCTGGTCTGCGGTGGATCCGGCCCTGCAGAACCACCTGATCGAGTGGGGCGAGCAGGAATACGGGGCTGCGGCCGGGTTCGCGCTGCGCACCACCGCCGTCCCCGGTGGGCTGGTCAAGCCCCTCGCCCTCGGGCTGGCCGTCGACGTGCTGTGGCCCAGCCCCGCCGGTGATCTCACTGAGGAGCAGGTTGCTGCCCGTACCAGGCTGCTCGAGCGCTACGTCGGCGGCAGGTCAATCACGCCCCTTCAGGCGCGGGAGATTGCAAACGCATCGGTATCTGCTGTGCTGCGGGTTTCGCGAGAGAGCGATCCGGAGGGAAGACTCGGCGTAGTGCTTGACCAGGCCGAGGCTCTTCTTCGCGACAACCTCGGGTGGCCGGCTGGCGCAGAGCGCTCATCCATCCTGCGCCCCGGGTTCACAGCTCGGCTTCGTCTGCTCGCCCGGGCACTGGATGAGGGTTCCGCGGTGGAGGAAGCACTGGCCGCAGTACTTGACCACCGCGAAGCAGCTCACTCTGACCGGGACGTTGCGCCGCGGATGGCTGTCCGGCTCTCCCGCTGGCTGACGACGAGTGAGCAGGAGGCGCACAGCTTCGGAGCTGACCTGCAGAGGCAGCTCGACGACGGCGCCTGGGTTGACGCTGCTCTCGGCATGTTGTGGAGCGGCTCGTCTGATGCAGAGGTAGCGGCTGCGTACGGGAGGCTGATTGCGCGGGTGCGTGCTCGGCGAAGAATGCGCGATGAGTCAGCTGCGATGCACTTGGGCGACTCGCCTGCAGAACGGTCGCTCGCGGAACTGCTGGCGAACGGGGCAGCGCTCGGAATTGAGAACGTTCTTCGCGCCGTCGTGGATCCGTGGAAATCTTTCGGCGGCGTGCTCATGGTGGTGTTGGACGGGATGAGCGCGGCAGTCGCCGTCGATCTCGCCACCGAGGTTGGGCGTTCGGGGCTCGTCGAGTGGGTCCCCGCCACCACCAAGCGCCGGCTTGCAGCTGCGGCCGCCTTGCCGTCGATGACGGGGATCTCACGCACGAGTCTGCTGTGCGGCGAGATTCGCGGCGGCAATTCAGCGATCGAGAAAGCCGGTCTGGCAGCGGCGTTCCCCGGCGCGCGGATGTTTCACAAGGGTGAGTTTCGGGCCACAGGCGGGGTCCAACTCGCGCAGAGTGTCGCATCAGCGATCGCCGACCAATCTGTTCCGGTGGTCGGCGTGGTGATTAACGCCATTGACGACGCAACGCATAAGAACGACACTGCCGGCCGGCCGTGGGCAATAGGGGATCTGGAACCGTTACGGGGGCTCCTCAATGCGGCATCGATCGCCGGACGCACGGTCGTGCTCACCTCCGACCACGGCCATGTCGTCGAGCGGCAGACCGAGATGCTTCCTACTGTGGCTGGCGGCGATGCCCGCTGGCGTCCTGCAACTTCGGGACCGATCCGGGATGGCGAGGTGCTGGTGAGCGGGCCCCGTGTCGGGCTCGAAGTTGGCGAGGCCGTGCTCCTCTGGCGAGACGACGCGCGTTACGGGCCGGCTCGGGCCGGGTATCACGGTGGCGCGTCTTTGGCGGAATTGACTGTGCCCGTGCTGGTGTACCAGCGGTCGCTGGCTCAGTCGGCGCCAGAGGGCTGGGAAGCGGCGCCTCCTCAGGCGCCTGCCTGGTGGAACGACCCGGTCATCGATGCGCCGCCAGTGCCTAAGCCTTCGGCGGCGAAGAAGACACACAAGAAGGCCGCCGCCGGTAAGACGACTCCCGCTCTGTTCGATTTCGATGAGCCGCAGGGTTCTGTCGCGGCAAAGCAGGAAGACTTCGTACGCCGAGTGCTCGCGTCGGCGGTCTACTCCGAACAGATCTCGCTTGCCGGGCGTGCAGCTGCCGGCGCCGGGCTGCTCGTGGAGACGGTGCTTCGCACCCTCGTCGACCGGGGTGGAAGGGCGCACCAGGATACGGTCGCGTCGCTCGCCGGTCTGCCCTACAACGGGATGGGACAAGGGCTGGCGGTGGTCAAACGCATCCTGAACGTGGAAGGCTACGACATCCTGTCCTACGACAGCGATGGTGAAACCCTGCGGCTCGACGTGGGCTTGCTCAAGGACCAGTTCGGAGTGGCGTGATGGCGGATGTTGCGATCAGCCCGCGGCGGCGCAGGGAGATCATCGACGCACTGCGCCGCGGCACCGTGCCGCAGCAAGGCCTGGACATCATGGCGGTTGGACTTGGCAGGTTCGAGGCCGCGATTGACGACGAGCTGGACGCAGTAAAGCATGGCGCGGCTCAGTTCAAAGCCGTCCGGGGTGAATACGGCTCCGGGAAGACATTCTTCTCCCGGTGGCTTACCGAGCGGGCCAAAAAGAAGAACTTCGTGACCGCCGAGATCCAGATCTCCGAGACCGAGACGCCGCTGTACAAGCTGGAGAAGGTCTACCGTCGGGTTGTCGAGAACCTTTCGACGCCAACGGTCTCCAGTGGCGCCTTCAGCGATGTAATTGATGGCTGGCTATATGTGCTCGGTCAGGACGTCCAGTTAGCTGGACGTCCTGACGCGGCTGACCTCGAGATTCGGACCGATGAGTTGCTCGAGAAGCGCCTCGCGTCGGTTTCGAAGGAAGCGCCGGCGTTCGCGATGGCGCTGCGCGCCTACCGCCAGATGAGTGCGAGTTCGAAGAATGCCGAAGCGGATGCCCTTCTGGCGTGGCTCGGTGGTCAGCCGCACGTTTCTGCCAGCGCCCGTCGGTCCGCTGGGGTGCGAGGCGAGCTCGACCACTTTGGCGCACTGGGTTTCCTCCAGGGGCTCCTGACCGTGCTGCGCGACTCGGACTATGCGGGGCTTGTCCTCGTCTTGGACGAGGTCGAGACACTCCAGCGCATGCGATCCGACGTGCGCGAGAAGTCGCTTAATGCACTGCGCCAGCTCATGGACGAGGTCGACAGCGGACGCTTCCCAGGTTTGTACCTCCTCATGACTGGCACGCCTGCCTTCTACGACGGCCATCAGGGCGTCCAGCGGCTGGCACCGCTCGCCCAGCGGCTGCAAACCGACTTTGGGACTGACGCACGTTTCGATAATCCGCGCGCGACGCAGATCCGCCTGCACGGCTTCACGCCTGACTCGTTGGTAGAGCTCGGCAGCCGAGTCCGTGACATCTACGCCGCGGGGACCGCGGCGGGCGAACGCATCCACGCGGTGGTCGGGGACGCCTACATTGCTGACCTGGCGGCTGCAGTCGCTGGAGAACTAGGTGGCCGGACCGGGGTGGCCCCTCGCGTTTTCCTCAAGAAGCTGGTTGCCGACGTACTGGATCGCGTTGACCAGTTCCCTGACTTCGACCCGCGCGAACACTACGAGTTAACGCTCGGCGCCTCCGAACTCACCGACGTCGAGCGGGAAGCTCAGACGCGCGGTGATCTCCGCGCTGCGTTGTCGGTCGACGACGTCGACCTAGGCTTCTAGCGTTATGACAGGCGGAACCGGGCTTGATGAAGCCATCGAGTACCACGTGGTCAACTCGCTGGGATGGCCCAATCTGCGCCCCTTACAGGCGGCCTCCGTCGATCCTGTGCGATCGGGCGCCGACTGCCTGTTGATCGCGCCTACAGCCGGTGGCAAGACTGAAGCCGCCATCTTTCCGCTGCTTTCCTCGATGGTTCGCGAGCAATGGCGCGGTTTGTCAGTCCTCTATGTGACCCCTCTACGGGCGCTGCTGAACAACCTGCACCCGCGCATCACGAAGTATGGCGATTGGCTTGGCCGCCGCGTCGGTCTGTGGCACGGGGACATCGGCGACACCGCGCGCAGGTATATCCTCGCGGACCCGCCAGACATTCTGCTGACCACACCTGAATCGCTCGAAGCGATGCTCGTCTCGCGACGCGTCGACCACGACCGCTTCTTCTCTGGGCTGCGGGCGATCGTCGTCGACGAACTGCACTCCTTCGCGGCCTCTGACCGTGGATGGCACCTGCTCGGCGTTCTGGCTCGTCTGGAACGGATAGCACGGCGCCCGATCCAAAGGGTCGGACTGTCGGCGACGGTCGGCAACCCAGAAGAAATCGGGCGGTGGCTACAAGGTGGTGAGGCCACAAGCGGAGCGGGGGAGCGCGAACTTCGTGTGGTCTCCGAGGAGACAGCGGCATCTTCGCCCGGCCCTGAAGTGCTGCTCGACTATGTCGGCTCGGTGACCAACGCGGCGAGGGTAGTCGCGGCACTCCACCGTGGTGAGAAGCGGTTGGTCTTTTGCGAGTCCCGCCGCATCAGTGAGCAGCTCGCCTTCGAACTACGCGGACTCGGGGTCGAGACGTTCGTGTCTCATTCATCGCTCTCTGCGGAAGAGAGACGTAGGTCGGAGCAAGCATTCGCCGAGACACGGAACACCGTAATCGTCGCCACCTCTACACTTGAGCTCGGGATCGACATCGGAGACCTCGACCGCGTTATCCAGATCGACGCGCCCCGAACTGTTGCCTCGTTCCTTCAGAGGCTTGGTCGAACGGGACGCCGACCCGGTACACGACGCAACACGCTGTTCCTGGCAACCAGTTCTGACGCGCTGCTGGAGACCGCAGGCCTACTCCTTTTGTGGAAACAGGGCTTCGTTGAGCCGATCACTCCGCCACCTCATCCGCGCCACCTCGCCGCTCAGCAACTTCTGGCGCTTGCGCTGCAGGAAGGCGCCTACGGGTCCAACACCTGGCGCGAGTGGTGGGGACGTCTGGGCCTGATGGACGACGGCAATGAAGTCCTCGCATATCTGCAAAGCGAAGGCTTCCTCGTCGAGGATGGCGGACTGCTGATGATCGGTCCGGCCGCCGAGAAGTCCTTCGGCCGCCGCCACTTCATGGACTTGCTCAGTTCATTCGACGCAGAGAAAGAACTACGTGTGGTGAGCGGGAACAAGGAGCTTGGGTTTATCTCACCACTCGCTCTACCGCGGGAAGGCTGGGAGAAGCTTGATGCCAAGCCCGTCCTCATGAACGGCAGGGCCTGGCATGTCGAGCATGTGAACTGGGAACGGTTCGAAGTTGTCGTTAGCCCGGTGACTCACAAGGGCGACGTCCGATGGCAAAGCGATGCAATAGCGCTGTCGTTTGAAATGATGCGAGCCCAACGTGATGTGCTTCTCGGCGCAGCGCCAAATGTTCCGCTGTCACGGCGAGCGACAGAGCGGTTGGAGCTCGTTCGCGAGACACGGCTGAATCAAGTCTCACGGGACGGACTTGTCCTCGAACGGTCGGGGCATGAAACACTCGTCTGGACCTGGGCAGGGCTCAAAGCGAACGAGACATTGCGCGCCGGGCTGGGAGGAGCGGAGGGGCAGTCGTACAACGACGTCATGGTCTTGCGGGGTGTCGAAGATGTGTCACGGCTCGCAGGGATCTCGTTCGAAGGCGTCGTACCGCGCGTCCCAGCGGAGATGGTTGAGGGTCTGAAGTTCTCGGCAGCGCTGCCAGAAGAATTGTCTCTGAAGGCGCTCTCGGAACGGTTCGCAGACCGAGCAGGTGCGGCAGTAGTTGCAGCCGAGGAAATGACACACGCGGCCAGCCGGATTGACCATTTCCCGTCTCGCGCGGACGAGCACGCGGGGGAGTGAGGACTGTGGAATGCTCGAGCCACCTCGGTTCGCTGGCATAGGACGAGGCGACGGGCCGAGGCGCTTGATCGCTTTGGTCAGAGCTTGTCGATCCAGGTGTCTTCCTCGCGGTTGTCCCATGCTGAGCCAGAACGGGCTTCAGACTTGCGGCCCCACCCTTCGATTCGCGCCAGGACCTGACGCACTTCGCGCGAGTAAAGCTCCCGAATATTCGAGACCTTCCGAATCACGCAGCTCTGAATGACTTCTTGGCGTTCGGTCATCGCCACGATTCCCGCTGCGTCGAAGGCGCGGCGAATGGTCGCGATTTGCTCTGAGGAGATCAAACGATCCTCGAGGACGGGCGAAGCAGGTGGTACCTCGGGAAGGTCGAAGAGGCCTGGTTCATCGTGAGTCAATTTGTGCGAACGATCCTTATTGTGCTGGGCGGGGAGTCATTACTATATCCGGGCCGGCGGGCGGTGCCCATTTGCCCGAATCCTGGCGCTCGGCTCCTACCGATCAAGTACCCTTGCGGCCGGCCAAGGCCGTTCAGTAGACAGGCCTGCCTTTACACATTTGATACAGGTCACCCTGTGGAAGTCGGTAAACTGGCTGTCCATGGCCGTGCGATCCCTCTCGGTAGGGGTCAACCTGTCCGTGGTCCGGTATTCATGAATTCGTCCGATGCTGGCAAGCTGGGCGCCGAGACCCGTCCGCTTTGGCTTGAACGTGGCCTAGCGACGCCGAGATCGGCCAACATCGCGGCGACGCCGTGCAGAAGGAAAGATTTCATGATTGCAGAGATACGACCCATTATGGACATATGCCTTCTGCTTCTCATTTGGCCATAGCCAATGGTTCCGCACTCTTCGTTCAGCTTGGTTACTACGAGGACATCGCAGCGTTGTTCCTTCCATCGGAGCTGACAGAAGACTTCGACGAGTACAACGGCGAACGATACAGGTCCTTTTTCGGCTATGTTGCCACTGCGCAAATCATTAAGGACCGGCTTTCGGTCCGGGGAATCACTTCGGATGCGGCCACAGGGAAACTTGACGAGGCGATAGCCAAAGCCACCCAGACCCAAGCGGCGGATGACCCAGATGTTGATGAGACCGAAGCTGATGTGCGGGATTCAGATTTCCAGGGCCAAATAGGTGACCGGGTATCGGTGCTCTCATCCATGCGGACGTGGATTGAGTGGGATATCGAGTCAAATGACTTCTTGCCGGCGAAAATGTACGACGATCCGAGGGTCTTCGATCATCTCGACGTCAAACATCATTTCCGGCTGCTTCTCGACATCGTTCCGGGAGATTCTCGAGTGGCCCTCGATCTCACGAGCTTGAAGAATGACACCTGCTGTATCAAGGATCTCCCGGACGAACCAGCCGAGGCCGCCGCCGCGCAGAAGCAGGAAGACATTTCTGGGGCCCTTCCGCTCATCGTGTTGACGGAAGGTTCCAGCGACTCGTCTGCATTGGAACAAGCGATGAAAGTTACACATCCGCACTTGCAAGGCTTCGTTCGATTCATGGATTTTAGTCAAGGTTCGGAGGGCAGTGTTAGCGTCCTGGTCAAGACTTTGAAGACCATGGTCGGTGCTGGTATCCCGAACCGAATCGTAGCGATCGCCGATAACGACGCAGCTGCGCGAAGAGAGTTCTTGACCTTGAAAAGCTGGCCCGAAGCGAGCAACGTCAGGATAGTGCACTATCCAGATCTGGAATGGCTGCGTTCATACCCGACGTACGACGTTGAGGGCAAGATCATCAATCTGGATATTAATGGACGGGCCGGATCACTGGAGATGTACTACGGAAGAGACATTCTCACTAAAGACGGCGCCTTGATTCCTGTCCGCTGGACGAGCTATGAGGAGAAGATAGGAACGTATCAAGGCGTGGTGGACTCGAAGAGTCAGCTCACGAAGAACTTCCAAGAAAAGGTCAGGCGCCGGTTGTCAGCGGGACAAGATGCGCCGGATGAAGATTGGACTGGAATGCGGGCCATCTTAGACGTCATCGTCCACGCGTTCGACTGAATTCCTCGAAGCGGTAACCCAATCGCTGGGCTCGCTGGGTCAGGAGGGGCGCTTGGCGGCCAACGGCGCCCAGCCCAAATAGCTCGCCGCCTGGATGTAATAGATGGTTGGCCATGGCGCTCCAGGCCTGACTTGCGCGGGGTCTGGTGAGATCAGCAGGACGGCGCCGGGCCAGATGGGCTCGTTGAGTGCTTCGAGCCAGGCGCTCTGGATGTGATCGAAGTGCTCCCACTTGATGGTGATCCAGGAGCCTGTGGGCTCCAAGGCATCGACACTGAGGACAGTGACTGCCGTCGTCGTCCCACGAGTTCGCTTCAGGTCATCGAACTCCTGCCACTTTTTGTCTGCGGCTGCCGTCCAGATACGAAGCCGGCGGGCTCGAACGAACCAGATCGCGCCGACTTTGGCGGCAAGGAGGAAGGCCGCTGAGGCCGCCAGCATCAGGATTAGTGTGGCTGGCCCGTTGGCTGCCATGGATCCGACAACGTAGATAACGCAGATGGTGACTGCCGCGCTGCTCAGGATCAACGCTGGCGTCGCTAGCTTTGGCTTCAGGACTGGGTTCGTAGTCATGGGTTGCCTTCTCGCCCCAGTTTAGAGTTGCCAGCCGACATTGATAAGGCGGGCTTCCGAGATATGGAGCTCCAATGCCTGCGATGGGGTGGCGGCTGTGAGACTTATCCGCTGAATGAGGCGTTCGACAACGGTCCGTTGTTCCTGCTGGTCCCATTCATAAGCGGCAGGGACTGGTCCAAACGGAAGGGTTGAATCATTGATACCCCATCTGTCCCTGTAGATGGCAACGCGGCGGATGATGTCCATCGCCTCTGTGGGAACAACATTGGGACCCATTGCCTCAAGAAGATTTCGCTTCCATGGGGTGTCCTGCAATGTCGCTGCTCGGGTCATGTTCTCCCTCCTGCGCTGCATTCGTACCCGCACTTGGGTGACCATCTCGGCGAGGTCGGGGCGAGAAGTCGGTATTTGCTCAGTCAAGGGATCGACTTCGGTGGACGGCATCCCAGACAGGAACTGCCGGAGCCGTGAATGGGCGATCGCTGCCAGATCGCGTGCGCCAGCTTTCGTTTCCAGCGCGCCGAGTACGAGCCGTTGCGCGCTCGGACGGCTGACGACAACGGCGCGGCGCCAAGCTGCGACGACTGCGCCCCATGAGGGTGATTGCTGAAGCTCGAAGGCACGTTCGGGTGCGTGGGTATCGAGGAACTGTGCCAAGTCTTGGGACGCTGCGATTTGTGCGAGGTAGTCATACTCGGCAGAGAGCCGTTCCAAACTGTCCGCCTTGAACTGCTCTGTTTCGCGGGCTTCGTGGGCGGTCCGCTCGGCACCTTCAGCGGCAAGGACCTCGCCCAGGATCTGTCGCCAAGACGCACGCAAAGCGGGATCCAACGGTTCATCGTCCAATGGGTCGTTCTCGCTGACGTAGGCACGGTTGGCTGCTCGTCCCCGGGTCATGCTCACGTACAGCAACTCGCGGGTAAGCCGGCCTCGAGTCACGACGGTGTGCCCGGTGTCCACAGTGATGCCCTGGGAACGGTGCGCCGTCGTCGCATAACCCAGCTCAACCGCGGAGCCAACATAGTCGCGATGCAGCGTGACCGTCGCGCCGGTATCCCGGCGAACCGCGGTCAGCGAGCCGTCGCGCCTTCCGACACGGACGACGTCGAGCAGTGTTCCGTTACGGATGAAGTCACCGATGCTGTCCTTGATGTGGCGGTCATTGCGGCGCGTGATTACTGTGTCTCCGGCGCCGGCGTTCAACCCGTCGCTGAGCGGCACGGTCTGTTCCGCATTCACTTCGCCTTGGATTGCACGGTCAGCCTGGGCGCGTTCGTTGAGCATGCCGACGGTCTCGTTGTCGGCCGCGATCAGGATGGACGACTTGCCTGCGCTGATGTCGGCCTGCCAGCTGGAATAGGCACGGTCCACCATATCCAGATAGGAGCCGTGCTCTATCCGGTGATGGCCTTCGTAGTCGGCGATTGCCTCGAAATTACCCGCCCGGAGCTTCAGGGACGCTGCCTGTTCCCATGCGTGCTCGAATCGCCAGATGGTGCTCAACCGCACGGTCTTGCCTTGCCGATCCAGCCAGCCGAGGATGCCGCCGGCGTCGATTGCGTCCAGCTGCGCCGGATCTCCCACAAAGAGGATCTTGGCGCCCGCTTCCTGTGCCTGCCGCACGAGGGCAGACAAATGGAGCGTGGAGACCATGGAGGCTTCGTCGACGACGACCATCTGGTTCGCGTGGAACCGCCACTTGTTCTGTTCGGCGGCTAGGCGAGTGGCTTCCTGGGCAAGTCTTGTTGAGCGAGAGTCCGTATCTGCCACACGCTCGCCGAGACGCCGCTCCGTGTCGAAGAACCGTGCGGCCCGGTTGCCGGCACCCTGGCCAACTGACTCGTACAGCCACTTGGCGACATTCTCGGTTGACATGGCAAGCTCGCGGCCCAAAACCTCGGCGCTCGCGGCTGCCGGCGCCAGGCCGACTACAGTTCCCGCCCCGAATTCTGCTTCCCAGGCTGCCTTGACCGCCCCGAGTGTGGTGGTCTTGCCCGTTCCGGCGGGGCCGACGACGGCGTCGAGCCGGTTGCCGCTCAGCAGAACTTCGGCGGCCGCGGCGCGTTGGTCGCTGTGCAACTCAAGGCGACCCCGGTGCTTGTAAGTGGCGAGTGACTCCATGGCGACGGCCGCGCTCACTGCAGGGCCGCCGTCGTCATTCCTTGCTGCCATGACGATGTCCTCATTGGCGAGGGTCGCCGCGTCCGTGTAGAGGCGGGCGCCGTGGAAGTCAAAGACGCTGCGGTCCGCGAAGGCGAGGTCGGGCTGTACGCCGGCGGGGACGGTGTAGCGGTAGTCGTTGAGGGCGACGGACTGGCTTTCGGCGGCGGTGGCCACGGCGTCGATCATGGTGGCGCGGTCCTGCGGGGTGTTGCAGCGGATGTCGGCGCAGACGCGTTCGGCTTCGGCGAGGAGGTTCCACCGGTTCCAGGTGGCGCGTTTGGCGGCAACGCGCTCGCGGGTCAGTGAGCCGACGGCCTCGACCCAGTCTGCGGTGAAGTCTCCGGTACGGAATGGGGCGGAGTGCGAACGCCGGATGGTGTTGGCGAGCACGAGGCTTGGTTCGAAGCCCTTGGCTGCTGCGCGGGTCCGCCACTGGGCGGAGAACTCGTGCAGAGGGGTGACCGCATCCGCTTTGGGGGTGCGCGTGGAGAGGGTGGCCTGCTGCCGGAGCTTGAGCGTGGTGGTTGCCGTTGGGGGAGTGCCGTGGGTTGTGGTCCATTCGGCGACGAGGCGGTCGGTTTCCAAATCGATGAGGCGGGAACGGTTGGAGAATTCGCGGATCAGGGCGTCGTCGACGCCGGTGAGTTGTTGGCTGGGGTTGTGTGTGTTCGCGGCTGGTGCACGGGTGTCTGTGTCCGTGCCGATGTTGCGCTGGAGGGCGTCGAAGAGCAGGCCGTTGTAGTGCTCGCTGGCGGCGACCGCGGCCTTGTAGAGCGTGCGCGAGTCCAGGGTGACCCAAGCGCCGTCGGTGATGCGTTGGACACGGTTGGCGATGACCATGTGCGTATGGAGTTGCGGGTCCCCGGCGCGCGACTCCCAATGGTCGAAGGCGGCGGCGATGGCGCCGCGGGTGCCGAGGTGGGCCACGCCGTTGCGGCCTGCCCGCGTGTGGATGACGTTCCCTTCTAGCCAATGCAGGGTTGCGTTGACGGCCTCGTGGTGGGTCTGGAGGATTTGGGTCTGAATGCTTCTGGGGCTGAGGGCCCAAAGGACAGAGACTGATTTGGGGACGCTGAAAGTCAGGTCGAAGCCGACGACGGCGTGGCGTGTTTCTGCCTGGCCCTGGCTGTTTTGGACGAGCGTGGGTTGGCCGTGCGGCCGACCCAGAGGAGTACCGGTATCCGGATGGACCGCGTGGTCGAAGATGGATTGGGCATCTGATTCGGTGACTGCGTCTCCGGTGGCGCGGTTGATACCTGGCAGGCCGGAGCCGAGCCAGCGACCCTGCGGTGTGCCGGCCTTCATGTAGTACGTGGTGGCGTCCGCTGGAGTGACAGTGAGGTCATCCATCATGGTGGTCTTGAACAAGTACTTGAGGCCCGACTGTGCGGAGAGCCGGGCGATGGACATGGTCATCGTCTTGCCTCTGTCTGGCGGGCGGCGGTGGTCCAACCGCGACGGCGGAACAGATCTTTGGTCGCGTTGTCGAGTTCGACGCCGGTTGTCTGGCCGAGCGCCAGGAGCCTGCCGGCGAGATGGATCAGGTCGTGGGCGTCGGTTTCCTGGTTGACGCGGAGGCGGACGAGTTCACCACGAAGGTCACTGATGGTTGCTCGTTGCTCCGAGATCTCGGCCTCGAGGTGGTCGAGGTTTTCGGATTGAGTGCGAAGCTTCGTTTGGAGTGAATCCAGTTTGCGGCTCTCCACCTGAACGGCAGCAAAGCGGGCAACGGTGCTGTCGTGTGTCTTCAGAGCCGGTGCCTCGGCCGCGGCTGCTTTGGGGATCGCTGTACCAGGGCTCGAAGCCCGGTGCCGCCGTTGGCGATCCCGCTGCCTGTTGCCGCAACGAACAGAACAGAAGCGCTGCGACTTGCGCGATGGCTTGAAAGCCTTGCGACATTCCTGGCAAATCTTCCCGCTCACGTCCGTTCATCAACTTGGACTCGACCGACGGCATGACTGGCCGTGAGCCGACACTCACGGCGACGGCCTTGGATGCCAGAGGTGTGTGAGGATTGACGATCGCCCTAACCTGATCGGCGGCACTGTCACCGTGGCATCGTAGGGGCTGCACCTTCGGGCAGCGCAGGATGAGCGCTTGGAGACTTACGGCGAGGAGAGGACACCTGACAGCGAAAATCAGCCCTGGAACGTGGTCAGCCTGCGTTGCAGCCCAAGGCATTACTTGCAGCGACGCTCCGGCACGAGACGTCTCCTCGTCAAAGCCAACTTGCAGGGATGAGCTTGTCTCGCCGCCAATTGTGTACAACGGAATTGGCAAACCACTCTTCGGAAAGGTCAGCATGGTCGCTCACTATGATCTGAAAATTGGGAGAGAGCTCATCGACGACGTCCTTCATCAGTCGGAACATGCCCAAAACAGCAGTCCGATCGGAAGGCCGACCTGACTGCTTCTCTTCTTCCGACTCGTAGTAGGCCTGTGTCGGCTGGTCGAGCATGAGAAACCGTGGCACTGGCCTGTGTTGTCGTGTAAAGAACCTGTGGAGAGCCAGATGAGTAACGAGGTGGTAGCCAATTGAATTAGCTGCGCTACCGATGCCGTGAAGGGGTATTCGGCCGGTTTCAGTATCTACGACCACCGTCAGCTTTGCCAGATCGAGCCGGACTCCGTTCTCGGCATGTTCAAGCTCGAGCCGCTTCGCAAACGCTGTCATGTCCCGGCTCAAGGCGACCAACTTCGAAGTAAGCTCCTCCCGGGCCTCATCGTCATCCAGCTCTTGTTCAAGAGCGATCACACGCGCCGTTGCTCCTTCGGCCTGGCTCTTAAGAAGTCCGAGGTGGTTGTCGTCAGTGTATGAATGCCGACCTAGGATGGCATCAATGCGACCACGAATAAATTCTCGGTTCTCAGCGTCGCTAACTGCCATAGCATCATTAGCTCTAAGACTTATCGTCTCTAGCGCCCTATCGACGGCTTGGAGCTGCGCGCGGGACTCGGAAATGGCGTCCTCCAAACGGGTGAGGGCAGCCCTACGGTTCGGTTCGGCAGCAGCGAGGGCCACGAGTTCTTGTCTTAGCTCCCGTAGGCGATCCTCCAATTGGTTCGACGCGGGATCAGGAATGCTAAGTTCCTGGTTGCACACCGGGCAGTATCCTGCTTGATCGTCAGAACCATGGATCTCTTCCCTGTTTCGCAAGAGATCCAAACTGGTCATTCGTCCCGTTTGCAACGCTACGGATTGCTGATAGCTGCCTTCCCCGTCTCGGAAGTCAAGAAGGAGTTCACGCTCTGCCAGGAGCTGTTTCAACTGACGGCGCAGCTCAGTTCTTTGCCCTTCAATTTCCCGGCGCGCATCCTGGGCCTGCAGGTCAGAGGCGCGGTCCAATTCTTTTGGACTTGAGAACCGAATGCTGCTGAGAACAGCGACTGCGGTCCGTATGTCTGGAGAAGTTGGCCTGTCGGTCATTCCCGCGGTGTGAGCTTCCGTGAGGAGTGCCTGAAGCGTGATATCCGTTGTTTGCGCATTTGACTCTGCGTCGGCCAATGTCAGCTCGGCTCGACGCAGGTCGCGGCGGGCATCGCGTAGCTGGGCTCGCTTAGTGGCTTGGTCTTCTTGCACCGCCCCCAGAAAAAAGGGCACGGAGTCCTTCAAAGTTTGATCAATTCCCCGCTCAGCCTGTCGATGGAAAAGCAGGCTCTTGTTGGCTATTTCATCTTGTCCCTGAAAGCAGAAGAGGGCAGCACTGCCAAGACCGATGGAATAAGCCGGGCGCGATGAATACAGGGATGGTTCGAAGCGAACTTCGGGAAGCCCAATTCGAAGACCCACTTGAGAGCGAAGGGCGTCGGAGTCTGTGTTGACCTCGAGATCACGAAGTTGAAAACCATCGAGGTCGTCCCCGCCAAACTCAAGCATGGCTCGAGAATTCGACGAGGCGGACGCTCTCATTGCAGGGCGTGCAAGGAATGCTCGTGATCCGGGAGCTAGCTGCCAAAGCGTGCCAAACCATGCAACCGTTTCTGAAATCGGGCCCGCAGGAACTCTTGCGCCATCACGCCCCAAACAGTAATCGACAATGGTCAAGAGAGCGCTCTTGCCCGTGCGCGATTCGCCGGTCACGATGTTCAGAGCCCCAGGGTTGAACCTTACAGATCGCTCACGGCCGTCGTGGTGGTAGAGGGTGATGTTTAGTAGCTGCACAGTCTTATGGTGTCACGCCGAAATAGCCAAACACCGTAGACGACCTCTCAATTTTGGTCAGCCACCTGCCCAGAAACGCTGCCGCCCGAATAACTTCCCTCACATCACCCGTGTTCCCGGGGCGCGTTGTCCTGGACAGTGACCCGCGTAGGAAGCCGGATTGATCGACCTGAATGACGCCTGTTCTAATCGCGAATCGAAGTCCTTCTCTGACATGGGGAACCATGGCTTTTGCACGCTCCGGAAAGCCGGCATGGATGGTTGGATTACTTGCGATCCAATTAGGCAGGTGTGAAGCGGTTGTTCGAGGTAGGACTGCGCGAGTGTCGCGATGCAATACGAGAGGCGCGATGATGAAAACCAGCTCCCAGGGCATGTTTTTGTCGGCTCGCCGGCCGTATTCTTCGGCGGAGGCGGCAAATATGGTGGCGAGTAGCGCGGGATTGAGCATTGCCGCCACAGCGGGGGACCTAGAATCCCACTCGCGTAGTTTGTGGTAGTCACTAACCATGCGTCAGTCTCTCCGTGATAAGGGCCTGGACGCGATCTTCAAAATCGGGATGCCAACCGATCACGTACCTATCGGCCAGCTCGTGTCGCTTTCCCCGTGCGAAGAAGGCATCCGTGTACCGGTTGCGGACGGATACGGCGGTCGAGTCTCGAAGTTTGCGCCAGAGTTCACGACCGACATATTTCCTGCATGCTTCGTCGGCGTCTTCATCTAGGTCCTCCATCATGTCTGTGTATGCTCGCTCCCACTCGTCCGCGAGGTTATCCTCGAAGGTGCTCAACTCGTTTAGTCCAATGAGGGATCGATCAATCCACTCGGTCGTTTGAGTCACGGCTCGGTAATAGTCTCCGATCGCCTTTCGAAGATGCGGTGTACTGACGTTCACCCAGCGAAGTTGATGTACAAAAATATGTGCTTCGTGGCTCTGTACGAGCGTTTCCTCATTGATTTGGCTCAGTTCAACCAAAGTCGGCAGGTTGTCCGGCACAAACATGTCCCGAATGGCCTGGACTTGCTGCTGTGCTTCCAAGACGTCGACGCGTTCGCGTCTCTTTTGCAGCAGATCTAGCGCAACTTTTCGCCACCATTGCCAAAATAGACTGAGAAAAGTCTGTTCCTGCCCTATGGGTAGGGCCCAGCTGATTTCGTTTCTGACGTGGGCTTCAACGTCCTCGATGCGAACTTCCCCACCCAAAATACGGATTCTTTCGATCATGGAGACTCGTACAGAAGAGGGAGTCTTGAGCCACGCCGAGCGGGCTGCCTCGGTGGTTGTGGATGTGGAATTGCGCGCAGCGTCATCGAGGAGCTCCAAAGCGCGCCCTGGATCTCTGGCGCTACCAGGTCCGAGGTTAGCGGCTGCTGTACCAGTTCCACATTCGCTCGTAGTTAGCAACGTGAGTAGTGGTCCACCTGCGTCCGCGAACGCAGGGGTATCTAGCCATACTTTGAGGGTCTTCCACAAATCAACACTCATGTCTGAGAGATTTCCCGCCGACTGCTGATGATGTTTCAGCTGAAGCAGCTCTTGTACCTGGCCGTCTTTCTCCCAGGCAACATCGTCAAAGAGCTCGATGGTCATTGCTTGATCTGGACGGTCTCTAGCGCCTCTCAGGAGTTCCAAAAGGGCCCAATCCGTTTGATAGAGGTACCCGATAGCGCTAGAGGACGCATCATGGGAAGTCATCAACGAACCTCCGGAAGTCTCACTAAAGTTTGGTCGTTCCCTCAGGCGTCAACCAGAGAGGCAAGTATTTGCCCCTGGCTGCGACTTTAGCTCATTGCCGCGGGTTCCTACGTCGTGACTAAGCGTTTCATCTTCTCTGGACTTTTTCTTTGTGCCGGGGCCTATGCTTCAAGCCCTCGCCCTCGATACGCCGTCGCCTTATCCATATTCCAGCCGGCGACCATGCCCGAACCGATCATTTGGTCGCTGAGCTTGGCCAGGTGATAGCCGGGGTCTGCTTCGAGCGCGAGCTGGAGGAACTGATGGGCCTTGCTGCCGTGGCCTTCCCACCAGTTGATGAAGGCGATCGCCGTGAGGATCGGCGCCGAATGCCTGGTGCTGCTGAGGGTGTAGGCATGGACGAGGAGTTGCTGTGCCCACTCGACGCGGGACCATTGCGGCTTTCCTCGAGTTTGGGCGAGAAGGATCCTGTCCAGCGGTTCGTCGATTCCGGGAATCTCGGCCATAAGGTGGTCCCGGATCGCAGGGCACTGCAGCTCAGCGATCAAGCTGACCGTCTGCTCATCGTCCGGATACGAATTCGACTCCAACATGCCATTCCAGAGGTCCCTGGCTTGCTTGAGGGCATCCAAGATGTTCAGGTTCTGAATCGCTTGCACTCGGCGGTCGACGGCGTCCGCGTTCCTGGACTCCTTGGTGGACGGCGGCAGGACGACGCGGTCTGTGGCCTCGATAGTGCTGCCGCGATACACGAACTCGGCGTTGATCTGGCTCGACTGAGTGGCACTTAAGGGGAGCGACAAGCAGTGGGCCGGGTCGCCGTCGTACTCGGAGACGGTGTCGTCGCCGACCAGGAGACCGTCACGGATGGTCATTCCGTGCTCCGCCAACGCCCCGGTGAGCGCCGCGATGGTCGCTGCGTGTGGCCTTGCGCGGCCCGGCACTTGCGGCGCGGATGTGTACACGGCGAAGAGCACACTGCCGGCGTCGGCGTCGTGTGCCAGATATCCGGCGACAGTCCGTGCATAGCTGAGTTCGGCTCCTGGCTTTGGCAAGTCGACGCGGAGTGTCGCCCCCACGCGGTTGTCCCTGAGCGTGATGCAGACCAGGCTTTCGATGGGCCAAAACCCAAGGGTATGGCCGATGAAACTAAGGACGTCCGCGGGAGTCTTGATGGTGAGCGTTTCCATGATTCTTCTCCTTCAGCGCCTGGCCGGCACCGGGCGTGCCAGTCAGATTTCGGCGTCATTCTGATAGAGGAATCACCGCTGGGTGCGAGGGGCCGGAGTGCAACTTGGGGAACCGCGAGAGATCCAAAGTTTCGCGAGGAAATAAGCGACGCAGGAGCGCCGACCGAAACTTTGGAGATCGAACGGCGCAGCGCGCCCTGGTTGCGCGGAGGACCCGCCCAGCGATGATCGGGATCAGAATGACAAAGAGCGAAGATGCTTCTGGTCATTCATGGATTCGCCAAGGCAGCGCGGCATGACGCTGCTGAAAAGCTGATGGTTCTGCCGGCAGCTACGACGCTGCTCCCGCGCCGGTGCGCTTTTGAAGGGCAAGTTCAGCGCGTTCGACAACGGAACGTTCGCGGGGAGTGAGGTGAAGGTTTGGTGCCTGGCGGGCCATCTCGCAGTCGCGTATCTCTACTATGCGTCGGTGCAGCTGTGTTTCGGCATGGCGGCTGAGGACGATGAGCGGGCTGGCACGGTGCTTTTCGAGCACCATGCTGCGTTGGTTTGCGGCGACCCGGTTCCAGATCGGGCGGACTTCAAGGAGGAGGCGCCGTATACGGATTCCGAAGGCACGATGTTTGAGCTGCTCCGTCAGGCGGGGCAGCAGCAGGCCGAGGCTGACCAGAAGAACGGCTACCGGTTCACCGAACCAGTAGAAGACGTTGAGAATATCCGTCGTCGCATTTTCGGAGCCTTGAATCCTGACGATAGCTCCGTAGAGGACCCGATCGAGAAGCATCAGAGCGAACAGGAAGCAGCCGCCGGCGATGAGGGCAAACGCGGACCGGAATACCTGTGCGTGCATCTGTGGAAGGTTCCGACGGCAGACTCGGGCGATGTCGACGCAAATCCACATGATGAAAGCCGAGCCGGTCCAGAGGAAGACCGCCATCCCAAGCTGATCGCCGTAGGTGAGCGGCAAGTTTGGATCGGTAACCTCAACGCGGCTGGTGAGGAATGCAACGGTTACTGCCGAGCACGCGAAGCCGGCGACCCATCGCCCAAAGGCGAGCTGCCGCCGTCGTACGTGAACGTCAGGGACTGCCGCCAGAAGGATTGCCGTCCGGAACTGCCAAAACCCGAGCAGCAAGGACAGGAGCGTGACCAGGCCAACGCGGTTTCGGCCGCCGAGGAGCGGGTCAACACTGTAGTAGACCACCGGGATGTAGAGCGTGCACGCGACTGCCGCAAGGATCGTTGCGCGGAAGACGCTGCCGCGGTGGGAATCGAAGGCAGCCGGAAGGCGAACGACGGACAGGACCCAGAGGATGACGGCTGGGATGAATTCCATTAGCCGAACACTTTGCGGAAGGCAAGAGGCTCGGGCTCGGCCCCGACGTCGCTGTTGATGATGCGCGTGGCGAGCTGGTCTGCGAGAGCTTCTGCTGCGAGTTCAGCGTCGTCGGCGTAGCTGCTGCGCGCAAGCGTGCGGAGAACCTGCTGCTCATTAAGGTCGGGAAGGAGGTTGCTGAACCGCTCGCTGCCTTTGGTGTTGAGATCGTGGCCAAGGATCATATGGCTGAATTCGTGGAGGATGATCTGCTGGCGGTGCCAGCTGGATTTGGCCGGTGCATGGATCACGACGTCCCGGTCCGCGCAGATCAGCCAGAGTCCGCATAATTCAGTTCCAGCGAGTCCGGGAACTTCCGCGACCGTGATGGTCCTGCCGCGCTGTTCCTCTAGTTTGGCGTGAATGAATCTGAGCGTGGCGTCATCGGGGAGGCCAAAGCCGCGCTCCGCCCTCCGGGCTATTTTGCGGGCTTCACGGTAGTTCATTGCCCGTGGGAGCAGGGGAGCGCGGAACATTGACCGGGCCGATCTGGTCCAGCGTGTACCCATTCTGGTACAGGCTCGTGCCCGCGGCACCGGGCGTGAAGTGAGGCTGTTGTTTCAGAGGCCGACGGCGGGTGATTGCGTTCCGGAGCGCGAGCCCGGTTTTGAGAGCGGGGCGGGAGACGCGGGTTGCGCGTGGGAGGCCGAGCGCATGGGTGAGCTGGCCGTCGTCGAGCATGGTGCTGATGATTTGTTTCGCCAGAGGGCGGAGCGGAAGCGGTAGTCGGCTTTGGAAGACCTGGACAGTTGCGTCCATGAGGTGCTGGCCTTCAGCTGACGGCGCGACGTGCTCGGCCTCGTAGCGGTCGAAGAAATCCTCGGCTTCTGGGTAGGTTGTCGGCACGTTGGTGATGTTCATCCGTGCGCCGAGCTCGGTGAAGAATCTCGAGGCGGCCGCTAGCTCTGCTTCTGTTGCCTGCCGCCAGGCGTGGTGTTGGATCCAGCGAGTCGGAACGACCAGGAGGGTGAGGAGGACGTAGAGAAAGTCGTCCTTGCTGCCGGGGACGTTGCGGTGCACGCGGTTGAGGAGGGCGATCATTTCCTTGCCGCGCTGGCTGTCCAGTCCGCAGGAGATGAGCTCGTAGATGACGATGGCGGTGTCGTACGAGCGCTTCATGGGGCGCTGTTGGATTTCGTCGTTTTTGTGGAGCGTCGCAGCGATGCCCGGGATGGCGAAGTTGCGGTAGTACGAGAGGAAAAATCCGAGCTCCATGTCCGCGGCGAGGTCGAAGAGGGCCATTTGGCGGAAGGTGGTTTCCCAGTTGTTCGGATCTGCCTCTTCTTGGTGCTTGAGGCTCGTGGCGAGGCCGGCGTTGATATTCAAGGTGCCCCCAATCCGCCGTGTCCGGAAGTCGGCGATCGACGTGGGGCGTCAGCCCCCGGATCAACTGACCATTTCCATGGTAGGACCGTCTAGTTCAGGTTGCTAGTGAATGTGTAGACGGGTCTACTTTGGGCTTGCTTGGGTTTCGTCCTCAAGGGCTTTGATGAGGCCTTTTTCTCCCTGGCGCATCATGAGGGAGTGGGCGGCGGTGAAGGCGGGCGCTGCGAGCGGAGTGAGTATGTTCATCCAGCGTTGTGTCGGGCGGACTCGCCACTCGATGTCCATACGCGTACCGCCGTCGGGTTCTGGGCTGAGGGTGACTTTTCCAATGCCCTTCAGGTGGCCTCCGGCGTCGAACTCGATCTCGCTCGGCGTGAGGACCTTGGTGGGATGGATGCTAATGGTGAGGGTGTAGCCGAGCGCCGCCTTGAAGTTGAGATAGGCGGTGGTCGCCTTCAGGATATCCTCTTGCGAATTGCTCTCGGTCTCGCTGCGAACAAGCGGGCCGGCGAAGGTGCAGTGCGGCCACCATCGTGGCCAGCTCATGTCTACGTCCGCGATGATCGCCCATACCTGATCTGCCGTGGCAGGGAGGTGCCAGGTGGAGCTGAGGTCGAAGAGGCGCGGGGTCATGGGGACATTTTGGCACCATTGTGCGTTCGACGACGCCGGGGCTGTCCTGCTTTGTGATGGTGAACGCCTCGAAGAAAGCTCCACGGACGTTTCTTCAAGTGTCGAAGGCGTTCCTCTATGACCGTGATCGCGATGATCAGCTCACTGCTCGTCGGCGTGCTCATGAACGTCTGGTTCCAGGAACAGATCTTCTTCCTCATCGCGGCATTGGCAACTTTCGCCGTAGTCACGAAATGGCGCATGACCCTCATCGGCACGCACGGATGAAGTGGGAGATCAAGGACGACGGCCTCCAGCCGAACGAGTTCCCGGTACCGCTCTGGCCCATCGCCAACTACGGTGCGATGGATGTGATCGGCCTGGTAATCATCCTCATCGGAGTAGCTCCTGCCACACACCCGGCGCTCGTCGTTGGCGCGATTTTGGTCCTTGTCCTCATCGTCTGCTACCGGCTCTTCGTACGAGGCCAAGGCCGAATCAGAAAAGAACTAGTCGACGAAACTTCACCCAACACGGTTGCCTCAATCGATACTCCGGGTTCACGGGCAACAGAAGAGCCCGAAGGGCAGCCCATCCGCAAACAGCCGGGGCCGTGCGACTACGGGGCAGCACTGCAGGGGCAACTCCCAATTCTTGGCCGAGTCCGTGCTGGAAAGCGACACCACCGCAGCTGGCCCGCCAAAGCACCAGCGAGCTGAACAACTGGTCAGGGATAGGCTGCGGAGCCCCTGGCCCCAAACGGAACTGGCGAAGCATGGGCCACCCAATTCGGATCTCCCCGGATTAGGTGGCCCGTGACTTCGTCGAGCGGAACTTCAAAGTGGGCCAGCCCGGCTTCCGGGAACACGATCACTGGATCAGCTGCGACAAGTGCCGCAAAGAATGGCGCTTCGTCGATGGTCTGTCTGTCTCCGGATGGCGTCTGGAGCCCATTCCTAACAGCGACGCCAGCTAATGGCCAGCCATAGCTGAGCTCTAAAACAGCAGCCCACATGGTCTTCGGATCATGTGGGCTGCTGTTTCTTGCTTGGCGTTTCGCACCTCACGACTCAGTAGAAGTCAGCTGCAGTAGGGGGCTTGCGGCGGCGCAGCGGCTCGTTCCCCGGGTAGGGCAGGCCGAGGACCTGGCAAAAGAAGGCAGCCCTCAGATCGGCATTGCGGTAGTGGCTGATGACAGCCTTGTGGCTATCAACTCCGATTTTGGGGTGGTACTTCAGGGCACTTATGGCGCCTTTCAGGTAGCCTTCGGCCCTTTCGAGCCTGTCCCAGTCCGCACCTTTCACATCACGCAGCGCCCACGACGCGTTGTCAGTGCCATAGTTGAACTTCGCTTTGCGGACGCGTTCAACGACGGAGCTAACGTACTCCGCAACGAGTGCGTCCTCGCCCCCATGGCGCTGGTGACCCTCAAGGATGAGGCGTTTGGCTTCTGCGCCAAGTGGATGGACCTTGGCGTCATCGTCCATGCTGAAAAGGGCGACGCCGGTCTCCGCCGCCTCGGCAACTGCCGCCCGGGTGAAGCCCGACGTCGAGTAGAAGACATGGTTTCTAAGTTGGGGCCTTGTTCCCCGCAGTTGGCGTATTTGCGGGGAACCGACAGGATTCGCCTGCATTTTCACCTGCGCCACGGCCTCTGGGTGCTCAACGTCGATACCTCGGTCCGAGACGCCGCCGGTGAGCCGGGCGCCAAAAAAGCCGAGCGGCCCTGACATGTGCCAGAGGGCCACATCCTCGGCGCTATGCCAATTGCCAAGAAGCCGTTTGGGCAAAGCGGATCCCGGGGATGAGGTACGGGCCCCTGCCCCGAGAACTGGCGGTGCCGGCGTCAAGGGACTGTCGGGGAGCCTGAGTATTGATTCGCCGACACCCCTGCTATCGAACCGATCGGTTGTTCCCCTGTCGGAATAGGCAACAAGTTTTCGGCCGTCGGCAAGACGGAAGTGGGTCTCTGCCACAGGGTCCACCACACTGCCGCTGACCGACATAGTCCATTTTGGACAGGAGATAACTTCAGCCTGAAGTCCAGAGGAAGGCAGGAGCCAGAAGTCGAACGTCCTGGCGCCGAATCTGGCTTCCTTCGGGAGGGCGTCCTTGTCCCGCCCCCGGCCGGTCGGGGACATGACTACCGGGGCGAATATTTCGACATGCTCTCCAGGAGGGATTGCCGCGAGGACCTGCCATACATCCGCGCCGTCAACGGGCACGGTGTGGCGGCTCTTCAAATATTCGGCCCATGCCCACATCGTGCGAGCATCGCCGGCAAGAAGAGAACCGCCGTCCTCGAGAGATCTCGCCACCCATGACTCGTGCAGTCTTACGACGTCGACATAGAAGCGAGAGAGCATCTCGCGGCGCTCGTCAGCGGGTTTCTCGTCGATCCCGCTCAATTCATGCGAGTCTGACGCCGCGTACATGGACGGGCGTTGCCGCGGCGCTTTATCCGTGTCCTCTGCTGGCAGAAATGGCGCCGACTCAAGAAGTTGCTCCCAGTCTCGATGCCAGGCATCGATTCCCTCCGCGTGCCTACGGCGCTTCCGGGCACGGAGTTCTTCGATCACGGAGTCCACTTCTTGGGATTCAGGGACGGTTGCCGGAGCGTCCGTTGCCGAAGGTTCAGCGTGAAAGGGCCTGATCTTGGGGACGACTTGCTTGGCAATGTGCCACAGAGCGATGGCCCCGAACCTGACCGCAACCCAGAACATCAGCGGGGGTAGGACGAAGATCAGGTATCTGATGACTCCGACCGCACGCTCATGGGCGATGTGCCGTGACCATCGCCGGATTCTGTCTGTCATTCTTCCCCCGCCCATGCTGGACCAGTCCCAGTGTCCACCCGAACGCACCACGGAGTCATGAGTATCCGGTACTCGAAAATTGTGCGGCACTGCCATGCGCATTGATGCCCGGTATTTGCAAAGGAATTCCCGGGCCAGCTCCGCAGACAGGCCCGCAACTTCGCCTGGTCGGGGTCCCAGACATCCGGTGGACCCTGTTTGTCCAAAGTCTCAATGATCTGGTCGTAACCCAGTGACCCCGGGGGCGGCAGCCAAGCCACGCACACTGTCGGAAGTCTTCTTCCAGACGTCATGCACCCACACCTGCGGGTCCGTACTGAACTCGCGGAGGAACGCATCCAGCGCTGACTTGCAGTAAATGGGGCGGCTACCGCGCTTCTCACCACAGGACCGAGGCCGATGTAGCGGAGTTCCCGCCGAAACTTTGCACTCAGGGCGTGGCCCGCTGGTCCGCCGAGATAGGCTACGGCTTCCTTGGACGACATCTCCATGTCAGCTGTCGGATTGTCGTCGCCGATGCCATGGTTCGTCATCGGCTAGCGCTTCCGGGACCGGCCGCCGAGCCAATACAGTGCGGCGTCCGCATCCCGCGCCTTCCAGGACTGCCCGTGAGCTGAATGAAAATGTCGATTATACGCGCCGGGCTCCTTGCCTACACGACGGTTCTGAATGGTCTTGTTGACCGTGGACGAGAGGTGCCGGCTCGAGTTCTGATAGGGCAGCTTCCCTCCCTCAAAATGATGTCCATAAGGTATATCGTCACTCAAATGACCTTTGACCTATGCGACGTCACGGGCTGGCCCGTAATGGCACCCGAGGCTGGAGGTGACGACGATAAGGACTGGCTCTCACCTCCAGACATTGCCAGAGAATCTCAGCGCACGGACTGGTGGCTTTTCAAGTCCGCCAAGTTTGGTGAGCTGTGGGCTCGGGGAGGTGTACGTGGGGGGTCATACCGTAGGCGAGACGATCAGGTCGAAAAGATCGCCTCGCATTTAGCCGGCCTCATCGGCCTTCCCGCAGCCCGCGTTGAACTCGCCCTCCGCGGGAGCGAAGAAGGCATCATCTCAAAGAACGTCGCCCTGGTCGACTGGGACCTACAGCCCGGCAATACGTATCTTTCAGAGTTCGAGGGATACCTGACTTGCGATACTGAGCCCGCCCAACGGCCAAAGAACCGTGTGGGGCACAACCTAACCAACATAGGCACGCTTCTTAGTGGCCTGGCTGGGCCTCCTGAATCAGTAGTGGAGGGATGGCCGGCCTTCGACGTGTTCGTAGGGTTCCTAGTATTTGATGCATGGATAGCCAACACCGACCGACACGCGCTGAACTGGGGGATCCTCTCGAAGGGCAACGAATTGCGGCTTGCCAGATCCTTTGATCATGGCAGTTCCCTTGGCTCAGGGATGAGCGATATGCAGATCGCCGAGCTAGACACAGATGAAAAAGTTGAGTCTTGGTGCAGACGAGGGATGGCACATCGGTTCGAGAATGGCAAAAAACGTACTCTTGTAGACTTGGCCAATGAAGGCTTGGCACAGTCTTCACAGCTAGCGTGGCAGTGGCTGGATAGAATCCGAAACCTAGATCGGGGTGAATGGGTGGAGATCATCCGTTCAATCCCTGAAATGTCAGAGGAAGCGCGTAGTTTTACAGACAAGGTCCTGGTGACTAACAGAAAGAGGTTGTGTGATGGAAACTAGCGTTCTTGCTAGACCCCTGCCACCGCTCTCGGATGCCAGAATCGACCGCCTGCTTGTGACGCAACAGACGCGGCCCGACAGGTTGTACCGCCCGATCGGGTTCTTAAGTTGTGACGATCGCGAGTACACCTTTGAGTATCTTCGGCAGGCCGTTGGCGCCGATTGGTTCGTTGGTCTTCCGGGCCTGCGGGCTCACCAGAGCCCGTTCCGTTCCGAGCAACTATTTCCAATCTTCGCTGAGCGCGTCATCTCCCCTCGACGCCCGGACCGTCCTCAGGCGATGCACGCCCTCGGCTTGCCTATTGACGCTGCGCCATTCGAGGTACTGAGCCGAACCGGGGGACGCCGTGTGGGAGACACAATCGAGCTTGTGAGTGTTCCTCGGGCCCAAGCAGACGGTGCCGTCTCTCAACTCTTCTTGGTGCATGGCATTCGGCATCGGACGGAGGAGGCCCAGTCCCGTGTCAGTCAGCTTCGGCCAGGGGACGAACTGCGTATGGTTCCCGACCACGGCAACAGAGTGAACCCGATGGCTGTCCGTATTGAAGACACGGACGAGTTGCATCTGGGGTTTGTTCCCGATCCCTTAGCCGGCTTCTTCCGGGACATCGCAAATGACGATCGCGAACATCAACTGCGTGTGGAACTGGCGAACGGACCAGAGGTCGGGTTCCACCTGCGACTGCTAGTCAGGTTGAACGGCTTTATCACGTCCGGCCATCAACCGTTTGTGGGTTCGGGCTGGGAAACAGTTCACTAGCTGCGGCTAGTAAGTGCAACGTGGCAAGCAAAACCAGCCGACCCGCGCAAAACGTCAGTCGCCGCCCGTCGGCATGAGCGCGCGATACGATCGTACTTGGTTGCTTCGCCGCTTCAGAGCCCGCGGCTGGCGTGCGTTGTGCGCCATGCCTATTCACCACTGCAGCGCCGGTTTACGACGTGCAGTGGCTTGAATGTGTCTAGGCCCGGACTCGAGTATCACCCGTGATATGGGGTTATGCCAGGGGACCTCCTGATGAAGAATCCCAGACTAAGTAGGTCTATTGTCCTCGCGGCCGGAGTGGGACCTTCAGCTGTAAAGCGGGCAACTTGTCCATTGAATCATTCAAGCAGGCTGAATGGCGGCGTATCTAGACCAAAGGGCGGCGCGGATGGCGAAACGCGACGACGAAGACGCCGGGCTGCGAGCACGAGAAGTGGTGCACCTCTTCAACGCCAACCTGACGAAGCCGTCGGACTTCAAGCCCGAGGTCTTCGTGCCCCCAACCAGCCGAGGCTCAGGCGCTCGGCTTTGCTCCGCTTCTCTCGGAGGCCGACGGGGCTCGATGCGTGGTGGCCGAGCGCTTCGCCTAACAGCAGTGACAGGCTGCGGCAGAGAGGCGACTCAGAAGACGACCGTTCAACGCGATGGCTTGGTCGCCGGTCAGGCAGGCAGCACCGGTGTTCTCGCTGGTACTTCTACGCCCGTCCGTTGAACGCGCTAACCGACGTTTCGTCGTTCGTGCCCGAAGCCCCGCGCGCCTTCGGTCTAAGATGGTTCTCCTCTTTGTTGAGGCGCGCCTGGCTGCGGGCTAAGTGTCCAAGTGAACCGTCCCGGGAATCATGCCGCCTGTTTGTTGGCGGCGTCGTCGGGTAACGGGCCGGTTTGTAGATCATAATATGTCTGCTCATATTCCTCTGGCGTCTGGTGATCCAGGGCGGAATGCAGGCGTAACGGATCTTCGGGACGTGCACGCCTCTTGCCAACCAGTCCGCGCCGAGCGCTACGCTAATCCAAAGGGGGGAAATGACGACGAAACCTAAGGACCGTAGCGGGGCGTGGGCCGACTTCGGCACCGGCGTCCTCGCTTGGATCAGCGGCGCAGCGGTGCTCGGCTTTGGCGCATGGTTGCTCTTCGGCCAGCCCGACCTGACTGGGGCGTCTAACGGAGATCGACAGACCCGCACCTCTCAGCGTCCCGTTCAGTATGTTGATGAGGACTACGAGCCCACCGACCAGGAGATCGAAGAGGCGGTACAAGAGTCGCGGGAGAAAGTCTTCGGCAAGGGGTGGTCATGTTTCTACGACCCGACCATGAACGAGAATTGGCACGACGACGTGCGCTGCACTAACGGAGCAAAATCATATCGCCCCATCCTTCTCGCCGACCGGGGGTTTGTGACCGAAGAAGACATGCGCGCGGCCGGTCAAGACTATGAGAACCACCTAAACTCCGGCGTCAAGCCCTAAGAGGTTCCGCCGGTAGGTGAGGTCGTGCTGGATTTAACGGCGCAGGCACAAGCTTTGATAAACACGTGTTTGTCTAGAACCAGTGTTGCCTCGGGAAGCTTGTGCCTGTTGTCCCATCACCCGTCATGAATCCCCTCTGGGCCCATTTCGAGGCCCTGATTCCGCCCGTGATCGACACCCATCCTTTGGGGTGCCACCGGCCCCGAGTGTCGGACCGGGTCGTGTTCGACAAGCTTGTCCAGGTCCTCGTGCTCGGGGTCATGTACGAGAAGATCGCCGATACGTCCTCCCAAACGAACGCTGTGTAAGGACGGGGGCTAAATCCGCACCGCGGTCAGTTGCCCCTGAAGATCAGCTGTTCTACCTGCTCGGGTTCAATGCTGAGGTCTTGTGCCCATTCGGTCATACAAGCCGTGTACTTGCGGTAGCTGCCGGCGCTGTGCCAGGTAAGCCACAGGGTGAACCGTCCCGAGAATCATGCCGCCTGTTTGTTGGCGGCGTCGTCGGGTAACGGGCCGATTTGTAGATCATAATATGTCTGCTCATATTCCTCTGGCGTCTGGTGATCCAGGGCGGAATGCAGGCGTTCGTTGTTGTACCAGTGGACCCACTCGAAGACGATCTCCGTCACGTCGGTTTCGGTTTTCAACGGCCCGCTGCGGAACGGTGAATCCTTTGCCACGGCCTCGTTCTTGAAGAGCGTAGGTTCGTGCGGCGACCTGCACGCCCTGCTGCCGCAGGACGGCGCAGACCGACTCGACCGCATAACCAACGGCCCGCATTTCGTCGATGAAACGGCAGATCAGCGGCGGCGAGGGGCGAGCTCCCTCGCGAAGAAAATCGAAGCCGCCTTGAGGATCTCATTGGACTCCTTCAAGTCCCGCACCTCAGCCCGGAGCCGCTTGATCTCCTCCAACTCCTCACTGCTGGGCCCGGTCTTCTCACCGGCATCGATCTGGGCCTGGACCACCCAGCGGCGCAGCGATTCAGCGCCGACCCCGAGCTTGGGCGCCAGCGCCTTACAGGCAGCATAGACAGACGGGTATTCGGACAACCGATCCATGGTCATGCGCACTGCACGGTCACGGACTTCGGGCGGGTACTGCTTGGGCACAATCACTATCTTTCTCACAGAAGACAGCGGCATCAAACCCGGGACGGTTCAAAGTGCCTCGTCCTGCATTGTGGCGCTGGCACTTACCCGCAGGCCATTGGGCCGCGACTTTTGGTCATGTACCATTCCGCTCCTTCGACGATGAGATGTCTGAAGGGAGGTGCATTGTCATGATTCTTGGTGTTTCCGGGCCTGAGACGCTCGGCGGATGTCGGTGCTTGGTGGACGCCGTTCGTCGGGCCCCGGCCACGGCACTTGAGGATGGCGACACGCGGCGGAATGAAGTTGCGCAGCGGGCAGGACTTTCCGTATCCGAAGGACTGCGGTGCATCTCCGGACGGGGTAGCGAAGTGGTCAAAAAGGGGGGTGTGCACAATGTGCACACTTTGTCCGACGGACTCAGCCGTACATCGGCCGGATCGAGCCGTACTCGGCATGTTTTCAGCACTTCCCAGTGTTTCCGGGGCCTGGAGCCCGGTTCGAGTCCCACCTCGGGCACGTGTTTTCCCAGCTCAGGGGCCTGTTGGCCGCTGAGTGTGGACAAAATGTGTTGTGAAGGGCCCTTCGGGGGCCTTTTCATTGGTGGGCGGTGGTGTGGCGTGGAGGCTCCTTCGTCCCTTGGTCGGCGGTCTTGGGTGCTTGTTACCGGTTCATTGGTGTGACTGACTGGGGCAACATGACCTGAGAAGAATTCTGGTCGGGTTTCTTTTGTTGGTCGTCGGGTGTTCACCATGGTTCTCCTGCTCGGCTTTGGGTGGCTGTTCTGCTTCTTTATGGTGGGCCCGGGGGAGTGCGACATGACTGCTCATGCCCATTTCCAGTGAGTTCGCGAAAGCGGCCACGCAATCCTCGAGTCCGTTCGCCCCGGCCGACGCGGTGTGACTGCAGGTTGAAGGAGCCATTGCGCTCATTCGTCTTGATCGCTGAAGCAGCAGCATTCGACGACGGCGCGCGTCTCCAGTGCCGTGAGAAGCGTGACGGATGCCGCTGCGGTCAGGACTTTGCGCATAGGTGATTCCTCCTGGGAGGCTGGTGCCGGCGCTGAGTCGCCGGCCCGACCGTTGTAGGAAGGCCAGATGGCGTGCGGTCTGCGGAGGGTTGGCCAGGAGGTAAACAAGTTTTGCTGCCCGGTTTGCGGTAGGAAAGGCGAAACGCGAAGGCCGGGGTGCGTCAGATGCTGTCCAGGGCGAATCCTCTCGGTGGGAAGTCGTGGCTGGGCCTTTGAGCCCCCTGAGACCTGCGCACCACCAGCTTTCAGCTCATGTGGTTCCGTTCACGGGGACATGATGCTGCCTTCGGTGATGAAGTGGAGGATCTCCTTGTTGTCAACCGGTGCCCACCATCCATTGGCCGGGCAGTGATCTCCGGTCCTTGGACCCTGGAACATCCCGTTGCGGCTGAGCCGGGCGTGGTGGAGCAGGGTGCGCTTCTTCATGGCTACTTCCTTCGGGTACTTCTGTTGACGCATGTCGGTGGAAGGGAAAATTGCCGGAGTTTGCCGCAACCAGGCGCCGGAAACTACGCGGTGACGAGCTGGTGCCAGTCCGATGCCAAGGGCAGGCCGTGGGCCTCGGACACCGAGTGGTGTGCCACGTGGCCGGCGGCGATGTTGAGGCCGGCGGCCAGGGCGGGGTCGCGGTCGAAGGCGGCCTTGACGCCCAGATTGGCCAGGGCCACCGCGTAGCGCAGGGTGACGTTGGTCAGCGCGTAGGTGGAGGTGTTCGGAACGGCGCCGGGCATATTGGCGACGCAGTAGAAGATCGAGTTGTGCACCTTGTAGGTGGGTTCCTGGTGCGTGGTGGGGTGGGTGTCGGCGAAGCAGCCGCCCTGGTCCACGCCGATGTCCACCAGCACGGAGCCCGGCTTCATGCGGGAGACCAACTCGTTGGAGACCAGCTTGGGGGCCTTGGCGCCCGGGATCAGCACGGAGCCGATCACCAGGTCGGCGTCCACCACTGCCTTTTCGATCTCGTAGGCGTTGGAGGCCACGGTCTTCAGGCGGCCCTGGTACTGGGCATCCAGTTCGCGCAGGCGGTTGATGTTGATGTCCAAGATGGTCACATCGGCACCGAGACCCAGGGCCATGGCGGCGGCATTGGTACCGGCCACGCCCGCACCCAGCACCACGACCTTGGCTGGACGGACACCCGGGACGCCGCCCAGCAGCACGCCCTTGCCGCCGGCCGGAGCCATGAGCGAGTTGGCGCCCACCTGCACGGACAGGCGGCCGGCAACCTCGGACATCGGGGCCAGCAGCGGCAGTGCGCGGCCCTCCTGAACGGTTTCGTACGCGATGGCGGTGACGCCGGAGTTGATGAGCTCCTGGGTCAGTTCGGGCTCGGCGGCCAGGTGCAGGTAGGTGAAGAGGATCAGGCCCTTGCGGAAGCGGTGGTATTCGGCGGCAATGGGTTCCTTGACCTTCATGACCATGTCGGCGCGGGCCCACACGTCATCGGCTTCGGCCACGATCTCGGCGCCGGCGATCGAGTATTCCTCGTCGGTAATGCCCGAGCCCAGGCCTGCTCCGCGCTCCACCAGCACGGTGTGGCCGTGGGGGCGGAACTCGTGAACTCCGGCCGCAGTGATGGCTACACGGAATTCGTTGTTCTTGATCTCTTTGGGGACGCCGATGATCATTTGTGGTTCCAATCAGTAGGCACTTATATCTGTCTCCGAGGCTTTTGCAGCAACCCGACGACCGGCCAGCCAGCGTGAATCTTCTTTGAAGTATCAGTAGCTTCCAACATTCGGATTGTTGACAATGCTACACCTATCTCTTACGGTTTGTGTAACACAGATCACAGGACGACGAGGTCCTGGCTAGTGCCCGGTTGTCCGGGGGACGGAGTTTCATATGACTGTCAATATTTCTCGACGGAGTCTTCTGCGCGGCGCAGGAGTCGCGGTCCTGGGGGCCACGGTGGCCGGGTGGGCCACCGGCTGTTCCAGCGTCCCCGTTGGCGGCCCTGCCTCCGGCGCCTCATCCAACCTGCTGGAGACTGCAAAATCCCAGGGCTTCCTCCGCGTCGGGATCGCCAACGAACCGCCCTACACGCAGGTCAGCGCCGACGGCAAGGTCACCGGCTGCGAACCCGACGTGCTGCGCGCCGTTTGCAAGCGCCTCGGCATCGACGATGTCCAGGGCATTATCACGCCGTATGAATCAATGATTCCGGGCCTCAACGCCAACCGCTGGGACGTCATCGCGGCCGGCCTCTTCATGAAGCAGTCCCGCTGCGGGCAGGTCCTCTACTCGGAGCCCGTCATCGTCTCCACCGAATCCTTCGCAACCCCCAAGGGCAACCCGAAGGGCATCATCACCGTAGCCAACGTCCTGGCGGACAGGTCCCTGCGGATCGCGGTGCTGCCTGGCGGTTTCGAGGAGGGCGTGCTGAAGTCTGCCAACGTCCCGGCGTCCCAGCAGGTGAAGATTAACGACGGCCGCAGCGGCCTGGAAGCGCTCAAGGCAAACCGCGCCGACGCCTTCATGCTGCCCACGCTGTCACTGCAGGCGCTGGCAAAGGATGACGCCAGTTTCGAGATCAGCAAGCCGGTGGACGACGCCCCGCGCACGGGCTCGGGCGCCGCGTTCCGCAAGGCCGACTCCGCGTTCCACGAGGCCTACAACAGGGAACTTGCCGCCTTTAAGAAGACCCCTGAGTTCGCAGCGATCCTCACCAAATGGGGATTCGACCCGACCGTGGTGGAAGGCGTCACCGCCGAGGAGCTATGCAAGACCGCGGGCTGATCGGGGTGGCGCACCGGAAAAGGAGCTGCACATGTCCGCGGTAATCGGCTACGCCCCGCTGCTCTGGCAGGGGCTGCTAACCACCATCCTGGTGACCGTGCTCAGCGGGGCGCTGTGCCTGGTGGTCGCGTTCGCGGCGGGGCTGGCCCGCCTCTCCAGCCACCGCTATCTGCGCTGGCCCGCCGGCGTCTTTATTGAGGTGTTCCGCGGCACCTCCCTGCTGGTGCAGATGTTCTGGCTGTTCTTTGCCCTGCCGTTCTTCGGGATCCAGCTCCATCCGCTCACGGCGGCGGTCCTTGCCCTGGGCCTGAACGAAGGCGCCTATGCGGCCGAGGTTGTCCGCGGCGCCATCGCCAGCCGGGCCAAGGGCCAGACCGAAGCCTGCATCGCCCTTGGCATGGAGCCGGCGCTGCGGCTGCGCCGGGTCATCGTCCCGCAGTCCATCCCCGCGATGCTGCCGCCGTTCGGTAACGTCATGGTGGACCTGCTGAAGAACACCTCCCTGGTCTCGCTGGTCACGGTGACGGACCTGACGTTTCGCGCGCAGATGATCCGCAGCACCACGGGACAGACGACGGCGATCTTCCTCACCATCCTGGTCATGTACTTCGTCCTGTCCTGCCTGCTGACCCTGCTGACCGGCTGGCTCGAGCGCCGTTTTGCACTGGACCGGAAGGCGATTGCCGCCCAGCGCACGGAAAGCCGTCTGATGAAGGTGGGTGCGGCGTGATCTGGGACAACGACTTTGCCATCTCGGTTTTCCCGCTGCTGCTTGAGGGACTGTGGGTCACCGTCCAGATCACGCTGCTGGGAACGCTGCTTGCGGCCGTCCTGGGCCTGGTCTTCGCGGTGCTCAGGAGGCTCGCCATTCCGGTGCTGTCTCCGGTGGTGTCCTTCTTCGTGGTGTTCGTCCGCGGGACGCCGCTGCTGGTCCAGGCATACTGCGCATTCTTTGTACTCCCCGCCTACGGAGTCAGCTTCGACGCCTTCACCACCGGGCTGGTAGTGATCGGCGTCAACTACAGCGCCTACATGGCGGAGGTCTACCGCAGCGGAATCCAGGGTGTCCCGAAGGGGCAGTGGGAGGCGTCAACGGCGCTCAGCCTCCCCGGCGCGCGCACATGGGGGCGGATCATTCTCCCGCAGGCTGTGCGCACCGTGGTGCCCATGCTCGGCAACTACCTGATCCAGATGTTCAAGGACTCCGCTGTGCTCTCGGCTATCACCGTGGTGGAACTGATGGCCACGGCACAGGCGATCGGAAGCTCGAACTTCCGCTACCTGGAACCGCTCACCCTGGCCGCACTGCTTTTCCTGGCCATCAGCTACCCGGCCTCACGGCTCGTCAACAGATTGGAGCGGCGCTATGCGCCCCAGCACTGAACCCCAACCTCTGTCCGCCGACGCGGGGCCCACCCCGGGCCCGATCGTCAGGTTCCAGAACGTTAGCAAGAACTGGGGATCCAACCAGGTCCTGAAATCACTCAACTTCGAGGTGGCCCCGGGGGAGAAGGTCTCGATCATCGGCCCGTCCGGGTCCGGCAAGACCACCATCCTCCGCATCCTCATGACACTCGAGACCCCCAGCGAGGGGCTCGTGACGGTGGACGGGGACACACTGTGGGACGTCGCGCCGGGCCAGAAGGCCAGAGAAACGAAGCAGCTGCGCGAAACCCGCCGGAAAATCGGCATGGTGTTCCAGCAGTTCAACCTTTTCCCGCACATGACGGCCATGGAAAACGTCATCGAGGCCCCGATCCACGTGCTGGGGATGGGCAATGCCGAGGCCCGGGAGCGGGCGGCGGACCTGCTCACGCTCGTTGGGCTGGGCAAGCACATGAACCACACCCCACCGCAGATGTCCGGCGGCCAGCAGCAGCGGGTGGCCATCGCCCGGGCCCTAGCCATGCGGCCCAAGGTGCTGCTGTTCGATGAGCCGACCTCGGCCCTGGACCCGGAACTGATCGGCGAAGTGCTGAACGTGATCCGGAACCTGGCACACACCACGGACATGACCATGCTCATGGTCACGCACGAAATGCGGTTCGCCGAGGAGATTTCGGACCGGGTGGTGATGTTCGACAACGGCGCAGCCGTGGAGAGCGGACCGCCTGCCCAGATCTTCAAAGACCCGCAGCAGGAACGGACTCGGACCTTCCTCCGCGCCGTCCTGCAGCACTGAGGCAATCCGTAAGCACTGAGGCAGCTGCGCGGCAGCACCCTTGGGTCATTGCTAAGGGGCAACCGAAAACTCCAATGGGCGCTTGCACGGGAAGCTGGCTGAAACTGGCAGCTTCCCGTGCGGGCGCCGAGGTGCGTTATCGGCCAGACGATTTGAGCCCGGAAGGGGCGGCCCTGTCCCGCCGCCCCCGGGTTAGGCGCTGCGGCTGGTGGCCAGGAGCGATATTTCAACCGGTGCCCCGTCGGGCAGGCTGGAAACCCCGACGGCGGCACGCACCGGCCGTCCCTGATCGCCGAAGTACGAAACCAGCACCTCAGACGCGCCGTCCATCACCAGCGGATGTTCCGTGAAGCCGCTGACGGCAGAGACATATCCCGTCATGGAGACAATCTCTTCGATGTGCTCCAGGCCGCCGGCATGCGCGGCCAGAGACGCCAGGCAGTTCAACACGGCGGTGGCCGCGGCCGACCGCCCTTCTTCCACCGTCAGGTCCTCGCCCACGCGACCGCTGTGTTCCAAGGTTCCCTGCACGGCAGAGGTATGCCCGGCCGTATAGAGGAGGCCGCGTACTTCCCGGACGGGCACATAGTTTCCGGCCGGTTGAGGGGTGGGCGGCAACGCCGGAATCGATTTTTGATTTTCATCCATAACGAGCCATTGTAGACAATCAAACAAATATGAGAAAGTGACGTATGGCACTTACACCCAACCCCACTGTTGCACCTCTTGCCGACCCCCAGGGTCCGCGATCCTGGCAGGACATCGGCGTCGTCTGTCCTTTCGATATGGCCCTTGACCACGAGCTTTGGCGCTGGATGCCCGCGGGGGTGAACCTCGTTTTTACCCGCACGCCGTACTACGATCAGCCCGTAGGTCTCGACATGGCCGAGGAGATCAGCGATCACGGCGAAATCCAGGACGCTGTCCGTTCTCTCGTTGCCATCCGCCCGGCGGTAGTGACATATGCCTGCACCTCCGGCAGCTTCGTCCATGGCGTCGAGGGGGCCGGGAACCTTTCAGCAGCAATGGTCTCGGCGGGTGCGCCGGCAGCGGTTACCACTTCCGAAGGCCTTTTGATGGCCTTGGACGCCCTGGGGGTCGGCAGGGTCGCGGTGGCCACACCTTATCTCGCGGAGCTAACGGACAGGTTGACGTCGTTTTTGGAACAGGGGGGCAAGTCCGTGGTCTCACATGAGGGGCTGGGGCTGGACCGGGACATCTGGACGGTCCCGTACGCCACCACTTGCGAGCTGATCCGTCAGGCGGACCGGCCGGACGCGGAGGCTGTCTTCGTGAGCTGCACCAACCTGCCCACCTATGACCTTATTGCATATATGGAGCGGGAGTTGGGAAAGCCCGTAATCACGGCCAACCAGGTGACTGCATGGAGTGCATTGCGGCTGATGGGGCGCGAGGCGGTGGGGCCGGAGCAGCTCCTGCTTCAGGCCGCGGCCAAATAGCTTATCCTGCTTCGTTCCTCTGAGACGCAACCCGACAAAGAAAGACCTCCTGGCCGGCGGATGCCGCGCCGTCCAGGAGGTCTTTTTCATTGGCTGTGCCGCCTTGGGCTTTTGTCTCTCAGGGGCGGAAGAGTGCGCCCAACTGGTCAGAGTGTACGGCCCGGCCTGCGAGCTGCAGCCCGTACCAGGCGGTTACCTGATTTGCGGTCAGCACTGTCTTTCCGAGTACTGATTCCAGCTCGTTGATCCAGCGGACGGTATGCAAGGCAGTGTCCGGAATCAGGACGGCCTGGGCCTCTGGAGCATTGGCGCTGCGCGCCAGCTCAATCACGCTGTCGTGGTCCAGTTCGCCGGCGTCCTCTCCGGAGGCAATGTCGTGGGAGGCCATCTCGAGGACCTCCACGTCCTGGTGGCCAAGCAGTTCCACAAAGTGGCGGGAGACGTCCTCGGGGTAAGTTGCCGAGATGGAAACCTTCGACACGCCGAGGTGACGCAGTGCGGCGGCGAAGGCCAGTGACGTGGATGACGTTGGAACGTTGATGGCTTCCTGGATCTCCTTCGCCTGCTGATGCGCGCCGTCCCAGCCGAAGACGAAGCTGCCTGACGTGCAGGCCCACATGACGGCGTCTGGAGCATGCTGTCGGGCGATCTCGCTGGCGCCGGAGAGCAGCCTCTCCGGCTTGCCCAGATCCAGTAACGCCTCCACCTCGTGCGTGGTGATCTCGTCGGGACCGCCAACCGAGGTGTGAACCACTGGGAGATGGATGTCGTCTCCCAGCACTGACTCCAAGTAGGGGTATTCATCCTCGGCGCTATGGCCCGGATACAGCATTCCGACAGTTGTCATCTTCGCTCCTGTGCGTCTGGCCGTGTACACGGCGAGGGGTTTTCACTGCTACGCAAATAGTATACAGTTGTATTGTCAACAATCGAAGAGAGTGAGTTGCCAAAGGGGCGCCGACAGTCGAGAGCGAGCGAGTTACCACCGCGGTAGCAGTGCACGTAGCGGGGCGGTGGTCTCTTTGTTGAAGAGTAAAATGCTTATTGTCAACCATAAGACGGTGGCTATCGGCGAGGCAGCTACAGCATGATCAGCGGCCAGGAAACCGAGCCTGGGAGCAAGGACGGAAGAGCATGAAAAGGGGAGCCCTAGACCCGGTTGTGCAGGAGTCTACTCCGGCACTCATTGCCAGGAAAATCCGCGACGCCATTGCTCGGGGCGACTTCGCCCCCGGGGTTCAGCTGGGTGAAGCGGAACTCGCCAAGGAGCTTGGCGTAAGCCGGGGCCCCCTTCGCGAGGCCATGCAGAGGCTGACCCAAGAGGGTCTGCTGGTGAGCTACCGGAACCGCGGGCTTTTTGTGGTGTCGATGGATCAGGACGACTTTCGGGACATCTATCTGGCCCGGTCGGCCGTCGAGACCGCCGCCATCAACCGGGTGGCTACTACCGATCCTGAGGGCAACGCCGCCAGGCTGATGGAAGCTGTGCGTGAAATGGAGAACGCCGCGGCCACGCCTAACGGCGAGGCGATTACAGAGGCAGACATGCACTTTCATGCGCTTCTGGTGGAGTTGGCCGGCAGTCCGCGCCTGAAGAAGATGCATGACACGCTTCTCACGGAGACGCAGATGTGCCTTAATGCCCTCAAGAGCACCTATGAGACGGCCGACAAGCGCATATCCGAGCACAGGGGAATTGCCGAGGCGATTTCCCGCGGGGACTCCGACCTCGCGGAGAAGCTCATGGCCGAACATATGGATGATGCCCTAATGCGCCTGATCCCAGAGTGACTTTGAAAGGTAGCCGGGTCCCCTAAGGGCTGCGAGATCATCGTGATCTGGCAGCCCTTTTGCGTTGTTTAGTTGATTGGTGGGCCGAGTTGGTCACGGGAATCAACTTTCCTATTGTCAACAATGCGACACTCCGGTAGTGTGATGAGCGATACATTTTTGTCCCCGAGCAAGGATCGTTATGTCAGAAACACAACCGCTTGGAGCCGGCTCCGGCGCGGGGTTTGCGACTCCAGAGGAATACTCACCAGCAGGCAAAAAGGTTCTGCGTCGAGCCGTCGCCGCCTCGGCCATGGGCAACGCCACCGAGTGGTTCGATTATGGCGTTTACGCTGTAGCCGCCACCTACATCACAGCGAACTTCTTCCCGGGCGAAGGCGCCGCGGGAACTGTCTGGACGCTGGCCACCTTTGCACTCTCGTTCCTGGTGCGGCCTCTCGGTGGCCTGTTCTGGGGTCCCCTGGGTGACAGGATCGGTCGCAAGAGGGTTCTGGCGCTGACCATCATCCTGATGGCAGGGGCGACCTTCGCTATCGGCCTTCTCCCAACCCATGCTTTGGCCGGCTGGCTGGCTCCGGCACTGCTGATACTGCTCCGCATGGTGCAGGGATTTTCCACCGGCGGCGAATACGGCGGCGCCGCTACCTTCATGGCGGAGTATGCGCCTGACAAGAAGCGCGGCTTCTACGGAAGCTTTCTGGAGTTCGGAACGTTGGGCGGCTTCGCCCTCGGTTCCCTTATCGTCCTGCTCTGCAGCCTGGTCCTAGGGGACAGCGCCATGCATGAGTGGGGCTGGCGCGTTCCGTTCCTGATCGCCGGCCCGCTCGGCATCATCGGGCTCTACCTGCGGAATCGACTGGAAGACACCCCTGTCTTCCGGGAGCTGGAAGCCAGGGGCGAACTGGAACCGGCCGTGAGTTCGACGCTCGGGGACCTGCTCCGCTACTACTGGCGGCCCATGCTGACCATGGCCGGGCTGGTGATCGCCCTGAACGTGGTTAATTACACCCTCCTGTCCTATATGCCGACTTATCTTGAGGGCACGGTAGGTATGGACGCCAGCACCGTACTGACCCTTATGTTTGTCGGACAGCTGGTCATGATGCTGATAATCCCGTTCACAGGCGCCCGTTCGGACAAGATCGGGCGCAGACCGATGTGGTTCATCTCGCTCATCGGCCTGTTCGTTCTGGCGATTCCGATGTACATGGTGATGGCCAACGGCTTCTGGTTCGCGATGCTTGGATTCGCCGTCCTGGGCCTGCTGTACCTCCCGCAGTTGGCCACTATCTCCGCGACTTTTCCGGCCCTGTTCCCCACTCAGGTCCGTTACTCAGGCTTCGCCATTACTTACAACGTCAGCACCGCTCTCTTTGGCGGTACTGCTCCGATGGTGAACGAACTCCTGATCAATTCCACCGGGAACGTCCTGATGCCGGCGTTCTACATGATGGCTGCTTGCCTCGTGGGCCTCGTTGCCGTGTGGAAAATGCCTGAGACAGCGGGCTCTTCCCTGCGCAACATGAAGATCCGGAAATAGAACTCCATGAACCAACACCGCCCCTAAAGCCGGCAATTCAAACAGCCGGACCTAAAACACCCCAGCTCCATGTCGCCAAGCCCGCGGCGGACCCTGATAGTCAGGGTTTGCCACGGGCTTGACGATTTCTCAGAAGTTGTCGCGATCGCCGGGACTTTTTGGGTACTGCACCATCATTCGAAGGGTGACCGCTGTCAAAGGCGCGATGGACTGGCTTGGGTCCTGACCGGAATCGGGCTTGGCGTGAGGGATCGTCCGAGACTCGTCACCCGCGGCGGCGGCCGGCGGGAGCCGCGACACCCGACACGGTGGTCGCCGAGATAAGGTTCTGGCGCGAGACGCTGTCAGCGATGGTCGGAAAGTGAGCCATTTCGTAAGCTTGGCGTCCATTGGTCGTTGCAACACCTGAGCTTTTTAGGAGTTGCAATTGGCAGAGATGAAAAGACCTATGAAGCCCCCTGGCGCCCATCCGAAGAACGCTGCGCGGGCTCACTATGATCAGCTGATGAAACAAGGGAACGGGTAATTCTGACAGCTGCCTGAGTATGTCAACTCTATTTGGCCCCGGTAGGACGGTTATTTCTGGCCCCGGGGCTTCTCACGGCATCCTGTTCCCGGGCTAC
>NZ_QRCU01000077.1 GCF_003369445.1 Arthrobacter silvisoli
GACGAGAAGGACCTCTGGGCCAAGGGCGAGTTCGTCACCACCGTGCTGATCGTGAACAAGGCATTCGCCGCCGAACACCCCGAGACCGTCAAGGCCCTGCTCAAGGGCCACGTGGCCTCGGTGGACTGGCTGACCACCGCCCCGGCCGCGGAGAAGGCCTCCGTGATCAACGCCGCCCTCAAGGACAGCGCCGGCAAACCCCTGGCCGCGGACGTGATCGCCCGCTCCCTGAAGAACATCACCTTCACCACCGACCCCCTGGCCGGAACCTTCCCGAAACTGCTCCAGGACGGCGTGGACGCCGGCACCACCAAGACCGCCGACCTCACCGGCATCTTCGACCTCCGCACCCTGAACGAGATCACCGGCACGAAGACCTCAGCCGCAGGCCTCGGCCAGGACTAACACCACAAACCCCGGCTTCCCGGGCCACCACGGCCCGGGAAGCCACCGCTCGTAGTAACGCCAACTCAAAGGACGGGAACATGCCAGTCGTACTGGAACATCTGGGTAAACGCTTCGGCGACGGCGCCCCGGTGCTGGACGACGTCAACGCCACCATCGCGAAGGGCGAGTTCGTCGCCCTCCTCGGCGCGTCCGGCTGCGGCAAGTCCACCCTGCTGAACATCCTCGCCGGACTGGAGGAGCCGACGTCGGGCGCCTTGGAGGTGCCGGCAGACGGTGCCGCCTTCATGTTCCAGGACTCGGCCCTCTTCCCGTGGCTGACCGCCCGCGGCAACATCGAGCTCGCACTTCAGCTCGCCGAAAAAAACTCCGGCAAGCGCAGCAGCAAGGCCGAACGGAACGCCCGCGCCACCGAACTGCTCGAACTTGTGCACCTCGGCGGGGCGGGAGACAAGCGCCCCCACGAGCTGTCCGGCGGCATGCGGCAGCGCGTGGCCCTGGCCCGTTCGCTGGCGCAGGACCGGCAGCTGCTCCTCATGGACGAGCCCTTCGCCGCGCTGGACGCCATCACCCGCGACCTCCTGCACGATGAACTGGAACGGATCTGGAAGGAAACCGGCCGGACCATCGTCTTCGTGACCCACAACGTGCGTGAAGCCGTCCGCTTGGGCCAGCGGGTGCTGCTGCTGTCCTCCCGTCCCGGCCGCGTGGTGGCTGAATGGGACGTCACCGAGGAACACCGCACCGACGCCGGCCAGGCCGGGGAACTGACCGCGACCATTACCCGCCGCCTGCGCGAGGAGATCCGCCGCCATGCCAACTGAACAGGATGTCCGCCCCGTGACTGACCCCAACTTCGCATCCGGTCACATCACTTCGCCCGTCCTCAAGGGCAACCCCGAGGATCTGCGCGACCTCGAAGCCGGCCTGGACAAGCTCCAGTCGGATGTCCAGCGCAAGGCGGGCATCGACTGGAGCCGCGTGCTGCTGCCCATCGCAGCCCTCGTGGTGCTGATCCTCGTCTGGCAGTTCTACGTTTCGCTCGGCCTGAAGCGCCGCGACCAGGTGCCGGGTCCGCTCGACGTGCTTGGCCAGATGGGTGTGCTCTGGTCCGAAGGCAAGGTCCAGGAATCGGTGTGGACCTCGCTGCAGCGCGGCCTGCTCGGTTTCCTCATCAGCGTTGTCATCGCCACCCCGGTGGGACTGCTGCTGGCCCAGGCGGCACCCCTGCGCCGTGCCTTCGGCCCGCTGATTTCCGGCCTGCAGGTGCTGCCGTCCGTGGCCTGGGTTCCGGCGTCCATCATCTGGTTCGGCCTGAGCGACGCGACCGTGTACTTCGTGGTGTTCATGGGCGCTATCCCGTCCATCATCAACGGCCTCATTTCGGGCGTGGACCAGATCCCGCCGCAGTTCCGCAGCGTGGGCAAGGTCCTTGGCGCGAGCCGGCTCCAGATGGCGCTGCAGATCATCCTGCCCGCCGCGCTGCCCGGTTACATCGGCGGCCTCAAGCAGGGCTGGGCTTTCTCCTGGCGCTCCCTGATGGCAGCCGAAATCATTGCCACCGGCGGCACCATTGGCTTCGGCCTCGGCTCCCTGCTTGACCAGGGCCGCCTGCTGTCGGACATGGCCATCGTCATGTCCGCGATCCTGCTGATCCTCGCCGTGGGCATCCTGATCGAGCTACTTGTCTTCGGCCCGATCGAGAAGCGCCTGCTGCAGCGCCGCGGCCTGCTGGCCGGCGGGACGCGCTGAGTCCCCACTCCTGAACGCGAGCCCAAGGGCCCGACGGCGACCTCCCGCCGTCGGGCTCTTGCGTTTCCTGGGGTGCTTCTTCCGGTGGGGACGGACGGTAGGTCGAGGAAACCCCGCACAGGCCGCCGCAGGAATTCCCCGGCGTACGCGCGCGTTGACGCGGACATGACACCGCACCCCAAGCGCATCGGCTTCCTTTCCTTCGGACACTGGGGCCGCGCCCAGGGTTCCTTGGTACAAACCGGCCGGGACGCGCTGCTGCAAGGCATCGAGCTCGCGGTGGCCGCCGAGGAGATCGGCATCGACGGCGCGTTCTTCCGCGTCCACCACTTCGCCCGCCAGCAGGCCGCGCCCTTTCCCCTGCTCTCCGCGATCGCCGCCCGGACCAGCAGGATCGAGATGGGCACCGGCGTCATCGACATGCGGTATGAGAACCCCCTCTACATGGCCGAAGAGGCCGCGGCCACGGACCTGATCAGCGGCGGCAGGCTGCAGCTGGGCATCAGCCGCGGCTCACCCGAGCCCGCCCTCAACGGGGCGGCCGCCTTCGGCTATGTCCCGGCCGACGGCGAAGACCCGGCCGCCATGGCCCGGCGCCACACTGAGCTGTTCCGGCACGCGATCGCCGGCCGCGGCGTCGCTCCGGCCGATCCGGCCTACGCCGGTGGCGGCACCGGCCTGCTTCCCGTCCAGCCCACTTCACCCGGGCTGACCGAACGCATCTGGTGGGGCGCCGGAACCCGGAAGACCGCCGTGTGGGCGGCCGAACAGGGCCTGAACCTGATGAGTTCCACCCTGCTGACCGAGGACACCGGCGTGCCCTTTGACCAGCTGCAGGCCGAGCAGATCCAGCTCTATAGGGAAGCCTGGGCCGCCGCCGGGCATGGGTTCGAGCCGCGGGTTTCCGTCAGCCGCAGCGTGCTGCCGGTGGTGGACGACGAAGACCGGCACTACTTCGGACTCCGCGCCCAGGTGGACGGCCGCGACCAAGTGGGGATGCTGGACGGGGCCCTGTCGCGATTCGGCCGGAGCTACATCGGCGAACCCGACGCCCTGGCCGAGGAACTCGCCAAGGACGCCGCGGTGCAGGCCGCCGACACACTCATGCTCACGGTCCCCAACCAGCTCGGCGTCGACTACAACGCCAAACTGCTGGCGAACGTTGCGAAGTACATCGCCCCGGCGCTGGGGTGGGAGGCGAAGGCCTGAGGAAGGCGGCGGCCGGACACGTAACAATGTGACGCCGGATTACCTAGCGTTAACCGGTGTTTCCGGAGCTTTGAAGCATGTTACGGCCCGGCCCTACAGTTTTTTCATGGCAATACAGGACATCTATCCCACGGCACTGCGCCTGCTCGGCCGCCCCGTGCTGGTGGTGGGCGGCGGCCCCGTTGCCGCGCGCCGCGCCAAGGGATTGCTCGACGCCGGGGCCGAGGTCACCGTCGTCGCCCCCGTTGCCTCGCCCGCGCTCCGCGAACTCGCCGACGCCGGCCTGCTTGCCTGGGAGGCGCGCGACTACCGCTCGTCCGACGTTGACGGCGTGTGGTTCGTTCAGACCGCCACCGGCGTCGCCGCCGTGGACGCCCAGGTGGCTGCCGACGCCGAGGCGCAGCGCATCTGGTGCGTCAACGCCTCCGACCACGAATCCTCCGCCGCCTGGACTCCCGCCGTCGCAGTCGTGGACGACGTCAAGATCGCCATCAATGCCGGGGGAGACCCGCGCCGCGCGATGGCCCTGCGCGACGCCGTCGCCACCGCCTTGGAAACCGGCGACCTGCCGCTGCGCCGCAAGCGCGCGCACCAGGGTTCCGTCGCCCTCGTCGGTGGAGGCCCCGGCGACACCGGGCTCATCACCGTCCGCGGCCGCCGGCTCCTGGCCCAGGCCGACGTCGTCGTCGCAGACCGGCTCGGCCCCCGCGAACTGCTCAAGGAACTGGCACCCGAGGTCCGCATCATCGAGGTCGGCAAGACTCCCGGCCACCACCCCGTCCCGCAACTGGAGATCAACCGCATCCTCGTGGACGAAGCCCTCGCCGGCCACCGGGTGGTCCGGCTCAAGGGCGGCGACCCCTACGTGCTGGGCCGCGGCGGCGAGGAAGCAGAGTTCTGCCGGCAGAACGGCGTCGAGGTCGAGGTGGTTCCGGGCGTCACGTCCGCCATCTCCGTCCCCGCAGCCGCCGGCATCCCGGTGACCCACCGCGGCCTTGCCAAGGGCTTCAGCGTCGTGACCGGGCATGAGGAACTCGCCGAAGTCCCCGCGCGCCCGGACCATACTGTGATCCTGCTCATGGGGGTGGCCAAACTCCGTGAATCCACGGCCGCCCTCGCAGCCTCCGGAATGCCCCTGGACACGCCGGTGGGTATCGTAGAGAACGGCTATATGCCCGAACAGCGCGTCACCATCGGCACCCTGGCAAGCATCGCCGGCCAGGCGGAAGCCAGCGGTGTGGCCAATCCCGCAGTGGTGGTGATCGGCGATGTCGTGCGTGTCAGCCCCTTCGCCCCCGCACACTTCAAGACCGCCGACTACAGCACTTTGACTCCGAACAAACCCCGGGCAGCAGCCCTCTAGTCCCGCGCCACACAGCCCCGCGCCGAAGATAAGGAACACAGCCGTGTCATCAAGCACCACCGTAGGATCCATCGAGCGCCCGCTGCGCGTTGCCGTCATCGGCTCCGGCCCGGCCGGCGTCTACGCCGCTGACATCCTCACCAAGAGCGAAGCCGTCAAGAGCGGCGAGCTGAACGTCAGCATCGACCTCTTCGACCGCTACCCGGCGCCCTACGGCCTCATCCGCTACGGCGTGGCCCCGGACCACCCCCGCATCAAGGGCATCGTGAACGCCCTGCACAAGGTGCTCGACCGCGGCGACATCCGCTTCTTCGGCAACGTCGACTACGGCACGGACCTGTCCATCGAGGACCTCCGCAAGCACTACGACGCCGTCATCTTCGCCACCGGTGCCATCAAGGACGCCGACCTGAACATCCCCGGCATCGAACTCGAGGGCTCCTACGGCGGCGCCGACTTCGTGTCCTGGTACGACGGCCACCCGGACGTCTCCCGCGAATGGCCGCTGGAGGCCAAGGAAATCGCCGTCCTCGGCAACGGCAACGTTGCCCTGGACGTCGCCCGTGTCCTCTCCAAGCACGCCGACGACCTCCTCGTCACCGAGATCCCGGACAACGTCTACGCCGGCCTGAAGAACTCCCCGGTCACGGACGTGCACGTCTTCGGCCGCCGCGGCCCCGCCCAGGTGAAGTTCACCCCGCTGGAACTGCGCGAACTGTCCCACTCCAAGGACGTGGACATCATCCTCTACGCCGAGGACTTCGAGTTCGACGAGGAATCCGACCGCCAGGTCCAGAGCAACAACCAGGTCAAGACCATGGTGGGTACCCTCACCAACTGGATCGCCGAACAGCCCGAGGACCTTTCCGAGCTCAAGGCCTCCCGCCGCCTGCACCTGCACTTCCTGCACAGCCCGGTGGAGATCGTGGACTCCGCCGAAACCCCCGGCAAGGTGGCTGGGATCAAGTTCGAGCGCACCGAACTGGACGGCACCGGCAACGCCCGCGGCACCGGCGAGTTCATCGACTACCCGGTCCAGGCCGTCTACCGCGCCATCGGCTACTTCGGTTCGGCCCTGCCGGACGTCGAGTTCGACCACAAGAAGGGTGTCATCACCAACGACGGCGGCCGCGTCCTGGACGCCGACGGCCAGCACGTCCCCGGCCTGTACGCCACCGGCTGGATCAAGCGCGGCCCGGTGGGCCTCATCGGCCACACCAAGGGCGACGCCCTCGAGACCGTCACCTACCTCCTGGAGGACCGCGCCAAGCTGCCGTTCGCCGAGGCTCCCCAGGCCGACGCCGTCGTCGAGCTGCTCGACACCCGCGGCGTGAAGTACACCAGCTGGGAAGGCTGGCTGGCACTGGACGCCCACGAGCTCGCTCTCGGCGCTGCGGCCACCGAGGCCGGTACTTCGCACGGCGTCGAGGTCCAGCGCGAACGCATCAAGGTGGTTCCGCGCGAGGAGATGGTGGACATCTCCCGCGACGGTGTCGCCGCCAACGTCTAGTCAGACGGAACGCGGGGTCAGGTAGCCCCATTCCGGTCCTCCGGATGGGCCCTACGTGACCCCGCGTTGCTTTAACCTGAGGTATGGACGTCGTCGTCATCGAAACGACCCCGCTCGGGGACCGCAGCTACCTCGTTCATGACGGCATGGTGGGGCTGGTCATCGATCCCCAGCGCGACACCGACCGCGTCGAGGCCGCCGCCCGCGGCGCCGGCGTGGCCATCACCCACGTCGCCGAAACCCACATCCACAACGACTACGTCACCGGCGGACTGGTCCTCGCCGAAAAGCACGGGGCCCGGTACCTGGTCAACACCGCCGATGCCGTCGCCTTCGAACGGGTTCCCGTCAAGGACGGGCAGCTCTTCCGCGTGGGCCGCCTGTCCGTGACGGTCCTTGCCACCCCGGGCCACACCCACACGCACCTCGCCTATGTCGTGGAGGAGCCTGACGGGCCCGACGCCGGACGCCGGGCCGTGTTTTCAGGCGGCAGCCTGCTGTATGGTTCCGTCGGCCGCACCGACCTCGTGGCGGCCTCCGACACCGCCGGGCTCGCCCATGAGCAGTACGCGTCGGTGCGCAGGCTCGCCGCGTTCGCCGGTCCGGACGCGGAGCTCTACCCCACGCACGGTTTCGGCTCCTTCTGTTCCATCGGTCCGGCGAGCCGCCAGGAGGCGTCCACCATCGCCGAGCAGCTCGCGTTCAACCATGCCCTGACCGACCCGGACGAGGACCACTTCGTGGCCGGGCTGCTGGCAGCCGTCTCGGCCTATCCTTCGTACTACGCCCACATGCGGCCGCTGAATGAGGCAGGTCCCGGTCCGGCGTCGCTGGCTGTCCCGGACAATGTCGATCCCGGCGAGCTGCGGCGCAGGCTCGAGGCGGGCGAATGGGTGGTGGACCTGCGGAACCGGGTGGCCTTCGCGGCCAGCCATCTGCTGGGCAGCGCCAGTTTCGAATACGGCAGCGGCTCCAGCTTCACCAGTTACCTGGGGTGGGTCCTGCCGTGGGGGCAGCCGCTGACGCTGGTGGGGTCCCGGGACGACGTCGAACGGGCCGTCCGCGATCTCGCCCGGATCGGCATCGACTCGCCGGACGCGGCCGTCGGCGATGACTCCCGGGCCCTCGCCCCGGGTGTCCCGCTGACAAGCTACCCCCGCACGGACTGGGCGGGATTCGTTCGCGACCGCGCGGAGGGGGACACGCTGCTGGACGTCCGCCGTACCGACGAGTTCGCCGCCGCCCACGTTCCCGGCGCCGTGAACGTGCCCCTGCACGAGGTCCTGCACCGGCTCGAAGAACTGCCGGAGGCCCGCACCTGGGTGTACTGCACCTCGGGGTACCGGGCCAGCGTCGCGGCCAGCCTGCTGCACCGGGAGGGACGCGAGGTGGTGCTCATCGATGCCCGCTTCCGCGATGCTCCGGGCACGGTCAGCGGCTGATCTGCCGCCGGCCCGAGCCTCCCGCTACTGCCCAAGCCATTCCGCGCAGGAGTCCAGGTTCCGGTTGACGCTTTCGACGGCGGCCGCGGCGTCCCGTGCCTCGAGCGCGTCCACGAGTTCCTCATGGCCGGCCCCGGGAACGCCATTGAACCCGGCGCGCTGGCGCTGGACGAGCAGGTCCGCGTGGAGGGCGCCGCTGAAGCTGGCGTAGAGCTCGTGCAGCAGCGGATTGCCCGAGGCCTTGGCCACCAGGTCGTGGAACGCCCAGTCGGACCTGGCCCAGGTGTCCACGTCACCGGATGCCCACGCCTCGCGCCAGGCGCGCAGGAGGCTGCGCATCGATTCGATGTCGGCCGCTGTGGCATTGCTTGCGGCCAAGCGCGCGGCCTGGGTGTCCAGCGCGAGCCGGACCTCTAGGACATGCTGCGGGGTGTGGTCCTTGTACATGCGCCGCGCGGCTCCGGACATCTCGCTCGTGGCGCGGACGTACGTGCCGTCCCCGCGGCGGACCTCCAGCATGCCGCTGTGGGCCAGCGCCTTGATCGCTTCGCGCAGCGTGCCGCGGGAGACCGAAAGCCGGGCCATGAGTTCCGGCTCGGCGGGAATCCGTTCTTCCATAGGCCATTCGCCGGACTGGATCATGGCGCGGAGGCGGGCGGTGACCTCGTCGGCAAGAACGGGGCGGTGCACCGGGGTCAGGCTCATGAGACGCTCTTCCGTGCGGCCTGGGGCAGGACGCCCTTGGCGGTCAACAGGTGGCTGGAAACCATCAGGGCGAGGGAGGCCACGATCAGCAGGCCGAGGGGCAGCGTCCAGCCGCCGCTCGCGCTGTGCAGCAGGCCGACGCCGAACGGTCCGGCGGCCGCGATCAGGTAGCCCAGCGACTGGGCCACCGTGGAGAGCGCGGTGGTTTCCGCCGTCGAGCGTCCGCTGCGGCTGATCACCATCAGCACCAGCGGGAAGATGCCCAGGCCGAAGCCGGTCAGCACGGCCGGTACGGCAGCCCAGGCGACCGGAAGCAGCAGCATGGACACGATGCCGGCCAGGGTGGTGGTGCTGGCCAGGTAGAACGCGGGGCGCAGCATGCCCGGCCGGGAGCCGAAGGCCAGCAGCGCCATCCCGGCGACCACGGAGACGATCTGCATCAGGCCGAACTGCAGGCCGCTCTCGGTGGCCCCGAGCCCGCGGTTGGTCAGCAGGTAGGCGAACCAGCTCATGACGCCGTACGCCAGGAACCCCTGGAAGGTGAACACCGCGGTGATCAGCAGGCCGTGCCGGGTGCGCAGCATGGGCCACATGGACACGCGCTCCGTGTCCTTGCGGGTGGCCTTGCGGTGGGTGTGCACCACCATGGGAAGGAAGCCGAGGAGGGCGGCGACGCCCAGGATTCCCCAGGCGGCGAGGCCGAGCGACGGCGAGCCGAGCTGCTGCGCCATCGGAACGCTCACCGAGGCCGCGATCGTGGCGCCGCCGGACATGGTGAAGGTGTACAGGCCGGTCATGACCGGGGTCTTCGCCGCGTAGTGCTCACGGATGAAGACGGGCATGGCCACGTTGCACACGGCGAGCCCGCACATCGCCAGCACGGTCCCGGCCAGCAGGGCGCCCGTGGTGGGGACGCCGCGGACCAGCAGCCCGCCGGCCAGCAGTGCCAGCGAGAGCATGATGGCCTTCTCGACGCCGGTCTTCCGGACCAGCCAGGGCGTGGCCATTCCGGCGAAGGCGAAGCACAGCAGCGGGATGGTGGGCAGGATGGAGGCGACCACGGGCCCGTAGCCCAGGACCACCTGCAGCTCGTGGAAGAGCGAGGCGGCGCTGGTGATCCCGGCGCGCAGGTTCAGGCCGATCAGGGCAACCGCCAGGACGCCGGCGACGACGACGAGCTTGCGTTTAGGCAGGGTGGACGGGGGCAGGGTCTGTGCAGGTATCGAAGTCGCCATGCTCTAAAGGTTAGACGTTTGACGTTTCCGATGCAGACTTTTGTGGTCAATGTCTCCGGGCGGAGTGTCCGGGGGCGCGCTCAGCGCGGTTGGCGGGCGCCAAGCCGCTGAACGGCCAGGGCCAGCCAGAGCTGCACCCGGTCCGCGGTCTGCGAAGGGTCGTAGCCGCTGAGCTCGGTGATCTGGGCCAGCCGGTACCGCACGGTGTTGCGGTGCAGCGTCAGGGCCTCCGCCACCGCCGCCACCGAGCCGTTGTGGTTCAGGTAGCTCTCCAGGGTGGCCACGAGTTCGGAGCCGTGCGCGGCATCGAACTTCTGCAGCGGCGTGAGGGCTTCGGCAGCCATGTCCGCCAGAGGGACATCCTCGCTGGCCAGCAGCAGGGACGTGAGGCTGAGCCGTTCGGGCTCGTTGACGGGCAGGCCGTGGGCCACGGCGTCGCGGGCCTCGAAGTAGCTCCACCGCACGCCGTTGGGCTTCGTGTACGCGCCGCCGATCCCGATCAGCGCGTGGATCCCTGCCTCCAGCAGGTGTTCGCTGAGGTCCTTGGCCAGTGCGCTCGCGGACGTGCCGTCGTCGGGCACCACCGTCACGAGGTCCTTCCCGACGACGGCGCTGACCGCCCCGTCGAGGGACTGTGGCAGCGAGGTGCTGCCGAGCTGCTTGTGGTGGGCGCTGGACACTGCCAGCAGCACCACGTTCTTGCGGGTGCTGTTGATCCCGACGCCGGCGAGGCGGCGTGCAGCCTCGATCGTGTCCAGGGTGCCGTGGATGACGTCGTCCAGCACCTGCCCCGCCAGGGCCCGCTGGCTCTGGCGCTGCTTGACCATGTTGTTCAGTTCGACGCTGATGAGGTTCTGTGCGTAGCCGATGATTCCCGTGTCGCCGAAGGGGTGGCGCAGCCAGAGCGTGCAGGCATCGCGTCGGCCGGTGGGAATCGGGTAGGAGGACCAGTTCTCGGCCGTCGGGGCCGGGGCGCCCGCAGCGCTGTTGTAGAGCTGGGCGCTGAACTGGGTGAGCGCGACGTCGGTGCGCAGCATGCTGCCCAGCTGCTTGAGCAGTTCGCCGAGGCCGCCGCCGGTGAGCAGTGCACGGGCGAGGATCTGGTGGCCCGCGATGAGCCGTTCCAGCTTCGAATAATGGTCGGCGGACTGGGAGTCGGCAACGAGCTTGCCGATGGCGATGAAGGGGGTTTCGTAGGGTACTTCCACCAAGGGCAAACCCCAGCGATTGGCCTCGGCCACGAGGGCCGGCGGCACGGTTTCGTGGCTCAGGCCCGTGCCGAAGCCGATGCCGACGGCCCCGGCGCGCTGCACCTGGCGCACGAAGCGGCGCTGTTCCGTGGCGCCGTTGAGGCGCAGGCCCGTGGTGAGGATGAGTTCGCCGCCGTTGAGGAAACGCTGCGGATCCTCCAGCTCTGTCACCGCCACCCACCGGATGTCCGAGTTCCAGGTGGTCTCCGCGAGCCCCGCTTTGCGGAGGTTCAAGGACTGTACGGCGAGCAGCGCGGAGAGGGACATTGCCATGGAAAAAGGATAGCCCGGCGCTGGTCATTCGCACTAAGAGCGTCTGCGCCAGGTGTGCAGCTGGCTATTCCGTCCGGCGTACTGCTGGCATAGGCTCGACTGTGCTGTAGACAACACAGGGCTCTAAACAACACCTGGCTGTAGGCAGCACCGTGCTGCCAACAACACCTAGACACCGAAAGAGGGTTGTACACCGTGGTCCAAACCTTGCAGAACTTCATCAACGGGGAGTTCGTCACGCCTGCAGGCACCGAACTGCTGGACGTCGTGAACCCGACGAACGGCGAAGTGGTCGCAAAGTCGCCCATTTCGGTGTCCGCGGATATCGACGCCGCCATGAATGCAGCCAAGGAAGCATTCACCACGTGGAAGCACGTGACCCCCGGCCAGCGCCAGCTGCTGCTCCTCAAGCTCGCCGACGCCGTCGAGGCCAACAGCGACGAGCTCGTCGAAGCCCAGCACCGCAACACCGGCCAGGTCCGCTCCCTGATCGCCTCCGAGGAAGTCGCCGCCGGCGCTGACCAGCTCCGCTTCTTCGCCGGTGCGGCCCGCATCCTGGAAGGCAAGTCCGCCGGCGAGTACTTCGAGGGCCACACCTCCTACGTGCGCCGCGAACCGATCGGTGTCGTGGCCCAGGTGGCCCCGTGGAACTACCCCTTCCTGATGGCCATCTGGAAGCTCGGCCCGGCCCTGGCCGCAGGCAACACCGTGGTGCTCAAGCCCTCGGACACCACCCCCGAATCCACCCTGGTGCTGGCCCGCCTGATCGGGGAGATCTTCCCGGCCGGCGTGGTCAACGTGGTCCTTGGCAACGCCGCCACCGGCAGCCTGATGACCGAACACAAGGTTCCCGGCCTGGTGTCCATCACCGGTTCCGTGCGTGCCGGCATCGCCGTCGCCGCGAGTGCGGCCAAGGGCCTCAAGCGCGCCCACCTGGAGCTCGGCGGCAAGGCCCCGGCCATCGTCTTCAAGGACGCCGACATCAAGAAGAGCGCCGCCGCCATTGCCGAGTTCGCGTTCTTCAACGCCGGCCAGGACTGCACGGCCATCACACGTGTGCTGATCGAGGACTCGGTCCACGACGAGGTCGTCGCGGCCATGGTCGAACACACCAAGACCCTGCAGACCGGTTCGCAGAACGACGAAGACAACTACTTCGGTCCGCTGAACAACGTGAACCACTTCAACGCCGTCAGCTCCGTGGTGGAGCACCTGCCGGCGCACTGCAAGATCGAAACCGGCGGCCACCGCGCGGGGGAGAAGGGCTTCTTCTTCGAACCCACCATCATCACCGGTGCCCACCAGGACGACGACATCGTCCAGAAGGAAACCTTCGGCCCGGTCATCACGGTCCAGAAGTTCACCACCGAGGCCGAGGCCGTCGAGCTGGCCAACGACGTCGAATACGCCCTGGCCTCCAGCGTCTGGACCACCGACCACGGCACTGCCATGCGCGTCAGCCGCGACCTGGACTTCGGCGCGGTGTGGATCAACACCCACATCCTGCTGACCGCTGAAATGCCGCACGGCGGCTTCAAGCAGTCCGGCTACGGCAAGGACCTCTCCATGTACGGCGTCGAGGACTACACACGCATCAAGCACGTCATGTCCTCCCTCGACGCCTGAAAACCCGAGTCTTTTCGAGATTCAGCAAAGAAAGAAACACCAATGACTGCAACCGCACCTGAGCTCACTTACCGCCTTGAGCAGAAGCGCAACATCAACGGCGCCTTCCCGGGCCCGAAGTCCCAGGAACTGGCCGCCCGCCGCTCCGCCGTCGTCGCCGCCGGCGTCGCTTCCGGCGTCCCGGTCTACGTTGAGGACGCCGACGGCGGCATCATCCGCGACGTCGACGGCAACTCCTTCATCGACCTCGGCTCCGGCATCGCCGTGACCAGCGTCGGCGCCTCCGATCCCGCCGTCGTCGCTGCCGTCCAGGAAGCCACCGCGCACTTCACCCACACCTGCTTCATGGTGACCCCCTACGAGGGTTACGTCGCCGTGGCCGAGCAGCTGAACCGGCTCACCCCGGGCGACCACGCCAAGCGCACCGTGCTGTTCAACTCCGGCGCCGAAGCCGTGGAAAACGCCGTCAAGGTGGCTCGCCTGGCCACCGGCCGTGACGCCGTCGTCGCTTTCGACCACGCCTACCACGGCCGCACCAACCTGACCATGGCGCTCACCGCCAAGGCCATGCCGTACAAGACCAACTTCGGCCCGTTCGCGCCCGAGGTCTACCGCATGCCGATGAGCTACCCGTTCCGCGAGGAAAACCCGGAGATCACCGGCGCCGAGGCCGCCAAGCGCGCCATCCTCGCCATCGAGAAGCAGATCGGCGGCGACCAGGTTGCCGCGATCATCATCGAACCGATCCAGGGCGAGGGCGGCTTCATCGTCCCGGCCGAAGGCTTCCTCCCGGCCCTGGCCGCCTGGGCCAAGGAAAAGGGCATCGTCTTCATCGCCGACGAGGTCCAGTCCGGCTTCTGCCGCACCGGTGAATGGTTCGCCGTCAATCACGAGGGCGTCGTCCCGGACATCATCACCATGGCCAAGGGCATCGCCGGCGGCATGCCGCTGTCCGCCATCACCGGCCGCGCAGACCTGCTCGACGCCGTCCACCCGGGCGGCCTCGGCGGCACCTACGGCGGCAACCCGGTTGCCTGTGCCGCAGCCTTGGCTGCGATCGGCACCATGGAGCAGTACGACCTCAACGCCCGTGCCCGCCACATCGAAGAACTCGCCCTCGGCAAGCTCAACGAACTGGCCTCCGAGGTGTCGGTGGTGGGCGACGTCCGCGGCCGCGGCGCGATGCTGGCCATCGAGCTCGTGCAGCCCGGCTCCAAGGAACCGAACCCGGAACTGACCAAGGCCGTTGCCGCCGCCTGCCTCGCCGAGGGCGTCATCATCCTCACCTGCGGCACCTACGGAAACGTCATCCGCCTGCTGCCGGCGCTGGTCATCAGCGACGACGTGCTGCTGGACGGCCTCGACGTCCTGGCCAAGGCCATCAAGGCCCACGCCTAGCCAATAGTCCTCCAGACGGACAAAGACGTCTGGCCTCGCAAAAGAGCGGACACAGCGATCCTGTGTCCGCTCTTTGCGTTAAGCCCTAACGGGAGAGGACCACACGCTTCGAGTGCCCGTGACCGTCGAGCGCGAACTCCAGGGTCAGCGGTGAGGTGCTGAGCAGCGTGACCCCCGGGTCGGCGTCGACGACGGCGGAGGCGGCCACGCCGTCCAGTGTCACCCGGGCGAGGGGCTGGGTGCGGCTGGGGTCCGCCAGTGCCACCGTCACTTTTCCGGACTCCTCGTGCACCGCCAGGGAGCAGGGGCCGCTGCTGGTGACGCCCTGGACCGGCTGCCCGGCAGCGGTGGCGGCAAAGAAGTTCGCAAGCAGCAGGCCCTGGCTGCCGTCCCGGATCATCTGTGCGCCCGCGTTGTTGGCCAGCACCGTGATGCTCGGCTCGTCGGATTCCGTGAAGGTCACGGAATGCTCCGCCCCGGGGAAGGCAATGTAGGCGTAACCGCCGCCCTGCGGATCGGTGCCGTGGTGGTGGGTGACGGTGACATAGTCGCGGGTCTTGGGCTCGTCGTTGCCGCCCGTGTCCGAACCGGAGTTGATGCTCTTCCAGTCGCCGGTACGGCGGATCACCTGCACGTCGATGTCCCCGCTGACGTTCTCGCCAGGCAGGAAGACGTAGCCGCCGTGCCCCATGATGTGGACGTTGCGCCTGACCTTGACTGCGGCGCTGCCCGCGGCCAGGACGCGGTTCCGGTTGTCCGTGCGGATCTCCGGCACGGTGCCGGGCGCGAAGGAGCGGTTGTCCACTGTGGTGAAGACTTCGTGGCCGGACGCGGAGGTGATTCCGGCGCCGAGGCATACCACTTTGTCGTCCAGGAAGAACCAGGACTTCCGTGCGCTCAGGGTCTTGTTGAAGTTCAGGTGGTCCATGCCCTGGATGCCCCAGCGGCCGTCCAGGTCCAGGCCGCCGGCGAACGCCTGGAACGCCCGGGGGATGCCCGTGCCGTTTGCGGCGCCGCTTTGGCGCGGCTCCGACGTCACGGTGGTGCCGGGCAGCCGGTAAGGGTCCACCGTGGGCCAGAAGTCGGCGCTGTACTGGTCCGGGGCCGCCGGGATGTAGTAGAAGGTCAGGCCGTCGCCCTGGTACCAGCCGAGGTTGTTTTCGAAGTTCCCCCACTCGTAGCGGCCGATCCGCTTCGAGGAGATGTTCACCACCGCGCTGAATCCGGGGCGGTGGTGGACCAGGCGGTCCTGGTCGCCGAAGGCCTTCGTGTAGACCGGGGCGGGAGCGGCGACGACGGCGGTGTCCGCCAGGGCGGAGGTCACCAGCAGGGACTTGGCGATGCTCTGCCCCGGCAGTCCGTACAGGGTGAGGCTGGCGCGCTGCAGCCAGCCCTTGACGAGCGAAAGGTAGCGGCCGCGGTACGGTTCGCCGGCACCCGGGGCGAGCAGGAGGATGGCGGTCAGGGCGGCGGCCCCGTCCACGTAGTCGGGGTTCCTCTGCCGGGACACGGCCCGGCCGCGCACGGCATCCATCATCCGGCCGTTCCAGATGAACGGGGCGTAGGCGGATTCCACGGCGTCCAGGACCACGGACTTCTTCGGATCCGTGACCTCCCAGCCGCTGCCGCCCAGGAGGCCCAGGATCTCGGCGATGCCGCCGAGCGTCACCACCCCGTAGGTGCCCACGTAGGGCAGGTAGGTGTGCTGGACGAAGGAGCCGTCGGTGTAGAAGCCGTCGCCGCTCGTGACGTAGCCGAAAACGCTGTTCCGGCCGCCGCCCGCGGTGTCGCTCAGGGCATCGCGGGCCAATGCGATCTCATCGGGGCGTCCGTCCAGCATCCCGCGCAGGGCACAGGAGAGGGCCTTGTCGGTGCGGTTGGCGCCGGTTTCGGCGAAGCCCGTGCCGCGTCCGCGCCAGTTGGGGTCCGGGGTGAAGTAGCGCGCCGCGCCCATCAGCGCGGTCCGCAGTTCCGCGGGAACCACGTCATGCAGGAGGACCAGGATGTCGGCGGCCTTGCGCGGCACCCCGATCTCCCAGAACCACCAGTTACCCGCTGCCCGCATGCCGGCCTTGTAGGCGGTGGTGCTCAGGTAGGACAGGGCGGAGACCAGATCCGCGGCGAGCGTGGCATCGCCGTGCTGTTCCGAGCCGGCCGTGCTGTAGGCCACGGCGAGCTCGTGGATGCGGTTGAAGCTCACGCCCATGTAGCCCGTGGCGTCGGCGGCGCTGCCGATCCCGGTCAGCGGGAGGTCGGCCCAGATGCCGGAGGTTCCGCTGGGCGTGACCATGGACTGCCAGGTGGCCGCGGCACTCGCGCTCATGGCCTTCAGTGCCCCGGCGAGTTCCGGAACGGCGGCGGCGGTGCCGTCGCCGGCCAGCATCACGCGGCGGCGCGCGATGAGGTCCGCCAGCGGGTTTTCACTGGCGACGGCGGCGGCCGGTGCGGTGCCGGCGAACACGGCGGCGGCTCCCATCAAGGTCAGGACGGTACGGCGGTTCAGTTCGAAGGGGGACTGTTTGAAGGGGGACAAGCTGTGCCTCCGGGTCGTGGGGGTCTTTGCCCTGGAAATGGCCGGGGAACAAAGAAGGGTGATCGGGGTCACGTTATGTCCGGATCTGTGCACCCTCAATGCAAATGAACAAAAGTGCTCAGATTCCCTGATTCGCCGGCTCTGCGCAAGGGCATGACCCTGGGCAGCCGACGGCGGAAACCGTAGAGTTCACACTACGGAATTGCCGTTGTTGAGCTGCCCGAAGAGGGGTAATTACATGCGATACGTCGTTGGCTATTCATCCAAGGAGCGCGGCGCGGACGCCGTCGCCCTTGCCGCCTCGCTTGCCCGGGCCCAGGACGCCTCCCTGGACATCGTCCACGTGGTCGATCCGCACACCCCCTACGCGGGGCTCTACCCTGAGGGTCGCGCCGAAACCCCCACCGAACAGGCCATCCTCAGTGCCGAACGGGACAGCCTGGCCTTGGTGCCCGACGGCGTCGAGGCCACCTTCCGGGCCGTTCCCGCCGAATCACTACCCGCAGGCCTGATCGAGGCAGCCGGTGACGACGCCGGACTGATCGTGGTGGGTGCGGCCAGCAACGGACTGTTCAAGCGCTTCACCGTGGGCAGCGTGGCCAACGCCCTCCTGCACGCCTCGCCGGTGCCCGTCGCCCTGGCGCCCCGCGGCTACAACCGCACCGGGCCGGTCACCCGCTTCACCTTGGCTACCGGGCGGCGTGCCGGGGCGGATGCTGCGATCGGCACCGCCATCGGGGCGGCCAACCGGCGTGGCGTGCCGCTGCGCCTGGTTTCCCTCGTGACGCTCGACGCCGGTGCGGACGACAGCGGAGAAGCCACCAACGCCGCCCACCGCCATGCAAACACCGTCCTCAGCGACGCCGCCGCCCGGCTGCCGGAGGGGCATGACGTGAGTGTCGCCGTCGCGCATGGACGCACCATCGAAGAGGCCATCGACAGCCTGGAATGGCAGGAAGGCGAAGTGCTGATCATTGGTTCCTCCCGCCTGGGGGAGAAGAACAAGCTGTTCATCGGCAGTACCGCGAACAAGATCCTCCGCGCGCTGCCAGTGCCGATGGTGGTGGTTCCGCGCGACTACGAACGCGTGGACTCCATGCCGATCTAGGCGTTCCTGGCCTTTCAGTCCTGTGCCAGCTTGATCCGGGCCTGCCTGCGGAATGCGGCGTTCTTGCGGGTGTTGCGGAACATGTCCGCCGTCAGCAGCGCCAAGGCAAACCAGACGATGCCGAAGCCGATCCACCGCTCCGTGGTCATGGTCTCGTGGAGCACCGCGAGTGCCACGACGAACTGGAGCAGGGGTGCAAAGTACTGCAGCATGCCAATGGTGGTCAGAGGCAGCCTGCTGGCCGAGGCTCCGAAGAACACCAGCGGCACCGCGGTCACCACGCCGGAGGCGAGCAGCAGCCAGAAATGGCCGGCACCGTTGCTGGCCAGCGTGGCGCTTCCACTCACGCCCAGGGCGAGCATGGTGGCTGCCGCGAACGGGGCCAGCACCACTGTTTCCACGGTGAGGCTCGTGACGGCGTTCAGCCGCGGGCCCACGCGCTTCTTCACGAAGCCGTACAGGCCGAAGCTGAACGCCAGCACCAGGGCGATCCACGGCAGCTTGCCGTAGGAAAAGGTCAGGACGCCGACGGCGGCGAAGCCGGTCCCGACGGCGGCCCACTGGAGCGGCCGGAGGGTTTCCTTCAGGACGAAGACGCCCAGGAGCACCGAGACCAGCGGGTTGATGAAGTAGCCGAGGGAGGCCTCGACGGCGTGGCCGTTGGTGACGCCGTAGGTGTAGGTGAGCCAGTTGACCGCGATGAGCAGTGCCGCCACCACCAGCGGCAGGAAGATGGTGCGGTCCTTGAACGCCCTGGCCAGTTGCGCCCAGCTCCGGGTGACGGTGATCAGCACCGCGCAGAAGAGCAGCGACCACACCACCCGGTTCGCCACGATTTCCACCGCGCCGGCCGGCTGCAGCAGGATGAAGTAGAGCGGCAGCAGCCCCCACAAGCCGTAGGCACCGATGCCGTACAGGATGCCGGTCGTCGTCTCGCTTCTCGCTGCCTTCGCCGCGCCGGCAGTCTTCACGGCCGGAACGCCCGTGGCGGGAGCCTCCGGCGACATGGCGTTGGCGGGCAGGGCGGCTGGGGCTCGTTCGGGCGTAGGCACAGAACCAATAACATCACGTCCCCGGGGGCTATTCCTGAACGGCCGGTCGGAAGGCTGTCCGGAACCCCGGCCGGCAGCGTTGCGCTTCGTGTCACGGAGCTTCGCGTACAAGCCCAGGCAGACAGGGGAGAACTAGACTGGGGCCCTGCCCGCGATTGCGGCAGGGGTTTCGTCTGACGGAGGGTCCACGGTGTCCAACTCGGAAAACAGCTCCACTCGTCCACTGCGCGTTGCCATCGTCGGTGCCGGCCCGGCCGGCGTCTACGCGGCGGACATCCTGAGCAAATCCAGCGAGGTCCAGGACGGACACCTCGAAGTGAGCATCGACCTCTTCGAGGCGTACCCGGCCCCGTACGGCCTGATCCGTTACGGCGTGGCCCCGGACCATCCACGGATCAAGGGCATCGTCAACGCCCTGCACAAGGTGCTGGACCGCGGTGACATCCGCTTCTTCGGCAACGTGACCTACGGCCGCGACCTCACCCTGCACGACTTCCGCTCCTTCTACGACGCCGTCATCTTCTCCACCGGTGCCATCAAGGACGCCGATCTGAACATTCCCGGCATCGAACTCGAGGGCTCCTACGGCGGCGCCGACTTCGTGTCCTGGTACGACGGCCACCCCGATGTCCCGCGCGAGTGGCCGCTGGAGGCCAAGGAAATCGCGGTCATCGGCAACGGCAACGTGGCCTTGGACGTGGCCCGCATGCTGTCCAAGCATGCGGACGACCTCCTCGTCACCGAGATCCCGGACAACGTCTACGCCGGCCTGAAGAACTCCCCGGTCACGGACGTGCACGTCTTCGGCCGCCGCGGCCCCGCCCAGGTGAAGTTCACCCCGCTGGAACTGCGCGAGCTGTCCCACTCCAACGACGTGGACATCGTGCTCTACCCGGAGGACTTCGAGTTCGACGAAGCCTCGGACGAGGCCATCCGCAGCAACAACCAGATCAAGACCATGGTGAACACGCTCACCAACTGGCTGGTGGAGGAACACGCCGAATCCGAGCGGCCCTCGTCCCGCCGCCTGCACCTGCACTTCCTGCACAGCCCGGTGGAGATCGTTTCGGAGAACGGTTCCGGCAAGGTGTCCGGGATCAAGTTCGAAAGGATGCAGCTGGACGGGACCGGCAACGTCAAGGGCACCGGCGAATTCGTCGACTACCCGGTCCAGGCCGTATACCGCGCCATCGGCTATCACGGCTCGGCGCTGGATGAGCTGGAGTACGACGCCCGCCGCGGCGTCATTCCGAACGACGGCGGACGCGTGCTGGGTGCCGACGGCAAGCCGGTGCCGGGCGTCTACACCACCGGCTGGATCAAGCGCGGCCCGGTGGGCCTGATCGGCCACACCAAGGGCGACGCGCTGGAGACCATCGGGTTCCTGCTGGAGGACCGCCTTTCCCTGCCGCCGGCCGAAACCCCGGACCCCCAGGCGATCGTGGACCTCCTCGAGGAACGCGGCATCGAATACACCACCTGGGAAGGCTGGAACAAGCTCGATGCGCACGAACTAGCCCTGGGTGCCGCGTGGACTGCCGAAAACCCGGCTGCCGGCGTCGTCCGCGAACGCATCAAGGTGGTTCCGCGGGAGGACATGATCGGGATCTCCCGCGCCTGAGGCTTTCCGGCTAAGCTTTCCGGACGGGCTTTCCAGCCGGTACAGCGCCTGCCAGTGGGAGATCGATGAAGAACCCCGCCCCCTCCGCAGCCCACGGGAACGAATACCGTGGGCTGGCGCAGCGGCACGCCCGGACGGCGCACGAGCATCTGGCGGCCGGCAGCTTCTCCCTTCCCGACGACGGCGCCCTGCCGGGCCTGCGCCCGCTGGTCCGGGAGTCGTGGCAGCGCTCCGTCGCACTGCACGCCAATCCGGACACCGCCGCGGCGCACCTGGCCATGGACACCGATGAACTGGAGGACTACCGCAGCGGACACCCGCTGGCGGCGGTCATGCCGGTGATCCGCAGGCTCCTGGTCCAGCCCGGCCAGGACAGCGGCCTGGTGGTCGCCGTGGGCGACGGCCTCGGCCGGCTGCTCTGGGTGGACGGGGACCCGGCCCTCCGGCGCCGGGCAGAAAGCATGTTGTTCGTCGCCGGCGCAGACTGGTCCGAGGCGTCCGTGGGAACCAGCGCACCGGGCACGGCCCTGGCCCTGCGGCGCAGCATCCAGATCTCCGGCGCGGAACACTACACACGCGCCGTCCACCCGTGGAGCTGCACGGCCGTTCCCTTCCATGACCCGGACACCGGGGCGCTGCTGGGGGTCGTCGACATCACGGGCACGGAAGACGCCGTCGCGCCCCACACCCTGTCCCTGGTCGAGGCGACCGTCGCGGCAGCCCAGGCGCACCTCCGGATCGAACGGCTGCAGCAGGCCCGGGACGCCGTCCCGCGTATGACGCCGCGGCCGGGCGGGCGGCAGGCAGCTGCGCGGAAGGTCCCCGACCCGCTGTACCGCAACAGCCTCCAGCTCCTCGGCCGTGAACAGGCCCTGCTCAGCATCGCGGGCCGGACGGTCCAACTCTCCGGACGCCACAGCGAGATCCTCGCCCTGCTGAGCCTGCACCCGGACGGGCTCAGCGCGGACGAACTCTGTGCCTTGCTCTACCCCGGGAACGGCTCCCCGGTCACCCTCCGCGCCGAGATGGTGCGGCTGCGCAAGGTCCTGCAGGAGCTGAGCCCGGACGCCGTGCCGGGTTCGCGCCCGTACCGGCTGCCGGTCGAACTGTTCCCGGACTCCGGCCAGGTCCTGGGGTGTTTGCAGCGGGGAGCCCATCGGATCGCCCTGGAAATCTACCGCGGCGCGGTGCTGCCGCGCTCGGAGGCGCCAGGTGTCGTCGAGCTCCGTCAGCGGGTCTCCGGCCTCCTGCGCGAGGCCGTCCTCACCGATGGCAGTGCGGACTCACTTCTCAAGTACGCTGCCTTGCCGGAGGCAGCCGACGACGCCGGAGTGCGGCTCGCCGCCCTCAAGCTGCTGCCGCCGCGCTCACCCAGGCGGGCCGCCGTCGTCGCCGAACTGGAACGGATCGACAGGGAGCTGTCGGCCTGACCGCCCCGGGGGCGCCGGCGGCTTTCAGGGAACGCGGGGTTTTGGACCATATCGTGGAGCCGGACCCGACGAAAGAAGCCTCCACCGTGCTGAACAAACGCCTCGCAGTTGCCCTGACCATCTCCGGAATCCTCGTGGGCGCCAGTGCCTGCGCGGCACCGGCACAATCGGCGGATTCCTCGGAGTCTGCTGCTCCAACCGCCGCGTCCGCCGCGGGGAGCACAGCAACGGGGAGCGCGGACGCGGGCTGGGACATCGACCCGGCGGACGCAGACCAAAGGATCCGGGCGGCCGGCCTGGACATCCTGAAAGCCGAAGGTGCGGCCGAGCACTACCACGCGCACCTGGATGTACTCGTCAACGGCAAGCCCGTTGCCGTCCCGGGCGGGATCGGCTTCAGCTTCGGAAGCGACGGGCAGCCGAACGGGATCTCCGCCCTGCACACGCATGACACTTCGGGCGTCGTCCACATCGAAGCCCCCACCGTCGGACAGAAATACACCCTCGGCCAAGTCCTCAAGGAATGGGGCGTCCTGGACGGCACGGGCGCCACGGGGGCCCCGCACAGCGGAACCGGCGGCTGGACGGCGTACGTCAACGGGGCGAAGAAGGGCGGCCCGGTGGCCGGCGTCGTCCTCAAGGCCCACGACGAGGTGGTGCTCTCGTACGGAACCGCGCCGTCCACGATTCCCGGCTCCTACACGTTCCCGCAGGGCCTCTGACCGTTGCAACGTCCCTGCAACCTTCCCGCTCCTACGCTCGAGGCAATGGCGAAAGCCACCATCATGCGCAGCAAAGGAGCTAGCAATGACTGTTTACGCACAGCCGGGGGCAGACGGTTCAAAGGTCACGTTCAAGGACCGCTACGAGAACTGGATCGGCGGGGAATGGGTGGCGCCGGTCAAGGGCCGGTACTTCGAAAACATCACCCCCGTGACCGGCAAGGCGTTTTGCGAGGTGGCCCGCGGCACGGCGGAGGACATCGAACTGGCCCTGGACGCCGCGCACAAAGCCGCACCGTCCTGGGGCAAGACCTCGGCTACGGAGCGCGCCTCCGTCCTGAACAGGATCGCGGACCGCATCGATGACAACGTGGAAGTGCTGGCCGTGGCCGAGACCTGGGACAACGGCAAGCCCGTGCGGGAAACCCTGAACGCGGACATCCCGCTGGCCGCGGACCACTTCCGCTACTTCGCCGCCGCCATCCGCGCCCAGGAAGGCCACCTCTCCCAGCTCGACGACGACACCACCGCCTACCACTTCCACGAACCGCTCGGTGTGGTGGGCCAGATCATCCCGTGGAACTTCCCGATCCTGATGGCCGTCTGGAAGCTCGCTCCGGCGCTCGCCGCGGGCAACACCGTGGTCCTCAAACCCGCCGAGCAGACCCCGGCGTCCATCCTGGTCCTGATCGAACTACTTGCTGACCTGCTTCCTGCCGGCGTCGTGAACGTCGTCAACGGCTTCGGCGTGGAAGCTGGCAAGCCGCTCGCTTCCAGCCCCCGGATCCGCAAGATCGCCTTCACCGGCGAGACCACCACGGGCCGGCTCATCAGCCAGTACGCCGCGAACAACCTGATCCCGGTCACCTTGGAGCTCGGCGGCAAGAGCCCGAACATCTTCTTCGAGGACGTGGCCGCACAGAACGACGCCTTCTACGACAAGGCCCAGGAAGGCTTCACCCTGTTCGCCTTCAACCAGGGCGAAGTCTGCACCTGCCCCTCCCGCGCCTTGGTGCAGGACGGCATCTACGATTCCTTCATGGCCGACGCCGTGGCCCGCACCAACAGGATCATCCAGGGCAACCCGCTGGACACCGCGACCCAGATCGGCGCCCAGGCCTCCAACGACCAACTGGAGAAGATCCTTTCCTACATCGACATCGGCAAGCAGGAAGGTGCCAAGGTGCTCACCGGCGGTGCCCGGGCCGAGCTGCCCGGGGACCTGGCCGGCGGCTATTATGTGCAGCCCACCATCTTCGAAGGCCACAACCGGATGCGGATCTTCCAGGAGGAGATCTTCGGGCCCGTGGTGTCCGTGACCCGGTTCAGTGACTACAACGACGCGATCGGGATCGCCAATGACACCCTCTACGGTCTCGGTGCCGGAGTCTGGTCCCGCAACGGCAACGTCGCGTACCGTGCAGGCCGGGAGATCCAGGCCGGCCGGGTGTGGGTGAACAACTACCACGCCTACCCGGCCGGCGCGGCGTTCGGCGGCTACAAGTCCTCCGGCATAGGTCGCGAGAACCACGCGATGATGCTCGAGCACTACCAGCAGACCAAGAACCTGCTGGTCAGCTACGACGAAAACAAGCTGGGCTTCTTCTAAGCCATGGCACAGGCACTTGAGGCCGCCGTGACGCTGCCCGGGGAAGACTTTTCCCGGGTGGCGCTCACGGCGGCGGCCCTCGACCTGCTCCGCAGGCTCCGGCGCCTGCACGGCCCGTTGATGTTCCACCAGTCCGGGGGCTGCTGCGACGGTTCCTCGCCCATGTGCTATCCGGCGGGGGAGTTCAGCACCGGGGAGTCCGATGTGCTGCTGGGCGTTTTCGAGATCGACGACGGCGGTGCGGACGGCGGTGCCGGTGGCTTCGACGGCGGCGGTGCGGAGCCGTCCCGGGGCGGTTGGCCGCTGGAATTCTGGATGTCCCGCGAACAGTTTTCCTATTGGTCGCACACCCATCTGACAGTGGATGTCGTGGACGGCCGGGGCAGCGGATTCTCAGTGGAGGCCCCCGAAGGCAAGCGCTTCCTGATCCGGTCCAAGCTCATGGATTGGCCGGCACCAGGGGCGTAGCATGACCCGGCGACTTGACCGTATCCCCACCTGTGTTGACTAGACTGGGCTGTTCCGAATCCACGAACTTGAGGGGAATCATGTCCAACGTCGGCGTGAACGGACCGCCAGCAACTGAATCAGCCATCGGGGAAGGTGCCAAGCGGCGCGGCCGCAGGGCCGCCGTCGTCGGGACACGCAAAGGAACCGCCCGGTTCCGTGCCAATGCCGCCATCGGGGTGCCGGTGCTGGCCGTCACGGCGGCGGCGGGAATCGCCCTCGCGGCCCAGGCCGGCGCATTCGACGGTTTGACCGGGAAGGCGGGGCTGGCCGCCGCTGACGGCTCCAGGCACGCGGCAGATTCGGGCCAGGACCCCGCCCTCCCCGAACCCGGCCCCTCCGGGAGCAGCCCGGACTCCCCGGCGCAGCGGTCCGCGGCGAAGGAGCCCAAAAGAACAACCACCACCGAATCCGGAACGGACGGATCACCGACGGACGCGGGGGCTGTCCGGCAGGAGGCGCCCGTGACGGCCGGAAGCGTGCAGCCGGGAAACGCCCAGGGCGCCGCACAGCCCACGCCTCAGCAGGCGGCCGCGCCGGCCGACGCCGCCGGCAGCCCATCAGGTGGAAGCACCTCGGGCGGCACCGAACCGGTGGCGAAGTCATCCGAGGCGGCGACGGCCGGATCCGGCGCCGGAACCTCTCCAGCGCCGGCACCAAGTACCGCCCCCGCCCCCGCGCCAAGCACATCGACGGCGCCGGGTACGTCAACATCACCGAGCACATCAACGGAGCCGGCAACCCTGCCTGCCCTGATCACCTCCGTGCTCGGGGCGACCCCGGGCACCGGGGTGCTCATTGTCGGGGGCAGCTTGCTCGGCAGGTGATCCGCAGCGCGACACGCCGAAGTTGTCTCACGATGCGGGACAAAAGTGGAGGTCCACTGTATGGACACTACTCTTGATGAGTCTGTTTCACGTACCCGTCAAGATTGTGGACCCTTTATGAACCTCTTCCGGACCAAGGCAATCGAGCAGTCCATTGCGGACGCCGATGAACCCGGACGCAAACTCAAGCGCTCCCTCAGCACCTGGGACCTGATGATCATGGGCGTCGCCGTTGCTGTCGGCGCCGGCATCTTCTCGGTCGGTGCCAAGGCTGCGGCAAACTTCGCGGGCCCCGCGGTGACCATCTCCTTCGCGGTCGCTGCCGTCACCTGCGCCCTCGCCATCATGTGCTATGCGGAATTCGCCACCGCCATTCCGGTGGCGGGCTCGGCCTATGTCTTCACTTACGCAACCATGGGTGAGGTCCTGGCCTGGATCATCGGCTGGAACCTGATCCTTGAGCTCTTCACGGCCGCGGCCGTCATCGCCAAGTACTGGGGCATCTACCTCAGCAAGGTGTTCGGCCTCATGGGCGTGGACATGCCGCCCGCCTTGAACGTCGGCGGGGTGGACCTGTACTGGGGCGCCTTCCTCATCGTCGCCGTCTTCACGGTGCTGCTGGTCCTGGGCACCAAGCTCTCCGCCCGCGTGGGCAACATCTTCACCCTGATCAAGATCGGTGTGGTGCTCTTCGTCATCGTCGTCGGCTTCACCTACGTGAAGGTCGCCAACTACACGCCCTTCATCCCGCATTCTGTTCCGACCGCTGCCAGCGACGGAACCGACGTGCTGAAGCAGTCCTTCTTCGGCTTCCTCACCGGCGCCGTTCCTGCCCAGTACGGCACGCTCGGAATCTTCGCCGGCGCGGCGCTGGTGTTCTTCGCCTTCATCGGCTTCGACGTGGTGGCAACCTCCGCGGAAGAGGTCAAGAACCCGCAGAAGACCCTCCCGCGCGGCATCTTCGGCGGCCTCGCCGTGGTGACCCTCCTCTACATCCTCGTCTCCCTGGCGCTCACCGGCATGGTTCCCTACACCCAGCTTGCCGAGGCCAAGAGCCCGACGCTCACCACGGCGTTCGAAGCCGTCGGCAACACGGACGCCGCCAAGGTGATCGCCTTCGGCTCCCTCATCGGCCTCACCACCGTCATCATGGTGCTGCTCATGGGCCTGGCCCGCGTGGTCCTGGCCATGAGCCGCGACGGCCTGCTCCCGCGTGCCCTGTCCCGCACCAGCGATAAGCACGCAACGCCGGCACGCCTCCAGATCATCTGCGGCACCGCCGTCGCCCTCGTGGCCGGCCTGACCAACGTGGACCTGCTCGAGGAAATGATCAACATCGGAACCCTCTCCGCGTTCGTCATGGTGAGCCTGGGCATCCTGGTGCTGCGCAAGAAGCGCCCGGAACTGAAGCCTGCCTTCCGTGTGCCCTTCGGCAAGGTACTCCCGGTCGTTTCGGCGATCCTCTGCCTGTACCTGATGACCAACCTCGCGGTGGAGACCTGGATCTTCTTCGCCATCTGGCTGGTCATCGGCATCGCGATCTACTTCGCCTACGGCCAGCGCCACTCCCGCCTCAACGAGAAGTTCGCCGAGGCCCGCAGTGCGGTGTCCGGCAGCACTGTGTCCGGGAATGCCGCCGCATCCGGCAGCGGAACCGTCTCCGGCGAAGAGGACGACCTCAGCAGGGTCTGACCCGTGCCGCCCGGCCGCGGCACGGCGGGAATCGTCCCCGCCGCTCCGCAGAACTGAATACCGACACGATGGCCGCCTGGAACCGCCGGTTCCAGGCGGCCTCGCTGTCCCCGGCAGCCGGTTCAGGGTGCGGCGTGCTTTGAGACCCAGTCCACCAGGGGCCGCAACACCTCCCACCGGCGTGCAATCTCCTCGGCCGCCGCGGGCGTGGAGAGCCAGGCGGGCTCGCCGAGTTCAAGCCCCGCGGACAAGGCCTTATGCTTCAACAGCTCGGCCCGGGGATGGTCCTTGTCGAAGCCGCGGGGCACCGTTTTCAGTTTCTCGCCGCCGATGGAGTACCCCGCTTCGGCGATCTGCGTGACGATCCCTTCAAGTTCTTCGCCGCTGGCCGGGGCGGCCACTGCCTCCCGGAACCGGGCCAGTTGTGCCGGACTGTAGCTATGGCAGCCGCCGCCCAGTGTGAGTCCGTCCGCGGCCAAGTGGAGATAGAAGCCCAGCCCATCCTGTTCCGCCGCGAAGGCGCCCTGGGCGGTCTTGTAGGGTGATTTGTCCTGCGAGAAGCGGACGTCGCGGTAGGGGCGGAAGATCTTCGCCGGCCCGAACTGCGGCTCCAGCTGTTCAAGGAGCGCGGTGAGCGGATCCTTCACCGCGGCGTCGTACGTGTCCTTGTGCTCAAGCCACCACTCACGGTTGTTGTTCTGCTCGAGTGCGGCGTAGAACGTGAACGCCTCCGGTGGAATCCCTTGAAAAGTGTTCATGCAAGGAATCCTAGGGACCGCACGCCGGGCAGCACAGGGCCGGCGCAGGCCATGTGGAGAACCCCGCCATGTGGAAAAAGGCACCCCGCCACGGATTCTTCCGTGGCGGGGTGCCTTGTCCGGTACCGGACCTGTCCGGCGCCGGGGACTACTTCTTCAGCTCGAAGCGGTCGTTGTCCATGACCTTTGCCCAGGCCTTGGCGAAGTCGGCAACGAACTTCTCCTGTGCGTCGTCGGAGGCGTAAACCTCGGCGAGGGCGCGCAGTTCGGAATTGGAACCGAAGACCAGGTCCACGCGGCTGCCGGTCCAGCGGCCGTCAGTGGTGGAGTAGGTCTTCTCTTCGGCGTCGGGGGTCCACTCGAGGCCAAGCTCGAGCAGGTTGACGAAGAAGTCGTTGCTGAGGGTACCCGGGCGGTCGGTGAAGACGCCGAGCTGGGAACCGTCCCAGTTGTTGCCCAGGACGCGGAGGCCGCCGACCAGGACCGTCAGTTCCGGAGCGGACACGTTCAGCAGGTTCGCACGGTCGATCAGCAGGTACTCGCTGGGCAGGTTCAGGAAGCCGCTGTCGTAGTTGCGGAAACCGTCGGCAACCGGCTCAAGCCAGGCGAACTGCTCGGTGCTGGTCTGCTCCTGGGTGGCATCCACACGGCCCGGGGTGAACGGGACGGTGATGTCGTGGCCGGCAGCCAGCGCAGCCTGCTCCACGCCGACGTTACCGGCGAGGACGACGACGTCAGCGAAGGAGACCTTGATCTCCGAGGAAGCGTTGAAGTCGTCGACAATCTCTTCGAGCTTGGCGATGACCGGCTTCAGCTTCTCCGGCTGGTTCACGGACCAGCTGACCTGCGGTTCCAGGCGGATGCGGCCGCCGTTGGCGCCGCCGCGCTTGTCGGAACCGCGGAAGGAAGCAGCTGCCTTCCATGCGGTGGAGACCAGCTGCTCGACGGTCAGTCCGGAAGCGGCGATCTTCTCCTTGAGGACGGTGATCTCGGCGTTGCCGATCGTCTGGGCCGGAGCTGCGGGCAGGGGGTCCTGCCAGATCAGGTCTTCGGCGGGAACTTCCTTGCCGAGGTAGCGGGCCTTCGGGCCCATGTCACGGTGGGTCAGCTTGAACCATGCGCGGCCGAAGGCGTCTTCCAGCGCGCCCAGGTCGTCCTTGAAGCGGCGGGAGATGGCCTCGTAGGCCGGGTCGGTGCGCAGGGCGAGGTCGCTGGTGAGCATGCGCGGTTCGCGGGTGCCGGAGCCGGCGTGGGCTTCGGGAACCAGGCCGGCGCCGCCGTTGTCCTTCGGGCGCCACTGCTTGGCGCCGGCCGGGGACTCCATGAGCTCCCACTCGTAGGCGAAGAGGATGTGCAGGAACTCGTTGTCCCAGCGGGTCGGGTGGTAGGTCCAGGTGACCTCAAGGCCGGAGGTGACGGTGTCGCCGCCCTTGCCGGTGCCGTAGCCGTTCTTCCAGCCGAAGCCCTGGGCCTCCAGCGGCGCGGACTCGGTGTCCGGGCCGATCTTGTCGTCCTTGTGGGCGCCGTGGGTCTTGCCGAAGGTGTGGCCACCGACGATCAGGGCGACGGTTTCCTCGTCGTTCATGCCCATGCGGCGGAAGGTTTCGCGGATGTCGCGTGCCGAAGCCATCGGGTCCGGGTTGCCGTTGGGGCCTTCCGGGTTGACATAGATCAGGCCCATCTGGACCGCGGCCAGGGGTGCCTGGAGTTCACGGTCGCCCGTGTAGCGCTCGTCGTCGAGCCACACCTTTTCCGGGCCCCAGTACACGTCGTCGTCGGCTTCCCAGACGTCCGGGCGGCCGCCGGCGAAGCCGAAGGTCTTGAAGCCCATGGTCTCCAGCGCCACGTTGCCGGCGAGGATCATCAGGTCGGCCCAGGAGATGGACTGGCCGTACTTCTTCTTGACCGGCCACAGCAGGCGGCGGGCCTTGTCCAGGCTGACGTTGTCCGGCCAGGAGTTCAGGGGTGCGAAGCGCTGCTGGCCTGCGCCGCCACCGCCGCGACCGTCGTGCGAGCGGTAGGTTCCGGCAGAGTGCCAGGCCATGCGGATCATGAACGGGCCGTAGTGCCCGAAGTCGGCCGGCCACCATTCCTTGGAGTCGGTCATGACCTCGGCCAGGTCGGCCTTCACGGCGTCCAGGTCAAGGTTCTTGAAGGCCTCCGCGTAGTCGAATCCGGTGCCGAGCGGGTTCGCCACGGCCGGGTTCTTCGCCAGGATCTTCAGGTTGAGCTTGTTGGGCCACCACTCGCTGTTCGCGGTGCCCTTGGTGGGGTGTACACGGCCGCCGTGCGCTACGGGGCACTTGGCAATGGTGCTCTCAGACACAGTTTTCCTTCCGGGGTTGGTTTACAGAGGTAGTCCAGTCGGGCCGAAGCCGTCCGGTCGCGGTGCGACCGGCGGCTAAGGCGTCGCCTGAAGTTCTTTGGCCTGGCAGTCCTGGCAGATTCCCTGGTACAGGACGTCCGCGATCTGGATGGTCATCGGCTTTGAGTGCTCATCCCAATGCGGTGTCAGGCAAGGCGCGTGGCCAACGGCGCAATCCACGTCCTCCACCCGGCCGCATATGGTGCACACGGCGTGGTGGTGGTTGTCTCCCACACGGGTCTCGTACAACGCGGGGGAGTGCGGGGGCTCGAAGCGGCGCACCATGTCCAGTTCGGTGAGGTCGCTCAGCACCACGTAGACCGACTGCGCCGTCAGTTCCGGGAGTTCCTTCCGCGCGGCGGCGAGGATTCCCTCCGCCGGCGAATGGGGATTGCGTTCGACGGCGGCCAGGACGGCGAGCCGTTGCTTGGTGACACGGCGGCCGTGGGCATGCAGGGCCGCGGCCCATGCCTGCTGTTCGGCCGTGTGATCTGTCATGCACCCATTGAAACACTTATTTTGAGAAGATCACAATAAGGCGCGGCTAACTTCCGGCAAATCTTCCAGGGATTCCAGGGGGTTGCGTTCCTCGCCCGCGGAGCGGCCCAGCGCGTGCAGCTCAAGAGGCACCGCAGGGTCTGCCGACTCGGTCAGGACGCAGGTGTACCCGGTGACGTCGTTCCCGGTGGGCAGAGCCTCCAGGGCAGCGGCCAGGGACAGGAGCGACGACGGCGGCAACCCGGATACGGCGTCGACGCCCGGTTCCGGGACCAGGACGCGGTGGTATGCGGCGCCGTTGTCCCTGCTCACCCAAGCGACATGGCGGGAGGCGGTGTCCAGCGAGTCCGGGTCCGGGGCTTCTGCCGGGCGCGCCGCCGCGGCGCGCTGCAGCGCCGCACGCAGGGCGGCGTCCAGCTCGTCGAAAGGACCGGCGGCCCGACGGCGGTGGGCAGGCAGCGCGAGCTGGGAGCCCGGCGTCGTGCTTTCCCCGGGCCAGCGGGCGAAGAGATGGAAACCCGGGGTGGAGGATTCGGCGGCCGGTTCGCCGATCGCGGAACCGAGCGGATGCCAGCGGAACGGGAACATGACGGTGCAGAGGGTGCTGCCGAGCACTTCGTCCAAGGCGGCGCGGGCGGCCGAATAGCAGAGCAGCCAGTCGGCGGCCGACTCCTCGGTGAAGGGTGTGGCGGGGTCGCTCAGGCGCACCATGAAGTGGCCCTCAGTGAGCGGAACCCGCGGGCGCGCGACTTCCCACATGCTCGAACGCAAGAGCAGGCGACGTGCCATGGGCATGCCCTCTCCTTTCCCCCGACTCCGGAGCCTAGCAAGTGACGGCGCTATCCGGGAGTCGGCTACGCAATTCTGGATAGGGTAGGGCAGTGGCACAACTCCTGGCAGACATCACCCCGCTTCGCGAAAGTCCGGCGTTCCGGCGGCTCTGGCTGGGATCTTCCGTTGCCGCCGTCGGCTCCCAGCTCACCCTCGTCGCGGTCAGCCTTGAGGTATACCGCGTCACCCAGCAGAGCCTTTATGTCGGCTTGTTGAGCATTTTTGCCCTCGTGCCGCTGGTAGTCGCCGGGCTCTTCGGCGGCTCCGTGGCGGACGCCTTCGACCGCAGGAAAGTCGCCATTGCCGCGTCGCTCGTCCTCTGGGTGAGCACCGCCGGGCTTGCCCTGCAGGCCTGGCTGGGACTGGGCAACGTCTGGATCCTCTACTTCCTGGTGGCCGTGCAGAGCGGCGCGCAGGGCATCAACGCCCCGGCCCGCAGCGCCATCATCCCGCTGCTGGTCCGCAAGGAACTCCTGCCGGCCGCCAACGCGCTCAGCATGCTCACCATGGGGTTGTCCATGACGGCGGGGCCGCTGCTGGCCGGCGTCCTGGTGGCCACCATCGGCTTCGGCTGGACCTACACGATCGACGTCCTGAGCTTCACCTTCGCCCTCTGGGGCCTGTTGAGGCTGCCCGCGCTGCCGCCATCGAAGGGTGCCGGCCGGCCCGGGCTGCGTTCGGTGGTGGAGGGCTTCCGTTTCCTCGGCACCCGGCCCAACGTCCGCATGACCTTCGTGATCGACCTGATCGCCATGATCTGCGCCCAGCCGCGGGCCCTCATGCCCGCCATCGCGGCCACCATGCTCGGGGGCGGGGAAACCACCGTGGGTGTGCTGCTGGCGGCGACGGCAGTTGGCGCCTTCTTTGCAGGGCTTTTCTCCGGGCCGCTCGGCAGGGTCCGCCGGCAGGGCAGTGCCGTGGTCTGGGCAGTGGCCGGCTGGGGTTTCTCGATCGGGGCCTTCGGCCTGGTGGTGGTCCTCGCCGGCAGCTCCGGCCGGGGCGGCGCCACCTGGTGGCTGCTCCCCGCCGCACTGTGCTGCGTGCTCGCGGGCGTCTCCGATTCCGTCAGCGCCGTCTTCCGGACCACCATCCTCCAGTCCGCAACGCCCGACCACCTGCGGGGCAGGCTGCAGGGTGTCTTCATCGTGGTGGTGGCCGGCGGGCCGAGGATCGGGGACATGCTGGCCGGCGGCGTCACCAAGGTGCTCAGCGAGGGCTGGGTGCTGCTCTTTGGCGGGGCGCTTTGTATCGTGGTGTCCTCGCTTGTTGCCCGGCGGCAGAAGGGATTCCTGCGGTACGACGCCCACCACCCCCTGCCGTGAGCACTGACCGCGGAACGTCCGCACCGCCGTCGGCGTTATACGAAACAGAAGACCAACCCTTCACCGCAAGAAAGCAGTGACGTGCACAATCATCACAACGGACTGAAGACCGCAGCCCTTTTCGGCGTCCTCTGGGCGGTGCTGCTTGGCCTTGGCGCGGTGATCGGCGTCGGGACCCGCAGTTCGACGCCCATCTTGATCATGGCGCTGATCGGCGTCGGGACCACCGCGTACGGCTACTGGAACAGTGACAAGATCGCCCTCCGCTCCATGCAGGCCTACCCCGTGACCGAAGCGGAGGCGCCCGGGCTGTACCAGATCGTCCGGGAGCTGTCCGTGCGCGCCAATCAGCCGATGCCGCGGATCTACATCTCGCCCACCATGACGCCGAACGCCTTCGCCACCGGCCGCAACCCGAAGAACGCGGCCGTCTGCTGCACTGAGGGAATCCTGCATATGCTCGACGCCCGCGAGCTGCGGGGCGTCCTCGGCCACGAGCTCATGCACGTCTACAACCGGGACATCCTGACCTCCTCGGTGGCTGCCGCCGTCGCGGGCGTCATCACCTCGGTGGGGCAGATGCTGTTGTTCTTCGGCGGCGGCGACCGCCGGAACGCGAACCCGATCGCGATGATCGCGCTCGCGCTCCTGGCGCCGCTGGCGGCGTCCCTGATCCAGCTGGCAATCTCCCGTACCCGGGAGTACGACGCCGATGAGGACGGCGCCGAGCTCACCGGCGATCCGCTGGCACTCGCCTCGGCCCTGCGCAAGATCGATTCGGGGATTGCGCAGGTGCCCTTGCCGCAGGACCAGCGCCTGGTGAACGCCTCGCACCTGATGATCGCCAACCCGTTCCGCGGAGGCGCGATGACCAAGCTGTTCGCCACCCACCCGCCGATGCGCGAACGCATCGATCGGCTCGAACGGATGGCCGGGCGGCCGTAGCGGACGCCCTCTTCAAGTACCCGTCCAGCGCCGCAGGGTGCTGTTGAGCAGGCCCACCAGCACGCACAGCCACCAGCAGCCCTGCGAAATGCACAGGGCGAGCAGCAGGTGCTTGCGCAGGGGCGCCGCCATGGCCGAGAAGAGGGTTCCCGGCGGCAGCGCGTGCAGCTTCCGCATGGTCGGGGCCAGCAGGACTCCATTGAGCATGAGCAGCAGCACGCAGCCCAGTTTGAGCTGGGTCAGCGGGTTGCCCAGGTCCGGGTCGATCAGCGAACCGGTGACCAGGAGGGCAGCCAGGCCGCACCAGATCAATGGCTTCGCGGCTGACTCCAGGCGGCTCGTGTCGTGGATTCCGCGCCGTCCCAGGAGCCACAGAAGGCCGACCCAGTCCACCACGATGATCGCGCCGAAGGACAGCACGAGGGAAAGAATGTGCCCGGCCAGGGCGAAACGATGGACCACCGGGCCGCACTCGACCCAGCCGCCGGCCAGGACGGCCGCCAGCCAGCCGCCGGCACACAGGAGCGCCAGCAGTGCGGTGTTTATGACCGGCTTGCCCGCCGGTGTTTCTGTTCCGGGTGTGTCCGTGCCGCCGCTGGGTTCAACGACGGCTGATTTCATGCGAAGAGGCCCTCTCCGATGAAGCCTCCCGGCTTGGTTCCCGGCGGCACCGCGAACAAGCCTGAGCCGGTGTGCTTCAGGTATTCCAGGGCCAGGGTGTCGCCCTTGGCCATCGCCATCTGCATCGGCACGTAGTGGGTACGCGGGTCCTTGACGAAGGCGATGAAGAACAGGCCGGCATCCAAGTGGCCCAGGCCGTCCGAGCCGTCCGTGTAGTTGTAGCCGCGGCGCAGCATCCGCACGCCGTGGTTCTGGCTCGGGTGGGCCAGCCGGACGTGCGAGTCCATGGGCATGAGCGGTTCCCCGTCCTTGCCCTTGATGGCGAAGTCCGGCGCGGTGAATTCTTCGCCCCCGGACAAGGGGGCGCCCGAACCCTTGGTGCGGCCGATCAGGCCCTCCTGCTCCCCGAGCGAGGTCCGGTCCCAGATTTCGATGTGCATGCGGATCCGGCGGGCCACGAGGTAGCTGCCGCCGGCCATCCACGCCTCGCCGGCACGCTTGCCGGCACTGGCCCAGACATGTTCCGCAAGCAGTTCCTTGTCCTCCGCCTTGGGGTTGGCGGTGCCGTCCTTGAAGCCGAACAGATTGCGCGGGGTCTGCTGTGCGCGGGAGGTTGAGGAGGTCCTGCCGAAGCCCAGCTGCGACCACCGGACCCTGGCTTTGCCGAAGCCGATGCGGGCCAGGTTGCGGATCGCGTGCACGGCAACCTGCGGGTCGTCGGCGCAGGCCTGCACGACGATGTCGCCGTTGCTGCGGCCGGGTTCCAGGTCGTCGCCGGGGAAATGCGGCAGGTCGATCAGGGCATCCGGCCGCTTGCCGGCCAGGCCGAAGCGCGGCTTGCCGTCCTTTTCGAACAGGCTTGCACCGAACCCGAAGGTCAGGGTCAGCTTTCCCGCCGCCAGGTCGAGGGCCTCGCCTGTGTCTTCCGGCGGGGCGTCGTAGGGACCGTCGACGGCGCCCGTGGCACCCGTGGTGCGCCCCGCCGTCATCGCCTCTGCGGCTGCCGTCCAGTCCTTGAGGAGCTGGACGAGGGCGGCGCGGTCCTCCGTCGTGATGTCGAAGGCGGCCATGTGGAGCCGGTCCTGGGCGGGCGTGGTGATTCCGGCCTGGCGTTCCCCGTGGAAGGGGATGACGCCGTCGGGATGCTCCGCTGGGGCGGCGGCCGCGGCAATCGTGTCATGGCCAAGCAATCCGGCGGCGATGCCTGCCGCCGCTCCCGCGCCACCGGCGCCGGCCAGGGAAAGCAGGCCTCGACGGGAGAACCCGCGCTTCTTCGCGGGGGATTCGTCCGTTACCGGCCCGGCAGGCGTCATCGATTCTCCGGCAGCGTGGCCGCCGGAGAAGGGGCAGCCACTCACAGAACCACTGCCGCGGTCAGCCTGGACAGCGGTTCGCCCAAGGAATCGACAAGCGATGCGAGCTGCTTGACCTGCGCCTGGCTGAGCTCGTTGTAGGAGCTGAAGCCTTCACCCTTGGCGTGCTTCTTGAGTTCGGCCTGCAGTGCGGCGAACTTCTCATCGAGCGTCTTCGCCAATGCCGCGTCCTTGCGCAGCAGCGCGGGTTTGAGGCTCTCGTAGGCGATCCGGGCACCATCCACGTTGGCCTGGAAATCCCACAGATCGGTGTGCGACCAGATCTCCTCTTCGCCGGTGACCTTGCCCGTAGCCACCTCGTCGAGGAGTTCCTTGGCACCGTTGCCCAGCGAGTGCGCAGTCAGCTCCACTGTGCGGGTGCGCTTGCCCAGCTCTTCCGTGTCGGCGACGAGCTGCTTCGCCAGGGCACTGCGCTCGGCGGCGTTCAGCAGCTTGAACCCTGCCGGTGGGAACAGGTCCTTCTCGGCACGGTGCCAGCCGGTCCACTTCTGGCCGGGCTCCAGGTCCGCTTCGCGGGCGTCGAGTTTAGGGTCGAGGTCCCCGAAGGATTCCGCCACGGGTTCGATGCGCTCCCAGTGCATGCGGGTGGCAGCGTAGAGTTCGCGGGCCGTGGCGGCATCACCGGACGCGTACGCTGCGGCGAAGTCCTTGGTCCCGGCCACAAGCTGTTCGGTCTGGTCCTTGACGTAGGACGCGTACTGCCGGACTCCCGTGTCCAGGAGCTTCTTCAGGTCGTCGTCGACGGCGGTACCGGTGCCGGAGCCGGTGACTTCGAAGCCGGCACGGATGCCGTCGCCCTGCATGCCGGGCTTGCAGGAAGTGACATATTTGCCCTCGTTGGCGGAGACCACGAGCTTGCGGGTCAGGCCGGGCCCGATGTTCTCGACTTCACCGATGATGCGTAGGCCGTCCTCGGCCAGCAGGTAGAACTCGGTGACCTGCTTGCCGTCGTTCTTGACGGAGAAGCTCAGGTTGCCGCCAGGGGCAGAGGAAGCCGAGACCTTGCATTCGGTGTCCGTGCTGCTGACTTGGATGGAACCGTCGCTGCTGCCGCCGTCGGCACCCTTGCCGTTGTCGGTGCAGGCAGAGAGCGCCAGCGGAAGGACGACGGCCGCGGCGATCAGGGCGCCACACTTACGGCCGAGCGGGATGTTCGGGGCATTTTTGGGCAGGAGGGAGCCAGGCATGGGGGTTCCTTTGGTTGGGGGAGTGCGAGTTTGTCGGGTGTATTGGGGGAAGGTCAGGCGGCGGCCGCGCGAACGGGCTGCGCGCCGCCCTTGCGCGGCGCGGCGGGCGGGGCTGCCAAGGTGCTGCGGAGGTAGAAGGACAGGACGGGCACGGCGTAAAGCACCCACGCCGCGGCTTCCAGCCAGGTGGTGGCCGGGGAGAAATTGAGGGTTCCCTTCAACAGGGTGCCGTACCAGGATGACGGCGGAACCGCGGCCGAGACGTCGAACGCGAGGCTTTGCAGCCCCGGCAGTATGCCGGCCTCCTGCAGGTCATGCACGCCATAGGCAAGCACCCCGGAGGCGATGACGATCAGGCCGATCCCGGTCCAGCTGAAGAAGCGGGAAAGGTTGACCTTGAGGACACCCCGGTGCAGCAGGTAACCCAGCCCGGCCGCCACGGCGAGGCCGAGCAGTGCGCCGAGCAACGGCGTCGTGGATTCTCCGCTGGCCTGGGCGGCGGCCCACAGGAAGAGCGCCGTTTCGAGGCCTTCGCGGCCGACCGCAAGGGTGGCCACAAGGACCAGGCCCCAGGCGGCGCCGTCGGCGACCTTGTCCACCCGCGACTTGAGGTCGCTGCCGAGTGAACGGGCGGTCCGGGCCATCCAGAACACCATCCAGGTGACCAGTGCCACGGCGAGGATCGACAGGCCGCCGCCGATTGCTTCCTGGGCCTCAAAGCTGAGGCCGCGCGGTCCGAACGTCAGCAGGGCACCGAAGGCAACCGAAACAGCCACTGCGATTCCCACGCCGGCCCACAGCCGGGGCAGGAGGGAACGGCGGCCGGTCTTCACGAGGTAGGCCATCAGCAGGACCACCACGAGGGTTGCCTCCAGGCCTTCGCGAAGGCCGATCAGGAAGTTGGCTGTCATAACGGTGCGTGCTTTCTCTTAGGGTAGCCATTCTTAGGCTCGCCTAAGCCAGTACCTTACAAGCCCACCTGGAATACGCAAAGTTTTCATGAGGTAATTGCGAAAAGTTGCGGGGCTGTGCCCGCGATCGGGGCGGAGCGCGTCTGCGGGAACGCAAAAGGCCGGGGCGCACCGTCCGTGATCGGAAGGTGCGCCCCGGCCTTGGGCAGCCGCTGCTTAGCTGCGGAAGTTCACGAACTGCAGGTCGGCTTCCTCGAAGTTCTTCAGGATGGCCATGGTTGCCTGCAGGTCATCGCGGGACTTGGAAGTGACGCGGAGTTCGTCGCCCTGGATCTGGGACTTGACGGACTTGGGGGCTTCGTCACGGATGATCTTGTTGATCTTCTTGGCGATGTCCTGCGCGATGCCTTCCTTGATGGAGCACTCCAGGCGGAACTCCTTGCCGGAGGCGTAGGGCTCGCCTTCGTCGAGGGACTTGAGGGAAATGCCGCGCTTGATCAGCTTGGACTGGAAGACGTCCAGGACGGCCTTGACGCGTTCCTCGGAGTTGGCCTTCATGAGGATCTTTTCGCCGCTGAAGTCGATCTCGGCGCCAACGCCCTTGAAGTCATAGCGCTGGGCGATTTCCTTCTGGGACTGGTTGAGTGCGTTGGCGACTTCCTGCTTGTCTACCTTGCTGACGACGTCGAATGTGGATTCGCCTGCCATGACTCTCCTTGGGAATGGGGTGGGTGGATTGCGTTCCCGCGGTGCCGCCGCGGGCGCTCTTGTCTGCCAACCAGCCTAGTACCTGCGATGCGGACGGCGCAGCCCGCAACCGCTTGTTGGCGGGGTTTTACGGTTCACAGTTCGCTCACAGCACACGCACTGCCGGAACTGAGGGCCCGGGATGAGAGTTGTACCCGTTGGAGGAATCAACCCGTGGAGGAGACCCCCATGAGCAAGAATCCCGTACGCTACGTCACCCGCTCCGCTACTGCAGCCGCGACCACCATCGGCGTCGCCGCTGCCGCTGCGGGCACCGCGGTCGCTGCCGCCGCCGTCGCGGCGTCTGTGGTGCTGAGCCCGGTGCCCGACGCCGCCACCCGGCTTGAGGGCGTGCATGCGGATCTGCAGCGGGCGGTCGAGCTGCGGCAGCTCACTGCCGAGCAGGCGGTGCGTTTCGAGGAGAAGCTGACCGGCCGGATCCTCGGCGAGGCCTGAAGCCGCCGACGGCCCCGAAACCGCGGATTTCCGGGCACTCTGCCCTCGATTCGATTCTTCGGCAGAAGTTCTGTAAGGTTGTCTTGCTCGCGGTTACCGGGACGGAAACGGAACGGTTGCTGTGAGTGATCTTCTTTTGAAGTTCGGCAGATTACCCGAGCGGCCAAAGGGGGCTGACTGTAAATCAGCTGGCACTGCCTACGGGGGTTCGAATCCCTCATCTGCCACCAACGGAAACCCCGTCTGACCTGCGGAAACGCAGGACAGGCGGGGTTTTTCTGTGGTTCGGGTTGAACAGCGGGGCCGCAGTCCTAAGCGATCCAGGGAGCCGTGAAATTCCGGACGCGTGAGCCGTCTAGGTCGGCGAGGGAAACCCCGGCAAATGCGGTTGCGGCCTCGGAGGTTTGGCTGCGGAACGTGAAGTCGTGGGTGGTGGCGATGTCGGCGATCGCTTTGCCGGCACTTTCAGGAGTCTGGGCGTTGGCGAACGCACCGGTGGTGCGGGCGACATAGGCGTCGAGGAGCCGGGCGTAGGCACCAACATCACTGGGCCGTTCGACGTTGCTGACAAACTGGCTGGCAACCGCTGCCGGTTCGATGACGCCCACCTGGACGCCAAAATGCTCGGCCACTGCCGCCAGGGACTGCATGAATCCTTCGACGGCGAATTTCGCCCCGCAGTAGGCGTCTGCGAAGGGCTGTCCCACGGTGCCGCCAACGCTGGTGACGGTCAGGATCCTGCCGTGCCTGCGTTCGCGCATCCCGGGCAGGACTAGTTTGCTCAGGTTCACCGGGGCAAGGAAGTTGACGTCCAGCTGGGCCTGGATCTGGGCCAAACTAAGTTGCTCGGCCGTCCCTACGCAGCCCTGGCCGGCATTGTTGATCAAAATATCGATGCGCCCGTAGGCCGCGATCAGTTCATCCACCAGCCGCGACGCGGTGTCATGGTCAACGACGTCCAGCGCGCGGACGTCCAGTTCGACGCCGGCCTGGCTGGCGGCGTCGAGCAGTTCTGTGGCGCGGCTGGTGTCCCGCATGGTGGCTACCACCTGGCACCCCCGACGCGCGAGCTCGACCGCGGCAAAGAGCCCCATTCCGGAAGACGTCCCTGTAATCAGGGCAATATCGCTCATGGGCGCGAGCATAGCGGCGGCTCCAGGCTACGAGAATGCCGCCATGAACATCACGGCACCATCGCCGCGATCCCTTGGGGCCATCGGCCAAAGCGTGAATAATGCTCTCCATGACCAGCAAGGACACCGCTGGGGCGGACGCCGCCTTCGAGTTGCCCGAAGCCATGACCGGCCGGGCAAGTCCGGCGAAAGCCGCAGTCGGCGACAAACCGGTCTTCGCCTACATCGCCAGCCTGCCGCAGCCGCAGCGCGGCATCGCCGAATGGATCGATGCGCTGGCCGCCAGGACGTTGCCCGGACTCGAGCGCTCGGTGAAATGGGGCATGGCGTACTACGGCGTCGGTGATGGGTGGTGCTTTAGCTGCGGCGGCTTTGCCGGCCACGTCAAGCTCATGTTCATCAATGGTGTGGCGCTTGACCCGGTGCCCCCGGTGACACCAGTGGGGATGGGCAAGGCAACGCGCGGCGTGGAGCTCGAATCCGTGGACGACATCGACGAACACCAGATCGCGGAGTGGATGAAACAAGTCACCTCCGTGCCAGGTGTTGGCGGCAGGAAGCGCTGAACGCGCCTGGCCTGCTCGGCTACCCGGCCCTGGCCCGCAGATGTTACTGGCGAGTAGCATTGAGCCATGCATCTGCTTCTCCGAACCCTCCTGCTGCTGTCCACCTCCGCCCGGCGGAGCCGCGTGAGTGTGTGGGACGAGTGCTCCCTTCCCCTGCGGGTCCTGCCCACCGACATCGACATCGCGATGCACGTCAACAACGGTATGTACTTCTCACTGATGGACCTGGGGCGCTTCGACCTCATGGTGCGCGCCGGGATCTGGGACCGGATGCGTCGCCGCGGCTGGACCCCCGTCGTCTCCGGCGAGACCATCGCCTTCCGCAAATCCCTCCAGCTGTGGCAGCGCTACACCATCGAGACCCGGATCACCGGCCTCGATTCCAAAGCGATCTACTTCGAGCAGCGGATGGTCGCCGACGGCGAAATCTACGCCCGCGCCCACATCGCCACCCGGCTGCTCGCGAAGGGCCGGCCGGTCAGCCAGGAGGACATCGTGGCCGAATTCGGTGCCCCGCCGGCCTCGCTCGAGCTGCCGGAATGGATCCATGAGTGGCGGGAGAACACCGCCCTTCCGGGCGCCCGCAGGCCCGCCCCGCATTTCTGGGGCTAAGCTCCCAACGCAACTCCCGACGTCGGGAACTGCCTCAGCTGCCGGCCGCGACTCAGCTGCCGACGTCCCGCCGCTGCAGTGCCAGCGAGCTGAGCAGCACCAGCGCGGCCGAGATACCCCATAGCCAGCCGGCCGAGGCCCAGTCGGCACCGTTCGCCACCGGTGAGTTCCCGTAGGCCCAGTGGTAAGGCGAGAAATCGAGGAGCCAGTCAAGGTCCGGGCTCTGCCGCCCCACGGCGTTGAACACGTACCCCAGCACCCCGACGGCGGCACCGGCTCCCAGCCCGTAGGACTTGCGTCCGCTCAACGCACCGACAAACAGGGCAGCCGTGCCGCTCAGCAGGGCCAGGCCCGCGAACTCGACGGCGGCGCCGAACAGGTGCATGGAGTCGATCGCGAGGTGTGCCGAATCGTTCAGCGCCAGGATCAAAACGAAGACCAGGACGGCCAGCAGCACCACCCGCAGGCACATCGCGAGGGCGCGCTCCAACACCAGCTGCACGCGGGTGACGCCGTGCGCGAGGGTGAGCTCAAGCTGGCCCGATTCCTCGTCACCGCCCACTGCGGCCGCACCCCAGGACACCGTGGCGATGGTCATCAGCAGGAAGCCGATCAACCCGAACACTGTGGCCTGGGTGTAGCCGGGGCCCGAGGCGATCTGGTCGTAGTTCAGGGCCTTGGTCATTTCCGGCGGCAGGGCGTTGATCATCTCCTGCATCTGGACGCTTCCGCCGATGGACGGGTAGAGGGGCAGGTAGAGCAGGATCGCCCCGGCGAGCCCGGCCGCCCAGGCCAGGGTCGAACGCCAGGAATCCACGAAAGCCCGCCTGAAGAGCGGCATGGTGCTGCTACGCATGGCTGCTTCCTTCCTCCTGCGGTTCGCGCCGGCGGGATCCGTTGCCCCGCCGGCCATTGCCGTTGTTGCCGTACAGCCGGAGCACCGATTCCTCAAGGTCCGGTTCCTCCAGGACCAGGTCGGTCAGCTGCAACCCGGCGAGCGCCTGCACCAGCGGGCCGATGCTGCCTTCCAGCACCGCCGTCAGTTTGACGCCGCTTCCCTTGGCAAGCACCTCGACGCCCCCGACGCCGGGCACCCGGCCCAGCAGCGCGCCGGCGTCGTCTGCTGTGATTCCGTTCGCCGTGAGCCGCAGGTGCCGCACGGCACTTTCGCGCAGGGCGTCCACGGTGGCGATGGTGACGATCCGGCCGTCCCGCAGGATGGCCACCTCGTCCGCCGCCTGCTGAACTTCGCTGAGGACATGGGAGCTGAGGAAGACGGTCTGGCCCCGGTCCCTCACTTCCTGGAGCATGGTGAGGAATTCCTGCTGGACCAGCGGATCGAGGCCGCTGGTGGGTTCGTCCAGGACCAGGAGTTCGGGTTCGTGCATGAAGGCCTGGATGAGGCCGAGTTTCTGTTTGTTGCCTTTGGACAGCTTGCGTGTGTGCCGGTCGAGGTCCAGGTTCAGGCGTTCGGCGAGTTCGTCGATCCGGCCCGGACGGACGGGGCCGCTGACGGCGGCATAGTGTTCCAGCAGCCGTCGGCCGGTGACCCTGGCTTCGAGGGCGAGCTCGCCGGGAAGGTAACCGATGCGGCGGCGCAGTCCCGGCCCGCCACGGCGCGGGTCCTGGCCGAGGACGCGCAGCGTGCCCGCGTTGGGCCGGATGATGTCCAGCAGGCAGCGCATGGTGGTGGTCTTGCCTGCGCCGTTCGGCCCGATGACGCCGAAGACCGTGCCGGCCTGCACCCGGAAGTCGATTCCGTGCAGGACTTCGCGGTGGCCGAAGCTTTTCCGCAGGCCCTCGACGGTGATTGCCGGTTCCATGGGTTCCCCTTTTCGTCAGCCGGAGGTTCCGGTGCCGGCCGGTGCCTGCAGGGCTGCCCGGGCGGCATCGAGGAAGCTTGTGTCCGTGTAGAAGCCGTGGGTGTAAAGGTCCAGGGCCGGGACGGTCAGCGAACGCAGCATGTCCGGGCCGAGTTCGCTGGTGCCCAGGACGCGGGCTGCGTGCTTCCCCAGGACAAGCATGGCGAGGCTGTTGCTGGCGACCACGACGGCGGTGGCGTCGACGTCTTCGAAGGCGCGGATGGTGCCGGCGGCGATGCCGGCCTCGATGATTGCCTTCGTCTGCTGCACAATCGCGGCGAAGAACGCGTGGCCGGCCTCCGAATCGTCGCCCAGTGACTGCCGGATGTAGGCGATTTCCGGGGCATACTGGCCGGGATCGGCCAGATACTCCTGGATCTGCCGGCCCGCCGATTCGGGGTGTGCCTTGCGCAGCCCCTGTTCGCCCGTTTCGGCGATGACATGCCGGTCGCAGACTTCGCGCAGCTTGTCCTTGCTGCCGAAATGGTGGATCACCAGGCCCGGGCTCACGCCGGATTCGGCGGCAACCCCACGGATGGTGGTGCGCGCGAACCCGTCCCGGCCGAACAGGACGATGGCCGCGTCCCGGATGCGGGCGCGGGTGCTGAGATCCTCAGCTGCTGAACGCATGTTTAATACACTAAACAGCTGTTCAACGCCTTGGCAAGAGTCCGCCGTCGCGCAATTATTCCCGCTTCGCCGGGGAGCGAACAGGGGCGACGCGGGCGCCCGTCTCGCGTACGGTGGAAGCATGGCTACAGTTGACATCACCGGCGAACAGTTCGCAGCAACCATCGAGGGCAACGACATTGTCCTGGTCGATTTCTGGGCCGAATGGTGCGGGCCGTGCCGCCAGTTCGCGCCCACCTTCAAGGCCGCCTCCGAGAAGCACCCTGACGTCTTCTTCGCCAAGGTGGACACCGAAGCCGAGCAGCAGCTTGCCGCCGAGGCCGGAATTTCCTCGATTCCCACCCTCATGGCTTTCCGCGAAAAGGTGCTGGTGTTCTCGCAGCCCGGCGCATTGAACGGGCCGCAACTGGAGCAGGTCATCGAAGCCGTCAAGGGCCTGGACATGGAAGAGGTCCACGCGCACGTGGCAAAGATGCGGGCAGAGAACTCCTAGCTCCAAACAACCACTTAAACGCGAATGGCTGCCCGGCAACGGGCAGCCATTCGCGCTTAAGGACCGGAGGCTAGAGGCGCTCGATCTTGACCGGTTCGGCCAGCAGGGCGCTGAGGGACTCGTTGAGGTCCTGCACCGCGATGCCTTTGGAGTGCTTGTCCAGGTCTTCCTCGGACGCCCACTGTTCGGTGAGGACGAGCTTCTCCTCGGTGGCTTCGGTCAGTTCGTAGCGGATGCAGCCCGGCTCGTTGACGACCTCCTCGATGGCGATGTCCAGCGCGAGCTTCACACGGAAGAATTCGCCGTCGTTGGGGATGAAGGTTGCCTGCAGGTCAATAGCGGAAGTCATGGCTTTCACCTTACCGGGAGTCGGCAACGCGGGGTCAGTTACGGCCCGTGTTCGGCCCCGACATGGGCCGTAAGTGCCCCCGCGTTGACGGAAAGTTGACGGAAAGGGGAGGCAGTCAGTGGCCGCGGTGGTCCTGGATGGTCATCCGCGGGCCGAACGCCGGCTTCCGGAAGCCGCTGAGCCCGAGCAAGCGGACCACTCTCTGCCGGTGCCCGCGCCACGGCTCCATCAGGGCGAGCATGCCGGCGTCGTCCGTTTTCTTCCCGGTGAGGGCATAGCCGACAAAGGAGGCCAGGTGGTAGTCGCCCACCGCGATCGAATCCGGGCAGCCGTGCGTGCGTTGCAGCACTTCGGCAGCCGTCCAGATGCCGATGCCCGGGATGGCCTGCAGCTTCGCCCCTGCCTCCGCGGCGTCCAGGGCCGCCAGGCGTTCCAGCCCGGACGCCGAGCGCAACGCCCGCATGACCGTGGCCGAACGTTGCGGGCCGACACCCGCCTTGTGCCATTCCCAGGACGGGATGCCCAGCCACTGAGCCGCGGTGGGGGCGACAAGGAGGTCCGACGGCGCGTGGAGGCCCGCGCCCGGAGCCGGGCTTCCGTAGCGGTACATCAGGTAGCGGTAGCCGCGGCGGGCCTCGATGGTGGTGACCTTCTGCTCCAGGATGGTGGGCACCAGGGAGTCCACCACCCTCCCGGTGGCGGGCAGGCGCAGGCCAGGGTTCCGGCGTCGGGCCTCGACCACCAGGCGGGGGAGTTCCGCGTGGAAGGCGGGTTCGTCGAAACCGGACCAGTCGTCATCCCGGCCCAGAAGCCGCGGCACACCGGAGATCGCGGATTCCGCGCCGGGACCCCAGGCCTGGGCGTCGACGCAGCAGTCCGGACTGGAGACGGCGGTGAGCCGCAGGGTAGCGGGGCCGTCCGGCGTCGTGAACGCCATCCAGAGGCCGTCCGGGCGGTTGGCGAAGGACGGATCGCCGTTGCCGCGCATGAGGATTCCCAGGCTCTGCAGGAGGTTGAACGGGCCGCCGGGATGCCAGCGCACGGAGGCGTCCGCCGCGGCCGCGGCTGCGGCAGGGGCGCTGGCGATCGTCATGAATCCATCGTCCCACGGGGCGCCGACGGTATGTTTCCGGGGGCCTTACGTCCCGTCTCCGGCGCGGTTAGACTCCCGGTGTGGCGCGGGCGCCCGTGCCTTTCCGAAACGTATCCAGGAGAACCGCAATGGGTGGAATAGTACATTTCGAAATCCCCGCAGAAGACTCCGAGCGGGCCAACAACTTTTACCAGGGGGCATTCGGCTGGACGCTCAACTACATGCCGGAGCTGGACTACACGATCGCCCTGACCACGCCTTCCGACGAACAAACCGGAATGCCGAACTCGCCCGGCGTCATCAACGGTGCCTTGTTCACGCGTTCAGCGGACCTGCAGACCCCCGTCCTCACTGTGGATGTCGATGACATCGACGCGGCCCTGGCGCAAATCGAGTCGGTGGGCGGCTCGGTCCACAAGGGCAAGGACGCCGTCCCGGGCATGGGATGGTACGCCTACTTCAAGGACACCGAGGGCAACATCCTCGGCCTCTGGCAGACGGACAATTCCGCGGGGAAATGACGCCGCCGCAAACAGATGCAAGGAAGCCCGGGCAGGTCCACGCCCGGGCTTCCTTGCCGAAGCGGTAACTTGGTATCCATGAAGTACGCCGAGTCCGTTCTGGACCTCATTGGCAATACGCCGCTCATCAAGCTCAAGCACGTTACCGAGGGCATCAAGGCCACCGTCCTGGTGAAACTCGAGTACATCAACCCCGGCGGATCCATCAAGGACCGGATCGCGGTGAAGATGATCGAGGAGGCCGAACGCAGCGGCAAGCTCAAGCCCGGCGGCACGATCGTGGAGCCCACCTCCGGCAACACCGGCGTCGGCCTGGCGTTGGTGGCGCAGCAGAAGGGCTACAAGTGCATCTTCGTGGTCCCGGACAAGGTGGGCGAGGACAAGCGCGCCGTGCTGCAGGCCTATGGCGCCGAAGTTGTGGTGACCCCCACCTCTGTGGCCCCGGACAGCCCGCAAAGCTACTACGGGGTCTCGGACCGGCTGGTCACCGAAATCCCCGGCGCCTACAAGCCGGACCAGTTCTCCAACCCCGCCGCACCGGGCAGCCACTATGAAACCACCGGCCCGGAAATCTGGCGCGACACCGATGGCAAGGTCACCCACGTGGTGATCGGCGCCGGCACCGGCGGCACCATCACCGGCACCGGCCGCTTCCTCAAGGAAGTCTCGGCGGACCGTCCCGAGGCCGACGGCGGCCGGGTCAAGGTGATCGGCGCTGACCCCGAGGGCTCGGTGTACTCCGGCGGGACGGGCCGGCCGTACTTCGTCGAGGGCGTGGGCGAGGACATGTGGCCGGAAAACTACGACAGGACCGTCCCCGACGAGGTGATCGCGGTCAGCGACGGCGACTCCTTCGAAATGACCCGCAGGCTGGCCCGCGAAGAAGGCCTGCTGGTCGGCGGCTCCTCGGGCATGGCCGTGGTGGCCGCGCTCAAGGTGGCGAAGGACCTCCCCGAAAAGGCCGTCGTCGTCGTGATCCTGCCGGACTCCGGCCGCGGCTATCTCGCCAAGATCTTCAACGACAAGTGGATGCGCTCCTACGGCTTCCTCTCCGGCGGCGAGGAAGCCTCCGTGGGCGAGGTCCTCAAGTCCAAGACCGGTGAGATGCCGGACCTGGTGCACATCCACCCCAACGAGACCGTGCGCGATGTCATCAACATCATGAATGAGTACGGCGTCTCGCACATCCCGGTTCTCTCGGCCGAGCCGCCCGTGGTGATGGGCGAAGTCCTGGGTGCCGTGGACGAACGCTCGCTGACCACCAAGCTGTTCCGCGGCGAGGCGAAGCTGACGGACAAGATCTCGGAGCACATGGGGGAGCGGCTGCCGGTGATCGGTTCGCTGGAGACGATCTCCGCCGCCCGCGAACTGCTCTCAGACGTGGACACCGTGATGGTGACCTTCGTCGGCGCCCCGGTGGGCATCCTGACCCGCCACGACCTGCTCGCCTACCTGAGCCACTGATTCCCCAAGCTGCTTTCCCCGAACCAGGAGGAGTACCCATGTCTGCCCATGAAGCAGGTTTCAACACCCGCGCCGTCCACGCCGGCCAGGCCTTCGAGCCCCGCACCGGCGCCGTGGTGCCGCCGCTGCACTTCAGTTCCACCTACGCCCAGGACGGCATCGGCGGGCTGCGCGAGGGCTACGAATACGGCCGCGGCGGCAACCCCACCCGGGACGCGCTGCAGGAACAGCTCGCCGCGCTCGAGGGCGGCAGCCACGCCTTCAGCTTCGGTTCCGGCCTGGCAGCCGAAGACTCGCTGATCCGGGCCGTCGCCCGCCCCGGGGACCATATCGTGCTCGGCAACGACGCCTACGGCGGAAGCTACCGGCTCATCAACCGGGTGCTGGGCGAGTGGGGCATCGGCAACACCCCGGTGGACATGTCCGACCTTGACGGCGTGCGTGCCGCTGTTGCCGCGCACAAGACCCGGATCGTGTGGGTGGAGACGCCGTCCAACCCGATGATGCGGATTACTGACATCGAGGCGCTCGCCGCCATCGCGCACGACGCCGGTGCCCTCCTCGTCGTCGACAACACCTTCGCGTCCCCGTACTTGCAGAACCCGCTCGCCCTGGGTGCCGACATCGTGGTCCACTCCACCACGAAGTACATCGGCGGGCACTCCGACGTGGTGGGCGGCGCCGTCGTCGTCAACGATCCGGAACTGGCCGACAAGATCGGCTTCGTGCAGTTCGCCGTCGGCGCGGTCTCCGGCCCGATGGACGCGTTCTTGACCACGCGCGGCCTGAAGACCCTCGGCGTGCGCATGGACCGGCACAGCGAGAACGCCCAGGCCGTGGCCGAATGGCTGCTCCAGCGCCCCGAGGTGGAAGCAGTGCTGTATCCGGGCCTGCCGTCGCACCCGGGCCACGAGCTGGCCAAGAAGCAGATGAAGAAGTTCGGCGGCATGGTCTCCGTGCAGTTCAAGGGCGGCGAGGCTGCGGCGCGTGCCGTTGCCGAACACACGCAGGTGTTCACCCTGGCCGAGTCCCTGGGCGGCATCGAGTCCCTCATGAACTACCCCTCGGAGATGACCCACGCCTCCGTGAAGGGCACCGAGCTGGCCGTGCCTGTCAACCTGATCCGCCTTTCCTGCGGCATTGAGGACGTGGAGGACCTGATCGCCGACCTCGAGCAGGCCTTCGCGGCGATCAACGGCTAGGGGAATGGGGTCTGATCCGAGCGGTGCAAGCGCCCTGCCTGCTGCACACGTGCCGTCGCCGCGCGGCTGGGTCCTGACGGCGTTCGGCGGGCTGCTCCTTGCCGCCGCGGTGTGGTTCCTCTATAAGGACTACAAGCCGTTCCTGAACGATTTCGAGGTCTACTACTACGGCGGCAGCCGGGTCCTGGAAAGCGGCGACAGCCTCTACGCTCCCCGGGACGGCCTGCCTTTTACGTACCCGCCGTTTGCCGCCGTGCTGTTTGCCGGGCTGGCAACCATGGGTTTCGGGGCCGGCAGCATGGTCTTCATCCTCTCGGCTCTGTTCGGCGCCGCGGTGGTGGCCGCGTGGCTGTCCCGCCACTATTTCGGCATGAACACCTGGCGTGCGACGTTCGCCGATTACCGTTTCAGGACCACTACGGCCGTTGGAACGGGCGCCATCCTGCTCCTCGGACCATGGCGTGACACCTTCGTGTTCGGCCAGATCAACATCATCCTGATGGGCGTCATCCTGGCCGACTTCGCGTTGCACGGGAAGGTGCGCGCCGGGCAGATCCGTTGGCCGGCAGGTCTCCTGACCGGGCTCGCCGCCGGGGTGAAACTCACGCCCCTGGTGTTTGGGCTGTACTTCCTGGTGCGGCGTGACTTCAAGGCGCTTTCCTGGATGGCCGTGGGATTCTTCGGGTCCATCGCCGCCGGCTGGGCCGTCCTGCCGCAGGCGTCCGTGGCCTTCTGGATGAAGATCCTGCCGGATACGGGAAGGATCGGGCAGCCGGACTTCGTGGACAACCTCTCCCTGAAGGGCTTGTTGCTGCACCTCGGCCTGCCGGATTCCGCGCAGACCAGCCTTGAGTGGGCGGGCCTCTCGCTTGGGCTGGTGGCCCTCACCGTCCTGGTCATCAAGTGGGCCCTGGACGTTGACGAGAACTTCATCGCCGTCTCGGCCACCGCCGTCCTGATGCTGCTGATCAGCCCGGTTTCGTGGTCCCACCACTGGGTCTGGATGGCTGTTGCCCTGCCGGGCATGGCCTTCGCGATGCACCGCGTACCGTCACGCCAGGGCAGGATGCGCCGTGCCGGCTGGGTGATCGTGGCCTGTTCGACCCTTGCCTTCTACCTCACCCCGAAGAACATCGCAGTGCTGGCCGGCGCCGCGGAATGGGGCAAGGGCGTGGAAACACAGTTCCAGCTGTCGGTGTCCAGCCTCGGGGTGCTGTGCGGCATCGCCCTGCTCGTGTACTGGGCCTTCGCGTACCGCCCGGCGCGGACGGGAATCGGTGCGGCGCGGGCCGGGGCAGTCCGTTCTTCCTGACCTTCTTTGCGAAGCCCAACGGCCGCGGCACCCCCGGAACTCCGGGGGGCCGCGGCCGTCCTGTCTTCAGAGGAGGCCAGGAAGGCTAGCCGGAGATGCCGGGCTGGCCGTTTTCCTCGCAGCCGGTCAGCCGGCGCCGGAACGTGGCGTCCTCGGCAGCGGTGACCTCGATGTCGTACCAGCCCTTCAGGGTCGCCCAGGTCAGGGTCTTTGCGCCGCCTGGCTTCAGCTTCACCCTCGTGCTGAGCTGCTTGTATTGCAGGGCGCCCAACTGCAGCGTCACCGTCCTGGAACCGTTGTTGCGCAGATCCAGCACCACGTCGCTGCCTTCGCGCGCGATGACGGAAACGTCGACGCCGGCCGCCGCCCCCGCCGTCGAGCCCTTGAGCTCGTACTGGCAGCGGTTGGGTCCGGTGACGACCAGGTCGAAACTGCCCGACGGCGCCGCGAGCGTCACTGCCTCGCTGCCCTTCACGTCGAGGTGCCGGGGTTCGGCGAGCTCGCCCGCGTAGCCATACACGGCGAAGTGGGCCGAGCGGGTGCCGCCGTTGCGCAGGGACAGCACGACGCCGTCGGCGGTCACCGCGGCGGACGTCCCGGGCCGGTACGGCAGCGGACGCGCCGGGCGGGTGCCGTCTTCCTGGATCGGCGCTACCTGCACGGCCGGCGGAACAGGACGCCAGCGGCTGATCTTCGCCGGAACCGGACCCGGGTGGTCCAGTACCGGCGGGGTGCCGGCGGCGGCGAAGTTGAAGACACCGGTGAGATCTCCGCACACTTCGCGGCGCCAGGCGGAGATGTTCGGTTCCTGCACGCCGGTCCACGCTTCCAGGAAGCGGAGCACCGAGGTGTGGTCGAAGACCTCCGAGCTGACGAAGCCGCCGATCGTCCAGGGCGAGACGACGGTCATGGGTACCCGCGGGCCGAGGCCGATGGGCCGGGCCGTGGTCCAGTCCGTGGATTCGCCGGAGGCCGGGCGCGGCTGAACGGGCGGCGGAACGTGGTCGAAGTAGCCGTCGTTCTCGTCGAAGTTGAGGAAGATGGCCGTGCTGTCCCAGGTTTCCTGGTTGCTGGCCACGAGGTCCAGGAGGCGGTAGACGAAGTTGGCGCTGCCCACCGGTGTGGAGGCGCCGGGGTGTTCGGAGTCGGCGGCGGAGGGGACCAGCCAGCTGACCTTCGGCAGGGTGCCGCCGTCGATGTCCGCTCCGAGCCGTTCCAGGAGCGTGTCCGGGCGGCCGCGGAACATGGCTTTGTCGAAGAGGAGTTTCTCGGCGTCGGTCAGCAGCCCGCGGCCGGCTTCCAGCTGGGCAAGGAGCCGTTCCTGTTCTTCGGGGGCCTTGGCGTGGAGAGAGTCGTAGAACTCCTCCGTGGTGCGCAGGTCGCCGTCCACGGCGGCCAGCATCTTGCGGCCAATCGCCTTGAAGGTGTCGAAGTACTCGACAGCGTTGTCCGTGAAGTTGTCCCAGTCCTGGTAGATCCGCCAGGACACGCCGGCCTGCTCCAAGCGCTCCGGGTAGGTGGTCCAGTTGTAGCCGGGGTGGTCGTAACTGTAGGCGGCGTTGGTGACGGCCCGCTTGCCAGTGGCCTTTTCGGTGCCGGTGGTGCCGCTCCAAAGGTAGTTGCGGTTGGGGTTCGTGGAGCCGTTGACCGAGCAGTGGTAGGCGTCGCAGATAGTGAAGGTGTCCGCCAGCTCGTACTGCAGCGGGATGTCGGAGCGCTCGTAGAAGGTCATGGTGGAGGCGCTCTTGGCCGGGATCCACTTGTCGCACCAGCCGTTGTTCCAGGCGGTGGTGGTGCCCGCGAAGGAGTGGTCCAGGTCGCCGAGGTACTGGATGTCCGAGTCCGGACGACCTGCCAGTTCAGCGGCCTTGCGGAGCGAGAACGGAAGCACCGTTTCGCCGGTGGCCCGTGGCTGTTCGAACATCGACCTGCCGTCCCGCAGGCGGGTGAGGGACTTGTCGCCGTAGCCGCGGACGCCGCGCAGCGCGCCGAAGTAGTGGTCGAAGGAGCGGTTTTCCTGCATAAGGATGATGACGTGCTTGATGGACTGCAGGCTTCCCGGCGGCACTGGCTTGGCCATGGCGGCCTGCACCGACGGCGGCAGCAGGGAACCGGCAGCGGCAAGCGCCGTCGCCGCGGCGGTGGCGCCCAGGAAACGGCGGCGGGAGAAGCCTGTCGCGGCGGCGCCGGCGGCGGTGCCACCTTCGTCGGTTGAACGTTTCATCATCTCGGGGTCATGCGTTGCCATAGTCGGATTGCCTTTCGTAGATAAGGTCCAGCCCCACCAAAGTAGACGCTCCGGGTGAATCCTTGGTGTATTTCGCGTACACCGGCCGGCCACCGTCCCGACACCGGCGGGTCGGCTGCCAGGCCGCGGGGTGTTGGCTTTCTTCAAGAAAGCCAGCTACGATCGGGCCATGCCTCTTCGCTCCGACTGGTCCGCGCGCACGTGCAGCCTTGCCCGCGGACTGGATGTCCTCGGCGACCCGTGGGGGAGCCTGGTCCTGCGGGAAATCTTCTTTGGCAACGGCCGCTTCGATGCCATCAAACAGCGGCTTGACATAGCCGATACCGTCCTCAGCAAGCGCCTCGGCTGGTTGCTCGAGGCCGGGCTGCTGGCGCGGCGCCCCTATCAGGACGGGAGCCGCACGCGGCAGGAGTACGTCCTCACGCCCAAGGGCGAAGATGCACTGCCCGTACTCAACGCGATCATCATCTGGGCCGAGAAACACCTGGACGCGCCGGACGAGGTCTCACACATGCGCGTCATCCACACCGGCTGCGGGCAGCCTACGTCCTCTGCCGATACCTGCAGCCATTGCGGAGTGCCCCTGACCGCAGCCAACTCGAGCTGGCACAGCCTCAAGCGAAGCGAGCAGCCGCTCCCTCTCGCCGTCGCACCCGTGGAGATAGGCCCCGCCGCAGCGCCCGCCGCACCCGCCCCCGACAAAGGCTCGACCCCCGAAACGGAGATCCCCGCATGACTGCTCCCGATGTCACCGAGGTGGCGAGCCGAAAGTCCCCGCGCCGCCGCCTGCACCCCGCGTGGTTCGTGGCCGCCGTCGCGTTCCTGGCCTTGGTGGGCGCCGCCGGCTTCCGCGCCGCACCTGGCGTGCTCATGGTCCCGTTGCAGGCTGAGTTCGGCTGGTCCACCACGGTTCTGTCCCTGGCCGTCAGCCTGAACCTGGTGCTGTTCGGGCTCACCGCGCCCTTCGCCGCGGCCCTCATGGAACGCTTCGGCATCCGCGCCGTGACTTCCATCGCCCTGTGCCTGATCGGCCTCGGCTCCGCCCTGACGGTCTTCGTGAACCAGTCCTGGCAGATCCTGCTCACCTGGGGGCTGCTGATCGGCCTCGGCACCGGGTCCATGGCCCTCGTCTTCGCCGCGACCATCGCCAACACCTGGTTCGCCAGGCGCCGCGGCCTCGTGATCGGCATCCTCACTGCCGGCAGTGCCGCCGGGCAGCTGGTGTTCCTGCCGTTCATCGCTGCGCTGGCCCAGAACCCCGGTTGGCGCGGGGCCTCGCTGCTGATCGCGGCCGGCGCGCTTGCGGTCGTCCCGCTGGTGCTGCGCTGGCTGCGGAACTCTCCTGCCGACGTCGGCGTCCTGCCGTACGGTGCCGAGACTGCGGAACCGGCGGTCACGACGGCGGCTGCCGGCGACTCCACGAATGCCGCCGTCCGCGCGCTGCAGGTCCTCAGGCGCGCCAGCAAGGTGCGCACTTTCTGGGGCCTCGCGGCGGGCTTCGCGATCTGCGGCGCGACCACGAACGGCCTGATCGGCACCCACTTCATCCCCTCGGCGCACGACCACGGTATGCCGGAGACGACGGCGGCGGGTTTGCTGGCCGTCGTCGGGATCTTCGACATCGTGGGAACCATCGCCTCGGGCTGGCTGACCGACCGCTTCAACCCCAAGGTCCTGCTTGCCGTGTACTACCAGTTCCGCGGGATTGGCCTGCTGGTGCTGCCGCTGTTGCTGGGTTCCACGGTGGAACCGAGCATGATCGTGTTCGTGGTGGTCTACGGCCTGGACTGGGTGGCCACAGTGCCGCCCACCGCCGCGATCTGCCGCCGGGTCTTCGGTGCGGACGGCTCCGTGGTGTTCGGCTGGGTGTTCGCCGCCCACCAGTTGGGCGCAGCCGCGGCGGCGGTGGCAGCCGGCTTCGTCCGTGACGCCACCGGGCACTACACCTACGCGTGGATCGGCGCCGCCGCGATGTGCACCGTTGCCGCCCTCATCAGCGCCACGATCCGCAAGGACGCCGCCCGCAAGGAAGCGGTGCCGGTGGCCGCCTGACTACTTCGCCGGACCTGTTCTCGCCGTGAAGTAGGCCCGGGTGGACGGCAGGAAACGGCAGACGACGGCGAGCACCACGCCCAGGAACAGCAGCACCACGCCGCTGACGAAGGCGCCGCCCACCCCGAGGATCGTTGTGTCCCCGTACTCCGGGTCCCACATCTGGATCGCGGAAATGAAGAACGCCGCGGCCAGCAGCACGGCGCCCAGCAGCGGCAGGATCCCGCGGAACCACAGGTTCCGGGCAGAGCTGCGGAGCGTGCCGCGGAAGTACCAGACGCAGGCAAAGCCGCTGAGCGCGTAGTAGAAGGCGATGAACAGGCTGATCGAACTGATCGAGTCGGCCAGCAGGTTCTCGCTGAGGAAGGTCATGGCGATGTAGTAGACGGCGGCTGCGGCGCCCATGAGCTGGGTGGAGAAGCCGGGCGTCTGGTACCGCGGGTGGACCTTCCCGAAGCGAGGCGGCAGGGCGCCGTGGACGCCCATCGAGAGCGTGCCGCGGGCCGTGGGCAGGATGGTGGTCTGGGTGGAGGACAGCACCGAGGCCAGGACCGCGAGGACGATCAGCCAGCCCCAGGGACCCAGCACCACGTCCTTCATGGCCAGGAACACATCGGATTCGTTCTCGCTGTTGCCCAGGCCGATCCCTTCGGCGCCGGAGCCTGCGTACATCATCACCAGCAGGGCCACGGAGACGTAGATCGCAACCAGCACGAAGGCCGAGATTACGGCGCCGCGGCCGGGGGTTTTCGCCGGGTTCTCGGTCTCCTCGTTCAGGGCCAGGCAGGTGTCCCAGCCCCAGTAGATGAAGAGCGCCAGCAGCGCACCGTGCACCACGGCGCCGGGGTCCGTGAAGGCGCCGGCCGGATTGAACCATTCGAAGGTGAACGGCGTGGCATTGCCGGATCCGCCGTTGGCGATCCCGGCCATCAGGGCCACGGCGAAGATGCCCAGCGAGACGTACTGGACGTAGGTCAGGGTCCGCTGGACATGTTCGCCCAGCCGGATGCCGCGGTGGTTCACGAACGTCATCAGGGCAATGAACGCCACGCCGGTGCCGGTCACGAGCCAGGTGCTTTCGGCCAAGGAGCCGTCGCCCACCAGGAGCCACAGGTATTGCCCGGCCACCTGGGCCAGGTTCGCCAGGACCACCGTGCCCGCCAGTGACACGCCCCAGCCGCCCAGCCAGCCGGCCCAGGGGCCGAAGGCCCTCCGGGCCCACACGAAGGTGGTGCCGCAGTCCGGCAGGGCGCTGTTCAGTTCCCGGAAGGCGTAGGCGATGAAGAGCACCGGGATGAAGCCCAGCAGCAGGATCAGGGGAGTGTAGTCCCCGTTGACGGCGACGATCAGGCCCAGGGTCGCCGCAAGCGAGTAGACCGGCGCGGTCGACGCCAGGCCCAGCATTACCGAGTCGCCGAGGTCCAGAATCCCGGCGCGCAGTCCCTTGCCCGGGACGGCGCCGCCGGGCTGGGGGCGGCCGGACGACGTCGAGGTTTCCATGCTCACAGGGCGGCTCCGTTGGAAGCGGCGGACGCGATGGTCGGCGCCGGTGCGTCGATGGTATTGGGCACAAAGCGGCAGAAGTAGTCGGTGACCGGGCCGTCCGATTCGCGGATGCCGCAGCCCACCGATTCCCCGTCCACCACCCACAGGCCCAGAACGGGGTGGTTGCCGCCGAAGTCGGGAAGCTGCTGGTACTGCTGGAAACACCAGCCTTCCCGTCCGTACTTCCCGGGCTGGTCGATCTCGACGCCGGGGGCGTGGATCCGGATGTTGTCGCCTTCGCGTCCGTGCAGCGGCTTGGCCACCCATTCCGTCAGCGGCCCGGGGTCGCCAAGGTAGGCGGGCAGCAGATTCCCGTGGCCGGGGTAGAGGTGCCACAGGGCCGCGAGCAGGGCCTTGTTGGAGAGCAGCATCTTCCACGCCGGCTCCACCCAGCGCGGGTTGTGGGCCCGCTGCAGCAGGCGGTGGCCGAAGGGCTCCTTCATCATCAGTTCCCACGGGTACAGCTTGAACATGGTGCTGATCATGAAGTTGTCCAGGTCCACGAAACGGTTCAGGTTCGGGTCCCAGCCGATGTCCGACATGTTGATGCCGATGGTGGTCCAGCCGCCCTGGCCGGCCACGTCCCGCATGTAGGCCGCCGTCATCCAGTCCTCGCCGGACTCTTCGGCTTCCGAATGCGCCACGTGCAGGGTGCTCATCCCCGTGCGGTACCGCAGCTTCTTCCACTGCCGGATGAGGGCTTCATGGATGCCGTTCCACTGGTCCTTGTCCGGGAAGACGTCCTGCAGCCAGAACCATTGCGCCACGGACGCCTCGATCAGGCCGGTGGGGGTGTCGGCGTTGTACTCGAGCATCTTCGCGGGCCCTCCGGCGCCGTCATAGATGAAGTCGAAGCGGCCGTAGACGTCCATGTCCCCGGCCTGCAGCGATTCGGCCGCGAGTTCCAGGGCCTGCTGGCCGATGCCGATCCCGCCCATCGCCCCGGTGGCCAGGAACCTGGCCGCCTCCAGGCACATGAGGTGCATGTCTTCGGCGGTTTTCTCGAGCGTTTCCACCTCGTCCATGGTGAATTCGTAGTACGCCGACTCGTTCCAGTACTCGATCTTCCGGCCGTCAGGCATGGTGGTGGTGGAAAACACCAGGCCCTGTTCCTCGATCTTCTGTTTCCAGTCCGGACGTGGCGCAACCGTCAGTCTCTCCATCCTCAGCCGCCCGTGCTTCCGCCGCCCTTGGAGCTTCCGCCGAAGCCTCCGCGGCTCACTGTTCCGCCCTTGGTGCTGTACCCGGTGGACGCCTTCGCGCCGCTGGGCATGGTCCGGGTGTAGTTCGGGTAGGTACTGCGGTTCTGGCCCACGGCCGGGACACTGGAGCCGCGCGAGTAGAAGTACCAGGCGTAGAAGCCCGAGCCGCGGCCCTCGGAGCTGCCGCAGTTGACGTCGTCCACGCGCTCGCCGGTCTGATCGTTGAAGCACACCTGGGCGTAGTCGGCGTCGTTCTCCTGGCTTGCCACGATCGCGGTGATCGTTCCGGCGAGCAGCGCCGTGACCCCCAGACCGACGGCGACGGTCCGCCGCTGCGAGCGCTTCTTCCGGTGGGCGGCCTCCGCGGCCCGTTTCGCGCGCTCCCGTTCAAAGGGGTCGACGACGGCGGGCGGCTCGTGCGGCGATCCGTCCCGCCCGGCGTCGGGCTGCTGCAGCTCCGGCCGCAGTTCCGGCTGCGGCACCTGCCAGGGCGGCGGTTGGGGCCGCCCACCGTCGCGGCCGCCGACCTGGTCCTTGTCAACGCCCCCGTCCCGGGCCCTGCCGGAACCCTCGTCCGGGCCGCCGGCGTCCGCCGGATTGCTGTTCGGATCCATGCTTCCTTGTCCCCCGGAGTCTGATTGCTGAGGAAAGCCTACCCCTGCGCTCCGGCCGCGGCATGGGCGGGGAAATGCCAGAATTGGGGGCATGGCCGCATCTGACGTGAACGGAGCCGACCCGGGAAAGGGCATAGCGCTCCCGGCGCAGCCCGGCGTCCCGGGCATCGGCCGCGGCCGGATCGCGGCCGGCCTCGCGCTCGCCGTCGTGTTGCCGCCCGCCGTCGAACTGCTCGTGACGGCGGTGGGTTACCGCAACTTCGCCATGATCATGCTCCTGCAACTCGCGGTGGCCGCTGCCGTGGCTGCCGTCGGCGGCCTGTGGCCGGCCGTTGTGGCCGCTGTCCTGGGCAGTTCGCTGCTCAACTATTTCTCGGCCGAACCCGTAGGCTCCTTCTCGATCGCCGATCCCTCCACCCTCTTCATCCTCGTGGTGTTCCTCGCGGTGGCCTGCGGCATCGGCCTGGCGGTGGGCCTGGCCACCCGACGGGCCCAGGAAGCCGCGCACGCCGGGGCCGAGGCACGGGCGCTGAACGAACTTGCCCTCAGGATCCTCCGTTCGGACGGCAGCCTGGAATCGTTCCTCGACAAGATCCGAGCCAAGCTCGGGATGGAGGCCGTCACCCTGCTGGAGGCCGCTCCGCCCGACGGCCCGGCAAGCGCTCCTGCCACGGCCCGGCGGGCGGAACCACGCTGGCACGTGCTGGCCACCTCGGGCCCGCAGCCGCCGGTGGGCCACGCCGCAGCGGACCACGCCGCCGTCATCGACGCCAACTACACCCTCCTGCTGCGCGGCGGACCGCTGTCCGGCCAGCACAAGCGCATGCTCGCGGCGTTCGGCGCCTATGTGGTGGCCGTGCGGGAACGCCAGCAACTGGTGCGGAGCCGGCAGGACAACCTCCGCCTCACGGAGGGCAACACCATGCGCACCTCCATCCTGCGGGCGGTGTCGCACGACCTGCGCACGCCGCTGGCGGGGATCAAGCTGGCCGTCAGCAGCCTCCGCCAAGAGGAGGTCAGCTTCAGCCCGGAGGACGAACGCGAACTGCTGGCTACGATCGAGGACTACACGGACCGGCTGGGCCACCTCGTGGACAACCTGCTGGACATGTCCCGCATCACCGCCGACGCCGTGACGCCACACCTGCGGGGGCTGGCCTGGGAACAGGTCCTGCCGGACGCCCTGCGCGGGGTTCCCGAGGATCGCATCCGTAATGAAATCGCCTCCAACCTGCCCGCCGTCGAGGCCGACGCCGGGATGCTGGAACGCGTGGTGGCCAATCTGGTGGAGAATGCGGTGAAGTACGCGCCCGGGTCCGACGTGGTGCTGCGGGCACGCACCGCGGGGGTCGCCGTCGGCGGCCGGCCGGGCAGCGAACTGCGGGTGACGGACCACGGCGGGGGAGTGCCGCCGTCGGACATTTTGGCCCTGTTCCTGCCGTTCCAGAGGCTCGACGACGCCGGCTCCGCACGCAGCGGGATCGGCCTGGGGCTCGCCGTCGCGAAGGGCTTCACCGAAGCGATGGGCGGCACCCTGACAGCGGAGCCGACGCCGGGCGGCGGGCTGACCATGGTGGTCACCCTGCCGCTGTGGGAAGGGGAGCAACTGTGAACCTGGTGCTGATTGTCGAGGACGAGGCGCAGATCGCGCGGGCCATGCAGATCAACCTGCACGCCCACGGCTACCAGGCGCTGACCGTCGGTAACGGAGCCGATGCCCTCAAGGCCGCAGCCCGCCAGCCGGTGGACATCGTGGTGCTGGACCTTGGGCTGCCGGACATGGACGGCGTGGACGTGATCCGTGGAATCCGCGGCTGGAGCAACATGCCCATCATTGTGCTGTCCGCCCGGCATGGCTCCGAAGACAAAGTCGAAGCGCTCGACGCCGGCGCGGACGACTACGTGACCAAACCGTTCGGCCTCGACGAACTGCTCGCCCGGTTGCGGGCCGCCTCCCGCCGGGCCGGACCGCGGGACGAGGTGGCCACGCTGGAAACCGCCGACTTCGTGGTGGACCTGGCCGGCAAGAAGATCGTCAAGGACGGCGGGGAGGTCCGGCTGACCCCGACGGAATGGAACATCCTCGAACTGCTGGTCCGCAACGCCGGCAGACTGGTCAGCCAGCAGCAGATCCTCACCCAGGTGTGGGGCCAGGCCTACGCCAAGGAAACCCAGTACCTTCGCGTGTACATCGCCCAGCTCCGCCGGAAGCTCGAACGCGACCCCTCAGCGCCAAGGCACCTCCATACCGAGGCGGGCATGGGCTACCGCTTTGACCCCTAGCGGTGGGGACTAGGCTTGTTGCCATGGACACCGCAACGTTGATCGCAGTCTGCCGGGTGCACCAGCTTCTGGCCGACCCGGAAGGCAGTGTTGGCGTCACCGCCATCGACAAACGCCCCGTGGAAGGACCCGTCAAGGTCCACAAGCTCGGCGTGCACGGCGACGTCCAGGCCAGCCGGGTGCACCACGGCGGGGAGGACCAGGCCCTCTACGCCTACTCGCAGGAGGACGCCGATTTCTGGGTTGCCCGGCTCGAACGCGAACTGCCGCCGGGCATCTTCGGCGAGAACCTGCGCGTGCGCGGCATCGACACCACGGGCGCAGTGATCGGCGAACGCTGGAAGATCGGCCTGGACGTGGAGGTCGAAGTGACCTCGCCGCGCGTTCCCTGTGCCACGTTCCAGCGCGTCATGGACGAGCCGCAGTGGGTCAAGCGCTTCACCGAGGCCGGGAAGGTCGGCTGCTACTTGCGTGTGGTGAAGACGGGGAGCATCTCCGCGGGCGACCACATCCACCGCCTCTTCGTGCCGAAGCACGGCATCACGGTGGGGAAGTGGTTCAGCGATCCCACCGTGGAGGACGTCCAGACCCTCCTTGATGCCGAGGCAGACGGGGAGATCCGGCTGCAGCCCGAGTACCACGACGAGTTCGAGAAGGTCCTGCGCCGGGCCGGCGTCACTGGCTGACACGGCCCGCCCGAACCGCCTTGTGGCCGGCTTTGTGGGCAAGGTCACCGCCGCCGTCGACCCCTGTGTCCGCGGCGCATTGCGTTGTGCCCTACAATTGAACTATCCCCCACTCCGGAAATCCCTTTTTCCTGCCCAATTTTTGAGGCAGGACTGGTCAGTGTTGGGGCCCGCGGAATTGATGCGGGCATTTTCATAGGGAGAGCCGGGCGAAGAAAACGCTGTACAGACTGCTGGGATAGCAGCCAAGAGATACAGCGCGAAGTCCTGCCATGGGGTTGCGAAGCGCCGGACTTCTTTGCGTACGGCCGGGCCCAGGTTCAGCCGTGTGCGACGAGTACTGCGGCCAAGCCCAACCGGGCCGCGCCGACTGGCCACCTATGGATGAGGAAATCTTCCCCAATGCCCGAAAACCCGAACGAAACGCTCGACGTCGAAACCGCGGAGACTGCAGCAACCGCGCCTGAGGCTCCCGCCGCGGAAGCAGCCGAAGCTGCCGAGGCACCTGCGGAATCCGCCGCTTCCGCCTCGGCCCCCGCCCCCGCGGAGGACGAAGACGAAGGCGTCCGCTTCACCGACCTTGGCCTTGACGGCCGTGTGCTCGCCGCCCTGCAGGACGTCGGCTACGAGAAGCCGTCCCCCATCCAGGCGGCCACCATTCCGCTGCTGCTCGAGGGCCGCGACGTCGTGGGCCTCGCCCAGACCGGTACCGGCAAGACCGCCGCGTTCGCCGTGCCGGCCCTGTCCCGCCTGGCCGAACTGCACGACCTCAATGGCCCCTCCCGCAAGACCCAGGCGCTGGTCCTCGCTCCGACCCGTGAGCTGGCCCTGCAGGTCGCCGAGGCTTTCACCTCCTACGCCAAGCACATGGAAGACTTCACCGTCCTCCCCGTCTACGGCGGTTCCGCCTACGGCCCGCAGCTTGCCGGTTTGCGCCGCGGTGCCCAGGTCGTCGTCGGTACGCCCGGCCGTGTGATCGACCACATCGCCAAGGGTTCCCTGGACCTCTCCGAACTCCAGTACCTGGTGCTGGACGAAGCCGACGAGATGCTGCGCATGGGCTTCGCGGACGACGTCGAGCAGATCTTCCAGGAGACCCCGGAATCCCGCCAGGTTGCCCTGTTCTCGGCCACCATGCCGAGCCAGATCCGCCGTATGTCCAAGCAGTACCTGAACAACCCGGCCGAGATCTCCGTGAAGTCCAAGACCTCCACGGGCACCAACATCCGCCAGCGCTACGTGCAGGTCATGGGCCCGCACAAGCTCGATGCCATGACCCGCATCCTCGAGGTGGAAGAGTTCGACGGCGTCATCGCCTTCGTACGCACCAAGATGGCCACCGAGGACCTCGCGGACAAGCTGAAGGCCCGCGGCTTCCAGGCCGCCGCCATCAACGGCGACATCCCGCAGCAGCAGCGTGAACGCACTGTTGACGCGCTGAAGGAAGGCCGCATCGACATCCTGGTGGCCACCGACGTCGCCGCCCGCGGCCTCGACGTGGAGCGCATCAGCCACGTGGTCAACTACGACATCCCGCACGACACCGAGTCCTACGTGCACCGTATCGGCCGCACCGGCCGTGCAGGCCGTACCGGTGACGCGATCCTGTTCATGACCCCGCGTGAGAAGTACCTGCTGCGCGCCATCGAGAAGGCCACCCGCCAGAGCGTGGAGCAGATGCACCTGCCCACCGCGGAGACCGTCAACTCGCTGCGCCTGGGCAAGTTCGCCGAACGCATCACCGAAACCCTCGAGTCCGAGGACGTGGCACTGTTCCGCGACCTCATCGCCTCCTACGAGGAAGAGCACAACGTTCCGGCCGCGGAGATCGCCGCAGCACTGGCCGTCATGGCCCAGGGCGGGCAGCCGCTCCTGGTCAAGGAACTGCCGGCCGCACCGGAATTCCAGAAGCGCGAGCGCTCCAAGGACGGCTTCGGCTCCCGTGGCCCGACCCGCCCGCTGACCGAAGGCAACGCCACGTACCGGATCGCCGTCGGACGCCGCCAGCGCGTCATGCCGGGTTCCATCGTGGGTGCCATCGCCAACGAGGGCGGCATCTCCTCCGCACAGATCGGCGGTATCGACATCCGCTCGGACCACTCCCTCGTGGAGCTCCCGGCGAACCTGAGCCCCGAGCAGCTGCGCGCCCTGTCCCGCACCCGGATCGGCGGCGAGCTGATCCACCTTGAGCTGGACAACGGCCGCCGGCCGTCCGGTGACCGCGGCGGTTACCAGGGCAACCGTGGCGGCGGCGACCGTGGAGGCAACTTTAAGGGCAACGGCGGCTTCAAGAAGGAGTTCCGCAAGAACGACGGCGAGCGTTCCTCCGCGGACCGCGGCGGCCGTTCCTACAGCGAGCGTTCCGAGCGCAGCTACGGTGACCGCGACCGCGGCCAGGCCAGCGACTCCCGCTTCGGCGGCCACGGCAACGGCGCCCGCAAGCCCCGCCACGGCGGCGAAGGCGGACACCGTGATTTCAACCGCAAGGGCAAGTGGTAAAGACCACTGCTACCCGCACCCCGAAGGGCCGGCTTTTGCCGGCCCTTCGGCCGTTTAACGGCAGGGACAGAGGCGCCGGACTTTGCGTGTCGAACCGCCCCGCGAAGGCTGCCCGACGGCGGCGCTTCCGCACCGTTTCCGGGGCCTGCGGAACACCGTCCGGAGCGCTTCGCAAATTGTGTCGGGGCCGGTATTTGCCCCCTTCAGCGCCGATTTGGTGTCAGGGGCGAACCTCCGGTAGAGTACTTACTCGTTGCCCCCTTAGCTCAGTGGTAGAGCGCGTTCTTGGTAAGAACGAGGTCGCCGGATCGATTCCGGCAGGGGGCTCTGAATGAGAGCCTGTGTCAAGGCGGTTTTGACCGGCTTGGCACAGGTTTTCTCATTCGTGGCGGTGTAGCTCAGTTGGTTAGAGCGCACGACTCATAATCGTGAGGTCGGGAGATCGAGCCTCCCCACCGCTACAGGGCAAGACCCCGCAGATTACGGTCTGCGGGGTCTTTTGTTTTGCACCTGCTTGAATGGGTAAATGCCACGGATCACGATCATCGGCGGCCACGGCAAAGTGGCCCTTCACCTTGCCCGCATCCTCAGCGACGAAGGCCATGCCGTCACGTCCCTCATCCGAAACCCCGGCCACGCCGCCGACGTCACCGCGAGCGGAGCCTCTCCGGTGATCCTCGACGTCGAGCATTCCACGACGGCGGAGATCGCCGCCGCGCTTGCTGGCAGCGACGCCGTGGTCTGGTCGGCCGGGGCCGGCGGCGGCAATCCGGCACGCACCTACGCCGTGGACCGCGACGCCGCCATCCGCTCGATGGACGCTGCGGCGCGGGCCGGGGTGAAACGCTACGTGATGGTGTCCTACTTCGGCGCAGGGCCGGGCCACGGCATTCCGGAGAACCACAGCTTCTTCCCCTACGCCGAGGCCAAGGCGGCGGCCGACGAGTACCTGCGCGGCAGCAAGCTCGACTGGACCATCCTGGGCCCGGGCACCCTGAACAACGAGCCCGCCACGGGCCTGATCGACGTCAACCCGGCGGATCCCTCCACCGGCACCGGAACGTCACGGTCCAACACCGCCCTGGTGGCTGCTGCCGTGCTGGAACTGCCGGAGACCATCGGACGGACCATCGAGTTCCGTGACGGAGCCAGGGACGTCGTGGAGGCCCTGACGGGGGACAACTGACGCATGGACCAGCTCGCACTCATCATCGGACTGCTGCTCGCCACAGTGGCGGCCGTGGGCCTGGGGGACAGGCTGCGCCTGCCGTACCCAGTCCTGATGCTGCTGATCGCGGTGGCCCTGACCTTCATCCCGGGCTTCCCCGAGCTTGAGATCGATCCCGAACTGATCCTGCCGATCTTCCTGCCGCCCCTGCTGTTCGCGACAGCCCAGAAGAGCTCCTGGGCGGTCTTCAGGGTTCGCTGGCGGACGCTGCTGCTCATGGCAGTGGCCCTGGTAGTGGTCTCGACGGCGGTCGTCGCCGGGGCTGCCTGGCTCATGATCCCGGGCATCGGCATCCCCGCCGCGATCGCCCTGGGCGCCATGGTGGCGCCGCCGGACCCGGTGGCGGTGGAGTCCGTGGCGGGACGGGTGCACATGCCCCGCCGGCTCATCACCGTGCTGCAGAGCGAAGGCCTCTTCAACGATGCCGCTGCCATCGTGATCTTCCAGGCCGCGGTGGCTGCCACCGTCGCCGGGACGCGCCTTGGCCCCAATATCGTGTTCGAGTTCGTCCTCGGCGCTGCCCTGGCAGTTCTTGTGGGCATTGCCATGGGCTGCTTCGGCAAGCTCATCAACAAACTCGTCACTTCGATGGTGGCCCGCAGCGCCATCACCTTGGTGATTCCCTTTGCCGCCTACATCCTCGCCGAAGAGGTGCACGCCTCCGGTGTGATCGCCGTCGTCGTCACCGCCCTGGAAACCCAGCGCCACGCCCGCCCGCAGGATGCCGCCGAACGGGTCACCCGCACGGCCTTCTGGGACGTGGTGGAGCTGCTGGCCACCGGCCTCGCCTTCGGCCTGGTGGGCCTGGAGATCCGGCATGTGATCCGGGACGAAGGGACGGCGGTGTTTGGCATGGTCGGCATGGCCGCCATGGTCTGCGTCCTGGTGTTCGCGGTGCGCTTCGGCTGGCTCGGCCTGCTGGCGCTCTCCGCACGCCGCAAAGGCGCGCTCCAGCCCACCTCATTCAAGGAGGTGTTGATTCTCACCTGGTGCGGCATGCGTGGCCTGGCCACCCTGGCCCTCGCCCTGGCGCTCCCGCTGACGATCTCAGACGGCGCCGACTTCCCGGCCCGCCACGAAATCCTCGTGATCGCCTGCGCGGTGCTGCTGGCCACCCTGGTGCTGCCGGGCCTGACCCTTCCGTGGCTCATGCGCGTGCTCAAGGCGGCCGAGGACGGATCGCACGAGGAGCATGCCGCCAAGCTGCTGGCCAGCCGCGCACAGAAGGCCGCCATCGCCGCGCTCAAGGACCACGAACTCATGAAGGAGCTCCCGGCGGACAAGGTGGCGCTCGTGAAGCAGAAGATGGCCCGGCTGCACGCCGAACTGCTGGACGGCACCCTCAAGAACGAGAGCCTGGCGGAGAAGCGCCGGCGCGGACGGGAGCTGGCCATCACCGTCCAGACGATCGCGCTCGACGCCGCCCGGCAGGAAGTGGTCACCGCGCGCGGCGAGCCGGGCACCGACCCCGAGGTCGCCGACCGTGTGCTGCGGCAGCTGGACCTGCGCACCATGGCGATGCCGGAGTAGGAACTGCAACCGGCCCGTCAGGAGGCGTCGCTGTGCGTCGGCAGCGACGCCGGATAGACGTCCAGGGCGTTTTCCTCGACATAGTCCAGGGCGTGCCGGACGGCGCCGATGGACACGATCCCGTCGCCCAGGGAAGAGGTTTCAAGCCGGGGCGGCGTGTGGGTGAAGTCCGGCAGCTCCTTGTTGATGGCCGGGATGAGCGCGCGGGCGGATTCCGCCACGGCCCCCGCGAGCACCACGAGTTCGGGATTCACCAGGGTGCTCAGGGAGCCGATCACCCGGGCCATCCGGTGCGCAAGGCGTTCGAGAACCTCCTTGGCGGGCTTGTCGCCGTCCGCCGCCGCCGCGAAGACCATCTCTGCCGTGAGCGCAGACGGAACGCCGCCACAGAGCTTGTGCAGCCGGGACCGTGGATGGGCCGCAAGGGCCTCCTGCCCCCACTGCGCAGCGTAATGCGCAATGCCGCGGGTGTCGCCGACGCCGGAAACGTTGTCCAAGTACCCGAGCTCGCCGAAGCCGCCCAGCTGGCCGTGGAGCAGGCGGCCGGATTCGAGGACCCCGGAACCAAGGCGGTCGCCCGCAAGCATGACGACGAGGTTGTCAACGCCGCGGGCTGTGCCCTGCCAGCGCTCGGCGAGGGTGGCGAGGTTGGCATCGTTCTCCAGAAGTACGTGCCAGCCGTGCCGCTCGGAGACCGTCCGGCGGACATCGAAGGATCGCCAGAATTCCTGTGCGGTGAGGACTTCGCCGTCGCGGCTGACCGGCGCGGCGACTCCCACGGAGACTGCGAGGACCGAGTCCGCTGAAATGCCGGCCTGTTCCAAGGCCTCCGCCGCGATCCGGTCCAGGGCATCGGCCCGCTCGGCGGCGGGCACGATATACGCCCGGAACGGCAGGGTGACCTGGGACAAGGCAGTACCGACCATATCGGCCACGATGGCGGTGACTTTGTTGGCGCCGATGTCGATGCCGAGCACGCTGGCCGCGCGGTCGTCGAACATGAACCGCCGCGCCGGCCTGCCCTTGACGTAATCTCCGGCCCCCCGCTGGTTTTCCAGCTCCTGCAGCCAGCCGAGCCGGACGAGCTCATCGCAGATGGAGATGACCGTGGCGCGGGATAGCCCGGTGGCGGCCATGAGGTCGGTGCCGGTCACGATACCTGCCCCGCGCATTGCCTTGAGCATCGCGCTCGCATTCACCCTGCGCACCAGCTGTGTCGACGGTGCAGTTTCAACCATCGCCAAACCTCCCCAATCCTCCAGGACCGTCCTCCGAAACGACAGGCCGCCCTCTCTAAATTTAGTTCATAAATTTAGTTTTGGACATATTTGCCATAGGTCCTTGACTGTGTGGCGCAGCTCACCGCAGACTATCGATGGGTTATAAATTTAACTCCTATCTAAACTTCGGCGGGGACCATCGCCGGTCCCCGCTTTGCTGAAAGGAACGACGTCGATGTCTGACTCCCTCTTCTCCCGTCCGGTTGACCGCCGGGCAGTTTTGCGCACCGGCATCTTCGGTGCCCTGGGCTTGGCTGCCGCGCCGGCCCTCGCGGCGTGCGGCGGTGGATCCGGTTCCGGCGGACCCTCCGGCGGCGGCAGCGTGACATGGGGAGCCTGGGCAAACCCGGGCGAGGGGGAGCGCTACAAGAAGTTCGCCGAGGAACTGTCCAAGAAGATCAGCGCGAAGGTCAATTTCCAGGCGGTCGTCGGCGACTACGAAGCGAAGCTGCTTTCCCAGCTTTCCGGCGGGGCCGCTCCCGACGCGTTCTACGTCGGTGACGGCATGATGGCCAAGTTCATCCAGGCGAAGCAGATCGCGGATCTGAGCGACTACATCGGCAGCGACAAGTCTCCGGTGACGCTCAAGGAGTTCCCTGAGGGCCTCTACCAGTGGTGCAAGGCAGCCGACGGCACAGGCCTCTACGGCCTCCCGGTGGACTGCAACCCCTCAGTCCTGTGGTTCAACAAGGACGTGCTTTCCTCGGCAGGCCTTTCCCAGGATCCGTCCCAGCTCTTCGACGCAGGGTCGTGGGACTTCGACGCGCTCACCGCTGTGCTGGAGAAAGTCAGGGCTTCGGGGAAGAAGGGCCTGATCCTGGCCAACTGGTGGTTCAACTGGGTGTGGTCCATCACCGCGTTCGGCGGCAAGCTCCAGGACGAAGCGGGCAAAATTGTGTTCGCCGACGACCCGAAGGCACAAGAGGGCCTGGGTTGGCTGCTGGAGCAGTTCAAGTCCGGCAACATCACCTATGCGGGTTCGCTGCCGAAGGGCCAGAGCGGGGATGCCCTGTTCCTCGCCGGGCAGCTCGCGTTCAACAATGTTGGCCGCTGGGCGCTGCCGACCCTGAAGTCCGTGAAGTTCGGCTATGACATCGCCCCGCTGCCCTCGCCCACGGGCAAGGACATCATGCCAGTGCCCGTGGCGACGGCTGCGATCGCCCTGAACGCCAAAGCCAAGAACCGCGAGAAGGCGCTGGAACTGATCGGCAACTACGTTTCCAAGGACGGGCAGAAGTTCCGGCTGTCCGGCGGCGGCAACGCCGTCCCGTCGATCACGGGCCTTGACGAGATCGCCACCGAAGGCGGTGTCCCTGCGCACGCCAAGTGGTTCAATGACGCCGTCGCCAAGGGGTACGCCATCCCGAACGCCTTCGTTTCGAACCCTAAGACGGCCACCGACCTCCCGGTCCTCGTGGACAAGCTTTTCAAGGACCCCTCGACGACGGCGGCGTCGTTCAGCCAGGCCGTCACCAAATTGGTGAACGGCTAGCACCATGGCAATCGACACACAGGTCAGGCCCAGTGCCCGCACGGCGCCAAGCCGGCCGTGGCGCAAGGTATCCCGGCGCCGCCGCAAGGACACCATCGCCGCCGTCATCTTCCTTTCGCCCCAGCTTTTCGGGCTGATCGTTTTCATGCTGGGCCCGCTGGGCTTCGCCCTGTACCTCGCGTTCAGCCACTGGGACGGCTTCGGAACCGCGACCTTCGCTGGCCTCTCCAACTTCACCGAGCTTTTCGACAATCCGCGCATCCAGCGCTCGGCCATCAACACCGTGTGGTTCACTGTCCTGCAGGTACCGGGCGTCATGGTCACCGCGTTCCTTTTCGCCCTGTTCATGCAGAAGGCCGGGAAGATGACGTCGGTGTACCGGCTGGGCTTCGTTGCCCCGGTGGTGACCTCCTCGGTGGCGGTCGCCACCATCTGGCTCTACCTGTTCAACCCGGACATTAGCCCTGTGAACACCGCCCTCAAGGCCATCGGACTTCCGGCGCCCAACTGGCTTCAGGATCCTTCCTTCATCATCCCTTCCTTCGCGATTGTGGGGATCTGGCAAGGCCTGGGGTATCAGTTGGTCATGTTCATGGCCGGTCTGCAGAGCATCGGTGCCTCCTACCTGGAGGCTGCGGAGCTGGACGGATGCTCGGCATGGCAGAAACTCCGGCACGTGACCGTGCCGCTGCTCTCGCCCACCATCCTGTTCCTCTCCATCACCTCGATCATCGGTTCCTTCCAGGTGTTCGACTACATCTACGTCTTCATGGACACCAACGCGCCCGACGAAGCCCGCACCATCGTCTACGAGATCGTCCAGATGGCATTCCGCGAATTCAACTTCGGAGCCGCGTCCGCCCTGGCCTTCCTCCTGTTCCTGGTGCTCCTCGGCGTCACCGGACTCCAGATGGCCGCCCAGAAGAGATGGGTTCACTACGCAGAATGAGCGCCTTCACCGATACCGCCACCCGTTCCCCGGAAACTCAGCTGCGTCGCCGCCCGGTTCGTCCCGCGAAGCTCGCATTGCACTTCGCCTTGGTCGTGTGCGCCGTGCTGATGGCGCTGCCGTTCCTGTGGATGATGTTCTCGTCATTCAAACCGCTCGATGAGATTTTCCGTCAGCCTCCTGCTTTGTTGCCGGAGAACTGGACCACCGAGGGCTACCAAAAGGCCTTCGAGGGTGCGGACTTCGTCCGCGGATTCTGGAACAGCACCTACATCGCGGTCACCGTTACCGCCCTGTCCCTGCTGACCAGCGCCATGGCTGCCTACGCTTTTGCCAGGATCGACTTCCGGGGCAGCAGGACCTTGTTCATGGTGTTCCTGGCCACCATGATGGTCCCCGGCCAGCTGACCATCATTCCGCTCTACATCATCATGGGATGGCTTGGCTGGATCGATACGCCGCTTTCCCTGATCATTCCGTCGTCCCTGTTCAGTGCCTTCGGCGTGTTCCTCATGCGCCAATACATCAAGGGCATTCCACGCGAGCTTGAAGAGGCAGCCGAACTGGACGGTGCCAGCAAGTTCCGGATCTTCACCACGATGATCCTGCCGCTGCTGCGTACTCCGCTCACGGCCCTCGGCATCTTCACGTTCCTTGGCCAGTGGAACAACTTCTTCGGCCCGTTGATCTTCCTTAACAGCGATGCAAACTTCACGCTGCCGCTGCTGGTGAACCAGTTCAAAGGACAGTACGGCGCCGACTGGACCGCCCTGATGTCCGCCACCACGCTCGTCGCGGCGCCGTTGCTGATCATCTTTGCCGTGGCCCAACGCCAGATCGTGGACGGAATCGCCCTGTCCGGCTCAAAGTCCTAGACCGGCTCAAAGTCCTAGACCGGTTCGAAGTCCTAGTCCGGCTCCAAGCCCCAACAGTCCCCGCTTCAACAGGAAGGACGACGGCGGGTTCCCGCCGCCGTCGTCCTTCCCGCCGGCCCCAACCGGTGGTGAATTCGGGGGATGTTTCGTGGCGCAAAAGCCTGCCGCCCGGCGGCTTCCTGCCCGCTGCGCTGAAATCCCCGCACCCCTGTTGACCTCCGGACGGATGAGGTCACATACTGGATGGGGAGATAATTTAGATTCTAAATAAAAGGAGTGTTGTGAGCACCATCGCCACCAAGGCAAACCGTACCGACGCCGAACGCATGGCCGACCCCAACTGGTGGCGCCAGGCTTCCGTCTACCAGATCTACCCCCGGAGCTTCTCCGACTCCAACGGTGACGGCCTGGGCGACATCAAGGGCATCACCAGCAAGGTGCCGTACCTGAAGGCCCTGGGCATCGAGGCCGTCTGGCTGAGCCCGTTTTACCCCTCGGCCCTGGCGGACGGCGGCTACGACGTGGACGACTACCGCAACGTGGACCCCCGGCTCGGCACCCTCGAGGACTTCGACGCCATGGCCGCCGCCCTGCACGACGCCGGCATCAAGCTGATCGTGGACATCGTGCCCAACCACTCCTCGGACCGCCACGAATGGTTCAAGGAAGCCCTGGCGTCCCCGAAGGGCTCCGCCGCCCGCGAACGCTACATCTTCCGCGACGGCCTGGGCGAGAACGGCGAGATCCCTCCGTCGGACTGGGACTCCGTGTTCGGCGGCCCGGCCTGGGAACGCATCACCGAACCCGATGGCACCCCCGGCCAGTGGTACATGCACATCTTCGCCAAGGAACAGCCGGACTTTAACTGGGACAACCCGGAAGTCCGCGAGGACTTCCTGAAGACCCTGCGCTTCTGGTCCGACCGCGGCGTAGACGGCTTCCGCATCGACGTGGCCCACGCCCTGACGAAGAACCTTGAGGGAACCCTGCCCACCAAGGCCGACCTCAAGGCCAGGGCCCACGGCAGCGACGGTTTCGTCGACGGCTCCCACCCGTACTGGGACCGCGACGAGGTCCACGAGATCTACGCCGAGTGGCGCAAGGTCTTCAACGAGTACAACCCGCCGCGCACCGCTGTCGCCGAGGCCTGGGTGCACGCGGACCGCCGTGCCCGCTACGCCAGCCCGGAAGGACTGGGCCAGGCCTTCAACTTCGACCTCCTGCAGGCCGATTTCGACGCCGCCCAGTTCCGGAAGATCGTCACCAAGAACCTGGCCGAGGCGGCCGCTTCCGGTGCGTCCTCCACCTGGGTCTTCTCGAACCACGACGTCGTCCGCCACGCCACCCGTTACGGCCTTCCGGCCAGCGCGCCCGCCGAGGGTGACGAGGAAGAGATCATGGCCGGCCAGGCCGGCAAGAAGTGGCTGCTCGAGGGCGGCCGGCAGGAAGACGTGGACGTGGAGCTCGGCCTGCGCCGTGCCCGCGCCGCGTCGCTGCTGATGTTCGCCCTGCCCGGTTCGGCGTACCTGTACCAAGGCGAGGAACTCGGCCTGCAGGAAGTGGGCAACGAGATCCCGGACTCCGAGCGCCAGGACCCCTCCTTCTTCCGGAACAAGGGCGTGGAGATCGGCCGCGACGGCTGCCGCGTGCCGCTGCCTTGGACCGCCGAGGGCCCGTCCTTCGGCTTCGGCGAAGCCGGTTCCCATCTGCCCCAGCCCGAATGGTTCGCCGCGTTCGCCGCGGACGTGCAGGACGGCGTCGAGGGTTCCACCTTGGAGCTGTACCGCAAGGCGCTCGCCCTGCGCTCGGACCTGCAGTCCGAAGAACGCCTCGAGTGGATCCCCAACGCCAATCCCGAGGTGCTGCATTTCCGCCGCCCCAACGGCTGGCAGTCGGTGACCAATTTCGGCACGGAGGCCGTGGAGCTCCCGGAAGGGACCGTGGTCGTCAGCAGCTCGGCACTGGAAGGCGGCAAGCTTCCGGGCGCCACCACCGCGTGGCTGTTCGGCTAGCCTCCTGTCTTGATTACGACGGCGCCCCGCACCTTCCGCGTGCGGGGCGCCGTTTCTTTGTGAATAGATTCAGCGTGAAAGGGTTGCAGAATGACTGCACAGAGTGACGGCCGCACGGGTAACAACCGCCTCATCTACGGCTGCATGGGGCTGGGCGGGGACTGGGACAGCCCGGACTACAGCCCGGCGGACGTGGACAAGGCCGCCGCGGCGATCGAGGCCGCCCGCGGCATCGGCATCACCTTGTTTGACCACGCCGATATCTACACCCGCGGGAAGGCCGAAGCCGTCTTCGGCGAGGTGCTCGCCGCGAGCCCCGGGCTGCGCGAACAGATCCAGCTGCAGGGAAAGTGCGGGATCAGCCTGGCCGAAGGCGGGGTGCCGGGGCACTACGACCTCAGCCGCGAAGCCATCCTGGAACGCGTCACCGCCAGCCTGCGGCGGCTGCGTACCGACTACCTGGACATCCTGCTCCTGCACCGCCCCGATCCGCTGCTGGAACCGTCCGAGGTGGCGGCCGCCGTCGGGCAGCTCATGGCCGAAGGCAAGGTGCGGGCGCTTGGCGTGTCCAACATGGCCGCGGCCCAGATCGACTACCTGCAGGACGCGCTGGAGACGCCGATCATGGCAAACCAGCTGGAAATGAGCCTGCACAAGGCCGCCTGGCTGGAAAGCTCGGTGCTGGTAAACCGGCAGGAAGGCTTCGACGCCGGCTTCCCGCACGGCACCATCGAGCACTGCATCCGCAAGGGGATCGAGCTGCAGGCCTACGGTTCCCTCGCCCAGGGCCGGTACACGGGTGCGCCCTCCGCTGCGGCCTCGCCGGATGAAAGCACGACGGAGGAGCTGCTGGCCCGGCTCGCCGAAGAGAAAGGCACGACGCCCGAAGCGGTGCTCCTCGGCTGGCTCATGAAGCACCCGGCACGGATCTCCCCGGTGGTGGGCAGCTCCCGGCCGGAGCGGATTGCTGCCTGCGCCGGAGCCGCGGACGTGGCGGCCTCGATGACCCGGATCGAGTGGTACACGCTGTGGTCCACCGCCCGCGGTGCCGCGATGCCGTAAACGCGGCGGCAGGCCTGTTGCAAAGCGCCCGGCTGTGCCACCCTCGTGCTGGGGGGCTCCAACAGAGCGGCAATCCGACGGGAGGCGCACATCATGCGCAAGGTGATTGTTTCCGAATTCGTTTCGCTGGACGGCGTGGTCGAAGGGCCGGGCGGAGGGGAGCCCGATTACAGGCACGAGGGCTGGACCTTCGACATCGACCCGGACCCCGCCATGTACGAGTACAAGCTCGAGGAACTCATGGAATCCGGTGCGCTGCTGCTTGGCCGGGTGACCTATGAGGGTTTCGCGGCGGCCTGGCCCGAGCGGGACGATGAGGCCGGCTTTGCGAAGAAGTTCAACAGCATGCCCAAGTACGTCGCTTCCACCACCCTGACGGATCCGGCGTGGAACAACAGCCATGTGCTTGAGGGGGAGGCGGCCGATGCCGTGGCCGCATTGAAGGAGCAGGACGGCGGGCCGCTGCTGGTCAACGGCAGCCCCACCCTGCTCCGCGCCCTGTACGACGCCGACCTCGTGGACGAATACCGGCTCATGGTCTTCCCGGTGATCCTCGGTTCCGGGAAGCGGCTGTTCCCGGATGACGCCGCGGACAAGCAGAAGCTCAGGCTCACGAACAGCAGGGCTTATTCGAACGGCATCGTGCTGAATGTGCTGGAACGGATCAGGGACTGATTGCCTCGTTAACCCAAGCAGCTCGCAGTGGAGGTCGTGACGAGCGCTCAAAACGACGTTAACTGCGAGCTGCTTGGATTGCGGGACCGGTACAGCTACAACAACACATGCGTGCTGCTTAGACCGGTGCGACGACTGAATACGTGCCCGAGTCGCCCTGGATCGACTGGCTGGCCTTGCCGTCGATGCCCACCGGGATCTCGCCGGCAATGGTCACGCGGTTCAGCTTGCGGAGCTGGCCGTCGTAGTTGTCCGGGGCGTAGTGCTGGGTGATGCGGTTGTCGAAGAGCACCAGCTGGTTCGGCTCCCAGTTCACGCGCACGATGTTTTCCGGCCGGGTCACGTAGGCCTGCAGCAGGCGCAGGATGTCACGGGACTCGGTGTTGGACAGGCCCACGATCCGCAGCCGCTGCGCGAAACCGCCGATGAAGAGGCCGCGCTCGCCCGTGAGCGGGTGGACCCGCACTACCGGGTGTGCCGTCTCGAACTTGATCCGGGTGAACTCCTTGCGGCGTTCCTCGGCGTTCTCGTGCTCCAGGTTCTTGGGCACCGAGTAGTCGTAGTCGTTGGTGTGGATGGCCCAGAGGGTATCCGCGAAGTTCCGCAACTCGTCCGGCAGGTCGGCGTAGGCGCCGGCCGAGGAAGCGATCAGCGTCTCGCCGCCATAGGAAGGCAGGTCGATGCTGCGCAGGGTGGAGGCCTGCGGCGGGTTCACCACGAAGGTCACGTCGGTGTGCCAGTTGTTGGCCGAGCCGTTCTCGCTATCAACGGGCAGCACGTTGGCTTCGCCTTCCACCGAGGCCACCGTGGGGTGGGCCGTGGTGAGCGGGCCGAAATGGCTGGCAAACCTCACCTGGGCTTCGTCGCTGAGGATGTTGGCCTCGCGGAACACCAGCGCCTTGTGCTCGTTAAGGGCCGCGCGGATCTGGGCCACAGTCTGGTCGCTGAGGTCCCCGCTGATGTCCAGGCCCCGGATCTCGGCGCCGATGCGGGAGCCCAGTTTGGCGAACTGGAGCTTGGTTTCGGTAATGGCGGTCATTTCTTCTTTCCTATCTGTTGTGTTTTCTGTTGTGTTTGGGAAGGGAAGCAATCAGGCCCCGACGGCGGTGCGCCAGCGGGAGAAGTGCCGCTCCAAGGCGACGAGCAGGAAGTTCACGCCCAGGCCGAGCAGGGCGACGGTGAGGATGCCGGCGTACATGTCCGGGATGAGGAAGCTGCTCTGGGCGTTGACGATCAGGTAGCCCAGGCCGGCCTTGGCGCCCACCATTTCCGCGGCGATGAGCACCAGGATCGAGGCCGTGCCGGCCATCCGGATACCGGTGAAGATGGTCGGCACCGCGGAGGGCAGGATCACCTTCTGGAAGAGCCGGGGGCTGTTCAGACCCAGGGACTTCGCGGCCCGGATGAGCAGCGGGTCCACGGTCTTCACTCCGGCGATCGTGTTCAGCAGCACCGGGAAGAACGCGGCATAGGCCACGATCGTCACCTTGGATTCCTCGCCGATGCCCAGCAGCAGGGTGAACACCGGGAGCAAGGCCAGGGCCGCGGTGTTGCGGAACAGTTCCAGCAGCGGGTTCAAAACCGAGTTCAGCCGGCCGTACCAGGCGATCAGCAGGCCAAGGGACACACCGGCCACCACGGCGATGCCGAAACCCAGCACGGAGCGGCTCAGGCTCGCAGCGAGATGACCTTGGATGGCGCCGCTTTCGAAGAGCCTGCCCCAGGCCAGCAGCACTTCATGCAGCGGCGGCAGGAACACCCGGGTGGACGGGGCCGCGAGGTAAAGCGGCCCGAATTCCCACAGCGCCAGGAATGCCAGGATGCCGGTGGCTTTCCACAGCCAGGAGCCGGCGCGGAACGCCGCGTCCGCTACGGCGCCGGTCACGGAGGCGAGGGCCGCCGTCGCCGGCTTTCCCGGGGGAGTGCCCTGCCCGACGGCGGGGGCTGCCCCGGCGGCGGAGGCACCTGCCGGACGGCGTGGCTTTGTCAGTGTTGCGCTCATCAGGCGGCGCTCCTTTCCTGGGACTCAGGGGAGCCTTGGGGTGTCCGGTTGGCGGGTTCCTCCGGACCTGGTTCGTCCTGAACAGCGCCGTCCGGCAGGATCTTGCGGTGCCCGGCGTCCTGCGCGAGGCGGACTTCGTCGTGCAGCAGGGTCCACACCTTATGCCGCTGCTCCACGAAGGCGGGGGCGGACCGGATGTCCTCGTCGCCGTCGCGGTCCGGGATCTCCACGTCCACGATCGCCTTCAAGCGGCCCGGCCGGGCACTGAGCACGGCAACCCGCTGGCCCAGGTACACGGCCTCGTCGATGCCGTGGGTGATGAACACGATCGTCTTGCCGGTGGCCCGCCAGATCCGCAGGAGCTCCTCCTGGAGCTGTTCGCGGGTCTGGGCGTCCAGGGCGGCGAAGGGTTCGTCCATGAGCAGCACGTCCGGCTCGTAGGCCAGGCTGCGGGCAATGGCGACGCGCTGCTTCATGCCGCCGGAGAGCTCATGCGGGAAACGGTCCTCGAATCCGGCCAGGCCCACCAGCGTGAGGTACTCGCGGGCCTTGGCTGCGCGTTCGCGACGGCTGAGCTTGCGGCCGTCCGGTCCCTTGCCCTCGAGCCCGATCGACACGTTGGCGGAGGCGGTGCGCCAGGGAAAGAGCGCGTACTGCTGGAAGACCACGGCCCGGTCCTTGCCGGGTCCCGTCACCGGCTGGCCGTCCACCAATACCTCGCCGGAGGTGGGCGTGGACAGGCCAGCCAGGAGGTCCAGCAAGGTGGTCTTGCCGGAGCCGCTGGGCCCCACCAAGGTAAGGAACTCGCCGTCGCGCACGTCCAGGCTCAGGGAGTCGACGGCGGTCAGTGTGGTGGCTGTGCCGCCCGGCTTCCTGCCGGGCCGCACGGTGAACTGCTTGCTGACATTGCGCAGGCTGATTTTCGCGGTCATCATTTCCCCTTTGCGAGCTCGTTGAACTCGTTGGTGTAGTAGTTGGCCGGGGTGAGGTCCTTGGTGACGATGCCCGAGCTCTTCAGCCATTCGCCCCAGCGGGTGAAGTCCTCGTCCTTGATGCGTCCGGCGTCCGGGACACCGACGCTCTTCCAGTACTGCAGGGCGTCGGTGCTTTCGTTGCGGCCGCGTTCCTTGATGATCTTGGTGAAGCGGGCAATGACGTCCTTGCGGGGAGTGGTGCGTTCCCACTCGATGGCCTTGGCAACGCCGGTAGCGAAGGTTTTGGTGGTGGTCGGGTTCTTCTCGATGAAGTCGGTGCGCAGCACATAGGGTCCGCCGGCGAAGGAGCCGAAGAACTGGACATCGCTGAAGACGGAGCGGAGCCCGCCGGCCGCAATGGCCTTGTCCTGCAGCACGCCGCCCAGGGCGCCGGCATCAACCTGGCCGCGGCGGATCGCCTCTTCCGTGTCATTCGGCGGCAGCGGGACGAGCTGGACCTGTTTGGCCTCTTCGGCGCTCAGCCCGCTCTTGCGCAGGTAGGTGTTGATCACGGCATCGGCATGGGCGCCCAGGGTGTTCACGGCGATCTTCCTGCCGATGAAGTCCCGGGCCGAGCGGATGGGGCTGTCCTCCTTGACGTAGAAGCCGTTGAAGGTCTTCCCGTCCTCGCCGTAGTAGTTCACCACGGCCTTGACGGGTGAGCCGGCCTCAATGAGTTTCACCACCGCGCCGGCGAAGGCGCCGCCGAAGTCGGTCTGGCCGGTGGCCGCGGACTGGATGTCCTGAGGGCCGCTGGTGGTGTTGCCCACCCACTTGAGCTTGACGTCGCCCAGGTAGCCGAGGTCCGCCGCGAGTTCGGGCAGCGTGACCGAGTTGGCCCAGCCCTGGTAGCGCAGTTCCTTCACCTCGCTGCCCTGGGCCTGTGCTGACCCGCCGGGGCCCGCTTCTGCGTTGCCGCCGCAGCCGGTCACCGTCAGCGCAAGGACGACGGCGGCCGCGACGCTCAACAGGGGCTGGTGCAGTTTCATGGGAGCTACTTTCCGGTGAGGGGTGTGGGAAGCCGGCCCGCGTTGGAGGACCGGTGGGAACGATGTAAGCGCATCCGGGAAGGGGCTGGGAAGCCTGCGGGTAACTCTCGGAAACCCCGGGAAACCGGGGGAAATCCAGCGCAACAGCGGGCAATTGCAAGCAACTCTGCGACGCATTTCGGCTCGCGTCGCAGGGTTAAGGCCGATGACTTCATGCGTTGTTTCCGCCGGTCTTCGTGCGGCGGGCACGCGGGTTCGTACAGTCGATTGACATGGGGCAGGGCCGCGCGCATGATTCAGTCACGCGCCCGCGGTCTCCCCAGGGGCGAAGGACGAGGCACCCGGCTGGGGGTTGTCATGACGGCTCTACCCACACCTCCGCGTTTGACACGGTGGCTGACGGCGACGCTCGTTGTCTCGGCGGTGACCCTGTGGATCGCAATGGCTGAAATAGACCGGCTCGTCGAGGGGATCGTCACCCCGGACGGCCGGAACAGCAGCGTCACTATCCTCAGCGGCTTCGGCGACTGGGGAGCCCGGGACACGTGGCCTACGTGGGCGGGGCTGGATCCGGCGAAGCACGGGCAATTGGCGGCACTCGTCACCTTGCACGCGTCCATCGACTTCGGCTTCGCACTCCTCTACGGAACCCTGCTTTTCCGTTTGGCGAAGGGCACTGTCCTCCCCAGGGCCATTGCGCTTGTGGCTGCCGCCCTGGACGTTACAGAAGGCATCCTCCTGCTGACCGCGATCCACGACGCAGGCTCCGTTCCGGCAACGGCAGCCGTGATGGGCGTCGTGACCAACCTGAAATGGCTGTTCCTGGCGCTGTTGGCCTTCAGCATCGTTGCCATGCCGAAGCTGCGCAAACGCGTATGGGGCCGCCTGATCCGCTTGGCCAGGACGATGCAGTTCCACCGGCTGACGGTCACCGCCGTCGCCCTGGTCGCCGTCCTGGCCTTGCTGCCGATCCCGGGGGTCAACGACCAGATGCCGGACTCCCAACGGCTGTGGGCCGAGGGTACACCGGCGCCCTTCATCGCGAGCTCGCTGGTGGTTCCCCTCATTGCGGCGGGGCTGCAATACATCGGGCGCCTGCGCTCGGTTCTCGCCTGGCAGCTGTGGACGAACCACTACATCCCGGATCAGCCGCCCAGATGGCGGCTGTGGCTGGTCGGGCCTTCCTTGCTGCTCGCCGCGCTGGCCATCTCGGCCGTTTCCGGATTCCCCGTTGCGGTGGGCAACTGGTGGCAGTACTGGGTCTTCCTTGCCGTTCCGCTCCTGCTGCTGGGGATCTCATTCCTCATGAAGGCCATGTCGATCGTGAAGTCACCCTTCGGTTTCCGCAGCAAGTGGGATATGCGCGCCCACCGGCCGGACCGCCGTCGGGCCTTGGACGCATGGTGCGGCGGCGACAACCTGGCGGTGCTGCTGATTGGCGTGGCCGGCATGTCGCTGGTGCGCAGCTTCATCGGACCGGCTGCCATGATCATCGTCGACGGTGACGTGGCTAGGTCCATGCCTTCTGGCTGGCCGCTGGGGGTGGGAGGCCTGCTGCTGTTCGGCGCGGTTCTGGCCGGGGGAGCCTATCCCTTCCGCAGCATCCTGCTCCATGGGGTTCCCCGCCTGTTCGGGCCGGATCCACGCCTGGGTTTCGATCAGTGGCCGTACTTGAAGCACATCGTGCTGGCGTTGGGAACCGTGCCGCTGTTGCTCCTGCTGTTCGCGCCGGCGTTCTTCACAACGATCCTGGGCGTCTCGGCGACGGCGGTGCTCGGCATCGGCTGCTGGGCGCTGTTCTTCGGCGCGGTGGTCGTCTGGGCTCAGCAGCGCCAGCCGCTGGAGATCTTCCATCGGGTGGGACTTAGGGCGAACCCCTTCCTGTCCCTCATGGCCGCGGCGCTCGCCCTCGGCCAGCTGAACGGCGGCGGCGACGCGATGCATGTGCCGCGCACGGACAGCCGGCCGGCGAGTGTGGAACGGCGGACGGCCGACGTCGAATTCAAAGACTGGTTGGCAACATCCACCGCCTGCAACACCACGGCGGGGAAGGGGAAGACCGTGCGCCCCATGCTGCTGGTGGCGGCGGAAGGCGGCGGTATCCGGGCTGCGGGCTGGACCACCCGGGTCTTCAGCGCGCTCGCAGGAACGGCCTGCGGCAAATCCGCAACCCTGTTGTCCAGCGGCGTGAGCGGCGGATCGCTCGGCCTGGCACTGGTGACCCGGTACGCGCCGCGTGACGGCGGCGAAGGGAAGGACCTGGCCGCCGCGGCAGGTGCGGTGGCGAGGCCGGACGCTCTCTCCGTCAGCGTCGGCGGCGCCCTCGTCTCGGACCTCGTCGCCGGAGGCACCGGCCTGCTGATCCCCAACCGGAGCCGCGGCGATTTCGGCTGGCATGACCGTGCCGCTCTGATGGAACGTGAATGGGAGCGGCAGGCACCGCTCCTTGACGCGCCCTTTGACCCGGGCGCCCGCGGGGCCGCCGGCGCCGTCCTGCTCAATTCGACGGTCACCGGCTCCGGATGCAAGTTGGTCATCAGCCAGCTGAAGCTGGCGGCGTCCGGGGGAGCCCAGCCGACGTCGGCGCCGGAGTGCCTCGCGGAGGACGGGCCGCCTGTGTCCATAGACTTCCTTGACCAGCCGAATGGCTTCTGCGACACGGCCCTCCGCTGGTCCACAGCGGCGATGGTCTCGGCCAGGTTCCCCATCATTTCCCCGGCTGGACGGATCCGCTACGGCCCGGAAAGGGGTGCATGTCTGCCCGCTGGTTCCTTCCAGGCCATCGACGGCGGTTATGCCGAAGGCTCCGGCCTTGGAACGGTCGCGGATGTCTGGGGCGGCCTGCGGGAGGTGGTCCAGGGATACAACAACGAATCCGGTGCAGGCACGGCCGGCCATCCCTACGTGGTCCCGGTGTTCGTCTACATCCGCAATTCTCCGGGGGTGGACATCGCAGCCAAGGTGCCGGCGCCCGTTGCGGAACTCGCCGTTCCCCTGGCCGGCCTCAAGGCGAAGGCGAACCAGGTCGAAGCCGGTGCCTGGCTGCAGCGGCTGGACCAGTCGGCCGACGTCTGCCTGAGCACGGAGTGCGATGTGGCGAGCAGGGCGGTCCTGGGCACCTTGGGCGGCGGCCACACGGTGGTGGTGGCCCCGAAAAGCAGGCCGGCCGTCGATCCGCCGCTCGGCTGGACCCTTTCGATGCTCTCGCAGAACCTGCTGGACAAGGCCCTCAAGGACGAGCTGGCCCGGACGGAAACCAGCCCTGGAGAGGAACCCGGCCTCGGAAAGCTCAATGCCGTCCTGTCCGCGGCGCACGGTGAAACACCGGGCTGAGGCGTCTGCTGCCGGGGGTCATATTCATTTTGTTCATAGTGAAGATCACATAGACGGCCGTTTCTTGGCCATTGCCCCCGCCGGGCGGATACGGTAGATGCATGACGTCCAGCATCACCACCGAATCCATGCGCCCTACGCGCAGCATTCCCGCCGATATCGCCCGTTCGTGGCTCCTTGTGAACGCCATGAAAACGGAGCTTTTCGACCAGTCGGCCAACTCGCGCGCAGACGCCATCATCCTGGACATCGAAGACGCCGTTGACCCCTCCCAGAAGGACCACGCACGCGAGAACGTGGTGAACTGGCTGACCGGCGGCGGCCAGGCATGGGTCCGCATCAACGATGCCACCAGCCCCTTCTGGGCGGACGACCTCGCCGGCCTGCGCGGCACACCGGGCCTGCTCGGCGTGATGCTGGCCAAGACCGAGTCCGCCGACCAGGTCACCGAGTCCTTCCACCGCATGGACGGCAAGACCCCCGTGATCGCCCTGGTGGAGTCCGCCGTCGGCATCGAAGAAGCCAACCACATCGCCAAGGGCCAGGGCTGCTTCCGCCTCGCCTTCGGTTCCGGCGACTTCCGCCGCGACACCGGCATGGCCGCCACCCCTGAAGCCATGGCGTACCCGCGGGCCAAGCTCGTCGTCGCCAGCCGCGTGGGCAACCTGCCGGGCCCCATCGACGGCCCCACGGTCGGCACCAACCACCCCATCCTGCGTGAGCAGACGGGCATCACGGTGACCATGGGCATGACAGGCAAGCTCTGCCTGGCCATCGACCAGACCACCGTCATCAACGAAGTCATCAGCCCCACGCCTTCGGACGTCGCCTGGGCCACCGACTTCATGAACGACTTCGAAGCCAACGGCCGCGTCATCCGTGACGGTTCCGACCTGCCGCGCCTTGGCCGTGCGGAGAAGATCATGAAGCTGGCCCTGGCGTTCGGGGTGCAGCCTTCCCTGTAGCCATGCTCGTGCACGGCGTCGCCTGGGACCGGCCGTCGGCAGGAATGCCCGACGGCGGGTCTCCGGCACTGCGCCTGCGCGCACCTTCCGGGGAGCCGGGCGATGTTCCGCTGCCCGCCGGCGGCAGCCTCGGCTTCCGTGTGCTCCCCGGGCTCTGGTGCCTTGGCCACAGCAAGGTCCTCGGACCGCAGGAACGACGCCACGTGCCTTGCCCGGACGGGGCGCGGGCCGAACGGGGCAAGCAGTGCGGACCATGCTTCGCCCGCGACGACTTCCGGCTGATGCATGATTTCCACCGTGGCGGCCCCGTTCCGGCCGGGCTGCGCTCCTACCTGATGCAGCCGCACTGGCTCTACCTGGCCACCTTCGCCGGTGGTGCCACGAAAGTGGGCACGGCCTCCGCCGTCCGCAAATGGCAACGGCTTGCCGAACAGGGCGCGGTGCGGGCCACGTACGTGGCCCATGCAGAGGACGGCGGCGTGGTGCGCATCCTCGAAGACCTCGTCACGCAGGAACTCGGTACGGTCCAGCTCGTCAGGTCCACCGCCAAGGCGGCGTCCCTGCTCGAGCCGTTGGCCGACGTCGAACTTTCAGCCATCAACAAACGGGCGGCCGCCCGCACGCGCGAGCTTCTGGACGGGCTTGCCATGGGCGGCTTCTCCACTGTGGAGGAAGACTGGCAGCGGCCCGCCTTCGCCGATGAAGCCTGCGGAGTTTTCGACTCCCGGAGGCGGCATCCCTACCCCCAGGCCTTCGACGGCGGCGACCACGGCTTCACGGTCCGCTCGCTGAGCGGCGCCACCGCGCTGGTGTCCCTGCCGGGCGAAGAGTCCGGTTTCGTCGCCGGCCTCGGCGCGCTCAAAGGCCGCCGGATCGAGTTCGGGGACTACCGAACGGAGGTCCCGGCGCTCCAGGATTCCTTGTTCTAGGTTTTGGGGCCCCGCTCTGCGTTCAACGGCGTCGCCAAGGCACGTAGAGCAGGCCCCGCGAGTGCGTCGGTAGAATTGGCGGGTGCTGAACGAATTCTGGGCCACCGCCTCCACCACCTACAAAACGCTGGTCTTCAGCGCGATGGGCCTGATCGCCGTCGGGATCATCCTCACCATCATCGGAAACACCACGCAGAACAAGGGCATGGCCTTCGCCTCCCTCGGCGTGATCGGCTTGGGTCTGGTGCTGCATGTCGTGGGCTTGGTGGTGCGCGGGCAGCAGATCCGGAAGACGCTCAGGAAGTAGCCGGCTCAGGACAGAGCGGCCCGCGCTTCGGCGTTCCGCCGGACGTGGCTCCGGGCGTGCTCGATCGCCGGCTCCAGTTCGGTGAACAGATGCTTGTGATGCCGCAGGGAGCGGATGACGCCGACGTTCGTCACCAATGACAGGTGTTCAGGCTGCACCCCTTTGATGAGCACCGTAATGCCACGCAGTTCGAGCGCGGAGACCACATCCACCAGCGCGTGCGCCCCGGTGGCGTCCAGCATCTTCAACTGCGACAGCCTGATGACCGCGACCTCGATGTCCCGCACCTGGCTGATGTCCTGCAGGACGCGTTCGGCCGCTCCGAAGAACATGGCGCCGTCCAGGGTGAACACGGCGATGTGCTCGTCGCCGTCGTGCGCGGCACCTGGAATCGCTTCGCGCCGCACCCCGGTCAGGGACGCAACCTTCCGCAGGGTCAGCACTGCGGTGACGGCCAGGCCGATCTGGATGGCAATGATCAGGTCGAACGCAACGGTGATGACTGCCGTCACTGCGAACGCTGCGGCGTCTGATCGCGTGGACCCCAGGATCGCGGATACCGTCCGGTGCGACACCATGCGCGTGGCGGTGACCATGAGGATCCCGCCGAGCGCCGCCAGCGGGATGCGGCCGACGAAACCGGCGGCGAAGTAGATCGTCGCCAGCAGTACGAATGCATGGACGATGGCGGCCGCCCGGGTGCGGGCCCCTGACCTGACGTTTACGGCCGTCCGGGCGATCGCTCCTGTGGCCGGCATGCCGCCGAAGAATCCGGCGGCGATCGATGCCAGGCCCTGGCCGGCGAGTTCGCGGTCCGGGTTGTAGGGGCCGGTGGGCCTGCCGTCCGGACCCCTCAGCCCGGTTGCCACCCGGGCGGAGAGCAGGGATTCGATCGCGGCCAGCGCGGCGACGGCGACGGCGGGCATGAGCAGGCTGCCCAGCGCCGCGGGATCGAAGGCGGGCACCTTGGGAAGCGGCAGCGAATGCGGGAGTTCCCCGATGCGCGGGATGTCCAGGCGGAGCAGTTCCGCACCGGCGGTGGCCAGGACCACCGCGAGGAGGCTGGCAGGAAGCGCGCGGTGGATGCGGGGCACTACGAGCATGACGGCGGCCACCACTGCCACGACGGTGAGCGTCTGGAGAACGATGGACGGCTTGGCCGAGGCGGCCGCTTCCACTGCTGCCAGGAGGGTGTTGTGGCCCGGGGTGCCGGAGGTGCCCGTGGCCAGGGGAACCTGCTGGAGGAAGATGATCGCGGCAATGCCCAGCGTGAAGCCTTCCACCACCGGCCAGGGGATGAGCGAGACGGCCCGTCCCAGGCGGCTGATGCCCAGCAGGCAGACCAGGATTCCCGCCATGATCGAGACGACTGCGACCACGCCGGCTCCCTGCGTGGCCACTATCGGCGCAAGGACCACCACCATGGCGCCGGTGGGACCGGAAACCTGCACGTTGGATCCACCCATCACTGCGGCCACAAGCCCTGCCACCACGGCCGTAATGAGGCCGGCTTCAGCGCCCACGCCCGAGCTCACGCCGAAAGCCAAGGCAAGGGGGAGCGCGACGATTCCCACCGTGATCCCGGAGAGCAGGTCCATCCGCCAGGAGGAGCGCAGGCCGGCGTAGTCGGATCGTGCGGGGAACAGGCTGCGCAGGCTCATGATGCGGCTTCCGCGGACGCGGGAACCGACGGCAGCTGCCCGGCGAGCTGGAGCTGTTCCTGGGAACCGGCAAGGGTGTCCAGGAGGAAGGTCCGTGCAATGGCCAGCAGTTCGGCGATCTTGGGGTGCGCGAGCGTGTAGTTCACGGCATTGGCGCTCCGGCTGGAGGTTACTACGCCGTGTTTGCGGAGGGTGGCCAGGTGCTGGGAGAGGTGCGAGGCTTCAAGCCCGGTTTCGGCCAGAAGATAGCTCACGGGCGCCGTGGTGCCCGGCGCGGCGGCGAGCAGCTCCAGCACCCTGATCCGTGCGGGGTGTGCCAGGCCCTTGAACAGGTTGGCCTTGATCTCGTACAGGGGCGCCTGCGCGGCTGAATACATGGCTTCCTTGCCATCCTTCGATTGACGGAATGATGGATCCATCATATCGCCTCGACGGGCTGCATCCGTCTTCACAACTGCCGACGCCGCCCGCCTGCCCGCTAGGGTTGGGGCATGACTATTAACCCCGACCTGCAGGGCCGCAGCTACCCTGCCGCTGAGGTGTACGACGTTGGCCGTGAGAAGATCCGGGAATTCGCCCGCGCGGTCAAGGCCACCCACCCGGCACACTTCGACGTCGAGGCCGCCCGGGCGCTCGGCCACGCCGACTTGGTGGCGCCCCCCACCTTCGCGATCATTGTGGCGCAGCGGGCCGACGCCCAGCTCATTGAGGACCCGGAATCGGGAATCGACTTCAGCCGCGTGGTCCACGCCGACCAGCGTTTCACCCACCACCGCGCCATCGTGGCCGGCGACCAGCTGCGCGCCGAACTGCACGTGGACGGCGTCCGCGCCATGGGCGGCGGCGCCATGATCACCACCCGCGCCGAAATCTTTGCGCTTCGCGACGACCTGCAGCGCGACCCCGTGGCCACCACCACTTCGTCCATCCTGGTCCGCGGAGAGGGACAGTAACCATGAGCCTGAAATTCGAAGACCTCGCCGTCGGCCAGGAAATCGGTGCGCGCAGCATCGACGTCACCCGCCAGGACCTGGTGAAGTACGCAGGCGCCTCTGGTGACTTCAACCCGATCCACTGGAACGAAGCTTTCGCCACCGGCGTGGACCTTCCAGGGGTGATCGCCCACGGCATGTTCACCATGGGTGCTGCCGTGCAGTTGGTGAGCGACTGGGTCGATGACCCCGCCGCCGTGATCGACTACCAGACCCGCTTCACCAAGCCCGTCCTCGTCGCCGACACCACGGGAACCTCCGAGCCCGGCGCCGTGATCGAAGTGGTCGGCGTGGTGGGAGCCCTCGACGCCGACGCCCGAACCGCGCGCATCGACCTCACCGTTACCTTCGAGGGACAGAAGGTCCTGATGAAGTCCCAAGCAGTTGTGAAGCTCGCTTGAACATCATCCTTGAACGAGGCGAAGGCGCCACCGCGGCAGACATTGCGCGGTGGCGCTTTGCTGTCATGGCGGCGTACGGGGCCAGCGGCATTGCCGCCGCGTCCTGGGTCTCCCGCCTGCCGGCGGTGCGGAACGGACTGGAACTCACTCCGGCCGCCGTCGGGCTCATCCTGCTCTGCCTGACGGCGGCCTCCTTCACCTCGGTGTCCGTCTCCGGGCTGGTGGTGCTGCGGCTCGGCTCGGCCCGCGCGGCGCGGATCGCTTCCGTGCTGAGCGGCAGTGGCTTGTTCCTGCTCGGCCTCGGCACTTCGGTGCTTTCCAGCCTCGTGGTGGCCGCGTGCGGCCTCGCACTGCTGGGCCTGGCGAATGGCTGCTACAACACCGCCCTGAACGTCGAAGGCGCCGCCGTGGAACGGGCGCTGGGCAAGTTCGTCATGCCTTGGCTCCACGGTTCCTTCAGCCTGGGGACGGTGGCCGGGGCCGCGATGGGGGCCTGGGCTGCGGCCGCGAAGCTCTCCGTGGCATGGCACCTGGGCCTGGTGGGCGCCGTCGCGATCGTCGCGGTACTGACCGCCAGCCTGTCTTTCCGGGCGGACCGCGAAAGCGCCGGCCGGAGCGGCCCCGCCCTGCAACGCAAACCCGTGCGCCCCCGGAAGACGGACACTTTCGAGGATCCGACCACGGGTCCGTTGCCGATCATCAACCCGGCACTGGCCTCGGAAGCCGCGTCCCTCCACGGCAAGCGCCTGGTCGCAATGGCCTGGCGGGAGCGCCGCACTGTGCTGCTCGGGCTGATGGTGCTCGGCCTGGCGCTGTCGGAAGGCGCGGCGGGTGACTGGGCGGCCCTGGCCTTGGCGGACGGCCACGGCCAGAATGAGGCGGCGGGTGCCGCGGGCTACGGCGTGTTCGTGACTTTCATGACCGTGGGCCGTTTCGCCGGTACCTTCCTGTTGGACCGCTTCGGCCGGGTCGCCGTTATGCGGTGCTGCGCGGCCACGGCCTTCCTGGGGGTGGCGACGTTCGTCTTCGCGCCCGTGCCGGGAATCGCCTTCGTGGGCCTTGGACTGTGGGGACTGGGCACGTCCCTGGGCTTCCCGGTGGGCATGTCGGCCGCGGCCGACGACCCCGTCCACGCGGCGGCCCGGGTCTCGGTGGCCTCGACCATCGCGTACGGCGCCTTCCTCTGCGGTCCGCCCGTGCTGGGCTTCCTCGGCCAGCATTTCGGCATCCTGCATTCCCTGCTCGTGGTGCTGCTGTTCCAGGCGTTGAGCTTCCTGCTCGCCCCGGTCCTGCGCAAACGGCAGGCGCCAGCCGCAGGCTAGACTCGATTGGTGACCCAGACGCTGCTTTCCGAATTGACCACCGCCGCCGTGGGCGGACCTGCCGCCCGTTACGTCGAGGCGTTCAGCGAGGCGGAAATCATCGACGCCGTCCGTTCCGCCGATGCTGCGGGGGAGAAGCTCCTCATTGTCGGCGGCGGCTCCAACCTGCTGGTCGCCGACGCCGGGTACCCCGGTACCGTCCTGAAGATCGCCTCAGAAGGCTTCACTGTGAGCTCCGAGGACACGTGCGGCGGCGTGTCGGTGGTGGTCCAGGCCGGCCACAATTGGGATGCCTTCGTGGAGCACGCCGTCCTGCACGCCTGGTCCGGTGTGGAGGCACTCTCCGGGATCCCCGGGGCAACGGGCGCGACGCCGGTGCAGAACGTGGGTGCCTACGGCGCCGACGTCTCCCAGACCATCGCCTCCGTGCGCACCTGGGACCGTGAAAACAACGCCGTGAAGACCTTCAGCAACTCGGAACTGAAGTTCGTTTACCGGGACTCGATCCTCAAGCGGACCACCATTGAAGGCTCGCCGCGTTACGTGGTGCTCACGGTCGAGTTCCAACTGCCCCTGGGCCGCATGAGCGCCCCCGTCCGCTACGCCGAGCTTGCCCGTGCCCTCGGTGTCGAGCCTGGCAAGCGCGCCTACGCCAACGACGTCCGCCGCGAAGTCCTGCGCCTGCGCGCCTCCAAGGGAATGGTCTTCGACCCCGCGGACCGTGACACCTACTCCACCGGCTCCTTCTTCACGAACCCGGTAGTCCCGGCCGCGGAGGCCACGGCGCTTCCGGAGGGAGCCCCGCAGTACCCGGGTGGCGCGGACGGCCTGGTGAAGCTTTCAGCGGCCTGGCTGATCGAGCACGCCGGTTTTGCCAAGGGCTTCGGTCTTGACGCCGGCAGCGTCTCGGGCGGCCGGGCCTCCCTTTCGACCAAGCACACCCTGGCCATCACCAACCGCGGCAACGCCAGCGCTGCCGACATGGCGGCCGTAGCGCGCGAGGTGCGGCGCGGCGTCGTCGAACGCTTCGGTATCGAACTGCACCCCGAACCCCTGCTGATCGGCCTGGAACTCTGACGCTAGGGTTTCTCTACGGCCCGGACCTTGTTCAGCAGCAGGAAGGTCAGGCCGCAATCCACGGCCCCCAGCAGGAAGAGTTGGCTGAAGGCGATGCTTTGCGGCGACGGTCCTGTGGGCGAGGCCCAGCCGGCGGCCGCGAAGCCCGCTACTGCCACGAGCATGACGACGGCGGCCAGCAGGAAGCTGCGCGCCTGTTCATCGGTGCCGCTCCGGCCGGATCCATCCTGCCGCCCCCTGCCGGGCTGGGTGCAGATGGCGAGGACGAGGAACAAGGCGGAGGCCGCGGTGCCGGCGAGCCCGGCGAGCTGCAGGGCCTGCATGGGAGGGCTGAGCCGCACGCCCGAGCCGATGGCGACGGCCAGCCCGCAGGCCAGGCCGAGGCCGGCCAGGGCCCAGGCGAAGGCCGCCAAACGCCGGCTCAAGGGCCGCAGGAGCGTGCCGCTCTCTCCGAAAAACATGCTTTCAGCCTAGGAAACGCTGCTGTGCGAAGGCTGGAAGCCCGGTGGGTAACAGCCCCTAGGATGAGGTCATGGTCTCCGTGAAAAGCCGTGTCACCGCCAAAACGATGGGCCGCCTCAGGCTCGCCGGTCAAGGCCTCCTGGGCCGGGCGCCCGGGGAGCCTGCCGGTTTCGCCTCGGTGGAGGAGTGCGTACGCCACATGACGGCCATGCAGGCCCAGGACCTCGCCTCGGCCCTCTGGGCGGTGGGGCAACGCGTCCCCGGCAGCACGGCATCGGATGTGCGGGCGGCCCTCAATTCGGGGACTATAGTGCGCTCGTGGCCGTTCCGCGGCACGCTGCACCTGGTCCCGGCGCAGGACCTGCGGTGGATGCTGGAGATCACCGGCGGGCGCATGGTCCGGGCCGTGGCCGGCCGGCACCGCGAACTCGGAATCACGGCGGAGGACATCGCCCATTGCCGGGACATCGCGGGGGAGATGCTGGCCGCAGGGGAGGGTGCCACGCGCGAGCAGCTCTTTGAAGCCTTCGAGGAAAACGGCCAGATCACCAAGGCCCAGCGCGGGGTCCACCTGCTGTGGAGCCTGTGCCTGCGAGGCTGGATGGTGCAGGGTCCGATGGCGGGCACTGGCGGCAAAGCAGCAGGCCAGCAACTGTTTATGCCGTTTGGGGTGTGGATTCCGGAATCGCGGGAGCTGGACCGCGAGGAAGGCATCGCCGAGTTGCTGCACCGGTACTTGCGCAGCCACGGACCGGCCACGCTGGACGACTTCTGCTGGTGGACGCAGATCCCCAAGACCGAGGCGAAAGCCGCGCTTGGCCGGATCAGCGGGCACCTGGAGGAACTGGAGTTCGAGGGCATGTCCTACTGGATTCCGCCGGAGACCGCTGCCCTGCTCGACGACGGTGTTCCCGGCGCCCGCACGCTCCTTGCCTTGCCTGGATTCGACCAGTTCCTGCTCGGCTACAAGGACCGCAGCCTGGTGCTCGCCCCGGAGCATGCCCAGAAAGTTGTTCCCGGCGGCAATGGAGTGTTCAAACGCATCATCGTCTCCGGGGGATCGGTGGTGGGCACCTGGGCGAGGAGCGGCAACGGCCGCAGCGCCGCCGTCGTGCCCGAACCGTTCGATCCGGCCGGCCTGCCGCCGGCGGCAGCGCGTTCCTTCGAGGTGCAGGCGGCGAAGTACCTGAAGTTCATGGCGGGCTGAGGCTCTAAACCGCGAAAAGCCAGGTCCCCGGCGGAAATATCCACCGGGGACCTGGCTTGAAAAGTACTGCCTAGAGCGTGCCGGTGGCGATGTTCAGCATGCGGCGCAGCGGCTCGGCAGCGCCCCACAGGAGCTGGTCGCCGACGGTGAACGCGCTGATGTACTCCGGGCCCATTTCGAGCTTGCGGATACGCCCCACCGGGATGTCCAGGGTGCCGGAGGCAGCCACCGGGGTGAGGTCGGCCATGGAGGCTTCCTTGGAGTTCGGAACCACCTTGGCCCACTCGTTGTCCTCGGCCAGGAGCTTCTCGATCTCCGCGACGGACAGGTCCTCGCGCAGCTTGAGGGTCAGCGCCTGGGAGTGGGAACGCATGGCACCGATGCGGACGCACAGGCCGTCCATGATGATGTGGTTCTCGTCTGAGGTGCCCAGGATCTTGTTGGTTTCGACCCCGGCCTTCCATTCTTCCTTGGACTGTCCGTTGCCGAGGTCGGCATCGATCCAGGGGATCAGGGAGCCGGCCAGCGGGACGCCGAACTGGGTGGCGTCGATGTCGGTGCGCTGGTGGGCCAGGACCTTGCGGTCGATGTCCAGGATGGCCGACGCCGGGTCGTCCAGTTCCGTGCTCACTTCGGCATTGAGGGTGCCGAACTGGCTCAGGAGCTCGCGCATGTGGCGTGCGCCGCCGCCCGAGGCTGCCTGGTAGGTCATGGAGGTGCCCCACTCGACGAGGCCGTTCTTGAACAGCCCGCCGAGGCCCATCAGCATGCAGGACACGGTGCAGTTGCCGCCAATGAAGTCCTTGGTGCCGTTGGCGAGGCCCTTGTCGATGACGTCCCTGTTGATCGGGTCCAGCACGATGATCGAGTCGTCGTTCATGCGCAGGGTGGAGGCGGCATCGATCCAGAGGCCGTCCCAGCCGCGGCTGCGCAGCTCGCCGTGGACCTGCTTGGTGTAGTCGCCGCCCTGGGCGGTCACAATAATGGGCAGCTTCGCCAGCGTCTCAATATCGAACGCGTTCTCGAGCTTGCCTGCGCCTTCAGCGAAGGAAGGCGCGGCACCTCCTGCGTTCGAGGTGGAGAAGAACACCGGGTTGATGTTGGCGAAGTCGCCCTCGTCCTGCATGCGCTGCATCAGGACGGAGCCGACCATGCCACGCCAACCGACCAGTCCGACGGACGGATTAGCTGCTGTAGTCATTGGACCAGTTTAGACATTGCGCGCAGCGGGGCGCAGTCGGTTACGTCACGGCCGTGAAGGCCCGACAACGTTACGGCGACCGCAAAGACCTACTGCCGGGCGTCGGGTTCCTCGAGCAGGGCGGCCTTGCGTGCCCGTAGCGCAAAGAAGGCGCCGAAGGTGAACACCTGGGTGACCACCACCAGCACGATGATGCCCAGGATCTTGTTGCCGCCCAGGATCATGGTGAGTCCCACGATGGCGGACACCAGGGCAAGCAAAGGCAGCAGCATGTAGCCGAGCACGAACAGGGTTTCTGGTTTCTTCAGCATTCCTCAGTCTTCCGTCCGGCGCCACGTGGTGATCCGGTATTTGGTGCCGTTCTTCGACTCCAGCCAGCCCTCGGCGGGCTCCGTGGACTCGACCGTCCAGTGTTTGCCGAGCTCGGGGGCATAGGTGTCCCCGGCCGTATCGGAATCGATGATGGTGATCACGGCGTGGTCGGCCAGGTCCATGGACTGGCGGTAGATTTCGCCGCCGCCCACAATCCAGACCTGCGCGTTTCCGGGCGCGAACTGGGACTCCAGCAGGGCTTCATCCAGCGAGGACACGACGACGGCGCCCTCCGCCTCGGGCGTGCCGGCCCAGCCTTCCTGCCGGGTCACCACGATGTTCGTCCGGCCGGGCAGCGGCCGGTATTTCTCGGGGAACGATTCCCAGGTCTTGCGGCCCATGATGACCGGATGTCCCGTGGTCAGTGCGCTGAAATGCTTCAGGTCTTCGGGGACGTGCCAGGGCATGGTGCCTCCGCGGCCGATGACGCCGTTGATGGTCTGCGCCCATACCAGCCCGATCTGCGAGGCCAGCTCCCGGCCGTCCTGGGATTCCGCTTTGTGGGAGGGGTGGTCGCTCATACCGCCACCGGCGCCTTGATGGTGGGGTGGTGCCGGTAGCCGACCACTTCGAAGTCCTCGAGGTTGTAGTCGAAGATGCTGTCCGGCGTGCGGGTGAAGCGCAGTTGCGGGTACTCGTACGGTTCGCGGCTGAGCTGCTCCGTGACCTGGTCCAGGTGGTTGTCGTAGATGTGCACGTCGCCGCCCGTCCACACGAAGTCGCCGGGCTCCAAGCCCAGCTGCTGCGCCACCATCATCGTGAGCAGCGCGTAGGAGGCGATGTTGAACGGCACACCCAGGAACATGTCCGCAGAACGCTGGTAGAGCTGGCAGGACAGTTTCCCGTCCGCCACGTAGAACTGGAAGAAAGCGTGGCACGGGGGCAGGGCCATGTCCTTGATTTCGGCGACGTTCCAGGCCGAGACGAGGTGCCGGCGGGAATCAGGGTTCTCCGCGAGGCCCTTCATGAGCCCGGCGATCTGGTCCACGTGCCCGCCGTCGGGGGTGGGCCAGCTGCGCCACTGCACGCCGTACACGGGTCCGAGCTCGCCCTCGGCGTCCGCCCATTCGTCCCAGATGCTGACGCCCTGTTCCTGGAGCCACTTCACGTTCGACTCCCCGCGGAGGAACCACAGCAACTCGAGGGCGAGGGATTTGAAGTGCACCCGCTTGGTGGTGATGAGCGGGAAACCCTGGCTCAGGTCGAAGCGGAGCTGGCGTCCGAAAACACTGCGGGTGCCGGTACCGGTGCGGTCTGACTTATGGGTTCCGTTATGCAGGACATCGCGAAGAAGGTCTTCGTACGGGGTGGGGATGCTCACGGATCCAGCTTACTTGAGGCGGCCCCGGAGGAGTTGGAGGACGGTCTCGCCATCCACCCCGGCTTTGCGTGCGGTTTCCGCCAGGTGCTCGACGGCGGCCAGCACCTCCGGTGGCGGGGCGTCGCCCGGAGCGAGGACCACCGTGCCGTTCCGCCGTCGCGATTCAATCAGCCCGGCGGTTTCCAACTCCTTGTAGGCGCGCGCCACGGTACCGGCGGCGATGCCGAGATCAGCGGCGAGGCTGCGGACGGTGGGCAGTCGGCTGCCCGGGGCGAGGGATCCGATGGCGATCAGAGAGCTGATCTGCGAGCGGATCTGTTCGTAGGGCGGCACCGCCGAACGCAGCTCGACCGAGATTGCGGTCACGGCGCGGCGCTCCCGACCCGCGGTCCTGCCGGCCGGGGCAGCGCGCCAAGGAGCAGGCGCACGGGGGTCACGGCGATGGCGGCACCCACCGTGGCAACAAGGGAACCCGCGGCAATGGCGGTCGGTTGGTCCTGCGGGACAAAGCTCGTGGGTTCCTGGAAGAGGGGTGTGAAGACGTGGCTGAGGGTCATCAGCAGCAGCCCCGCCTGGACAAAGGAGTAGGCGGCCAGTGTCCGCACGATCCGGTAAGCGGTGATCGCCCGCAGCGCCACGTCCAGTCCAGCGGTTTCCTCCGATACCGGGACGGCGCGCCTGCGGCGCACCGCCCACAGGGCCGCGCCTCCGGCGAGCAGGACGCCTGCCGTGAGCGCGGCGACGACCGGCCATGCGGGTTCCTCGCCCAGCATGACTTGGCCCGCCGTTGCGAAGACAAGGACCATAGCCAAGACCAAGGCTCCGATGACTGTCGTGTCCAGCAGGCCGCGGGAGACCGGCTGGCGGGGCCGGTCGACGGCGGTGCCGGGGTTGCCGTAGTTCGCGCCGGTGAGAAGTTCCCCGGCCGCGATGGCGAGCAGCAGAGAGGCAGCGATCAGCGCGACCCATACGGCGAAGCTCCAACTGCCCGCCGCCGACATGGCCGGAATGAGGAACAGGCCGGCGAACAGGGGGAGCGCGGCGACGATGCCGAGCCAGACACCGATCGACGCCGAGAGCCGGGCGGCGGGATGTGCGCCCTTGTCATGGAACGCTGCTTCGCGTTGTTTGTCGACGGCGATCAGGGACGGGAGATTCCTTGGCCGCCACCACCACATGATGAGGAGCACGATGAGGTTGGCCGCGGCAGGCAGGTTGAACATCGATGACGGAATGACGCCGGGCGGCGGCAGCAAGGCGAAGTTGCCGGCAATCGCTGCCAGGCCCGACGCGACGGTGGCCACGGTCCGCAGCAGCCGGTTCATGGCGAGTGTGCGCAGGGCGCGGTTGTCGTCGGCGTCGAGCGTTTCAAGCTGGCGGCGCCGGGCGATCAGCCACAGGACCAGCAGGGTTCCGAGGGCCAGGAGGCTCAGGGCGCCGCCGAGCCAGGCCGCCAGCTCGGCCCCGGAAATCCTGCCGTCCCGCCCCGTGCGGCTGTAGCTGCCGTCGGGAGCCGTGACCGCCTGCACCGGCTCGAAACCCGGCATTCGCGAAACCCACACGACCGCCACGGACGCTCCTGAGAAGATGGCCGCCGTCGTCCAGGCGAGTCTGCGCGGCAGGAAATCGCGGATCCTTCGGACGGACAGCTCGGCGTGCCGGCGTGACTGCTTCGGCGCCGGGTAGCTCCATTGACCGATGGCATGCACCGCCAGAGCGGCCCCGACGGGCCAGCCGAGAGCCATCAGGAGCTGGTCCGGCGCATGCGGGGCATTGCCGGCGGCCGGGTCGATTTGGCCTGCATGGATGGCCCCCTGCAGCGAACTGGCCATCCAGCCTATGATCCCGACCCACAGCGCATGCTGGGAGACAGTTGTGGCCGTGCTCCCTGTGCGCGGTGCCCACACCACGAAGCGCAGGAACAGATAGACGATGGCCGCTCCGCCGGCCGGTGCCAGGAACGCCAGTGGCGGCAAATTGAACTCCATGATGACAACCCCCAATTTTGTATCAATGTACTAAGTGTTTGATACAAAATGGCGAGGAGTCAAGCACATGCGGCGGGCAGGTGAAAGTCCGGTTCAGTCGTCGAACGGTTTGAACTGCTCGACGGCGACGACGCGCCCGCCGTTGCTCCGCGACACATGGCAGACGATCATTTCGCCCGGGGCGAGGTACGGGTCTTCGCCCGGAAGGAGCGCGGCGAGTTCTGGTCCCATGTGGCGGCCCAGCGTCTTCAGGATGGTCGGCAGCGCCGGCCTGTGGGTGCACACGGCAACCGCCTGCTGCTTGTCGAACAGCGCGGAGACGGTGTCGCCGGTCTTCTTCGGCTTGCGCTCGTGGGCGTGCTCGGTCAGGGCTTCCACCAGCTTCACCTTCGCACCGGCGGCCTTGGCATAGGGAGCGATGGTGGCGACGCAACGGGTCCACGGACTGCTGACCACCCGCATCGGCTTCCACGCCTCAAGCAGACGCTGCACCGCGAGGGCCTGCCGCTGGCCGGTGGCCGCGAGGGGGCGGCTGCCTTCAGCCTTGGTCCACGAGGACCGCGGTTTGGCCTTGGCGTGCCGGACCAGGATCAGGGGCCAGGTTTCCAGTTCGCCATTGGCATGGGCCTTGGCGAGTTCCTTGAGCGGCGCGACGTCGCTCGGATTGCTCAGGTATTGGGCCGCACGCTCGGGCCCTGTCCACATGACGGCGTCCACTTCCTTGCCGTCGGGCCTGATCCCGTTGCCGTTGTGCAGCGTTGAGTTCAGGTGGACGGCCCAGTAGTGGACCACCTTCAGCCCGGCGCTGACATGATAATGGATCGGCGGCAGGGGGATGCCCAAGGTGGCCTGGACGCCGATCTCCTCCGCGACCTCGCGGACCGCGCACTGGGGTAGGGTTTCCCCGGCATCGATCTTGCCCTTCGGCCACGACCAATCGTCGTACTTGGGCCGATGGATCAGCAGCACTTCAAGGCCGCCCTTGTTGAGGCGCCACGGGATGGCCCCTGCCGCGGTGACTGCGATTTCCTCGCCGGGATGGTCGGTCTGGTCCGCGATCGGTGTATCGCTCTTCACTGCCGTTGCCTACCGCCGCGACACTGCCCGCTGGCGGGATCGCGAAGCCAGGAGCCAGGACTGGATGTCCAGCAGTGGCGTTCCGTCGTCGGCACGGTGGTGCCGGGTCCAGTGGCCCTCGTTGTCCAGATGCCAGCTCGCGGTTCCGGGATCGAGGTAGCGCTGCAGCAGGTCCAGTACCTCCAGAGTGTCTTCACGGCTGGACAGCTGGACCAGGGCCTCCACACGGCGGTCCAAGTTGCGGTGCATCATATCCGCCGAGCCGATGTAAACCACCGGATCGTTCCCGTTGGCGAAGGCGAAGATGCGCGAATGCTCCAGGAAACGGCCCAGCACGGAGCGGACCGTGATGTTTTCGCTCAGGCCGGGAACCCCCGGCCGGAGCGAGCAGATACCGCGAACGAGTACGTCAACCTTCACCCCGGCCTGCGACGCCCTGTAGAGGGAGTCGATGATGGCTTCGTCCACCATGGAGTTGACCTTGATCTGGACCCGGGCAGGCCGGCCGGCCCGGGCGTTGCTGATCTCGGTGTCGATCCGGTCGATCAGCCCCGAGCGGACGGACCGTGGGGCCACCAGGAGCCGCTTGAAGGTGGACTTCGGCGCGTAGCCCGAAAGCTGGTTGAAGAGCTTGGAGAGGTCCTCGCCCACCTGGTCGTTGGAGGTGAGCAGGCCGAGATCCTCGTAGTAGCGGGCCGTGCGCGGGTGGTAGTTGCCGGTGCCGATGTGGCAGTAGCGGCGCAGCCCGTCCACTTCCTGCCGGACCACGAGTGACAGCTTGCAGTGCGTCTTGAGGCCCACGATGCCGTACACCACGTGCACGCCGGCCTGTTCAAGCTTGCGGGCCCAGGAGATGTTGGCCTGCTCGTCGAAACGCGCCTTGATCTCGACCAGGGCCAGCACCTGCTTTCCGGCCTCGGCGGCGTCGATCAGGGCATCCACGATCGGGGAATCGCCGGAGGTGCGGTACAGGGTCTGCTTGATGGCCTGGACCTTCGGGTCCGCGGCGGCCTGCTCAAGGAAGGCCTGGACCGAGGTCGAGAAGGAGTCGTAGGGGTGGTGCAGCAGGATGTCCCGTCGGCGCATGGCTGCGAAGACGTTGGCCGCTTTGGACGTTTCGGACTCGTTCAGGTAGCGCGAGGTGTGCGGCACGTGCTTGGGGTAGTGCAGGTCCGCGCGGTCGATTCCCGCGATCACGGACAGACCGCGCAGGTCCAGCGGAGCCGGAACCGAATAGACCTCGGACTCTTCGATGCCGAGTTCACGGATCAGCAGCGCCCGGATGTTGGGGTTGATGTCCGTGGTGACTTCCAGACGGACGGGCGGGCCGAAACGCCGGCGCAGCAGTTCCTTCTCGAGGGCCTGCAGGAGGTTCTCGGCGTCGTCCTCTTCGACCTCGACGTCCTCGTTGCGGGTGACGCGGAAGCTGTGGTGCTCCATCACTTCCATGCCCGGGAACAGCTTGTCCAGGTGGACGGCGATGACCTCTTCGAGTGCGATGAACCGGGCCACGCGGCCCGGGACGGCGCCGGCGCGCGGGCCGTCGATGGAGATGAGCCGGGGGAGCTGGTCCGGCACCTTGACGCGTGCGAACAGTTCCTTGTCGCTCACGGGGTTGCGGACGATCACTGCCAGGTTCAGGGACAGCCCGGAAATGTAGGGGAACGGGTGGGCCGGGTCCACGGCGAGCGGGGTGAGGATCGGGAAGACCTTCTCGCTGAACATGGTGCTCAGGCGGTGCCGGGCCTCGTCATCGAGCTCGTTCCAGTGCATGAGGTGGATGTGCTCATAGGCCAGGGCCGGCCGGATCTGCTCTGCGAACACCCGTGCGTGCCGTTCCTGCAGCTTGTGCGCGGCCTCGCCGATCTGCTCCAGGACCTCGATGGGGCTCAGGCCGGCGGGGGAGGGCACGGCCAGTCCGGTGGCGATGCGGCGCTTCAGACCGGCCACCCGGACCATGAAGAACTCATCCAGATTGGAGGCGAAGATCGAAAGGAAGCTGACGCGTTCCAGGAGGAAGAGGTCAGGGTCCTCGGCGAGCTCCAGGACGCGCGCGTTGAAGGCAAGCCAGCTGAGTTCCCGGTCCAGGAAGCGGTCGGGCGAGATGTCGCCCTCCGGTTCGAGGGACGGGGCGAATTCGGGAATGTCGATGCGGTCCTGGGTGGCCCTGGATGCGGGTACCTCGGAGGAGCCGAAACGGGAAGGCAAAGTGGAGCCCTTGACCTCAGTCCTGGCTGTTCCTGCCGGTTCCGGATTCATCGGATTCTCCTTCGTTCTTCAGCGGGTTTGCTTCAACCCTACAAGTTTCTCCGCGAGGCGGAATTCCGCATGACCGCCGCTTGCAGCGGGTGTCCGCGGCACGTTAATTCTTTGTTAACGGCCCATACATGACATCCGCGTCCCAGCGGACGAACCCCAGTTTCTGGTATAGCGTCACGGCGGCCGTATTGTCTGCATCCACGTACAACATGATCGCGTGCAGCTCGTGCTGTTCAAGGTGCCGGATCCCGGCCACCGTCAGCGATTTGCCCAGTCCCAGGCCCTGCGCCGCGGGGGTCACACCCACGACGTAGACTTCGCCGATCGGCGGGTGCCCGTCGTGCCCGGGGTGCACCTTGGTCCAGTTGAAGCCGAGCAGTTCGCCTTCGCTGTTTTCTGCAAGCAGGAAACCGGCGGGATCGAACCAGTCCTCGGCCATGCGCGCCTCAAGGTCGGCAAGGGTCATGGCGCCTTGTTCGGGGTGGTGCGCGAAGGCCGCCTTGTTGGCCGCCAGCCAGGCCGACTCGTCGCGGCCGGGCACAAAGGCGCGGATCGTCACACCGTCCGGAAGGCCGGCGTCGGGCATTTCCGCGGACGAGGCCATAAGGCGCATCCGCCAGAGTTCCCGGACGGGATGGTACGAGAAACGTTCGGCGAGCCGCGCGGCCGCGGCATGGTCTCCATGCGACCAGGCACTCAGGCCGTCCAGCCCGCGGGTGTCCTGGAGGGAGGCGAGCAGGCGTCCCGCGACGCCCTGGCAGCGGTAGCTGGGGTGCACCGCCATCTCAAGGACCCCGGTGCCATCCTTGTCCCCGACGACGACGGCGACACCCGCGAGGTCTTCGCCGCTGGAGGGATCGCTGTCCTCGTCCGGGGCATAAAGGGCGAAGGTACTGAGCGGATGGTCCGAAGAACCGGCGCCCCGCAACAGCACGAGGGTCTGCTCGGACAGCGGCGGGTTGCCGTCCGCCTCTTCGGCGGCTGCGGCCAGGGCCCTGATGTCCCTGAGCAGTTCCGGGTCCACGGCGCCGTCGACGGCGAGGACCGGCCATTTTTCCGGATGCGCAAGACTCATGCAGCAAGGCTATACGTCCCGCCGCGGAATTCATCCGTGTAGTTCGTTTTGCCGGAACTGCGACGTCCCTGTAAGGTCTATATCTCGTCCGGCTCTTCGGAGCGGGATAGCGAGGGGGATCCGCCAGTGGGGCGGCCTCGATACGTTCGACCCGTATGTCCTCCACCACAACAGGAAAGGCCCGGACTCAGTCCGGGCCTTTCCTGTTGTTGCCAATGGCCCCCCGCTTTGCGGTCAGGGCCGGCCGTTGCGGGTTCAGGCGTCCGAAAGCTCGTCGTCAGGCAGCCTGACCAGGGTCAGGCGATAGCCGACGTTGCGCACCGTGCTGATGAGGTTTTCATGGTCGGCGCCGAGCTTGGCCCGCAGCCGCCGGATGTGGACGTCCACTGTGCGGGTACCGCCGTAGTAGTCGTAGCCCCAGACCTCGGTCAGCAATTGCTGCCGGGTGAAGACCCGCCCCGGGTGCTGGGCCAGGTACTTGAGGAGTTCGAATTCCTTGAAGGTCAGGTTCAGCGGCTGCCCGCCCACGCGCGCCGTGTAGCTCGCCTCATCGATCACGACGCCGGCGGCCCGGATTTCGCTCTGCGTTTCCTCTTGTTCGGGCACCGCGCGCGCCATGGCCAGGCGGATCCGGGCTTCGACTTCCGCGGGTCCGGCGGAGTCGAGCACGATGTCATCCACGGACCAGGCCGAGGACACGGCGGCCATGCCGCCCTCTGTGAGGATCAGCATCAGGGGGGCGCTGAGGCCGGTGGCTTTCAGGAGCTGGGTCAGCGAACGGGCGCCGACGAGATCCTTGCGGGCGTCGAGGAAAACGACGTCGGTGGGGTCGGTATCGAGCAGCGCCGTGGGCTCTGCCGGCAGGATGTGCACACGGTGGTTCAACAGTTCCAGTGCCGGCAGGATGTCCACGGACGAGCCGGGGCTGTTCGTCAGGAGCAGGATGTGCGACATAGTTCCTCCAAGGGGCGGGCCGCGCATCATCGGGCGTCTGGACCGGGCTTCCACCGGCGTCTGACTGCGTCGTGGAAGCCGGCTACCCCTGAGGGGGACCTTGGGCAAGGACCCGGCAATGCGATCGCTGTTTGACAATTGAGTATACCTGCAGGGCGAATCCAGGACATGGATCCGGGCCCTCTGAGGCAACTTCGGCGACATATTTCTGCCGCATAGGGCAGGATGGGCGAAGGATATTCAACGCCGGGTCCGCCGCCGAACGCAGGCCGCAATGAAGTCAGGAACGCAGTGAAGTCTTGGAACATCGGGGTGGTCGGCCTCATCACGCTCGCGGTCATCGTCGCCGGATCGTACGGCCCCGCCGGGGTGATGGTCGGCGTCGGGATCGTGGCGGCCGCCGTCACCGGCATCGGCTGGCCGCACTTCCTGGCCGTCCCCGCGAAGAAGACCCTCGCAGCGGTCATCGCGCTCAGCGGCATGGGTTCCGCCGTCGCCGCCGCGTACGCCCCGGCGCCCGGATTCCTCGACTATGTCCCCGCGTTCATCGCCGCCGGCGTCATGGCGGTCTTCATCGTGCAACTGGTCCGCGGAACAGGCCAGGCCCAGCGCCTCGAATCGACCCTGGGAAGCTGCGCCGGCGTCGTTCTCAGCTGCCTGGGGGCAGGGTGGATCGCCGGCGTCCGCTTCAACGGCGTGCAGGAGATGGTGCTGGTGGCCGGACTCAGCGCAGCCGTGGCGCTGCTGACCGGGCTGCTGCGCTGGCCGGACCGGATCGTTGCCCCGCTGGGCATCGCCGCCGCCGGCCTGGTTGCCCCGCTCGCCGGGCTGGTCTTTTCCAACATCTCCGTCACGGCCGCAGCAGTGGTGGGCGTGGTGATGGGTTCGGTGCTCCTGAGCTTCCGCCGCATGGTCACCCTGCGGCCCGGCCGCCTGAACCTGGCCGCCGTCCTGGGCATGGGGGTAGCGCCCGTGTGGGCCGTGGGTTCACTTTGCTACTTCATCGACAAACTACTCATCTACTAACCGCTAGGATGGCAGCATGTCTGTTCTTGCCTTTGAAATCTTCTTCCTCGTCCTGCTCGGTCTGGCCAGCATCTCCATGGCATGGTTTGCGGGCTTCGTCGTGTACCGCCTGTTCAAGGGCCAGAAGTAGGAACCGTTTCCCTGTCGCGCTGAGGTAGAACTGCCGTGCCTATCGAAATTCCCACGGATCTGACACCCGAACTCGTCCCCCTGTCCTGGCTCATCGGTGAGTGGGAAGGCCGCGGACGGCTGGGTAGCGGTGAAGAGGATTCCGAACACTTCATCCAGCACGTTTCCTTTACGCACAACGGCCTGCCCTACCTGCAGTACCGCGCCGAAAGCTGGCTCAGCGACGAGGAAGGCACCAAGCTGCGGCCGTTGACCGTGGAAACCGGGTTCTGGGCGCTTGAGCGCGAACTGGTCGAGGCCGACGGCGGCCCCGGGCTGATTCCCGCGGACATGGTTCCCGTGCTGAAGAACGCCGACGACGTCGAAGCCCGTCGCAATGCCGACGGCGGCTTCGACCTGTCGGTCACCATCACTCACCCGGGCGGTATCACCGAGCTCTACTACGGTCAGATCAAGGGACCGCAGATCCAGCTCAGCACCGACATGGTGATGCGCGGCAGCCACTCGAAGGAATACACGGCAGCCACGCGGATTTTCGGCCTGGTGGACGGCAACCTGCTCTGGCGCTGGGACGTCTCCACCCCGGGCAAGTCCCTCGAAGCCCACGCCTCGGCGTTCCTGAACAAGGTTTCCTGAAAAAGGTTTCCTGAAGAGGGTTCCCCAGGCAGCCGTTCCCTTGGCTGGCCCTTCCCGGGCACGATGGTTCCATGTGCAAGCTGGCCCAGGTCCAGTTCACACGGGCAAGGGAGCGATCCGATGGATGAACACACGAAACCGGGCGGCTACGCGGGCCTCAAGGCCGTCTTCTTCAACGGCACCCTGAAACCGTCACCTCAGCTCAGCCATACCGCGGGACTGATCGAGGTCAGCCGCCGCATCATGGAAAAACAAGGCGTCAGCACCCGCGTGATCCGCACGGTGGACCACGACATCGCGCCCGGCGTCTACCCGGACATGCGCGAGCACGGCTGGGCCACCGACGAATGGCCGGAACTCTACCCGGCCGTCCAGGAAGCGGACATTGTGGTGCTCGCCGGTCCCATCTGGTTGGGCGACAACTCCTCCCAGACCAAGAAGGTCATCGAGCGCCTCTACGCGCATTCCGGGGAACTCAACGCCAAAGGCCAATGGGCGTACTACCCCAAGGTCGGCGGGTGCCTGATCACGGGCAACGAAGACGGCATCAAGCACTGCGCCATGAACGTGTTGTACAGCCTCCAGCACGTGGGCTTCACCATTCCGCCGCAGGCCGACGCCGGCTGGATCGGGCCGGTGGGTCCGGGGCCGAGCTACCTGGACGCAGGCTCCGGCGGCCCGGAAAGCGACTTCACCAACAGGAACACGACGTTCATGACCTGGAACCTCCTCCACCTGGCCCGCCTGCTCAAGGACGCCGGCGGCATTCCGGCCTACGGCAACCTCCCGGCAGAATGGAAGGCCGGAACGCGCTTTGACTTTGAAAACCCGGAATACCGCTAGGCCCAAAGGACTTCTACTGGATATGACTTATAAAAGCCCCCTGTTGTCGCGCCCTGGCGCCGTCGAAGGCGGGGGCGCCGATGCCGGCGTGGCCGCCCACTACGGTGAGCCGTTGCGCGAGCAGCGCGCCCTGGCCGCCGGGACCGCCGTCGTCGATCTTTCCCACCGAGGCGTCGTCACGGTCACCGGACCGGACCGGCTCAGCTGGCTGAACACGCTGTCCTCCCAGCAGGTGACGAACCTGCCGCCGCGCGTCTCGAGCGAACTGCTGCTGCTGACCGTGCAGGGCCGGATCGAGTTCGACGCGAGGATCGTGGACGACGGCGAAACCGCCTGGCTGCTGGTCGAAGCCGCGGAGGCCGGACCGCTCGCTGAGTGGCTGACCAAGATGAAGTTCATGCTGCGCGTCGAGGTGGCGGATGTCTCGGAGGAATGGGCCACGGTGGGTTCCACCCGGCGGATCGAGGCCTGGGGGGACCGGATCGTCTGGGAAGACCCCTGGCCGCATGTCGGCGCGGGCGGCTACTCCTACAGCGTGGTCGCAGAAGACGGGCATCCCGGACTGGAACGGCCGTGGTTCGAGTACCTGATCCCGGCCGCCGAACTCAAAAGCGCCGTGGACGGCCTGGCCCTGGCCGGCACCCTGGCCTCGGAGGCCTTGCGGATCGCGGCCTGGCGTCCGCGGCTCGGCGCGGAGACCGACGACCGCGTCATCCCGCACGAACTGGACCTGCTGCGCACCTCGGTGCACCTGGCCAAGGGCTGCTACAAGGGCCAGGAAACCATCGCCCGGGTGCACAACCTGGGCCACCCGCCGCGCCGGCTGGTCTTCCTGCAGTTGGACGGTTCCCTGCACACCCTGCCGGTGGCCGGAAGCGACGTGCTCGCCGGCGACCGCAAGGTGGGCACCCTCACTTCCGTGGCCCAGCATTATGAGATGGGCGCGGTGGGGCTGGCACTCATTAAACGGTCGGTGGACCCGGCCGAGGTGTTGGCCGTGCAGGACGGCGACGAGCGCTACGCCGCCGCCCAAGAGGTGATTGTCGCGCCCGATGCCGGCCAGGTGGTGGGGCGCCAGAGCGGATTCCTGAAGGGACCACACCGATGAGCGAAACCCCCGAATACCAAAGCGCGGAGGACGAGGACGCTGCCATGGCGCAGGCTTTGTTCGATGCCGCCCGCGAAGGCGACAACCCCGTGTTGCGCAGCTACCTCGACGCCGGAGCGCCGGCCGGTCTCTGCAACCCCGCCGGTGATTCGCTGCTGATGCTCGCCGCGTACCACGGCCATCCGGAGACCGTCCAGCTCCTGCTGCACCACGGGGCGGACGCCTCCGCTCCCAACAGCCGCGGCCAGACGCCGCTCGCCGGTGCGGTGTTCAAGGGCTACACGGAGGTCGCCCGGGTACTGCTCGATGCCGGGGCGGATCCCGACGCCGGGTCCCCGACCGCCCGGGAAGCCGCCCGGATGTTCGCGCGTGCGGACATCCTGCAGCTCTTGGGCTGACGCCCCTACGGCGCGGCCGGCGCCCCGAACGCACCACCTGCCGGATCACCGACGACGGAAAGACCGCCCTGGCGCAGCGGCTGGCGGCCATGCTCTCCGACGCCGTCAACGAATACCCGGTTTCCCGCACACCATGCTGCGGTGCGAAGTCGACTGGATCCGCAGCTTCCAGGCCGGACTCCGCAGCGGGGAACTGCCCTGGCAACCCCCGCACGCACAATCTAAGGAACCCCATGGAACAAGTAGCCAAACCCTGGCCCGCTCTATGGTCCCTCGTCATCGGTTTCTTCATGATCCTGATCGACTCAACCATCGTTTCCGTGGCGAACCCGCGGATCATGGAGGGACTCAACGCAGACATCAACGCCGTCATCTGGGTGACGAGCGCCTACCTCCTGGCCTACGCCGTGCCCCTGCTCATCACCGGGCGGCTCGGTGACCGTTTCGGCCCCAAGAACCTGTACCTGTCGGGCCTGGTGGTCTTCACGCTCGCCTCGCTCTGGTGCGGACTGGCCGGCGACGTCGGCATGCTGATTGCCGCCCGCGCCGTCCAAGGGTTCGGCGCGGCCATGATGACCCCGCAGACCATGGCCGTCATCACCCGGATCTTCCCGCCGGACCGCCGCGGCGCGGCAATGGGCCTCTGGGGTGCCACCGCCGGCATGGCCATCCTGGTCGGCCCGATCCTGGGCGGCGTGCTCGTGGACGGCCTGGGCTGGGAGTGGATTTTCTTCGTCAACGTGCCGATCGGCCTGATCGGATTCCTTGCAGTCACCCGCTTCGTGCCGGTGCTCGGCACGCACAGCCACCGCTTCGACATCCCGGGCGTCCTGCTCTCCGCCGTCGGGATGTTCCTGCTCGTCTTCGGCATCCAGGAGGGCCAGACGTACCACTGGGGAACAGTCCTCGGGCCGGTCACCGTCTGGGGCTTGATCATCGCCGGCATCACGGTCCTGGCGATCTTCGTGGCGTGGCAATGGATCCTGGAGCAGCGCGGCGGGGAGCCGCTGCTGCCGCTGGGACTGTTCAAGGAGCGCAACTTCTCGTTGGGCAACACCACCATCATGGCCGTGGGCTTCACCATCACCGCGTTCCCGCTGCCCACCATCTTCTACTACCAGGTGGTCCGCGGCCTGACACCCACCCAATCGGCACTGCTGATGATTCCCATGGCGGTGCTCTCCGGCGCCTTGGCGCCCTTCGTGGGCAAACTCATCGACCGGATCAACCCCCGCTGGTTCGCCGCGTTCGGCCTGGCCTGCCTCTCCGGGGCGCTCTTCTGGACCGGTGCGCTGCTTAAGCCCGAAACGCCCATCTGGATGTTCCTCCTTCCCAGTGCCCTGCAAGGCGTGGCCAACGGCTTCATCTGGGGTCCCGTTTCCAACGCCACCACGCGCAACCTGCCGCCGCGCCAGGCCGGTGCCGGATCGGGCGTCTTCAATACCACCCGCCAGATCGGCGCCGTGCTGGGCTCGGCCGCGATCGCCTCGCTGATCCAGGCCCGGCTTGCGGCCGAGCTGCCAGCCGTTCCCGGCGGCGCGCCGGCAGGGGAGGGCCCGGTGGGTGGGCAGCTGCCGGAATTCCTGCACGCGGGATTCTCGACGGCGATGTCCCAGTCTGTGCTGCTTCCGGCCATCGCGATCCTGCTGGGCGCTGTGGCGGCCCTGCTGTTTGGCAAGCCGAAGGCGGTCCAGGACTGGGGAGCCCCGGCTGCCCGGGCCGGCGCCTCGGTGGGCCCACGAGGCGAGGCTTCGCTGTCCGAGCGGAGCGTCGGGGACTAGCGCAACAGCACGGAAGTGACCGTGCCGCCGTCGGCGAATCCAAGACTCCTGGCCAGGCCCAGCGCGCCGCGGTTGTCCAAGGCCGCGCGCCACTGCAGGGTCAAGCCGGAGGCCAGGGCTTCATGGGACGCGATCGAGGCGGCGAGCGTGCCCAGGCCCTGGCGGCGCAGTTCCGGCCGGACCAGGACGCCCATGTCCGCGAGGATGCCCTCCCACTCGGCGTAGGCGCCACAAGCCACGGGGCTGCCCTCCTTCCCCGGGCCGTCCATCACCGTAAAGCAATGGCCCATGGAGCCGAGGCGGGCCTCGTTGGCGTCGTCCGGCGGACACATGCCCTCCAGCTCAATGGCCTCCGGGTGCCCGCGGGAGACAGTGACTTCGCCGCGGGGCTGGGCGAGGGGCAGGTCGTCGGCGAAAAGCAGGGCCGAGGTGCCCAGACCGTGGCCGCCGTGTCCGCGGCTCATGCGCATCAGGGTGGCGTGTTCGCTGAGTTCCTCGTCACTGTATTCACCGGCCGCCGCGGTGGCCCAGGCTGGGCCTACGAAGGCCGAGTGCCCGAAAAGGCGGACGAAGGTGATGGAATCCGAGCCGTTGTCTTCCCGGACCAGCCGTTCCCGGCCGGCACTCGTGCTGGAGAAGCGCACGTGGGCGAAAGCGGCGTCGTCGAATCCAAGATGCCGCGCCCAGGCCAGCAGGACGATGTCGGCAGATCCTTCAGCAAATCCCATGCATCGAGTGTAGGCAAAGAGGGAACCGTCCCGGAGGCGGTCCGGAAACACGACGGGCCCGCACCGGAAGGTGCGGGCCCGGGGGCGTTCTTCGCCTAGCCGAACAGCACGGCTGCTTCGTCGTAGCGGTGCTGGGGGACGGTCTTGAGCCTGCCCAGGGCGGCCTCGAAGCCGACGTGCACGATGTCGGTGCCGTTGAGGGAGACCATGGTGCCCCAGCGGCCTTCCACCACCGAGTCGATCGCCGCCATACCCAAACGGGTAGCTAGCACCCTGTCGAACGCCGAAGGCACGCCGCCGCGCTGGATGTGGCCCAGGATGGTCGCACGGGTTTCGATGCCCGTGCGGGCCTCGATCTCCGGGGCCAGCTGGTCCGCGATGCCGCCCAGCCGCGGCCGGCCGAAGGTGTCCAGGCCGCGTTCGGAGTGCGGGGCTTCCATATGGTCGGGCACGAAGCCTTCGGCCACCACTACGAGCGGGGCGCGGCCGCGGTCGTGGGCTTCCTTGACCCATTCGGTGATCTGGTCGATGGAGATTTTCTGCTCGGGGATCAAGATGGCGTGGGCGCCGGAGGCCATGCCTGCGTGCAGCGCGATCCAGCCGACGTGCCGGCCCATGACCTCGGCAATCATGCAGCGGTGGTGGGATTCGCCGGTGGTGCGCAGCCGGTCGATCGCTTCGGTGGCGATCTGCACGGCGGTGTCGAAACCGAAGGTGTAATCCGTGGCGTCGAGGTCGTTGTCCACCGTCTTGGGCACGCCCACGATCTTCAGCCCGGCGTCGGTGAGCCGTTTGGCTGCGGCCAGGGTTCCTTCGCCGCCGATCGCGATCATGGCGTCGATGCCGAGCCGGTCCATGTGGCCCTTGATGACTTCGGGGCCGCCGCCGTTCTCGAAGGGGTTGGTGCGGGAGGTGCCCAGGATGGTGCCGCCCTGCTTCGCGATGCCGCGGACCATGGTGCGGGGGATGTCGATGATGTCGCCCTCGACCACGCCACGCCAGCCGTCGCGGAAACCGACGAACTCGTGGCCGTGGATGGCGATGCCCTTCAGGACTGCACCGCGGATGACGGCGTTGAGTCCGGGGCAATCGCCGCCGCTGGTGAGGATTCCAATTTTCATGAGCGCTCAAATCCTGGCTAGGAGGTACACGTGCCGAGCGCCACGCTGAGCTCCCCTAGATTGTAGGCGGCAATGTGGGGTAGGACACAAACCGCGACCGCTGGCCGGGATGAGCCTTCGGAAACAATCCCGCAATATTTGACGTCAGGAACGGTTGCGGCCGCGTTCCTGGAGGAACGATTCCAGCGCGATGCTTCCGTCCTGTGCCGGGAGCAGCAGCCACGCCACCACATACACCACGAATGCGGGTCCGGGCAGGAGGCAGAAGAGCAGGAATGCCACCCGGACGTACGCGACGTCGACGTTCAGCTTTGCCGCGATGCCGCCGCAGACGCCGCCGAGCCAGCGCTGTGGACCGCGCTTCAGTCCGAGGCTGCGGATGATGCTGAAGAATTTGGTCATGGTTCGAGCCTTCCTTGTCGGAGGTGTTTTGTCACGCCCCAACGGGCGCCGGGGTGGGCGCCCGCTGGGCCGGGTTGGGTCCGGGAGGTGGTCAGCCGTGGATGGTTCCGTTCCCGGAGTCCCCTTCGCCTTCCTTTGATCTGGAGCTCCGCGAACGTGCCGAGACGAGACCGCCGATGATCAGCGCCGCTCCGGCCCCGATCATGAGCCCGATCAGGACGTAGTCCCCGTTGAGGGCGATGAGGCCCAGCTTGGAGACGATGATCAGCGCCGCGAGGGCCACGATGACCAGGCCCCACACCACCGTGCCGACCCGTGGTCCGGGTTCTAGTCCGGCGCCGTTCCCGTTGCTTCCGTAGAGCGGCCCAGGTTCTTGCGTTGCCATGTCAGTTTCCTTCCTGGATGGTGACGTTGCTGAAGGTGCCGTCCAGCTGGATGACCATGCTCGCCCCCGGCTTGCCGGTGTTGAAGAAATGCTGCGCTTCGGACTGACCCGTGTTGCCGCCGGCTCCCGTGAGGTTTCCGAAGGTCATGTTTGCCTTGATCTCCACGGGTACCGTGTCGGGAATGAGTACCTTGACGTTGCTCGCGGTGATCTTGAGCGGCACCACCAGGCCGGATTCCAAAGGCTCATCCAGTTTCACCTGAGTGAGGTCCACCGTCCCGTTCGCACCGGTGATGTCGTAGCCGTTGTGGGCGTCCGATATGGTCAGCGGAGCCCATTGGGCATTCTGCAGGGCGAAGTGGTCGCCGCGGGGAATCACGTTGAAGATCCCGCCGATCACCAGTGCCACCACTGCCAGGAAGCCCAGGAAGCCGGAGGTCCGGCCTCGGAGTCCGGCAACCAGGATGCCCAGCCCGAGCACGGCGGCGCCGCTCGCCCAGACCACCGCGTTGGCGGCGTCACCCAACTGGATGGTGCCGCCGGCGTCGAGCAGTTTGAGGGTGCCGCCCACCAGGAGCGCAGCTCCTGCGGAGACCGCCACAATTGCGGCGCCGGGTCCTTGCCGGCGCGGTCCGCGCGGCTGCCCGCCGGTCCACTGCGGCGCGGCCGGGGCGCCCGGGTATCCGGGCCCGGACGGAATGCCCGACGGCGGTGCCTCACCGGGGAGCGGGAGGTTTGCGGCCGGGGGAACCGGGCTTCCGCCGGGTGCGGGGGCGGCGAATGCCTGCGGGCCGCCGTGCATGCCTGGTGCGCCCGTGGAGGTTCCGCCCTGTGGTGCGGCCGGCCCCGGCCCTGTGTAGTACTGGTTTGCCACGGTGTATCCCCCGTTCCGGTTCTTGTTCCGCCGGACCAGGAAGTAGGCCAGGAAGGCCACCACGCCCACCCAGAAGAGGGTCCAGAAGAGGCCGGGGAGGCCGTTCCAGCCCCAGCCCCAGACGCCCCGGCCGAGGCCGGGAAGGCCGATGATCGTGGTGATCAAGGCGCCTGTCATGCCCGCCGTCCAGCGCCCGGCACCCGCCTCCTGTGCATGGATGCGCCCGTCCGGTTCCGGCAGCAGGGCCCAGGCCACGCCATAGAGCAGGACGCCGATGCCGGCGAAGATGGCGAGGACCACGAAGATGCCGCGGACAATCAGCGGGTCGATACCGAAGCGGTGGGCGATGCCGCTGGCAACGCCGCCGATCCACCTGTCCCGCCCCCGGGAGATTCCCTGGCTGCGGATCCAGTCGAAGAAGTTTTGTGTGGGCCGGGGGCCGGGTTCACCGCTGTGGCCGGCCTCTTCGCCCTGCCCGGAGGTTCCGGGTGTGCTGTTCTGGTTCATACCTTGATCCTGCCGCCAGGGCGGGAGTGTCCTCTACTGGGGGATACCCTGAACCGTCCCTGAGGGCGCCCTGGGATACCCCGGTTCCGGGGTTCCCGGACCCCTGATCCGTGCTTGGATGGAGGCATGACAAGCCCTGCCCAACGCCCGCCGCTGTTCCGAAGCGGTGACCGCATGATTGCCGGCGTGTGCAGTGGCCTTGCCGCGCACCTCGGGTGGCCGGTGAAGTACCTGCGGATCGGCATGGTCCTGGCAAGCTTCGCCGGCGGCGCAGGCCTCATGTTCTATGCATGGCTCTGGGTCCTGGTCCCGACCGCGGACGAAGGGGCCCGCCGGCTGGCGTCGTCCATCGGCCCTGCGGTGAGCGCGTCACTTCCGGCGCCAAACGCGCCGCTGTCTGCCGGAGGATCGCCGTCCGCGAGGCCCGCCGTGCCTTGGTTCAGCGGTCGCCGGTTCCAGTACGGCAAGGAACTGCTGCTCGGGGCCGGCCTGATTTTCGTGGCGGGAATCCTCATCGCGCGCCAGCTTGGCGTGGACCTGCCCTTGGGCACCTTGATTCCGGCAGCCGCCATTCTCGGCGGTGCCGCCATCGCCTGGATGCAGCTGGACGAGACCCGCAGGGCCGGACTGGTCGACAAGACGAAGGCCGACCAGGCGGGCGGCTGGGTCCGCCTCGCTGCGGGCCTGGCCCTGGTGGTGGCCGGGGTGCTGGTCATGGTCTCGGGGTCGGGTTCCTGGGAACAGACCTGGTTGGCCCTGCTGGCCTCGGTGGCGGTGCTCGGCGGTGTGGTCCTGGTCCTGCTGCCGTGGGGACTGAAGTTCTGGAGGGATCTGGAAACGGAACGCGCGGGCCGCGTCAGGGAAACCGAACGGGCGGAGATCGCCGCCCATCTGCACGACTCGGTCCTGCAGACACTGGCCCTGATCCAGCGCCGCGCAAGCTCGGAACAGGATGTGGTCCGCCTGGCCCGCGCCCAGGAGCGTGAACTCCGGGGTTGGCTGTACCGGGACCAGGCTGCCGGTTCGGGACAGCTTGCCGACCGCATCAAGGCGGTTGCCGCCGAAGTGGAAGACACCCACGGGCACATGGTCGACGTCGTCAGCGTCGGGGACACAGTCATGGGCGAACGGCACGAGGCGCTGGTCCAAGCCGCCCGGGAGGCCATGCTCAACGCCGCCCGGCACGGGGGCGGAACGGTGTCCGTCTACCTGGAGACTTCGGACGCGGGAAGCGAGATCTTCGTCAAGGACCGTGGCCCGGGATTCGACCCCGAGGCGGTCCCGAAGGACCGCCTGGGCGTCCGCGAATCGATCATCGGACGCATGAAACGGCACGGCGGCACGGCTGCGATCAGCAGCGGTCCCTCAGGGACCGAAGTGCGCCTCAGCCTTCCGGCGGCCGGCCCGGACGAACGCAACGGAGAGGGAAGACCATGAATGCTGCAGGCACCGCGGGCGATGGTGGAAACCAGCGGAGGATCCGCGTGGTGGTGGTCGATGACCACGCCATTTTCCGCTCCGGCCTGAAGGCCGACCTCGATTCCCGGATCGACATTGTCGGCGAGGCGGGCTCCGTCGAGGAAGCCCTCCGGGTCATCGCCGAACAGCGGCCTGAAGTGGTCCTGCTGGACGTCCACCTGCCAGGCGGCCTGGGCGGCGGTGGCCGGGAGGTGATCAGCAAGTCTGCGCACATGCTGGGAAGCACCAGCTTCCTCGCCTTGAGCGTCTCTGACGCTGCGGAAGACGTGGTGGCCGTGATCCGGGCGGGCGCCCGCGGGTACGTCACCAAGACCATTTCCGGGCCCGGGATTTCCGACGCCGTCATCCGCGTTGCCGATGGCGACGCCGTGTTTTCGCCGAGGCTGGCGGGTTTCGTCCTGGACGCCTTCGGTACCTCACCGTCGGACATCGCCGACGACGAACTGGACCGCCTGTCCGCCCGCGAACTCGAAGTCATGCGGCTCATTGCACGCGGCTACAGCTACAAGGAAGTTGCCAAGGAACTGTTCATTTCCATTAAGACCGTGGAAACCCACGTGTCAGCAGTGTTGCGTAAGCTTCAGCTCTCCAGCCGGCACGAACTGACCAAATGGGCGGCCGAACGCCGCTTGCTGTGAACCGCGAACCGGCCCCGAGACGAAGAATGCCCCCTCCGGTGAGGGGGCATTCTTCACGTGGTGCTACTTGGCTTTGCCGAGGAAGTCCTGGAGGCGGCGCACGCCTTCGGCGAGGTCCTCGTCGCCCAGTGCGTAGGAGAGGCGCACGTACCCGGACGGGCCGAAGGCCTCACCCGGAACGATCGCCACCTCTACCTCGTCCAGGATCAGGGAGGCCAGCTCGGCGGAGGTCGACGGGCGGACCGGGCCGTTCGCCGTCGGGAATTCCTTGCCGAGCAGGGCCCGGACGTCGGCGTAGACGTAGAACGCGCCGGTCGGCGTCGGGCATTCAACGCCCTCGATGGCGTTCAGGCCCGCCACGATCGCCTTGCGGCGGCGGTCGAAGGCAACCTTCATTTCGTCGACGGCGGTGAGCGGGCCGGAGACTGCGGCGAGGGCGGCGATCTGCATGATGTTGGAGACGTTCGACGTCGAGTGCGACTGCAGGTTGGTGGCAGCCTTGATGACATCGGCCGGGCCGATCATCCAGCCGACCCGCCAGCCGGTCATGGCGTACGTCTTGGCGACACCGTTGAGGATGACCACCCTGTCGCCGAGCTCGGGAGCGGCGGTTGCGATTGATGTGAAGGGCACGCCGTCGTAGGTCAGGTGTTCGTAGATCTCGTCGGTGACCACCCACAAGCCCTTGGCGGCGGCCCACTTGCCGATTTCGGCCACTTGCTCCGGGCTGTAGACGGCGCCGGTGGGGTTGGAAGGGGAGACGAAGAGCAGGATCTTCGTCCGCTCCGTGAGGGCGGCTTCGAGCTGATCGACGGTAACCAGGTAGCCCTGCTCCGGGCCGGCGAACACCTCCACCGGCACACCGCCGGCGAGACGGATGGCCTCAGGGTAGGTGGTCCAGAAGGGGGTCGGGATGATGACCTCGTCGCCCGGGTCGAGCAGGGTGGCGAAGGCGTTGTAGACGGCCTGCTTGCCGCCGTTGGTCACCAGGACCTGGGAAGGGTCTACCTTGTAGCCGGAATCGCGGAGGGTTTTCTCCGCGATGCCCTTCTTCAGTTCGGGAAGGCCGGCTGCGGGGGAGTACCGGTGGTTCTTGGGATCGCCGGCGGCCTCGATGGCGGCCTTGACGATGTAGTCCGGGGTGGGGAAATCCGGTTCCCCTGCGCCGAAGCCGATAACGGGACGGCCGGCGGCCTTGAGCGCCTTCGCCTTGGCATCAACGGCAAGGGTGGCGGATTCGGCAATGGCGGAAATTCTCTGTGATACGCGGGCGGGAGCTGTTCCGGCAGGCATGTGGGACCGTTCTTCGCTGGCAGCGTGAGCTGGATGATGGGAAACGACGAGTTCTACTCTATGCTGTTCTGCGGACGCCCTGCTGGCCCCGTTTGCGAAAGTGACGGCTGCGGCAGGGAGGCCAGGATGTCCCGGGCACACCGGAACGGTCCCGGTTCGACTATCGCGAAGTTCTTGCGTAGACTGGTTCACCGGTGTTGAAAAACATCACAATGGTCCGCGCCTCTGGTGTGGCCGAAATATTATGGATTCGTTCCATAGGGTAGTGGCGCAATTGGTAGCGCAGCGGTCTCCAAAACCGCAGGTTGCAGGTTCGAGTCCTGTCTGCCCTGCGCAGGCTGTTCCGGGTTCAGTCCGGGACAGACGCGGCAACGGTTCTGATCAGAACCGGGTCAACAACGTTGCATGGATGAGTGAGGACCGGGTGACCGAAACAGCTGCAAGCAGCTCGAAGGGCCGACCTGCCAGGAAGGCCGACGCCGGCTTCTTCGCTCGAATCACCCTCTTTGTCCGCCAGGTAATCGGCGAACTCAAGAAGGTGGTCGCTCCGACCCGCAAGGAACTGATCAACTACACCCTTGTGGTGCTGGTTTTCGTGGCCGTCATGATGCTCATCGTCACCCTGCTGGACCTGGCCTTCGGTACCGGAGTCAGCTGGGTGTTCGGCGGATCAGGCGCCACGGACCGCTAAACGGATCACTCCGCAAACCGTGCCGGAATCCCCGGAAATTCAAGGGATTTTGCAGGGTTTGCGGAATTGAGCCATTTAAATAGGCATGTTAGGCAATGAGGAAGCAGGAGACCAAGTGTCTGAGCAGGAGCTCGAGGTAAACGAGACTGAGCTGGATGGAAGCACGGACGCGGCGGCGGAGGCCCCCGAGACGTCCGAGGCTGAGTCTGCTGCGCCTGAAACCGCCGGAGAAGAGTCCGGCGACGACGCCCTTGCCGCCGCCGCTGCAGCCGCACCGGCCGATCCGGCCGAAGAATTCAAGGCCAAGCTGCGCCGCCAGGAGGGTGACTGGTACGTCATCCACTCCTACGCCGGTTACGAGAACCGTGTGAAGGCAAACCTTGAGACCCGCATCCAGACCCTGGACATGGAAGATTACATCTTCGAAATCCAGGTGCCCATGGAAGAAGTCGTTGAGATCAAGAACGCCCAGCGCAAGGTCATCAACCGCGTGCGCATACCCGGCTACGTCCTGGTCCGCATGGACCTGACGGATGCTTCCTGGGGCGCCGTCCGCCACACCCCGGGTGTCACTGGATTCGTGGGCAACGCCCACAACCCCGTGCCGCTGCGCCTCGACGAGGTCTTCTCCATGCTCGCCCCGGTCTTCGAAGAAGAGCAGGCCGAGAAGGGCAAGCCGGTCAAGCAGAGCGCCACTCCGGTTGCCGTGGACTTCGAGGTCGGCGAATCGGTCATCGTCAAGGAGGGTCCCTTCGAGACCCTCCCGGCCACGATCTCCGAGATCAAGCCCGAATCCCAGACCCTTGTGGTGCTGGTTTCGATCTTCGAGCGCGAAACCCCGGTCACGCTGGCGTTCAACCAGGTCACCAAGATCTGATAGACCAAAAGATTTCGCCCTGCTTCCGCCTGCTTAGCGGTGGCGGGGCGGCCGGCCGCCTTGCCATGGCGGCCAACAACCTGAGGCACGCTCCTGTGTCCCAGGACGCTATTTAGAGAAGGACCCTACATTGGCTCCCAAGAAGAAGGTCACCGGCCTCATCAAGCTGCAGATCCAGGCAGGTGCCGCCAACCCGGCCCCGCCGATCGGTCCTGCGCTTGGCCAGCACGGTGTCAACATCATGGAATTCTGCAAGGCGTACAACGCCGCAACGGAAGCCCAGCGCGGAAACGTCATCCCGGTTGAAATCACGGTCTACGAAGACCGCTCCTTCACCTTCGTTACCAAGACCCCGCCGGCTGCAGAACTCATCAAGAAGGCTGCAGGCGTTGCCAAGGGCTCGTCGACTCCGCACACCGTGAAGGTCGCCAAGCTCACCCAGGCACAGGTCGAGGAAATCGCTTCCACCAAGATGGAAGACCTCAACGCCAACGACATCGCGGCTGCTGCCAAGATCATCGCCGGCACCGCCCGCTCCATGGGCATCACTGTCGAAGGCTAAGCAAAGCCTTCAACCGCCGGGAAACCGGCAATTGAAAATCATTGAAATGTTGGCAATCCGGCATAGCTAATCAGCCGGACTTCCAATCGTGGCAGGGCCGAGCGCGGTCCGCAGACCACAACTGCACAAGGAGAAACAAGCAGCATGGCAAAGCGCAGCAAAGCATATGAGGCAGCCGTAGCCAAGATCGAGGCTGGCAAGGTCTACGCCCCGTTCGAGGCCATCAGCCTGGCGAAGGAAATCAACCCGTCCAAGTTCGACGCAACGGTTGAGGTCGCTTTCCGCCTCGGCGTTGACCCCCGCAAGGCCGACCAGATGGTCCGCGGCACGGTCAACCTTCCCCACGGCACCGGCAAGACTGCCCGTGTCCTGGTATTCGCAACCGGTGACAAGGCTGAGGCAGCAATCGCTGCCGGCGCCGACTTCGTTGGTTCCGATGACCTGATCGAAAAGATCGCAGGCGGCTGGACCGACTTCGACGCAGCCGTTGCCACCCCGGACCTCATGGGCAAGGTCGGCCGTCTCGGCAAGGTCCTCGGCCCCCGCAACCTCATGCCGAACCCGAAGACCGGCACGGTTACCCCGGACGTCGCCAAGGCTGTCAACGACATCAAGGGCGGCAAGATCGACTTCCGCGTCGACAAGCACTCGAACCTGCACTTCATCATCGGCAAGGCATCCTTCGACGCCGTCAAGCTGGCCGAGAACTACGCCGCAGCCCTCGAAGAGGTCCTCCGCCTGAAGCCGTCCGCTTCCAAGGGCCGCTACATCCAGAAGGCCACCGTCACCACCACGTTCGGCCCGGGCATCTCCGTGGACCCGAACGTCACCAAGGTCCTGACCGAAGCCTAAGCTTCACCAGTTCCACTTCAAGAAAGCCGCCCGGCCTGTGCCGGGCGGCTTTCTTGCATCCTCGGCCGGGGACCCTGCGCGGGTTTAGGCTGGGGCCATGGTCGAAGCTGTGGAAGCCACCATCCATGAACTCCATCTGCCGCCCAGCCTCCAGGGCCCGGAAGCTGCGGAGTTCCGCGAATACTGCGAAGCCCTCGACGGGATCCTGCTGGAACACTGGGGCAACCTGGACCTTGCGGCATCCCTGCCCGCACGGTTCACCGGCTGGGCGGACAACGACTACCGCAAGCTCCGCAACTTCTACCTCCGTGTGGACGGGAAGGTCGTCGGGAGGGGATTCGTTGAACTTTCCCTGAAGGACAACCTGAGCAGTGCGTGGTTGCGCGTCGACGTCTTGGGACCTTACCGCCGCAGGGGACTTGGCAGCATGATGCTCCAACAACTCGAAACCGTCGCCCGTGACGAAGGCAGGTCGGTCCTCATGGCGAGCTCGGGGGACCCCGCACGGCCGGAGTACGGGGCGGAGGTCCTGCCGTCGCCGGTGGGCACGGGATCGGTGCCCAGGAACGCGCCCGGCACGGCATTCGCCCTTCGTCATGGCTACTCGCTGGCCCAGGCAACGCGCTACAGCACCCTGCGGCTTGACGGCTCCCCCGACTGGTCGGGGCTCATGGCCGAGGCCGAAGCGGCATCCTCCGAGTACGAGTTGCTCAGCTGGACGAACAGTTGTCCCGAGGCCCTGGTGGACGAGCTCGCCGTCCTGATGGGCCGGATGAGCACGGACGCTCCCGTGGGCGGCTTGGACTACGAAGCCGAGGCGTGGGACCGGGCGCGCGTGCGTACCTTGGAGCAGGAGACGGCGGAAGAAGGCCAGGACTGCCTTGTGGCTGCTGCCCGGCACCGGGCCAGCGGGGTGCTCGGCGGGTACACGGCGCTTTATGTGGACCGTTTGAAGCCGTGGCTGGGCGAGCAGGACGATACGCTTGTGGCAGCAGGGCACCGCGGCCACCGGCTCGGCATGAGGTTGAAGATCGCCAACCTGCGACGCTTGAAACTGGAATATCCCCGCGTTGAACGAGTGACCACCATGAACGCGGAGGAGAACCGCTACATGTTGGCAATCAACGTGGCGCTCGGCTTCGCACCCTCGGGTACCTACGGCGAATGGCAGAAGAGGACTGGATGACGGACAACGTGGAGATCGGACAGCTGTGGATTCCGGATTCGCTGGAAGCGGCCGACGCCAAGGACTTCCTCGAAGCTGTCGAGGTGAGCAGGAAGGTCCGCATGCAGCTGTGGGGCACCGACGACCTTGCCTACACCCCGCTGGAAAAGCTCCTTGAGCTGGGGGACCCGTACGAGCGCCAGGTCATCCTGGTGGCGAGGATTGCGGGCCGGATCATCGGCACCGTGGACATCGCGCTGCCCCTGGCGGACAATCTCGACCTGGCCGAATTCACGCTCGACATCCTCCCGGAATTCCAACGGCGCGGTGCCGGCCGCCGTCTCCTCGAAGCCGCAGAGCAGCTTGCCCGCGCCGAAGGCCGCACCATGGCGATGGTGGACACCAACCACCCCGCGGCGTCCCTGCAAGGCGACGCCGGAGAACAGCTGGTTCCGGGCAGCGGCCTCGGCTCTGTTCCCCTGGCCAGTCGTGAAGTCGACTTTGCCCAGCGGGCCGGCTATACCCTGCAGCACATCGAGCAGTTCAGCTCCTGCACGCTTCCCCTCGACTCGAAGCTCGTGTCCGAACTCGAAGCGGAGGCGGATGCCGCGAACGGCGGCAGGTACCGCATTCACCACTGGACGGACCGTTGCCCCGACGAGTGGCTTGACGCCGTCGCCGCCCTGGAAAACGCCGCCGGTGAAGGGATCGACGACGGCGCGGCAGGGGCGGTGGAAGAACAACTGGTGTTCGACGGCGGGATGTTGCGGGAGGCGGAGGACGCCGCCATCGCGCAGGGCCGCCGGACTGTTGTCACCGCCGTCGAGCATGTCGCCAGCGGCCGCATCGTCGGCCTGACCACCATCGGGGTCCTCGCCCAGCGCCAGGACGTGGTGTTCCAGGACGACACCACGGTGCTGCAGGAACACCGCGGGAACAAGCTCGGCCTGCTCATCAAGGTCGCCAACATGCAGCGCCTGAGTGAGCAGTTCCCCGATGCCCGCGTGATCTACACCTGGAACGCGCCGGAGAACCGCTACCTGCTCACGGTCAACAAACAGCTCGGGTTCACGACGGCGGGTGTGACGGGCCTCTGGCAGAAGGAACTTCCCGCCCGGGCAGGCACAACATCTTCGGAATGAGCCGGGCTCTTGAGCCGGCCGATTTGGAATAGGGCGGCACCGTCCCGTAACCTTGAACTACCAAAGACCGTCGGTTGATGGGAATCCACTTTCCAAGCAAAGCTCAACAGTGCAGCTGCGCCCGGAAGGATCCGCGGATTCCCGGACGAAGGACCCTGACAAGGGCGGCCGGCGCAGGTGAACGAAGCAAGTCTCCGTGGTCATGGACCGCGTCGAGCCAAGCCCCGTGCATCTGCGCGGGGCGTTTTTCGTTGCAGCTCTTCTTGAGCGGGGACCCGGAAGACCGGCATTATTCCCCGGAAGGAGGGTTATGGCAACGCCCAACAAGATCTCCGCAGTAGCTGAGATCACCAACGATTTCAAGGAATCGACCGCCGCTGTCCTGACCGAATACCGCGGGCTCTCTGTTGCACAGCTCAAGCAGCTGCGTGTTTCTCTCGGCCAGGACACCAAGTTCTCGGTCGTCAAGAACACCCTGACCGCCATTGCAGCCAAGGAAGCCGGTGTCGAAGCATTCGACGGCCAGCTTGCAGGCCCCACCGCAATTGCGTTCATCAAGGGTGACGCGGTTGCCGCCGCCAAGAGCCTGACGGACTTTGCCAAGGCCAACAAGCAGCTGATCATCAAGACCGGCTACTTCGAGGGCAAGGCTCTGAACGCAAGCGAAGTTGCCGCCCTGGCTGCACTCGAGTCCCGTGAGCTGCAGCTCGCCAAGGTTGCCGGTGTCCTCAAGGCTCCTGCTGCCGCTGCTGCACGCATCATCGACGCTCTGCGCATCAAGCTTGAAGAAGAGGGCGGCGCTCCGGCACCGGCCGCTGAAGAAGCTCCGGCTGCTGAAGAAGCTGCTGCTCCGGCCGAAGCCGCCGAAGCTGCAAGCGAAGAGAACTAAGTTCTCCCCCCAATCAAAACTCCGGTGCGGCGGCGGGCATGGCCCGCGCAGGCACCACCTAAAGGAAGGACGCCAACCATGGCGAAGCTCAGCAACGAAGAGCTCATCGAAGCTTTCAAGGAACTGACCATCATCGAGCTCTCCGAGTTCGTCAAGCTCTTCGAAGAGACCTTCGAAGTTACCGCTGCTGCTGTTGCAGTTGCCGGCCCGGCCGGTGGCGGCGCAGGCGCTGAGGAAGCTGAAGAGAAGAGCGAATTCGACGTCATCCTCGAATCCGCTGGCGACAAGAAGATCGCAGTGATCAAGGAAGTCCGCGCCATCACCTCCCTCGGCCTCAAGGAAGCCAAGGACCTGGTTGACGGTGCTCCGAAGGCTGTTCTCGAAGGCGCCAACAAGGAAGCTGCCGAGAAGGCCAAGGCTCAGCTCGAAGAAGCAGGCGCAACCGTTACCCTCAAGTAACCCGCCTTGCATTTGGAAGCCCCGTCCGGTTCGCCGGGCGGGGCTTCCTGCGTTAACAAGCCGGTTCGCTGATATCCGCCACCACCGCATCCAGCGCGGCCGTCAGGGCGTCGGCGTCGACGAACGCGCTGAAGCCGTGGGCGCCGGCGCCCATTGAGATCCGCCTGCCGGCAATGCTGGCGTCCGCGTAGACCGGCCATGGGGTGGTGCTGCCGAGGGGCGTGATGGTCCCGCGTTCGTAACCGGTGGCTTCCAGCGCGACGTCGGCATGCGGCAGGGAGAGCTTGTTGACGCCCAACAATGCCCGCAGCTTCGGCCACGAGATCTGCCGGTCCCCGGGAATCAGGGCGAAAAGGAAGCTCCCGTCCCGGTGCTTGACCACCAGCGACTTCACGATGTCCCCAGGCGTGATCCCCAGGATCCCGGCGGCCTCCTCGAGGCTTCGGGCGGCCTGGCGTTCCACAAGCTGGACCTCCAGCCCGCGGGCCTGGGCATCGGCGAGGAACCGGTCGGTACCGTTCACGTGTCCTTCCTTCCGCGGACCTCCGGGGCCCGCCTGGATTCCTGTTGCGTCGGCCGCTGTCAGCCTGCCGTCCTGCGGCAGGGGCTCGTGCCAGCCGTGCTACATCAGTCGCGGTACATCAGTCGCGGTAGAGCAGGAGCGCTTCGCCCTGTCCGCCGCCGCCGCAGAGGGACACCGCGGCTTTGCCCGATCCGCGCCGCTTGAGCTCGTGGGCCGCGTGCAGTGCAAGCCGGGCGCCGGACGCCCCGATCGGGTGGCCCAGCGCGATCGCGCCGCCGTGGATGTTGCACTTTTCCAGCGGGTAGGAGAGTTCCTTGAGGGACTGCACGGCCACCGAGCCGAACGCTTCGTTGATCTCGATGAAGTCCAGGTCTTCAACCGTCCAGCCCGCATTCGCGAGTGCCCGCTTGATGGCATTGGACGGCTGCGAGTGCAGCGAGTTGTCGGGGCCGGCCACCTGGCCGGGCTTGCCGACGACTGCGAGGTACTCCAGGCCCTTCTCCTCGGCGTACGCGCGGCTGCACAGCACGAGTGCGGAGGCGCCATCGGACAGGGGAGAGGAGTTGCCCGCGGTGATGGTGCCGTCGCTGGCGAACGCGGGCCGGAGCGGCGCCAGGGTGTCCAGCGTCGTGTCCGGGCGGATGCCCTCGTCTTCGGTCACCACTACCGGTTCGCCCTTGCGCTGCTTCACGCTGAGGGGGGCTATCTCGCCTTCGAACACGCCCTCCTTGACCGCGACGCCGGCACGCCGGTGCGAGGCAGCCGCCACTTCGTCCTGGGACTTGCGGTCGATGCCGAGGGTGACGTTCCGGGTTTCAGTCGACAGGCCCATCGACTGACCGTCGAAGGCGTCGGTGAGTCCGTCGTGGGCGGCGACGTCCAGGGCCTGGATGGCCCCATAGGTCCAGCCCTGGCGGGAACCGGGCAGCAGGTGCGGGGCCCGGCTCATGGATTCCTGGCCGCCGGCGACCACCACGGTTGCGTCGCCGCTGCGGATCAGGCGGGCGGCGTCGATCACTGCCGTGAGCCCCGAGAGGCAAACCTTGTTGATGGTGACGGCGGGGATGTTCCAGCCGACGCCGGCCGCGATGGCGCTCTGCCGGGCGGGGTTCTGGCCGGCGCCGGCCTGCAGGACCTGACCCATGATGACGGCGTCGACGTCGGCGGCGGCGATTCCGCTGGCCGCGATGGCCGCCGAGATCGCGTGGGCGCCGAGCTCGACGGCGGTGAATCCTGCCAGCTGCCCGTTCAGCCGCCCCTGTGGGGTGCGTGCCGCGGCCAGGATGACAACGTCGTTGTTGTCTGTTGCGTTGCTCATTTTCTCTCTTCCGTTCAGGAAACCAGTGAGCCAAGGCTACAACGCATGGTGTGCCTCACAATGTCAACGCGGGGAGCGGGCGGTCCATTCCGGCAACCCGCCGGGAATGCCCAGTAGGTGCCTGCGGCAACCTTGCTTGCAATCGGCGGGGAAGTGGGGTAGACAGGTAGGTCGATTTGCCGTATTGTGGATATTTGCGTCTTCCCTGTTAACCTTCAGCCTTCATATAGCGGTGGGCTTTACCTCTCAGCTGCGCCATTGACGTGCCTTTGACCAGGCAAATCAAGGCGGGCCGGGGCCCGGGTCATATAGCGGAACCGGACTGGTGCCCTGCGGACTTTGTGCCCGCGGGAAACAAACGGGGGAGATCTGAAAACGCCTGAAGGTCTGTGGAAGGATCCCTCTTGGTCGCCTCGAGCACCTCTAATGTAAATAACGCAGGAACCGCTATCAATGCCGACAGCACCGACGGTGCTACTCGCCGGCTCTCATTCGCAAAGATTCACGAACCGCTTGATGTTCCGAATCTCCTCGCTCTGCAGACGGACAGCTTTGACTGGCTCGTCGGAAACGAACGCTGGCAGGCGCGGGTTGCGAAGGCCGTCGAGGAAGGCGACCTGAGCGTCGCCACCACGTCCGGACTCGCCGACATCTTCGAAGAGATCTCCCCGATCGAAGATTTCCAGGGCACCATGTCCCTGAGCTTCTCCGAACCGGAGTTCGCTGACCCCAAGTACACCATGGCCGAGTGCAAGGACCGTGACGCCACCTACTCGGCGCCGCTGTACGTCAAGGCCGAGTTCATGAACAACAACACGGGCGAAATCAAGCAGCAGACCGTGTTCATGGGCGACTTCCCGCTCATGACGGAGAAGGGCACCTTCGTCGTCAACGGCACCGAGCGTGTCGTCGTTTCCCAGCTGGTCCGTTCTCCGGGCGCCTACTTCGAGCGCGCCGCGGACAAGACCAGCGACAAGGACATCTTCACCGCGCGCATCATCCCGTCCCGCGGTGCATGGTTCGAGCTCGAAATCGACAAGCGCGACCAGGTCGGCGTTCGCCTCGACCGCAAGCGCAAGCAGTCCGTCACCGTGCTGCTGAAGGCCCTCGGCTGGACCGACGGCCAGATCCTCGAAGAGTTCGGCCAGTACGACTCCATGCGCGCCACGCTGGAGAAGGACACCACCGAAACCCGCGAAGACGCGCTCCTGGACATCTACCGCAAGCTGCGCCCGGGCGAGCCGCCCACCGTCGAAGCTGCCGAGGCCCTGCTGCGCAACCTCTACTTCGAGCCCAAGCGCTACGACCTTGCCAAGGTCGGCCGGTACAAGATCAACCGCAAGCTCGGCATCGACCGCTCCCTTGGCGACAAGGAAGCTTCGGTCCTGCACGTCGAAGACATCGTTGCCATGATCAAGTTCCTCGTCGCGCTGCACGCCGGCGAGAAGACCATCATCGGCAAGCGCGATGGCGAAGATCACGAGATCCGCGTCGAGATCGATGACATCGACCACTTCGGCAACCGCCGCATCCGCGCCGTCGGCGAACTGATCGAAAACCAGGTCCGCACCGGCCTGTCCCGCATGGAGCGCGTCGTCCGCGAACGCATGACCACGCAGGACGTCGAGGCCATCACTCCGCAGACCCTGATCAACATCCGCCCTGTGGTGGCAGCGATCAAGGAGTTCTTCGGAACTTCCCAGCTGTCCCAGTTCATGGACCAGAACAACCCGCTGTCGGGCCTGACCCACAAGCGCCGCCTCTCGGCGCTTGGCCCGGGTGGTCTGTCCCGTGACCGCGCCGGCATGGAAGTCCGAGACGTCCACCCGTCGCACTATGGACGTATGTGCCCGATCGAAACCCCTGAAGGCCCGAACATCGGTCTGATCGGTTCGCTGGCATCCTACGGCCGCATCAACCCGTTCGGCTTCATCGAGACCCCGTACCGTCTGGTTTCCAACGGTGTTGTCTCCGACGAGGTCCAGTACCTGACGGCAGACGACGAAGCCGAGGTGCTGATCGCCCAGGCGAACGCACCCCTGGACGCGAACAACAAGTTCTCCGAAGAGACCGTGCTTGTCCGTGCCCGCGGTGGTGGCGGCGAGCCCGTGCTCGTGCCCGCCGATGACGTCCAGTTCATGGACGTTTCCCCGCGCCAGATGGTGTCGGTGGCTACCGCCCTGATCCCGTTCCTTGAGCACGACGACGCCAACCGCGCCCTCATGGGTGCGAACATGCAGCGCCAGGCCGTGCCGCTGGTCCGTTCCGAGGCCCCGTTCGTGGGCACCGGCATGGAGCGCGCCGCAGCCGTTGACGCCGGCGACGTCGTCATCGCCAAGAAGGCCGGTGTGGTCAGCGAGGTTTCCGCCGACCTCGTGGTCATGCTGAACGACGACGGCACCGAGTCCAGCTACCGGATCAGCAAGTTCGCCCGCTCCAACCAGGGCAACTGCTACAACCACCGTGTCCTGGTGAGTGAAGGCCAGCGCCTGGAAGTCGGCGGCATCATCGCCGACGGCCCTGCAACGGACCAGGGTGAGCTCGCTCTCGGTAAGAACCTCCTCGTGGCATTCATGTCCTGGGAAGGCCACAACTTCGAGGACGCCATCATCCTGTCCCAGCGCATCGTCGCTGAGGACGTCCTTTCCTCCATCCACATCGAGGAGCACGAGATCGATGCCCGCGACACCAAGCTTGGTGCCGAGGAAATCACCCGTGACATCCCGAACGTGTCCGAGGAAGTCCTGGCGGGCCTGGACGAGCGCGGCATCATCCACATCGGTGCCGAGGTCGAGGCCGGCGACATCCTGGTCGGCAAGGTCACCCCTAAGGGTGAAACCGAACTGACCCCGGAAGAGCGCCTGCTGCGCGCCATCTTCGGCGAGAAGTCCCGCGAAGTCCGCGACACCTCCCTGAAGGTGCCGCACGGTGAGTCCGGTACCGTCATCGGCGTCCGTGTCTTCGACCGCGACAACGACGACGAACTGCCCCCGGGCGTGAACCAGCTGGTCCGCGTCTACGTCGCCGCCAAGCGCAAGATCACCGACGGTGACAAGCTCGCAGGCCGTCACGGCAACAAGGGTGTCATTTCCAAGATCCTGCCGGTCGAGGACATGCCGTTCCTCGCCGACGGCACCCCGGTGGACATCGTCCTGAACCCGCTGGGTGTTCCGGGTCGTATGAACGTCGGCCAGGTCCTGGAAACGCACCTCGGCTGGGTTGCCAAGACCGGTTGGAAGATCGAAGGCGAGCCGGAGTGGGTCAAGAACCTGCCGAACCTGCCGCGTGAGACTTCTGCCAACCAGACCCTCGCCACCCCGGTGTTCGATGGTGCCCGCGAAGAGGAAATCACCGGGCTGCTGGACTCGACCAACGTGACCCGCGACGGCGACCGGCTGATCGACTCCTCCGGCAAGACGCGCCTGTTCGACGGCCGCTCCGGCGAGCCGTTCCCGGACCCGATCTCCGTCGGCTACATGTACATCCTGAAGCTCCACCACCTGGTGGACGACAAGATCCACGCCCGCTCCACCGGCCCGTACTCCATGATCACCCAGCAGCCGCTTGGTGGTAAGGCGCAGTTCGGTGGCCAGCGGTTCGGTGAAATGGAAGTGTGGGCCCTCGAGGCCTATGGCGCCGCCTACACGCTCCAGGAACTGCTCACGATCAAGTCGGATGACATCCACGGCCGCGTGAAGGTCTACGAAGCCATCGTCAAGGGCGAGAACATCCCCGAGCCTGGCGTTCCGGAATCCTTCAAGGTCTTGATCAAGGAAATGCAGTCGCTGTGCCTGAACGTGGAGGTCCTCTCCACCGACGGTACGACGATCGAAATGCGTGACTCTGATGACGCAGTCTTTACGGCTGCGGAAGAACTGGGCATCGATCTGTCTCGTGCAGAGCCCAGCTCCGTAGAAGAGGTCTAGTGAGCCGGCGACGGCGGCCTCCCGCCGCCGTCGCGCTCCTCCTCTTTCCGTAAACCAAGACTTCAGAACTTAGAGAACAAGAGAGAACAGGGACCACATGTCCAGCGAATCCTCCTTCGGCCTCATGCAGATCGGCCTCGCCACCGCGGAAGACATCCGCGGCTGGTCTTACGGTGAGGTCAAGAAGCCGGAAACCATCAACTACCGCACGCTCAAGCCCGAGAAGGACGGCCTCTTCTGCGAGAAGATCTTCGGCCCGTCCCGCGACTGGGAATGCTACTGCGGCAAGTACAAGCGCGTGCGCTTCAAGGGCATCATCTGTGAGCGCTGTGGCGTCGAAGTCACCCGCGCCAAGGTGCGCCGTGAGCGCATGGGCCACATCGAACTGGCCGCCCCCGTCACCCATATCTGGTACTTCAAGGGTGTTCCCTCCCGCCTGGGCTACCTCCTTGACCTCGCGCCGAAGGACCTTGAGAAGGTCATCTACTTCGCCGCGTACATGATCACCAGCGTCGACGCCGAAAGCCGCCACGCCGAACTGCCAAATCTCCAGGTCGAACACGACCTCGAGAAGAAGCAGCTGGTTGACAACCGCGACAGCGACATCGCCGCGATCGCCCGCGACCTTGAGGACGAGCTTGCCCGTCTCGAGGGCGAAGGCGCCAAGGCCGCCGACAAGAAGAAGGCCCGCGACTCCGCCGACCGCCAGATGGCGAACGTGCGCAAGCGTGCCGACGCCGAGATCGAGCGCCTTGAGCAGGTCTGGGACCGCTTCAAGAACCTGAAGGTCGCCGACCTCGAAGGTGACGAGGCCCTGTACCGCGAACTGCGTGACCGCTACGGCATGTACTTCGAAGGTTCCATGGGTGCCGAAGCCATCAAGAAGCGCCTTGAGAACTTCGACATGCAGGCAGAGGCCGAGTCGCTGCGCGACACCATCCAGAACGGTAAGGGCCAGCGCAAGACCCGCGCCCTGAAGCGCCTTAAGGTCGTCAACGCCTTCCTCACCACCAACAACAGCCCGCTCGGCATGGTGCTGGACGCCGTCCCGGTGATCCCCCCGGAACTGCGCCCGATGGTCCAGCTGGACGGTGGCCGCTTCGCGACCTCCGACCTCAACGACCTCTACCGCCGTGTGATCAACCGCAACAACCGACTCAAGCGACTGCTGGACCTCGGTGCCCCGGAGATCATCGTCAACAACGAGAAGCGCATGCTTCAGGAAGCTGTTGACAGCCTCTTCGACAACGGCCGCCGCGGCCGTCCGGTCACCGGTCCGGGCAACCGTCCGCTGAAGTCCCTGAGCGACATGCTCAAGGGCAAGCAGGGCCGTTTCCGCCAGAACCTGCTCGGCAAGCGCGTCGACTACTCCGGCCGTTCGGTCATCGTCGTCGGCCCGCAGCTGAAGCTGCACCAGTGCGGCCTGCCCAAGCAGATGGCCCTGGAGCTCTTCAAGCCGTTCGTGATGAAGCGCCTGGTTGACCTCAACCACGCCCAGAACATCAAGTCGGCCAAGCGCATGGTCGAGCGTTACCGTCCCCAGGTCTGGGATGTGCTGGAAGAGATCATCACCGAACACCCGGTGCTGCTCAACCGTGCACCTACCCTGCACCGCCTCGGTATCCAGGCGTTCGAGCCCCAGCTTGTTGAAGGCAAGGCCATCCAGCTGCACCCGCTGGTGTGTGGCGCCTTCAACGCCGACTTCGACGGCGACCAGATGGCAGTGCACCTGCCGCTGAGCCCCGAGGCCCAGGCTGAGGCCCGCATCCTGATGCTGTCCTCGAACAACATCCTGAAGCCGTCCGACGGCCGCCCGGTGACCCTGCCTTCGCAGGACATGATCATCGGTCTGTACCACCTGACCACCAAACGGGTTGGTTCGGCCGGCGAAGGCCGCGTGTTCTCCTCGGTTGCGGAAGCCATCATGGCCTACGACGCCCGCGAACTGCACCTGAACTCCCAGGTGAAGATCCGCCTGGAGAACTTCGTGCCGTACGCAGGCTGGGAAGCTCCGGAAGGCTGGGAGCCCGGTCAGCCGGCGCTGGTCCAGACCTCCCTGGGCCAGGTCATCTTCAACCAGACCCTGCCCGAGGACTACCCCTGGGTCGAGGCTGTTGCGGACAAGGGCGAGCTCTCCCGGATCGTCAACGACCTCGCCGAGCGCTACCCGAAGGTCGTTACGGCTGCCACCCTGGACAACCTGAAGGATGCCGGTTTCTACTGGGCAACCCGCTCGGGCGTCACCGTGGCCATCTCCGACATCGAGGTTCCGGAAGCCAAGCCGGGTATCCTCGCCGGTTACGAGACCATGGCTGCCAAGATCCAGGGCCAGTACGACAAGGGCCTGATCGATGACGACGAACGTCGCCAGGAACTGATCGAGATCTGGAACAAGGCGACCAACGAGATCGCACAGGTTATGCGCGACAGCCTGTCGCCGATGAACACCATCAACCGCATGGTGTCCTCCGGTGCGCGCGGTAACTGGATGCAGGTCCGCCAGATCGCGGGTATCCGTGGTCTTGTGGCCAACCCGAAGGGTGAGATCATCCCGCGTCCGATCAAGTCCTCCTACCGCGAGGGCCTGTCGGTGCTGGAATACTTCATCGCCACGCACGGTGCCCGTAAGGGTCTGGCCGATACCGCGCTCCGTACCGCCAACTCGGGTTACCTGACCCGTCGTCTGGTGGACGTTTCGCAGGACGTCATCGTCCGCGAAGAGGACTGCGGTACCGAGCGCGGCCTGAACGTCGCAATTGCCGTGCCGGACTCCAACGGTGAGCTGATCCTGGACGAGAACGTCGAGAACAGCGCGTACGCACGCACCCTGGCAGTCGACGTCGTCGACTCCAACGGGACGGTGCTGGCCCCGGCCGGTACCGACTGCGGCGACGTCGTCATCGGCGAACTGCTGGCTGCCGGCATCACCCAGGTCAAGGTCCGCTCCGTGCTCACCTGTGAGTCGAAGGTCGGAACCTGTGCGCTCTGCTACGGCCGTTCCCTGGCCACCGGCAAGACCGTGGACATCGGCGAGGCCGTCGGCATCATCGCCGCACAGTCCATCGGTGAACCGGGTACCCAGCTGACCATGCGTACCTTCCACACCGGTGGTGCCGTCTCCGCAAGCGGTGGCGACGACATCACCCAGGGTCTGCCCCGTATCCAGGAGCTCTTCGAAGCCCGTACTCCGAAGGGTGTTGCGCCGATCGCCGAAGCGGCCGGCCGCATCACCATCGAAGAGTCCGAGCGCCAGATGCGCCTGATCATCACCCCGGACGATGGTTCCGAGGAGATCGCCTACCCGGTGCTGCGCCGTTCCCGCCTCCTCATCGAGGACGGCGAGCACGTCAGCGTCGGCCAGAAGCTGATCAACGGTCCGGTGGACCCGAAGCAGGTTCTGCGCATCATGGGTCCGCGTGCCGCCCAGAAGTTCCTGGTGGACGAGGTCCAGGGCGTTTACCGCAGCCAGGGCATTGGCATCCACGACAAGCACGTGGAAGTCATCGTCCGCCAGATGCTGCGCCGCGTGACTGTCATCGAATCCGGCGACTCCGAGCTGCTCCCGGGCGAGCTCGCCGAGCGCTCCCGCTTCGAAGACGAGAACCGCCGCGTGGTGTCCGAGGGCCTTACCCCGGCTTCCGGTCGTCCGGAACTCATGGGTATCACCAAGGCGTCCCTGGCGACCGAGTCCTGGCTGTCGGCGGCTTCCTTCCAGGAGACCACCCGCGTCCTGACGCAGGCGGCCATGGAAGGCAAGAGCGACCCGCTGCTCGGCCTCAAGGAGAACGTCATCATCGGTAAGTTGATCCCGGCCGGTACGGGCTTGCCCCGTTACACCGAGGTCACCGTGGAGCCGACCGAGGAAGCAAAGGCAAGCCTGTTCACGGGTCCCAGCGCTTTCACCGACTTCTCGTATGACGCCCTGGGTGGCGACGGAGCTCCCGAGTTCCACGCCATCCCGCTGGACGACTACGACCTGGGCAACGACTTCCGCTGAGCGGAAGCCTGAACCCAGGCTGTCAGGAAGCCCCCGTGTCCACCAGGACGCGGGGGCTTCCCTGCGTCCGCCGTGCGGCACCCCGGTGTACGACGACGGCGGCAGCCGCCTGCCGCCGTCGTCGCACACCGTTTTAAGGCGGATCGGCAAGCCGTGCTAGACTTTTCGTAATTGTTCTGTGTGGCAGTGGATGAAGGCCGCCGCGGCATCATTTTGGTTTTGTTCTCATGATGTTCGGGTGGAGCCTGTTTCCGGGTTGCGGGCAACTTGCGCAACGAATGCCGCACTTTTGCACGCCCACCGGACCCTAGGGGCCGGCAGCTGCATGAGCAACGCCAAAGCTTCCACGACCCAGGCTGGCGCCTGGCGTGGGGGCAGAGATCAAAACAACGGAGAACACGAAAGTGCCTACGATTAACCAGCTGGTCCGCAAGGGCCGCACGCCGAAGGTCTCCAAGACCAAGGCTCCCGCGCTGAAGGGCAGCCCGATGCGCCGCGGTGTTTGCACCCGCGTTTACACCACCACTCCGAAGAAGCCGAACTCGGCCCTTCGTAAGGTCGCACGTGTGCGCCTGAACGGTGGCGTGGAAGTTACCGCCTACATCCCCGGTGTTGGCCACAACCTGCAGGAGCACTCCATCGTGCTCGTCCGCGGTGGTCGTGTTAAGGACCTCCCGGGTGTCCGCTACAAGATCGTCCGTGGTGCACTCGACACCCAGGGTGTGAAGAACCGCAAGCAGGCCCGCAGCCGCTACGGCGCAAAGATGGAGAAGAAGTAATATGCCTCGCAAGGGTCCGGCCCCCAAGCGGCCGCTCGTTTCCGATCCCGTTTACGGCTCCCCGTTGGTCACCCAGCTGATCAACAAGGTCCTGATCGACGGCAAGAAGTCCACTGCAGAGCGCATCGTCTACGGTGCTCTTGAAGGTGCCCGTGCCAAGACCGGCGGCGACCCCGTTGCCGCTCTGAAGAAGGCCATGGACAACGTCAAGCCGTCCCTCGAGGTCCGCTCCCGCCGTGTCGGTGGCGCCACCTACCAGGTTCCCGTCGAGGTCAAGCCGGGCCGCTCCACCGCCCTGGCACTGCGTTGGCTCGTGGGCTACTCCAAGGCCCGCCGCGAGAAGACCATGACCGAGCGCCTCCAGAACGAAATCCTGGATGCCTCCAACGGTCTCGGTGCCGCTGTGAAGCGTCGCGAAGACACCCACAAGATGGCCGAGTCCAACAAGGCCTTCGCCCACTACCGCTGGTAATACACCGTTCGCCGCCGGCTCACCGAGCCGGCGGCGTGCGCGTAGTTCATCCGAAAGGGAGACCCCGTGGCACAGGACGTGCTTACTGACCTCAACAAGGTCCGCAACATCGGCATCATGGCCCACATCGATGCCGGCAAGACCACCACTACCGAGCGCATCCTGTTCTACACGGGTGTGAACCACAAGATCGGCGAAACGCACGACGGCGCTTCGACGACCGACTGGATGGAACAGGAAAAGGAACGCGGCATCACCATCACGTCTGCCGCCGTGACCTGTTTCTGGAACAAGAACCAGATCAACATCATCGACACCCCCGGCCACGTTGACTTCACCGTTGAGGTTGAGCGCTCCCTGCGCGTCCTCGACGGTGCTGTTGCTGTCTTCGATGGCAAGGAAGGTGTGGAGCCGCAGTCCGAGACCGTGTGGCGCCAGGCTGACAAGTACAACGTTCCGCGTATCTGCTTCGTCAACAAGATGGACAAGCTTGGTGCGGACTTCTACTTCACCGTGGACACCATCATCAGCCGCCTCGGTGCCAAGCCGCTGGTCATGCAGCTGCCGATCGGTGCCGAGAACGACTTCGTCGGCGTTGTGGACCTGCTCCAGATGCGTGCCCTCGTGTGGCCCGGCGATGCCAAGGGTGACGTGACCATGGGTGCTTCCTACGAGGTCCAGGAGATCCCTGCCGACCTCAAGGAAAAGGCCGAGGAATACCGCGCCCAGCTCGTCGAGACCGTCGCGGAAGCTTCCGAAGAACTCATGGAGAAGTACCTCGAAGGTGAAGAACTCACCCTCGAGGAGCTCAAGGCCGGCATCCGCAAGATGACCGTCAACTCCGAGATCTACCCGGTCTTCTGCGGTTCTGCCTTCAAGAACCGCGGTGTGCAGCCCATGCTCGACGCCGTTGTGGACTTCCTGCCGAACCCGCTCGACGTTCCGGCGATGGTCGGCCACAACCCGCGCAACGAGGAAGAAGAACTGGTCCGCAAGCCCAGCGCTGACGAGCCGTTCTCCGCCCTGGCATTCAAGATTGCCGCTCACCCGTTCTTCGGCCAGCTGACCTTCATCCGCGTGTACTCCGGTCACGTCGAAGCCGGCGCGCAGGTGGTCAACTCCACCAAGGGCAAGAAGGAACGCATCGGCAAGCTGTTCCAGATGCACGCCAACAAGGAAATGCCCGTTGAGGGCGCCACCGCAGGCCACATCTACGCAGCCATCGGCCTGAAGGACACCACCACGGGTGACACCCTGTGCGATCCGCAGAACCAGATCGTCCTCGAGTCCATGAGCTTCCCGGAGCCCGTGATCTCGGTGGCCATCGAGCCGAACTCGAAGGGTGACCAGGAGAAGCTCTCCACGGCCATCCAGAAGCTTTCCGCTGAGGACCCGACCTTCCAGGTCTCCCTCAACGAAGAGACCGGCCAGACCGTTATCGCCGGCATGGGCGAGCTCCACCTGGACATCCTGGTGGACCGCATGCGCCGCGAATTCAAGGTCGAGGCAAACGTCGGCAAGCCGCAGGTTGCGTACCGCGAAACCATCAAGAAGGCTGTCGAGAAGGTCGACTACACCCACAAGAAGCAGACCGGTGGTTCCGGTCAGTTCGCAAAGGTGCAGGTCTCCTTCGAGCCGATGGACACCGCGGACGGCGAGTTCTACGAGTTCAAGAATGCCGTCACCGGTGGTCGTATTCCGCGCGAATACATTCCTTCGGTTGACGCCGGTATCCAGGACGCCATGCAGTTCGGTATCCTCGCCGGCTACCCGATGGTGGGCGTGCGTGCAACCCTGATCGACGGCGCTTACCACGACGTCGACTCCTCGGAAATGGCGTTCAAGATCGCCGGTTCCCAGGTGTTCAAGGAAGGTGCCCGCAAGGCCAACCCGGTGCTCCTCGAGCCGCTCATGTCCGTCGAGGTCCGTACTCCCGAGGAGTACATGGGCGATGTCATCGGTGACCTCAACTCCCGTCGTGGCATGATCCAGTCCATGGAAGATGCTGCGGGCGTGAAGGTTGTCCGTGCCAACGTTCCGCTGTCCGAGATGTTCGGTTACATCGGCGACCTGCGTTCCAAGACCCAGGGCCGCGCCGTGTACTCGATGACCTTCGACAGCTACGCGGAGGTCCCGAAGGCTGTTGCCGACGAGATCATCCAGAAGACCCGCGGCGAGTAATCAGCTTCGGAAAAACCAAGGGTGCATGCCGTCAGGCCACGCATCCGGTGCAGTGGCCGGACCGGTGTCCAAGGCTCCGGCCCGGCCCTGCATCAAAGGGTCCGGGGACCGATTTCGGTCCCTGGATCTGAAAATTTCACCAAAACCAAAGCCCCCAAGTAGACTTGCTGAAGTTCTGCCGCGAAAAGCGCGGTTGAGGAGCACGTCACTTGAAATCGTTCTAGGAGGAACCTGTGGCAAAGGCAAAGTTCGAGCGGACTAAGCCGCACGTCAACATCGGCACCATCGGTCACGTTGACCACGGTAAGACGACGCTGACTGCCGCCATTTCCAAGGTGCTGTACGACAAGTACCCGACTCTCAACGAGCAGCGCGACTTCGCGTCGATCGACTCTGCTCCGGAAGAGCGCCAGCGTGGTATCACCATCAACATCTCCCACGTTGAGTACCAGACCGAAAAGCGCCACTACGCACACGTGGACGCCCCGGGTCACGCTGACTACATCAAGAACATGATCACCGGTGCTGCCCAGATGGACGGCGCAATCCTCGTGGTTGCCGCTACCGACGGCCCGATGGCTCAGACCCGCGAGCACGTTCTGCTTGCCCGCCAGGTTGGTGTTCCCTACCTGCTGGTTGCGCTGAACAAGTCCGACATGGTTGAGGACGAAGAACTCCTCGACCTCGTCGAAATGGAAGTTCGCGAGCTGCTCAGCTCCCAGGGCTTCGACGGCGACGACGCTCCCGTCATCCGCGTTTCCGGCCTGAAGGCTCTGGAAGGCGACCCCGTTTGGGTCAAGTCCGTTGAGGACCTGATGGAAGCTGTCGACGAGTCCGTTCCGGACCCGGTTCGTGACCGCGACAAGCCGTTCCTGATGCCGATCGAAGACGTCTTCACCATCACCGGCCGTGGCACCGTTGTTACGGGCCGCGCCGAGCGTGGCACCCTCGCCATCAACTCCGAAGTTGAGATCGTCGGTATCCGCCCGATCCAGAAGACCACCGTTACCGGTATCGAGATGTTCCACAAGCAGCTCGACGAAGCATGGGCCGGCGAAAACTGTGGCCTCCTGCTCCGTGGTCTGAAGCGCGACGATGTCGAGCGTGGCCAGGTTGTCGTCAAGCCGGGTTCCATCACCCCGCACACCGACTTCGAGGCCAACGTCTACATCCTTTCCAAGGACGAAGGCGGCCGCCACAACCCGTTCTACTCGAACTACCGCCCGCAGTTCTACTTCCGCACCACCGACGTGACCGGCGTCATCACCCTCCCCGAGGGCACCGAAATGGTCATGCCGGGCGACAACACTGAGATGACCGTTGAGCTCATCCAGCCCATCGCCATGGAAGAAGGCCTCGGCTTCGCAATCCGCGAAGGTGGCCGCACCGTTGGTTCGGGACGTGTTACCAAGATCATCAAGTAGTTTCTGCTTGTAGATCGGTAGGAGGCCCGGCGCACGGCGCTCGGCCGAGCACCTTGAAGAGAACCCCGTCGCTTACGCGGCGGGGTTCTCTTTTGTTACGATTACGCAATCGAATGGATTAAAGCGGCCTGCAATAGAGCGCCGCGAACAGAGGGGCGTGCCGATGTCCGGTGTTCTGGCCAATGCGTGGTTCGGAATCCTCATATTGCTGGTGATCGTGGCCGCTGCCGGGTACTCCAGCGGCCTTGCCATAGGAAAACGGAAGGGTGCGCCTCCGCCGCAGGCAGGGGAGGCGCGCTACCGTGCCGGGTATCTGGCCGGGCACTACGCCGGGTGGCAGGATGCCGCGGCCCGCTTCGGCCACTCCGGCGCGGTCACCGGGTCTACTCCGCGGGCCCAGCAACCGTCCGCCATGCGATTTCCCTCCACTTTGCCTTTACCGCAGGCTCCGGTCCGGCCAGCTGGTCCGCCACCCGCACTGCCGGGTCAACCTGCCACGCGAACAGTTCCCGGCCCGATGCGTCCGGCCCCGCAGCAGACGCCGCGTCGGCCAGCGCCGCCGACCGCAGCGGAACGGGCTGCCGCAGCTGCCCGCAAGGGGAAGCGTGACAGGCAGAACATCAACATCACCCTGTACGTCGCAAGCCTCCTGCTGCTCGCGTCAGCGGCCTTGTTTATCGGTTCCGGCCTGCCCGCAGGCCTTCGTTTCGCAGGCCTCTGGGCCATCACCGTGCTGTTGTATGGCGGCGGCTTCGTCCTTGAGGCAAGGATTCCCCGGCTCCGCCCCGCCGCGCTTGCCTTCACGGGAACCGGCTTGGCGCTCCTGCCCGTCACTGGCCTCGCCATGTACAACTTCGTGCTCCACCATGGGCCCACTGCGTGGTTGGTGACGTCCCTGGCGGGAACCGCGGCGTATGTTTTCGCAGCCGTGCGGCTCGACAGCCGGGTGCTGGCCTACCTCTCGTTGACTTTCCTGGTCTCGTCCGCATGGTCGGGAGTCTCCCTGCTCGGCGGTGCTTTGGTCTGGTACTTCTTCTGCCTGATCGGGCTGTCGATCCTCCTGGGCATCACCACTATGTCCGGGCTGCGGGGCGTGCCGTCCGTGTACATCAGGCCACTGCAGGTGCTGCATCCCGCCGTCGTTCCCTTCGTCGCGCTGTCCGTGACATGTGTGCCCCACCTTCTGGGGCGCGGCGAGTACGCACTGGTCATGGCAATCTGCGGTCTCTACCTGGCGCTGGCCTCGGCCATCCGGAAGACTCCCTTCCGGCTGCAGCACGCCTATGGCGCCCGGGCCTGCTTGACGGTTGCCGTGGCGGCCGCCGTCTCCGATGCTGGAGCCGGGCTGGCCACAACGCTGTTCGTGGCGTCCCTGGTGGTGGCTGTCCAGGCACTCGCGGTGGCCTTCGGTTCGGCCGTGCTGTCCCGGTGGTTCCCGTCCCGGCCGCGCTGGCCGCTGGACGCCTTGGCCACTTTCGGGCTGCAGCTTGCCCTCGGATTCCTTGCGACGGTCGCGCTGTTCTTCCATCGCGGGGTGCCACTTGGCGTTCCCTTGGGTGCGGCACTTGCCTGCGCAGTCGTCCTGGCGTGGAAACTGCGGGGCCCCGCTGAATTCCTTCCGCCGGCCGTGTTGCTTGCCGTTGTTCCGTTCGTTCCAGCACTTGGGGGACTTCCGACGTCGGCCCTGCTTGCCGGGGCTGCGGCGGCCTGGCTGCTGCGCGCCTTCCTTCCCGGTGCCGCGGACCTCCGCGGCCGCTTTGTCCTTGCGGCCCGGATTGCCCTGACCCTGGCGGTGCCTGCCCTCACGGCAGGGGCTCTGCCGGCGTCGCCGGAGCGGGAGGCGTACGTTGTGCTGGCCCTCATCGGGGCGTGCCAGGCGCAGTTGTTGCTTGAGGCGGCCGCAGCCCGGATCCGATTGGCGCTGTTGGCGCCGGACTCCTGCCTGGCGGGATTCGCGGCAGCGGCCTTGGCATTGCTGCCTGTCCTGCGGCTGTTCGACCCTTCTGCCGACCAACGGCTGGGCGCGGTCGCTGCCGTGGGGATCGCAGGCACGGCGGCGGCCGCCGGACTCCTCCTCGGCGGTCCTGCGCACTCCGGCCTCCCATTGGGTTCCACCCCCGGCAGCGGGGCCGCATCCGACTGGCGTCCCGGCATCCGGGAGATCCTGCCGCCGGCCGTGATCACTGCTTCGTGCCTGTTCTCCTTTGCAGCCCTGCCGCTGGGCTGGGGCAATCTCGTCCTGGCCCTCAGCCTTGCCTACTACGCGGTCCAGGCACTCCGATCGGGAAGTGCATGGCAACGGCAGGGGTACGTGTGGTGCGCCCGGGCGGTCCTCACCATCCTGTCCTGCACCGGCTACCAGCAATACCAGGATGTCGGGGGCAGCCTCCAACTGGCTGGTGAATCGCTGCAGTTGGCCGGCATTGCGTTCGTGGCATGCGGCATCCAGCTGCTTCCGGCGCTGGCTAAATCCGGCAGGCATCTGTCGCTCGCCGTGGGGGAGGCGGCGGTGGTGCTTTCCTTCATGGCAGGCGCGTGGGTTGTCCTGGCCGCTGCAGGGACTGAAGGTTGGCAGCCCGGAGCATCGGCCGCCGCCATGGCCGTCGCGGCTGCGGCCGCAGGGTACGTTCTTCGACGGCACACCGTCGCCGCGGTGTTCGCCCCGGCTGTGCTCGTCCTGCTGTTGTCGCTGCGCGGAAGCAGGATCCATGAGGTCGAACTGATCCTTGCGGTCTTTGCCGTCTTCAGCACCGTGATGGTTCCGGCGTCGGTTCAGCGTGCCGCCAAGGGAATCCATTTCGCCGCCGCCAGGGTGCTTACCGCAGTACTGGCCGGCGTGCTCGCGCACGACATCTCCGCCTCGGCCACCGTGGTTTCCCTGACCTTTGCGGCAGTTTTCCTGCTTCAGCACGCGATCCGGTACGGCATGCGCAAGCGCCTTGATGCGTTCCCCTTCCAGCAGGCTGCCGTCTGGATCACGCTTGCGGCGCAGGCCCTGCTTCCCTTGGGTTACGCCGTGCAGCAGCCCGACGACGGTGCCCGCTGGGTGCTGCTGCTGGAGTTCCTGGTGCTCGGGTGCAGCGCGCTCGGCGCCAGCCGCTGGCTTGCCGCACGGGGAGCGGAGTACATCGCGGTTCCGGCGGCGGTCGCCGCCGTCTGGGCCGCGGGCCTGAACCGTCCGCTGCGCGGATGGGAGTGGCTTGGTGCTCCGTTCCTGGCCGAGGAAGGGATGCTTTTCATCCTGCTTGTCCTTGCCCTTGCCGCCATGGGTGCCAGGCTGCGGTTCTCGCCGGGCCCGACGCCGCGTGAGCGTTGGTTCTGGCTGGTCGCAGCGTCCGGGTTCAGCAGCGCCGCCGTCTTTCTGTCGTTGGATATTTCCTGGACGGCTTTCGGGCTGGCAGTCCTGCTGGCCGCGCTCCTGTGCTTTGAAGCCTCGCACATCGAAGGCGTCCCGGCGGTTTACGCTGCAGCGGTGCCGCTCACCCTCACCGGGGCAACGGTGCTGGCTGCCGGCATGTCCGGCCTTGAGTTGCCAGGTGCGGACGGGAGAGCCTGGCCGGAGTTCCAGCCGTGGTTGTACGGTTGCGCAGCTGCGGCGCTCTTGCTTTTCGGTCTATGCCGCGCCGCGATACCGGCGATCCGCCAGCAACCGTGGCGACGTATTTCCCTTGCGGCCGGCGCCACCGCAGGCCTGGGACTGGCCGCATTGGACGGCTTGCTCCGCGACGAAACCGCGCTCACCGGGGCATGCCTGCTGGCAACCGCCGTGGCTGTCGCCGTTGCGGAGGTCCCCCGGAAGCATGCCTGGAACTGCGGCGAAGCGGGATCGGTCCTGGTGGTGGCCGCTGTCCAGCGCTCGCTCCTCTTCGTACAAGGGCAACTGCCGGACGTCTTCTGGACGGCGCAATGGTACGTGGCCCTTGCCGGTGTTGTAGCCGTGCTGTGCTACATCCGCTCGGCGCGGGCGAGGGGACGGGCCTGGCTCGTCGCCGCTTCCGTCCTGCTGAGCTTGTCCGCGGCTGCGGCCCTGCTGTCAGGCACACCTGCCCAGCAACTGTGGATCCTGGCCGGGTTCGCCCTGCTGCTGCTCGCCGGCCTGCTCCTGAGCGAGCGGACTTTCAATTGGTGGGGTGCCCTCGGAGTCGGCCTGTGCGTGCTGTGGGCATTGCGTTCCTACGCCTTCGCCTTGCTCGCGTTGACGGCGCTGGCACTCATCGCATTCGCGGTATGGCGCTTGAACCGGACCAAGGACATCGCGGGCGGCCAACAGCTCGGGGACTGAACACCCTGGTCGTGCGGCCCGGGCAGGCCTTGATACGGTTGGTGCTGGAGAGAGGAGTCATCCGTGGAGTTCCTGATTGTGCTTGCCGTCCTGGCCGCGGTTGCCGGCGGCGTCCTGTGGGGCCGCAAGTACTTCCGGCATGAGATCGACCGGGCGAAGCGGATCCGCCGCGCAAACAAGCAGCAGTAACCGGGTTTCAGCAGGGTTGTGCCAAAAGCGGCCGGCCTAGGTGGTTTTCCCGCGCAAGCGGCTGCGGCGCGCCCGGCTGAGGGACCGGTACCAGTAGAAGGATTCCTTGGGCGTCCTCTGCAGGGTTTCGAAGTCCACATGGACCAGGCCGAAGCGCTGTGAGAATCCGGCGGCCCATTCGAAGTTGTCCAGGAGCGTCCAGACGTAGTAGCCGAGCAGCTCGACGTCGTGGGCAATGCCGCCCGGAGCGGTGGCAGTCAACACGTGGCCCAGGTGGCCCGCGAGGTACTCGATCCGGTCCTGGTCCCGCAAGGTCCCGGAAACACGGGCGGGTTCCGGGAAGCTTGCACCGCTCTCCGTAATCATCACCGGAGGCAATGCCTCGCCGTAACGGTCCTTGAGCGAGCGGAGCAGGGTCCCTAGATGCTCGGGTGCCACCGGCCACCCGAAGCCCGTGACCCCGTACTCGGGGAACGGCACCAGGTGGAAGGGCAGCTTGGCCATCATCTCGCTGTCGCCCGCCGGGGTGCTGTGGGTGCCGCCGCCCGCCGCGATCCTGACCGGGTAGTAGTAGTTGACCCCGTAGAAGTCCAGCGGCTGGTGGATGAGTTGCATGTCGTCGTCGGAGGCGCTGCCGAGCATTTTGAACCAGGGGCGCACCAACAACGGCGGTGTCGGGTACTTTCCGGTCAGGAGCGGGTCGGCGAAGATCCGGTTCACCAGCAAGTCGAAGGTGGTTGCCATCAGTCCGTCCTTGAAACCCGTACCTGCCGGGCTGACGGGGGCGTGCATATTGGCGACGCCGATGCGTCCTATCGCTCCGGCCGCACGCAGTGCCTGGACCGCCAGCCCGTGGCCCAGTAATTGGTGGTGCACTGCAGGGAGCGCGTCGAACAGGAGCCGGCGGCCCGGCGCGTGGACCCCGAGCCCATATCCCTGGAGCGCCACCGAGACCGGTTCGTTCAGGGTCACCCATTGCGCAACGCGGTCGCCCAGGCGGGCAGCGACGAGGGCAACATAGTCGCCGAAGCGTCCGGCCGTCGCGCGGCTGAGCCACCCGCCGTCGTGCTCCAATGCCAGGGGAGTATCCCAATGGAACAGGGTCGCCATGGGGGAGATGCCGGCCGCAAGCAGCTTGTCGGTCAGGCGGTCGTAGAAGTCCAGTCCTTGTTCGTTTGCGGCGCCCCTGCCATCCGGCTGGATCCGGGACCAGGAAAGGGAGAAGCGGTAGGAATCGACGCCGAGCTCCCGCATCAGGGCGATGTCTTCGCCGCTGCGGTTATAGTGGTCGCAGGCGACGGCGGCCGAAGCGCCGTCGCTGATCGTCCCGGGCTTCTCCGCGAACGCGTCCCAGCTGGACGGACCCCGGCCATCCACGTCCAGGGAACCCTCGATCTGGAACGCCGCGGTGGCGACTCCAAGGATGAATCCGGCAGGAAACAGGCCCGCAAGATGCTCTACGGTGGGTCCAGCCTGGACGGTCATGCCCCCATCATGATCACCGCTGCGCACGATGGCAACGGGTTCCGGAGGCCCGATTCGCATCTGCCGTCGAATTCGGGCATACTAGATGAGTTGTTCAAGCGCTCCTTCGCGTCCCGATCCGGATAATGCCGGGTGCAGGGTCCAGGCTGGAGCCCAAACATAACCCGGATCCCCCAAAGAACTACGGATCGTTTTGCGTGAAAAGCGCGACACGCCCGACCGCGGGGGTCGGAGCACCGGCGGTTTGAGGAACCCGGGATTTCCGGATTCAAGCCGTGCGGTGGGTGGTGGTAGAACCTCAATTGCTTCGGCAGCCACGGAACGCAAGTAAACAGGGCAGCCCTAACCCAGGGAAGCACAGACTGAAAGAGAGTCAGGCGACATGGCGGGACAAAAGATCCGCATCCGGCTGAAGTCATATGACCACGAGGTCATTGATGTTTCAGCGCGGAAGATCGTTGAGACGGTCACGCGCGCAGGCGCAACGGTAGTGGGCCCCGTGCCGCTTCCGACGGAGAAGAACGTGTACTGCGTTATCCGCTCTCCCCACAAGTACAAGGACAGCCGTGAGCACTTCGAAATGCGTACTCACAAGCGTCTGATCGACATCATCGACCCCACGCCCAAGGCTGTTGACTCGCTCATGCGTCTCGACCTGCCGGCCGACGTGAACATCGAAATCAAGCTGTAGGGAGGTGCTGAGAGACTATGACCGCAACCCGTAACGTAAAGGGCCTGCTGGGCACGAAGCTCGGCATGACCCAGGTCTGGGACGAGAACAACAAGCTCATCCCGGTAACTGTCGTCCAGGCTGACTCCAACGTCGTCACCCAGCTGCGCAACGCAGAGGCCGACGGCTACGTCGCCGTTCAGATCGGCTATGGCCAGATCGATCCCCGCAAGGTCACCAAGCCGCTGGCTGGTCACTTTGAAAAGGCCGGCGTGACCCCCCGCCGCCACGTCGTCGAACTGCGCACTGCAGACGCCGCGTCTTACGAGCTGGGCCAGGAGCTCTCTGTTGAGCTCTTCGAAGCCGGCCAGAAGATCGACGTCGTCGGCACCAGCAAGGGTAAGGGCTTCGCCGGTGTTATGAAGCGTCACGGCTTCTCCGGTGTCGGTGCTTCCCACGGTGCGCACAAGAACCACCGCAAGCCTGGTTCCATCGGTGGCGCATCCACCCCGAGCCGCGTCTTCAAGGGCCTGAAAATGGCCGGCCGCATGGGCGCCGTACGTCACACCACGCTGAACCTGACCGTTCACGCTGTTGACGTTGAGAAGTCGCTGCTCCTTATCAAGGGTGCCGTCCCCGGTGCCCGCGGCCAGGTCGTACTCGTACGTTCCGCCGTGAAGGGAGCCTAGTTCAATGACTAGCACTGTGAAGGTAGACCTGCCTGCAGAGATCTTCGACGTCCAGACCAACGTGCCGCTGCTGCACCAGGTCGTCGTCGCCCAGCTCGCTGCCGCTCGCCAGGGTACCCACAAGACCAAGACCCGCGCTGAAGTTTCCGGTGCAGGCCGCAAGCCGTTCAAGCAGAAGGGTACCGGCCGCGCCCGCCAGGGCTCGATCCGTGCTCCGCACATGACCGGTGGTGGCATCGTCCACGGCCCGACCCCGCGTGACTACGCCCAGCGCACCCCCAAGAAGATGAAGGCCGCTGCTCTCCGTGGCGCCCTGTCGGACCGCGCCCGCAACGGCCGCATCCACGTCGTCGCTGAACTGGTTGCCGGCACCAAGCCGTCCACCAAGGACGCCCTGGCGACGCTGAAGGCTGTTACCGAGCGCAAGAACCTGCTCGTCGTGATCGAACGCGCCAACGATGTTGCTGCACTGTCCGTGCGCAACCTCGCCGACGTCCACACCCTCTACGTGGACCAGCTGAACACCTACGACGTCCTGGTTTCCGACGACGTGGTCTTCACCAAGGCTGCTTTCGAAGCGTTCGTCGCTGACAAGGCAAAGAACGAGGAGGCCGCCAAGTGAGCGTCACCACCATCAAGGACCCGCGCGACGTCGTCATCGCACCCGTCGTTTCGGAAAAGAGCTACGGCCTGATCGACGAGGGCAAGTACACCTTCCTGGTGGACCCCCGTTCGAACAAGACCGAGATCAAGCTGGCCGTGGAGAAGATCTTCTCCGTCAAGGTCGAATCGATCAACACCATCAACCGTGCCGGTAAGCGCAAGCGGACCAAGTTCGGATGGGGACAGCGCAAGAGCACCAAGCGCGCGATTGTCACCCTGAAGGAAGGCACTATCGACATCTTCGGCGGTCCGCTCGCGTAGCGGAGACCACTTTAACGAGGAAATAAATCATGGGAATCCGTAAATACAAGCCGACTACCCCGGGCCGTCGTGGCTCGAGCGTAGCCGACTTCGCTGAAATCACGCGATCGACTCCGGAAAAGTCGCTGCTGCGTCCGCTGCACAAGACCGGCGGCCGTAACAACACCGGTAAGATCACCACTCGCCACAAGGGTGGTGGACACAAGCGCCAGTACCGTCTGATCGACTTCCGTCGCCACGACAAGGACGGCGTCAACGCCCGCGTTGCCGAAATCGAGTACGATCCGAACCGTACGGCCCGCATCGCGCTCCTGCACTACGTTGATGGCACCAAGCGTTACATCATCGCCCCCAACAAGCTGTCCCAGGGCGACTTCGTTGAGGCCGGTCCCGACGCTGACATCAAGCCGGGCAACAACCTGCCCCTGCGCAACATCCCTGTCGGTACCGTGATCCACGCAGTTGAACTGCGCCCGGGTGGCGGCGCCAAGATGGCCCGCTCCGCCGGTGCCTCGGTGCAGCTCGTTGCCAAGGAAGGCCGTTTCGCCCAGCTGCGCCTGCCCTCCGGCGAAATCCGCAACGTTGACGTGCGCTGCCGCGCAACCGTCGGCGAGGTCGGCAACGCCGAGCAGTCGAACATCAACTGGGGCAAGGCCGGCCGTATGCGCTGGAAGGGCGTCCGCCCGACCGTGCGTGGTGTGGCCATGAACCCGGTTGACCACCCGCACGGTGGTGGTGAAGGCAAGACCTCCGGTGGCCGTCACCCGGTCAACCCCAACGGCAAGCCCGAGGGCCGTACCCGCCGCCCCAACAAAGAGAGCGACAAGCTTATTGTTCGTCGCCGCCGTACTGGCAAGAACAAGCGATAGGAGCCTGGACACATGCCACGCAGCCTGAAAAAAGGTCCTTTCGTTGACCAGCACCTCTTTGTGAAGGTCGCCAAGGAAAACGAAAAGGGCACCAAGAACGTCATCAAGACCTGGTCCCGCCGTTCGATGATCATCCCGGACATGCTGGGTCACACGATCGCCGTTCACGACGGACGCAAGCACATCCCGGTGTTTGTCACTGAGTCGATGGTCGGGCACAAGCTCGGCGAATTCGCTCCTACGCGGACTTTCCGCGGCCATGTCAAGGACGACCGTAAGGGCAAGCGCCGCTAAGGCGCTCGCTCTACGGCTAAGACGAGAGAAGGAAAGCAATGGAAGCCAAGGCTATTGCGCGTCACATCCGCGTAACGCCTATGAAGGCCCGGCGCGTCGTCAACCTTGTTCGTGGCAAGCAAGCGAACGAGGCTCTGGCAATTCTGAAGTTTGCCCAGCAGGCAGCTTCGGAGCCGGTATTCAAGGTAGTTCAGTCGGCAATGGCAAACGCCCGGGTCCTCGCGGACCGCGACGGCGTTGCCTTTGACGAGGGCGACCTCTACATCAGCGAAGCGTTTGTTGACGAGGGCCCGACCATGAAGCGGTTCCAGCCGCGTGCACAGGGTCGCGCCTACCAGATCAAGAAGCGCACGAGCCACATCACCGTGGTAGTCGCTACCCCGGAGAAAGAGGAGGCTCGCTAAGTGGGACAGAAAGTAAACCCGCACGGGTTCCGACTCGGTATCACCACCGATCACGTTTCGCACTGGTTCGCTGACAGCACCAAGAACGGCCAGCGGTACAAGGACTTCGTCCGCGAAGACATCCGCATCCGCCAGCTCATGTCCACGGGCATGGAGCGCGCCGGCATCGCCAAGGTCGAGATCGAGCGCACCCGCGACCGCGTCCGCGTGGACATCCACACGGCACGTCCGGGCATCGTCATCGGCCGCCGCGGCGCCGAGGCCGACCGCATCCGCGGCGAGCTCGAAAAGCTGACCGGCAAGCAGGTCCAGCTGAACATCCTCGAGGTCAAGAACCCGGAGATGGAAGCACAGCTGGTTGCCCAGGGCGTTGCTGAGCAGCTGACTTCCCGCGTGGCATTCCGCCGTGCGATGAAGAAGGCCATGCAGTCCGCGCAGCGTGCGGGTGCCAAGGGTATCCGTATCGCCTGCTCCGGTCGACTGGGCGGCGCGGAAATGTCCCGCTCCGAGTTCTACCGCGAAGGCCGTGTGCCGCTGCACACCCTGCGCGCGAACATCGACTACGGCTTCTACGAGGCCAAGACCACCTTCGGCCGCATCGGCGTGAAGGTCTGGATCTACAAGGGCGACGTCACCGCCAAGGAACTGGCTCAGCAGGCAGCTGCTGCTCCGTCCCGCGGCCGCGCCGGCGACCGCCCGGGCCGCCCGGGTGGCGACCGCCGTCGTCGTAACGACCGTCCGGCAGCCGAGGCAGCACCCGCTGCTGCTGAAGCTCCGGCCGCTGAAGCCGCTCCCGCAGGTTCGGCACAGGCAGCAGAAGGAGGACAGGCTTAAATGCTTATCCCACGTCGAGTCAAGCACCGTAAGCAGCACCACCCGGGTCGTTCCGGCGCTGCAACGGGCGGCACCAAGGTCAACTTCGGTGAGTTCGGTATCCAGGCCCTGAGCCCGGCATACGTGACCAACCGTCAGATCGAATCCGCCCGTATCGCGATGACCCGCCACATCAAGCGTGGCGGTAAGGTCTGGATCAACATCTACCCGGACCGTCCGCTGACCAAGAAGCCGGCCGAAACCCGTATGGGTTCCGGTAAGGGTTCTCCGGAATGGTGGGTCGCAAACGTCAAGCCGGGCCGGGTTCTCTTCGAACTCTCCGGTGTCAATGAAGAGGTAGCACGCGAGGCACTGCGCCTGGCAATCCACAAGCTGCCGTTGAAGGCACGCATTGTGCGTCGCGAAGGTGGTGAATAGAAATGGCAGTAGGGTCGAAGGATCTCGCACCCGCACAGCTGGACGGTTTCGACAACGAGCGTCTCGTTGAGGAACTCCGCAAGTCCAAGGAAGAGCTGTTCAACCTGCGTTTCCAGTCCGCCACCGGCCAGCTGGAGAACCACGGTCGTCTGCGCGCGGTAAAGAAGGACATCGCACGCATCTACACCGTTCTCCGTGAGCGCGAGCTGGGCATTCGTGCCGAGGTTGCCGCACCGGTTGTGGAAGCCAAGGAAGAAAAGAAGTCCAAGAAGGCTGCCAAGGCTGAAAAGGCCGAGGTTGAAGCCGGGGAGGACGCCAAGTGAGCGAGAAGGAAACTGTGACGGAAGCAGCAGCCAGCGCCGAACAGCGCGGTTACCGTAAGACGCGTCGCGGCTACGTTGTCTCGGACAAGATGGAAAAGACCATCGTTGTCCAGGTTGAAGACCGCGTGAAGCACGCTCTGTACGGCAAGGTTATTCGCCGCACCTCGAAGATCAAGGCTCACGACGAAGAGAACACCGCCGGCATCGGCGACCTCGTCCTCATCGCCGAGACCCGCCCGCTGTCCGCTACCAAGCGGTGGCGCCTCGTGGAGATCCTCGAAAAGGCCAAGTAAGTCCGACGCCGGCCTGCCGGCGGGGATTCACTGGAAGGGCCCGCATTCCGCGAGGGATGCGGGCCCTTCCGCGTTTCGGCCATTGGGCCCAAGCATGCTAGGATATTGAGTTTGTATGGCGCCATTTGTGCGTCTGCAACCACCTCGTAAACAATCGTGCCATGGCATACTGCCCCGCGCCGGTTTTCCCGGCAAGGGAAGCTGATGCTTCTGGCATGGGCGTTTAGGCCTGCTCTGGCAAAATCCAGGCAGGTCCAGAGACACCCCGATCAACCGTTCCGCAAGGCTCATTCCGTATGCACGATTTCGGCTTGAGAACCGGCGCGACGCAAGGAGTAAAAAATTGATTCAGCAGGAGTCGCGACTGAAGGTCGCCGACAACACGGGTGCTAAGGAAATCCTTACCATTCGCGTTCTCGGTGGTTCCGGCCGTCGCTACGCAAGCATCGGCGACGTCATCGTCGCAACCGTCAAGGACGCTATCCCGGGCGGCAACGTAAAGAAGGGCGACGTCGTCAAGGCCGTCGTCGTTCGCACCAAGAAGGAACGCCGCCGTGCGGACGGTTCCTACATCAAGTTTGACGAGAACGCAGCTGTGATCCTGAAGAACGACGGTGACCCCCGCGGTACCCGTATCTTCGGCCCGGTTGGCCGCGAGCTTCGCGACAAGAAGTTCATGAAGATCGTCTCCCTGGCTCCGGAGGTGCTGTAACCCATGGGTGCAAAGATCAAGAAGGGTGACCTCGTTCAGGTCATCACCGGTGCCAAGCAGGACCGCGGCGGCGACCGTGGCAAGCAGGGCAAGGTTCTTCGCGTATTCCCTGAGGCTAACCGCGTCCTCGTGGAAGGCATCAACCGCGTGACCAAGCACACCAAGGTCGGACAGTCCCAGCGCGGCACCAAGACCGGCGGCATCGAGATCGTCGAGGCTCCGATCCACATCTCGAACGTGGCTCTGGTTGACCCCTCGACCAAGAAGCCGACCCGCGTCGGTTTCCGTGTTGAGACCGTTGAGAAGGACGGCAAGAAGAAGACCGTTCGCATCCGCGTGTCCAAGGCCACCGGGAAGGACATCTAATGACTGAGACTCTCGAGACTCCGGTAAAGATCGTTCCGCGTCTGAAGACCAAGTACGCCGAATCCATCAAGCAGTCCCTGCTTGAGGAATTCAAGTACGAGAACGTGAACCAGGTTCCCCGCCTCGTGAAGGTCGTTGTGAACATGGGTGTTGGAGATGCCGCCAAGGACTCCAAGCTGATCGACGGCGCCGTCCGCGACCTGACCCTGATCACCGGCCAGAAGCCGCAGGTCACCAAGGCCCGCAAGTCCATCGCCCAGTTCAAGCTGCGCGAAGGCATGCCGATCGGTGCGCACGCCACCCTCCGTGGCGACCGCATGTGGGAATTCGTGGACCGTCTGGTCACCCTCGCCCTGCCCCGTATCCGCGACTTCCGCGGCCTCAACGGCAAGCAGTTCGACGGCAACGGCAACTACACCTTCGGTCTGACCGAGCAGGTTATGTTCCACGAGATCGACCAGGACTCCATTGACCGCGTCCGCGGCATGGACATCACGGTTGTCACCACCGCCAAGACCGACGACGAAGGCCGTGCACTGCTCAAGGCACTCGGCTTCCCGTTCAAATCCGAAGACTAATCAACTACGTAAGAGGTCCGCTGCCCTGTCTCCCTAGAGAGAAGGATGGCGGAAACCGCTACGAGGAAGGGCAAGAGCCCAAATGACTATGACAGATCCTGTCGCAGACATGCTTACGCGTCTGCGCAACGCCAACTCGGCATACCACGACTCCGTGACCATGCCGTACAGCAAGCTCAAGGCACGCGTTGCCGACATCCTGAAGGCCGAAGGCTACATTGCCGGCTGGAAGGAAGAGGAAGCTGAAGTTGGCAAGAAGCTGACCATCGACCTCAAGTTCGGTCCGAACCGCGAGCGTTCGATCGCCGGTGTCCGCCGTATTTCCAAGCCGGGTCTGCGCGTTTACGCGAAGTCCACCAACCTGCCCCACGTGCTGGGTGGCCTGGGTATCGCAATCCTGTCCACCTCTTCCGGCCTCCTGACTGACAAGCAGGCCGGCAAGAAGGGCGTGGGCGGCGAAGTCCTCGCGTACGTCTGGTAACGGGAAAGGAAGAGAATAATGTCACGTATTGGACGTCTCCCCATCACCGTTCCTGCCGGCGTCGACGTCAAGGTTGATGGCTCCGTCATCAGCGTCAAGGGCGCCAAGGGCGAGCTGAGCCACACTGTTGCCAGCCCGATCGAGGTCTCCCTGGACGAGAACACCCTGACGGTTACCCGCCCGAACGACGAGCGCAACTCCCGCTCGCTGCACGGCCTGACCCGTACCCTCATCGCCAACATGATCGAGGGCGTTACCAAGGGCTACGAGAAGAAGCTTGAGATCGTCGGTACCGGTTACCGCGTCCAGGCCAAGGGCTCCGACCTGGAGTTCGCTCTTGGTTTCAGCCACCCGGTCAACATCTCCGCTCCGGAAGGCATCACCTTCACGGTTGAGGGCCCGACCAAGTTCTCGGTCTCCGGTATCTCCAAGCAGCAGGTCGGCGAGGTTGCTGCCAACATTCGCAAGCTGCGCAAGCCCGATCCCTATAAGGGCAAGGGTGTCCGTTACGCCGGCGAAGTCATCCGCCGCAAGGTCGGAAAGGCTGGTAAGTAAACCATGGCCATCGCAATTAACAAGAAGCGCACGAACAAGAGCAAGGCAGCTGCCCGCAGCCGCCGCCAGCTTCGTATCCGCAAGCGTATCGTCGGTACGGCTGTCCGCCCCCGCCTGGTGGTCAACCGCTCCGCACGCCACGTATTCGTCCAGGTTGTCGACGACAGCAAGGGTGTCACCGTGGCCTACGCTTCCACCCTGGAAGCGGACCTGCGCGCGTTTGACGGCGACAAGACCGCCAAGGCCAAGCGCGTTGGCGAGCTCGTTGCAGAGCGCGCAAAGGCTGCCGGCATCGACGCGGTTGTGTTCGACCGCGGTGGTAACAAGTACCACGGCCGCATCGCCGCCGTCGCTGACGGTGCACGCGAAGGTGGGCTGGCACTGTGACCGTTGAAAATAACGAAAAGGACATTCAGGTGACTGAAGCTGCAGCTGCTGAGGCAACTGAGACCGCTGCTGCCACCGACGACCGCCGCGGCGGCCGTCGCGGCGAGCGTGGCGACCGTGGCCAGGGCCGCGGCGACCGTGGTGGCCGTGGTGGCCGCGACGGCGGCCGTGAGGCCGAGAAGAGCCAGTTCGTAGAGCGCGTTGTGACCATCAACCGTGTCGCCAAGGTCGTCAAGGGTGGTCGTCGCTTCAGCTTCACCGCCCTCGTCGTCGTCGGTGACGGCAACGGTCTGGTCGGCGTCGGCTACGGCAAGGCCAAGGAAGTTCCCGCCGCCATCGCAAAGGGTGTCGAAGAGGCCAAGAAGTCCTTCTTCCGCGTCCCGCGTGTCGGCAACAGCATCCCGCACCGCGTGCAGGGTGAGGCCGCAGCCGGCGTCGTGATGCTGCGTCCGGCTTCCCCGGGTACCGGTGTTATCGCCGGCGGTCCGGTCCGTGCAGTACTGGAGTGCGTCGGTATCCACGACGTCCTCTCCAAGTCGCTCGGTTCCTCCAACGCCATCAACATCGTTCACGCGACTGTTGACGCCCTGAAGCGCCTGGAAGAGCCCGCTTCCGTGGCAGCCCGCCGTGGCCTGCCGCTGGACGAGGTTGCTCCGGCTGCTCTGGTGCGCGCCATCCAGAACCAGAAGGCAGGTGTCTAGTCATGGCTAAGAACCTGACTCCCTCCGACGCCAAGTTGGAGATCACCCAGATCAAGGGCGTCATCGGCGCCAAGCAGAACCAGCGCGAGACCCTGCGTTCCCTCGGCCTCAAGCGCATCGGACACACCGTTGTCCGTACCGCTGACGCCGTGACCGTGGGCATGCTCAACACGGTTCCGCACCTCGTGAATGTTGAGGAGGCGAAGTAATGGCCGAGAACAAGACCGCAGAGGCTGCCGAGAAGCAGCACGCACTGAAGGTCCACCACCTGCGTCCCGCCCCGGGTGCCAAGACCGCCAAGACCCGTGTTGGTCGTGGTGAAGGCTCCAAGGGTAAGACCGCCGGTCGCGGTACCAAGGGTACGAAGGCCCGCTACCAGGTCAAGGCTGGCTTTGCCGGCGGCCAGCTGCCGCTGCACATGCGCCTGCCGAAGCTGCGCGGCTTCAAGAACCCGTTCCGGGTCGAGTTCCAGGTTGTGAACCTGGACAAGCTCAACGAGCTGTTCCCGGAAGGCGGCGCTGTGACCGTCGAGGCTCTGGTCGAGAAGGGTGCCGTTCGCAAGAACCAGCCCGTGAAGGTGCTGGGCACCGGCGACATCACCGTCAAGGTTGACGTCACCGCCCACGCTTTCTCCGCCAGCGCTGCGGAAAAGATCGCTGCAGCAGGCGGCACCACCACCGCTCTCTAAGGGAGTCATTTCCCGAAGTAGCGGCGGTGGTTCCACCCTGTTGTGAAACAACTCCCGGTGCGCGGGGCTTCGGCCCGGCGCACCGGGAGTTTTTCGTTTCGAGGCCTCCCGATTGTTCGCATCGCGCATACAACCGCTAGACTCGGGTGTTGGGTTTCATTGGGCCCACAGATACCTTTGGATTTTTCTACTCAGGAGGACGCTTGCTTAGCGCATTCGGCCGGGCGTTTCGGACGCCTGATTTGCGACGCAAGCTGTTGTTCACGCTGGGAATCATCACAATCTTCCGCTTGGGTGCGTTCATTCCCTCGCCTGGTGTGAGCTACCAGAATGTGCAGCAGTGTTTGCATGGCGGTCAGACACAAGGGAGCCTGTACCAGCTCGTTAACCTGTTCAGCGGCGGCGCGCTGCTGCAGGTGTCCATCTTCGCGCTGGGCATCATGCCCTACATCACCTCAAGCATCATTGTGCAGTTGCTTCGCGTGGTGATCCCGCGCTTCCAGCAACTGTACGAAGAAGGCGCTTCGGGCCAGGGCAAGCTGACCCAGTACACCCGTTACCTGACGATCGCCCTGGGCCTCCTGAACGCCACCACGCTGGTGTCTCTGGCCCGTTCCGGCCAGCTCCTGCCGAACTGCCAGCTGCCGCTTATCCCGGACAGCAGCATCATCACCACCATCCTGATCATCATCACGCTGACGGCCGGCACCGGCCTCATCATGTGGATGGGTGAACTGGTGACCGAGAAGGGCGTCGGCAACGGCATGTCCCTGCTCATCTTCACCTCGATCGCGGCCACGTTCCCCACCTCCCTCGGCGCCATCTGGTCGTCCAAGGGCCCGGGCACCTTCTTTACCGTGCTCATCATCGGCCTCGTGACCGTGGCCCTGGTGGTGTTCGTCGAGCAGTCCCAGCGGCGCATTCCGGTGCAGTACGCCAAGCGCATGGTCGGCCGCCGGACCGTCGGCGGAACCAGCACCTACATCCCGATCAAGGTGAACATGGCCGGCGTCGTGCCCGTCATCTTTGCTTCCTCCATGCTGTACCTCCCCGGCCTGATTGCGCAGTTCAACCAGCCGAAGGCGGGAGAGCAGATGGCTCCGTGGGTCGAGTGGATCAACAACAACCTCACCCGCGGCGACCACCCCATCTACATGGCGCTCTACTTCGCCATGATCGTTTTCTTCACCTACTTCTACGTCGCCATCACCTTCAACCCTGAAGAAGTGTCGGACAACATGAAGAAGTACGGCGGGTTTATTCCGGGCATCCGGGCGGGCAAACCGACCGCGGACTACCTGCAGTACGTGCTTTCCAGGATCACCCTTCCCGGAGCCGTCTACCTCGGCTTCGTGGCGCTGATCCCGCTGATCGCCCTGGTCCTGATCGGCGCCAACCAGAACTTCCCGTTCGGTGGCACCTCGATCCTGATCATGGTGGGCGTCGGCCTGGAAACCGTCAAGCAGATTGATGCGCAGCTACAACAACGTCACTACGAAGGGCTTTTGCGATGACGAGAATGCTGATCATTGGACCTCCGGGTTCGGGCAAAGGGACCCAGGCCGAGCGGATTTCCGAGCGTCTGGGCGTAGTCGCCATTTCCACCGGCGACATCTTCCGTGCCAACGTCAAGGGCGAAACCCCGCTGGGAATCGAAGCCAAGAAGTACATGGACGCCGGCGACTTCGTCCCGGACGCGGTCACCAACAAGATGGTCCGCGACCGCCTGGGCGAGTCCGACGCCGAGAACGGCTTCCTGCTGGACGGCTACCCGCGCACCACGGCACAGGTCGACTACCTTGACCAGATCCTCGCGGAAGGACAGGAGAAGCTCGACGTAGTGCTTCAGCTGACCGCCGACGACGAGGAACTCGTCAGCCGCCTGCTGGGCCGCGCCAAGGAAACCGGGCGCTCGGACGACAACGAGGCCGTGATCCGCCACCGCCTGGACCTGTACCACGAGCAGACTGAAGCCGTGGTTGCGAAGTATGCCGAGCGCGGCATCCTGACGCAGGTGGACGGCATCGGCGGCATCGACGAGGTCACCAACCGAGTGGTCCTGGCCATCGAAGCTGCCAAGGCTGTCTGACCTCGGCGCAACTGACGCTTGCTGAAAGGGTGCGCCCCGTACTTTGTGTGCGGGGCGCACCCTTTTTGGGGTGCAACCGATTCCTGTGAGCGGCCGATTTCGACCACGCTCGCCGATGCGGGAAAATGGTTGGCAGAGCCAAGGCACGTGCGCCCCGCATGAGCCGGTGAGAGCAACCCCCGAGGAGACCATGGCGTTCGGCCAGCCCCGTATCGAATACAAGTCCAATCAGCAGATGCGCAAGATGCACGAGGCCGGGCTGGTGCTTAGCCGAGCCCTCGACGCCGCAGTGGCCGCAGCCAAGCCGGGGGTCAGCACCCGTGAACTGGATGCTGTGTTCGCCACCGTGCTCAACGACGCCGGCGCCAAGTCCAACTTCCTCGGCTACCACGGCTTCCCTGCCACCATCTGCGCTTCCGTCAACGAGGAAGTGGTCCACGGCATCCCAGGCGACCGCGTGCTGCAGGACGGCGACATCATCTCGATCGACGGCGGCGCGATCGTGGACGGCTGGCACTCTGACTCCGCCCGCACCGTGATCGTAGGAACCGCTGACCCCGAGGATCAGCGCCTCTCCGACGTCACCGAGGAAGCCATGTGGCGCGGCATCGCAGCCCTGGCCAAAGGCAAGTTCGTGGGCGACATCGGCAACGCAATCGACGACTACGTCTCCGCCGTCCCCGGCAAGCCGCTGGGCATCCTGGAGGACTACGTGGGCCACGGCATCGGCTCCGAAATGCACATGGCCCCCGACGTGCTGAACTACCGCACCGGTCACCGCGGTCCGAAGATCCGTCCGGGCCTGTGCCTGGCGATCGAACCGATGCTGGTACGCGGCGGAATCGAAACGGCCACCCTCGAGGACGACTGGACCGTGGTCACCACCGACGGCCAGCGTTCCTGCCAGTGGGAGCACTCCGTGGCCGTGCACGAAAAGGGCATCTGGGTCCTGTCCGCGCCCGACGGCGGTGCGGAGCGGCTCGCGCAGTTCGGCGTCACCCCGGTGCCGATCCCGGCCTGAGCCCAACCCGCCACCGGACATGTCCACTCCTGGCCACCAGGAGTGGACATGTCACTTAAATGCCCATCGCTTGGTTCCAAGGGTGGACATGTCCGGCCGTGCAGCCGGTTATCCCTCAGTGAGGGCGGCTTCCGGGTCTTCCAACTCTTCGACGAGCCTCGTGAGGCGAATGGCGACCAGTTTGCGCAGTTCCTCCCTGACGGCGTCGCACTCCGCTTCGGATGAGTTCGTCAAGCGTGCCCGGAGCGCGGCCACCATCTCATCGTTCGTCAGTCCGGTTGCGCTGATGAGGAAGACATGGCCGAACTTTGCTTCGTAGGCATCCTGGGCCTCGTTCAGGGCTTGCAGGGCTTCGTCGTCCCTGTCCATGAGGGCGGATTCCTGCTTGGCCCACCGCAGCCTCCGGCCGGTGAAGCCGTCGTGCCGGGATCCCAGGCGCCTCAACCCAACGTGGGAGGCGACCACGTTGGCGTCGCTCAGAGCTGTGACAGCCGAGCGCGCCTTTCCGATCAGGTCGTCGAAGTCAGTGAACGGCCGTTGACGCTCAACGTCGATTGCCCAGTCTTCCACGGGAAGGTGGCACAGTCCGGGCATCGCCTTGATGAACTCGTCACGGGGGAGGTCGTTGAGCCGTTTGACTCCGTGCAATCCAATGGAGGTGTTCAAGGCAGTTCCTTTCGTTGTCAGCGCAGCGGGAAGCTCGGCGGCAGGAGTTCTTCGGTGGACCGGCGGGCGTGGTCCGAAACGCTCAGCGAGGCGATGTAGAGTTCCAGGAATTCCTGGGCCCGCTCGCGGTAGCCGCTTGTGTCCACGGTGGCGATCCCGCCGTCGTCGACCACCGTGCTTCCGGCAACTACCACGCGCGTGATGTCGCGGCCGTCGGCGTTCATCACCATGGTGCGGATGGGGTCGCCGTACGGGCCGATGTGCTCGCCGCTTAGGTCCAGCACGAAGTAGTCGGCCTGCGCACCGGGGGCGAGACGGCCCAGGTCCGGGCGGCCCAGCGCTTCGGCCGGGTCGAGCGTGGCGGAGCGGAAGAGGTCCGCGGCCTGGGCGCTGGTGCGGTTTCCGGTGATGGCCTTGGTCATGCCCATGGCCAGGTCCATGGCGCGGATCATGTTCGGCGGGGCGGAGTCCGTGCCCAGCACGATCCGGATGCCGCGCCCGCGGTAGGAATCGTAGTTGTCCAGCATGCCGCCGTAGTGTGCCATCGGGATGGGGCAGAGCAGAACGCTCGTGCCGGAGTCCGCGAGCAGCGCGAGGTCGTCCCCAGCGCCGAAAGCCTCAGGCATAAGCGGGTGCCCCGGCACGGTCCAGGCGTGCGGGATGAAGGTGCGTTCGCCCAGGAAGCCGAGATCGGCGAGGTACGGCAGGGAGCGTTTGCCGGTCCGGGAGATCATGGTTTCGATTTCGAAGAGCCCCTGGGCGGCATGCAGGCGCACCGGGATGCCGAGTTCGTCGGCGGCCTTGCGGGTCAGGCGCAGCGTCTGTTCGGTCTGGGTCTCGATCCGGGCGGGCAGCAGTGCGGTGCGGATCAGCCCGCCGGCCCGGCCTTCGTAGTCCTGCGCGAAGCGGACGGCATCCTCCAGCCCGGCCAGGCCGCGGCGTTCGTCTTCGTGGAGCAGCACGCGGGTGCCGTCCGTATATGGCACGGCCGTGCGGTAGCTCGGGCCGAGGTAGGCGCGGATGCCGAGGGCTTCAACGGCCTCGGCGGTGTCCGCCATGTCCTGGTAGTCCTCGCACCATTCGTGGTAGCTCTCCGAGGCGATCGGCATGAGCGTGGTGATGCCGTTGCGCACCAGTTGGGAGAGCGCGAACTCGCGGCGGAAGCGGGCCTGCTCGCGGGTGAAGACGGCTCCGTGGTCCTTCAGGTAGGCCTCGGACCAGACCAGGCCAAGGCGGCGGGACGCGTCCGGCCAGGAATCGAAGATGGCGTGGTCGATGTCGGCCAGGGCATTGAGGTCGATGAAGCCCGGGGAGACGACGGCCTGCCCGGCATTGATCTCCACATCCACCGTGCCGGAGTAGTCCCGGCCGACGAAGAGGATGGTCCCGTCCTCGTGGACCAGTTCTGCATCGGGCAGGATGCAGTGGTCGCCGTCGGCATAGCCGATCACGAAGGCGGCCTTGACGCGTGTGATCATTTGTTCTCCAAGTCGTGTGCCTGGTTGTCCAGGATGGCCCCGGCCACCAGCATGGCGTCCTGCACGGAGCCGTCGCGGATGGCCTCGAAAAGATCGTCGTGGTTGTCATGCCCTGCGTGCGCTGCCCGGTCGAGGCCTGCTGCGGAGGTCCAGGCGCCGTCGATGTTCGCGGCCAGGGAGCCGTAGATCCCGGCCAGCAGCTGGTTGTGCGCGGCGTCCACCACGGCGCGGTGGAAGTCGATGTCGGCTGCCCGGAAACCCTCGTCGTCGCGGGCCTCGGCGGCAGCACGACGGCGGTGGAGTGCGTCCTCGAGCTTGTCCAGGTCGGCCTTGTCCCGCCGCTGCGCGGCGAGGGCCGCCGCGGGCACGTCAAGGCTGCGCCGGACCTCGACCGCTTCGAAAGGGTCGGCGTCCTGGAAGCCCTTTCGGAGGGCGATCTCCTGTTCGTCGACGGCGGCCACAAAGGTGCCGTCGCCCTGCCGGGTCACGAGCAGGCCTGCGTGCACCAGCGCGCGCAGTGCCTCGCGCAAAGGAGCGCGGCTCAGTCCCAAAGCCTTGCCCAGTTCGGGTTCGGGCGGGATCCGGTCTCCCAGGCCCCACTCGCCCTGCCGAATCCGCTGACGGATGTCATCGATTGCTTCGTCGACCACACTGCGCCGTCCGTTCACCGCCATGGTGCCCCCTCTGGTTCCTACGTCCACGAAGCGTCTCACATGGCTGGGTGAAAATCCACTCTTTCGTAAGACGTCTTACGAGTGTAAGTTTAGCCGCATGACCCAGATCACAGAAATGCTTCCTGGCTCGAGGTCTCCCGAAGACAGGGAATTCCCCGCCGTTCGACTCGGCATCCAATTCACCCGCTACCCCGGAATGGAGCAGCTGCCGCTGCTTGATTCACTCCGCCAGGCCGTCGACGACGGCTTCACGCTGGTCGTCCTGAACAACATCGCCGCGGAACTCGCGGGCGAAAGCGAGGACTTGCTCGACGAGGTGGCGGCGGAAGCCCGGCGCGCCGGCGTCGAACTCCACCTGGGACTGGGCTGCGCGGGGCCGGCGGGTGAACCGGCCGCCGTCCGGCGGGAACTGCGCAGCGCCCTGGCGCGGGGCCTGGAACTCGGCATCAAGGAGTTCTTCGTTTACACCCGTTCCGTGCGGGAAGGCCTGGTGGAGCAAGGACGCTTCCTGGACCACGCCGCGCAGCTCCGGCTGATCCTGGCAAACCTTGAATCCCTCGCCACGACGGCGGGGGATGCCGGGGCCAGGATCAACGTCAAGACCCACGAGGACCTCGCTTCGGGGGAGGTGCTGTCCCTGGTGCAGGGCCTCGATCCGGCGGTCTTCGGCATCGGGCTCGACGTCGCCAACCCCGTGGTCCGCGGCGAAGATCCGCACGCCGTCGCCACGGCCCTCGGCCCCTTGACCCGCATGACCCACCTGGAGGACTTGGTGCTCTTCGCGGTGCCGCACGGCTACCGGCGCCGGCTGCGCGCCCTCGGCGAAGGCGTCCTCGACTGGGACGAGCTCCTCGGCAGCCTGCTGGCCGCCGGGGTGCGCGACTTCACCCTCGAACAGCACCGCGGAAAATTCGACACCCCCGTTTTCGACCGTTCATGGTTCCGCTACGAACCCCACCTTGACGCCCCGGGACTCGGCCAGCTGGCCCGCCTCGGGGCCCTGACGCACGACGGCGTGGCGCGCGGCGGCATCCCGCCCCTCGCCGACTGGGACGAAGACCCCGCCCCTGCCGAACGCCGTCGACAGCTGCTCCACAGCGCCGCAACGCTGCGGCGGATCCTCACATCGATCGGCGCCGGAGTTGCTGCCCCGGCCACGATCCTCTCCGGAGAGGAAGGACTCTCATGACAGCAATAGCTGCTCCGCAGGCCGTTGTCCCGGCCAGGCGCCGGCCCTTCACCAGCTTTCTCAAACGGGACAGGAGGCTCACCCTGGCCCTGTCGCTGCTGGCGGCCCTTGTGGTGCTGACACTCCTCGGCCCGCTGTTCTGGCGGGTCCAGCCCGAGGCCATCAACCTCGGCGCAGTCCTCCAGGGCCCGAGCTTCGCGCACCCGATGGGCACGGACGACACCGGCCGCGACGTGATGTCCAGGTTCCTCGCCGGCGGACAGACCTCGATCCTCGCAGGCCTCACCATCGCACTCATCGGGGCCATCGTGGGCTGCGTGACCGCCCTCCTGGCCGGCTCCATGCGCGGCTGGGTGGACACCCTTTTCACCTGGCTGAGCAATTCGATCCTGTGCTTCCCGGCGATCCTGCTCGCCATGGCCATCGCGATGGCGCTCAAGCCGGGCGTCACCGCCGCCGTCATCGGCCTCTCACTGCACTCCTTCCCCTGGTACATGAGGACCCTCCGCGGCGAAGTGATGCGCCTGTACGGCCAGGACTTCATCCGTTCCACCATGGCGATCGGCGCCCACCCCGCCCGGGTCCTGTTCCGGCATGTGCTCCCGCACCTGGTGCCGATCATGATCCTGCAGATGGCGGCCGTGTTCGGTGCCGCCGTGCTGTCCCTGGCCGCCCTCGGGTACCTCGGACTCGGAGCCCAGCCGCCCACCGCTGAATGGGGCGAAATGATCACCGAAGGCCAGCAGTTCTTCCTCACCGGCCAGTGGTGGATCGCCGGCTTCCCGGGCCTCGGCCTGCTCATCGCCGTCACCCTGACCACCGTCATCGCGGACCGGGCCCGTGAGGTCCTGGACCCCCGCGGCGAATTCACCCAGGCGAAGTGAGGATCCGATGACCAGCACCGTACTCAAACGCCTCGGCGTTGCCTTGGCCACCATCTTCGGGGCCTCGATCTTCACCTTCGTCCTGCTCCGCAAGGTCCCCGGCGACCCCGCCCGGGCCATCGCCGGCGACACCGCCACCGAGGAAACCATCGCCGCCCTGCGCAAGTCCATGGGCCTGGATGACAACCTCTTCGTCCAGTACGGCAACTACATGGGCTCCCTGCTCCGCGGCGACTTCGGATTCTCGTACAGCACCGGCAACAGCGTGGGCACGCTCCTCGGGCAGCGGCTTCCCGCCACGCTCGAACTCGGCCTGCTGTCCGTGATCATCGCAATCGTCGCCGCCGTGCTCGCGGCAAGCTTCGCGGTCTATTCGCGACGGCGGTGGCCGGACCAGGCCGTTCGCTTCGCCTCCTCCCTGGCCATGGGTTCGCCGCCGTTCTGGATCGCGCTGCTGGCCCTGATGGTCTTCTCCATCCAGCTCGGGATCTTCCCGGGGCCGGAAGGCCGGCTGTCGCCCGGAATGCTCAAGCCGCCGAACGTCACCGGGATGTTCACCGTGGACTCCCTCCTGGCCGGACGATGGGGCACCTTCGCCAACGCGGCGTGGCACCTCCTGCTGCCGGCGACCATCGTGGCACTGGGCCCGTTCGCCTTCCTCAGCCGGCTCTACCGCAACCAGCTGCGCGGCACCCTCCGGGAAACCTTCGTGGCCGTCTCCCAGAGCCACGGCCTGCGCCGCTTCCCGGTCTACAACCGGCACGTGGCGCCGCACGGTCTGCTGTCCCTGCTGCCTGCCGCCTCCCTCCTCTTCGCCGACCTCCTCGCCGGAAGCCTCCTGGTGGAGAAGGTGTTCGGCTGGCCCGGCATCGGCTCCATGACCGCCGACGCCATCATCCAGAAGGACTTCGCGGTGGTCCAGGCCGTGCTCCTGTTGGCGGCCGTCCTCTACGTGGTGGTCAGCCTCCTGGCCGACATCCTCATGACCGCAGCCGATCCCCGCACCCGAGTAGGAGCACGCTGATGCAAAGCAATGCACCCTCCCTTCCTGTACCCCGGCTGACGGTCGACGGCGGCCCGGACCCCGAGCGCAACGACCCCGTGCTCAGCGTCCGTGGCCTGCGGACCGACTTCGAGACTGCCGTGGGAACCGTCCACGCCGTCCGCGACGTCTCCTTCGACCTCCGCAAGGGGCAACGGCTGGCGATCGTGGGCGAATCCGGCTCCGGCAAGTCCGCCATGGCCATGTCCCTGATGGGCCTCGTGCCCCCGCCCGGCCGCGTGGTCGGCGGCAGCGTCAGGCTCAACGGCAAGGAGATCGTGGGCCTGGACGACGCCGGGATCTCCAAGGTCCGCGGCAAGGACATCGGCCTGGTCTTCCAGGACCCGATGGCCGCACTGGATCCGCTGAAGACCATTGGCAGCCAGTTCGTCGAAACCATCCGGGTGCACCAGGACGTCTCGGTGAAGGCCGCCCGCAAGATGGCCGCCGACCTGCTTGGCGAGGTGGGCGTGAACGACGCGGCCCGCCGGCTCTCCGACTACCCGCACCAGTACTCTGGCGGCATGCGCCAACGCGTGCTGATCGCCATGGCCATCGCCAACGATCCCTCCGTGGTGGTCGCGGACGAACCCACGACCGCCCTGGACGTCACCACCCAGGCGCAGGTGCTGGACCTGCTGGCCAAGATCTGCGATGAACGCGGAAACGCCCTGGTGATGATTACCCACAACCTGGGCATCGTCGAAGAACTCTGCGACAGCGTCAATGTCATGTACGCCGGGCGCTTCGTCGAATGCACCAGCACCGGGGCGTTGTTCGCCTCGCCGGGCCACCCGTACTCGAAGGCCCTGCTGGACTGCGTCATCGACCCCGCCACCGCACGGCGCGGCGCGCTGCCGGCCATTCCCGGCTCGCCGCCGGACCTCTCGGTGGACGAACCTGGCTGCCCCTTCGCTCCGCGCTGCCCGATCGGCCGGGACCAAGAGCGCTGCGCCGTCGAAAGGCCGCAGCCCCGCACCCTGTCCAATGGCGCCGTCGTGCGCTGCCACTTCGCCTACGACCCCCAAGGGGAGACAGCATGAACATCGCAAGCGCCACCCCGCTCCTGCGGGTGGAGAAGCTGAACAAGTCCTATGCCAAAGGCATCGGCGGCAGGCACCGCACCCGGATCCTGCGAGATGTCTCCTTCGAACTGCACCGCGGCCAGACCCTGGGCCTCGTAGGGGAGTCCGGCAGCGGGAAGTCCACCACCGCGGCCTGTGTCATGGGCCTCACGGCGGCGGACAGCGGGCTGATCGAGTTCGACGGCGTCGACCTGACCACCCTGTCCAAGGCCGGGATGCGCAGGATGCGCCGGCGGATCCAGATGGTCTTCCAGGACCCGAACGGCTCCCTCGACCCGCGCTTCACCGTGGCGGACCTCGTGGAAGAGCCGCTCATCGTGCACGGCGTCACCGATTCCGCCGAACGCTCGCGCCGGGTCTCCGAGGTCCTGGACCGCGTGGGAATCAGCGTCAAGCAGGCCCAACGCTATCCTTTCGCGTTCTCCGGCGGCCAGCGCCAGCGCATCGCTATCGCCCGGGCCCTCGTCCTGAACCCGGACCTCGTGGTCCTTGACGAACCCGTCAGCGCACTGGACGTCTCCATCCAGGCCCAGGTCCTCAACCTCCTCAGCGAGCTGCAGGACGAACTCGGCCTGACGTACCTCTTCATCGTCCACGATCTCGCGGTGGCCCGGCTCATGAGCCACGACATCGCCGTCATGAACGCCGGGGAGATCGTGGAGGCGGGTACGTCCGCTGACGTCTTTGACAACACCACCCACCCGTACACCCGCGCATTGCTCGACGCCGTGCCGGGCGCCCGCCGCCGGGCGGCACAGAACCGGACAGTAGCCCAGCAGCGGACGACGGCGGCGCTCGCCACCGCGGGCACGGCCGACGCCATGGAAGGAATGTGACATGTTGACCCTCCCGAAATGGACGGCGGCCGCGAAGACTGCGCTGCTGAAGCGGACGACGGCGGCGCTCGCCGCCGTGGGCCTGCTCGCCGGTGTTCTCTCCGGCTGCGCCCAACCTGCGGCGTCCTCGGGCGCGGGCGGACGGCCGTTCACCGTGAACTGGGCCGCCTCTCTGACCAACATCGACCCCGCGTTCGTGTGCGCAGGCGCCGAGAACAGCTTCGCCACCAACTTCTACGCCCGCCTGGTCCGGCTCGACGAGGAACCGCAGAAGGACGGAACACTGGTGGCAGTCAACGAGCCCGAACGGGTCAAGGGCGACCTGGCCACCTCGTGGACGGTTTCCCCGGACGGCAAGTCGTACACCTTCAAGCTGCACCCGGGGGCGAAGTTCGCCAACGGCAACCCGCTGGACGCCGAAGCCGTGCGCTACTCGATCATGCGCAACCTCACGATCGGCGGCTGCGGCGCCCTCGGCCTGCAGATCGGCCTGACGGACCCGCCGCTGATCAGCAACGTCGTGGTGGTGGACCCGCAGACGGTGCGCCTTGAACTCTCCCGGGCCTACCCGGCGATCCTGGTGACCCTGGCCCAGAGCCGCGGCTCGATCTATGACCCGAAGGTCATCAAGGAGCACGGCGAGGACCAGAAGGGCGTGCCCAACCAGTGGCTGGCCTCGCACACCGCCAGCAGCAGCGGCCCCTACGTGCTGGATGAATACGTGGCCAACAACTACGCCGTCCTCACCCGGAACCCGAACTACTACGGCGAACCGGCCAAGGAAGCAGAGGTGCGGGTCAACTTCATCACCTCGATCCCCACCCTGATGCTGCAGGCCCGCCGCGGGGAAGCCGATGTGACCCTGGGCCTGCCGCCCTATGTGGTTCACCAGCTGAGCCAGGAGGACTGCTGCCGGGTCACCAGCGCCCCGGCGTTCGCGCCGGTGACGGTGTCCCTGGACAATTCCTCGGGCACCACGGCCAACCCGAAACTGCGTGAGGCGCTCACCTACGCCGTGCCATACGAACAGATCAAGGCCAGTGTGGCCTACGGTTACGCGGACAGCTACTACGGCCCCTTCGTCCCCGGCATCCCGGGCTTCGACGCACAGCGTTCGGCCCCTCGGCCGCTGGACAAGGACAAGGCCCGGGCCCTGGTCAAGGAATCGGGCCTCGTGGATCCGCAGATCGACCTCATGATCAACCCGTCCTCGCCCGGCGTGTCCACTCTCGCGACCATCCTCAAGGCCTCCTGGGAGGACATCGGGGTGCGCGTGAACATCGACTCGCAGACGCCCACGGCGTTCGCCACCAGGTTCAACACCGGCAAGTACCAGTCGGCCCTGCTGTTCGAAACCGGCGGCGTGGTGGCCGCGTACGAGCTGCGCAAGAAGATGACCTGCGGCAGCACCTTCAACAACCAGCACATCTGCATTCCCGGAACCCCGGAGCTGATGGACAAGCTCAACGCCGCTTCCGACCTTGATGCGCAGCTGCCGTACATCAACGCGCTGGTGGATTCCTGGCGGGCCAGTTCGCCCACCATCATCCTCTATCGTGCCCAGTTCACGGCCGTGCTTGCGCATTCGGTCAAGCACTTTGAGTACTCGCCCACGTTCTCCTTCTACAACTGGGGCCGCTAGCGGCACCGCGCCCGCCGCGGGGACCGGTCCGACCGGTTCCCGGGGCGGGCACCACGAGACTTCCAGAACCAGCTAAGGACAAGAAAAATGCGTATTGGTGTCGATGGCAGCAAGATTCCCCACGGGGCCGAGGACTCCGCCGTCCGGATCCTCGAACGCGCCCACGCGATGGGCATGGAAGGCGTGTACTTCCGCAGCGTGATGGACGTTTCGCCCACCTTGGACCGTGGACTGCTCGCCGAAGTGCGGGCGTGCGCCGATGACCTGGGCCTCTACCTGCAGATGGGCCTGGCCAAGGTCAATCCCTATGCGGCCGCCGAGGCGCCCCAGGTCCGCCGGCTGGGCGACGGCGACTACACCCGCGGCATGGTCAGGATGATCGAGGCGGCCCACGAGGCCGCCGGCGTCACGGAGCTGTGGGTGGCGTGCGCCAACTACCAGCGCGGCATGCCCGGCTACTACGTCTTCGACCGCTTCCGCACGGACGCCCCCTGGCCGGACCAGCTGGTGGCGATCGAGAAGTTCCTGCGGCTGCTCGCACCGGTCGCCCGCGACCACGGGGTACACCTGAACATCGAGACCCACGAGGAGATCACCAGCTACGAGGTGGTGCGGCTTGTTGAATCCGTGGGCCCGGACGTCCTGGGTGTCACCTTCGACACTGCCAACGTGGTGGTGCGCGGTGAGGACCCCGTGGCTGCGGCCCGGCGTGTGGCACCCTATACCCGCGCCACGCACCTGAGGGACTTCGTACTGGGGGAGCAGGACGGGGTGTTCGGACGGGTCTTCGCCCCCATCGGCCAAGGCTCCATTGACTGGGACACCGTACTGGGCATCCTGCACGAGGCCAACCCGGAGCTGCCGCTCTCCATCGAGAACGCGGGCCCCACGCTGCACCTGCCCATCGGCTTGGACGATCCCGAATGGCTGGCCGTGCACCCTGACCTGGCCCCGGCCGAAGTGGGCCGCATCCGCGAAATGGCCGCCGGGTACCAAGCGCGCGTGGACCGCGGCGAGGCCCCCTCCCTGACGGAACTGCGGGCGGTCCCGTACGACGGCGAACGCTTCATCCACGAGTCGGCCCGGGCCCTGCGTGCCTCGCTCGCCCGGCTCGGCATCGCGGAGGGCGCCGCCACCCGCTGACGAGGAGCGCGAACGTACAGTTGCGGCCCCGGAATCGCGGGCGCATTCCTGGGCCGCAAACTGTACGTTCGCGCTAGTTCCACGCCGGTGTGGAGCACAATGGCCTCATGGCATCCAAGATCACCGATGTTCCGGGAATCCGCGTTGGGCACGTCCAGAAGGTCGGCGGCGGTTGGCTGTCCGGGGTCACGGTGGTGCTGCCACCGCCGGGAACCGTGGGCTCGGTGGACGTCCGCGGTGGCGGGCCCGGCACCCACGAGACCGATGCCCTTGATCCCACCACCCTCGTCCCCACCGTGGACGCCGTGGTGCTGACCGGCGGCAGCGCCTACGGCCTGGCCGCGGCACACGGTGCCCAACGCTGGTGCGAAGAGCAGGGTCGCGGTTTCCCGGTACCTGGTGGCGTGGTGCCGATCGTTCCGGCCGCCGCCATCTTCGACCTCGGCCGCGGCGGCGACTTTGCCGCCCGGCCCGGCGCGGACATGGGCTACGAAGCGGCAGCCGCGGCGGGCGCCTCGGGCGAGCAGGCCGACGTCGCGCGCGGGAACTCCGGCGCCGGGACCGGTGCGGTGCTCGGCAGGGGAGCCTTCAAAGGCGGGGTAGGCACGGCGTCCCTCACCCTCGACGGCATCTCCCCGGACGGTCCCGTGGTGGTCGGCGCCATCGCCGTGGTGAACGCACTCGGCTTGCCGGCCGGGGCGGAAGCGCCGCAGGCGCCGGGCAAACCCCAGCCGAACACCACGCTGGCCGTCGTCGCCACCAATGCGGTGCTGGACCCGGCGGAATGCAAGCGGACCGCCTCGGCGGCCCATGCAGGCATCGCCCGGGCACTGAACCCCTCCCACACCCTCGCCGACGGCGACACCGTCTTCGCGCTGGCAACCGGCGCCGTCGCCCTTGACCGAAGCAGCGGGCAGGCGCGCCAGGTTTCCCTGATTACCCTGCAAAGCGCGGCCGCCGAAGCGGTGCGCCTCGCGATCCTGGACGGCGTTGCCGCGGCGGAAACCATCACGACGCCGGCAGGGGAGTTCCCCGCGTTCGCCGCCCGGACGGACGGGCGGCAGGGGTGACAGCGGGATGCCTCTGCGCTAGCATGAGCCGATTTAACATTCGGCCCGCTTTGCCGTAGTGTTGTCTGTTGGTTGTCTGCACAGCCACGCCCATTTACAGAACCGGATTTCCGGGCCTGCGGTGGGCGGGCGGGGGCAACCGAAAACCCAAAAACGTCCGCAGGGATTCCCTTGGGAAGGACTGCGGCAAACAACAGTTAGCGGAGGATATGGCCAAGAAGGACGGGGTCATTGAGATCGAGGGCGTTGTGACCGAGGCGCTGCCCAACGCGATGTTTCGCGTTGAGCTGACCAACAAGCACATCGTTCTTGCACACATCTCGGGGAAGATGCGCCAGCACTACATCAGGATTCTCCCTGAGGACCGCGTAGTGGTGGAACTGAGCCCTTACGACCTCACACGTGGTCGCATCGTCTACCGCTACAAGTAAATTGCTGGGCGGCGGGGCATAGTCCCAAGCCGTTCCAGCCGACCACCTGCAACACGCAAAGGAACGCCATGAAGGTCAAGCCGAGCGTTAAGCAGATCTGCGACAAGTGCAAAGTGATCCGCCGTAATGGCCGGGTCATGGTGATCTGCGAGAACCCGCGCCACAAGCAGCGCCAGGGCTGATTCCCGCCAGGGAACCGGCGCCCGCAAGGGCAAACCTGGGCTGTGCCCACGCAAGTAAATAAAGGCAGCACAAGCTGCGCTGGGACATTGAGCAACACAGAGCCCGGACAGCGAACCCCCGGTCGGAGGCTGGGGCCACACTGAACGTGTGGGTGTACTGCCTACGACCTCCGGTTTATTCAAGGAGTACCGCCACTATGGCTCGTCTCGCTGGCGTAGACATTCCCCGCGAAAAGCGGTTGGAAATTGCGCTTACTTACATCTACGGCGTGGGCAAGACCCGTGCAAAGGAAACCCTGGCTGCCACCGGCATCAGCGCTGACGTTCGCGTCAAGGACCTGACTGACGCCGAGCTGGTTCAGCTGCGTGACTACATCGAGGGCAACTACAAGGTTGAGGGTGACCTTCGCCGCGAGGTAGCCGCCGACATCCGCCGCAAGGTCGAGATCGGCAGCTACGAAGGCCTGCGCCACCGCAAGGGCCTGCCCGTACGCGGTCAGCGTACGAAGACCAACGCTCGTACCCGCAAGGGCCCGAAGCGCACCGTCGCCGGCAAGAAGAAGGCCGGCCGCTAAATAGCGGTTGTCTTCCCCGATAACTTTCTGTAGGAGAAAACATGCCCCCCAAGACTCGTGGAGCGGTACGTAAGCCGCGTCGCAAGGATAAGAAGAATATTGCGCTCGGCCAGGCGCACATCAAGAGCACCTTCAACAACACCATCGTGTCCATCACGGACCCGACCGGTGCTGTGATCTCCTGGGCTTCCGCCGGTGAGGTTGGCTTCAAGGGCTCCCGTAAGTCCACCCCGTTCGCTGCCCAGATGGCTGCCGAAGCCGCTGCAAAGCGCGCCCAGGAGCACGGCCTGCGCAAGGTCGACGTTTTCGTCAAGGGCCCGGGTTCCGGACGCGAGACCGCAATCCGTTCGCTGCAGGCCGCTGGCCTCGAGGTCGGCTCCATCCAGGACGTCACCCCCAGCGCCCACAACGGTTGCCGCCCGCCGAAGCGCCGCCGCGTCTAATTGACTCCGCCGCGGCCGGCCGTGCCGCCGTCGGACAGTGTTCCTGTCCGACGGGCACGGCCGGCAGCTTCGGAAACAAGCCGATTTCCACCACCTGTGTTGCGTCATATAGCGGATGCTCGCCGAAAGGAAACCTAAGTGCTTATTGCACAGCGCCCCACTCTGTCTGAAGAAGTAGTCTCCGAGAACCGCTCGCGTTTCATCATTGAACCGCTGGAACCGGGCTTCGGCTACACCCTCGGCAACTCCCTCCGCCGTACCTTGCTCTCCTCCATCCCCGGTGCCGCTGTTACCAGCATCCGGATCGATGGCGTGCTGCACGAGTTCACGACGGTTCCGGGTGTCAAGGAAGATGTCACCGAGATCATCCTGAACATCAAGAACCTCTCCGTGTCCTCCGAACACGATGAGCCGGTTGTCGCGTACCTGCGCAAGCAGGGTCCCGGAGTCGTCACGGCAGCGGACATCGCTCCGCCGGCCGGCGTCGAATTCCACAACCCGGATCTGCACATCGCCACGCTGAACTCGAAGGGCAAGTTCGAACTCGAACTGACCATCGAACGCGGACGCGGCTACGTTTCGGCAGCTCAGAACAAGTCCGGCGACTCCGAGATCGGCCGCATCCCGGTCGACTCGATCTACTCGCCGGTCCTGAAGGTGACCTTCCGCGTGGAAGCCACCCGTGTTGAGCAGCGCACCGACTTCGACAAGCTGATTGTCGACGTCGAGACCAAGCAGGCCATCGCCCCGCGCGATGCCGTCGCTTCCGCAGGCACCACCCTGGTGGAACTGTTCGGTCTGGCCCGCGAGCTGAACACCGCAGCTGAAGGTATCGAGATCGGCCCGTCGCCCACCGACGCAGCCCTGGCTGCCGACATGGCACTGCCGATCGAGGATCTGGACCTCACGGTCCGTTCCTACAACTGCCTCAAGCGTGAGGGCATCCACACCGTGGGTGAACTCGTTGCCCGCTCCGAGGCTGACCTGATGGACATCCGCAACTTCGGTGCGAAGTCCATCGACGAGGTCAAGGCAAAGCTGGTGGAACTGGGCCTGTCCCTGAAGGACTCGCCTCCCGGTTTCGACCTCGCAGCCCGCGCCGCAGCCATCGAAGAGGACGACGCCGCGTTCAGCGACGACGAGCTCTAACACAGATCTTGGCCATCGGGTCCCGGACGGACCAGTACGGCCTTCATTACAGGAGAAATTACTATGCCTACCCCCACTAAGGGTCCGCGCCTCGGAGGCGGTCCGGCTCACGAGCGCCTGATGCTCGCGAACCTGGCAGCTTCGCTGTTCGAACACAAGCGCATCACCACCACGGTCACCAAGGCCAAGCGCCTGAAGCCGTACGCAGAGCGCCTGGTCACCTTCGCCAAGCGTGGCGACCTCGCTTCCCGCCGTCGCGTTCTCGGCCTGATCAGCAACAAGGGCATTGTCCACGAGCTGTTCACCGACATCGCACAGGCAGTGGAGAACCGCGACGGTGGCTACACCCGCATCACCAAGATCGGCAACCGCAAGGGCGACAACGCTCCCATGGCTGTCATCGAGCTGGTTCTCGAGCCGCTCTCCCCGAAGCAGGCTGTTGTAGCCGAAGCCACCCAGGCCGCTGAAAAGGCTGCTCCGGTTGCTGAGGAAGCTGAGGCTGTTGAGGTCGTCGAGACTGAAGAGGCTCCTGAGGCTGCTGCCGAAGAGGCTCCGGCCGAAGAGGCTGCTGCCGTAGAGGCTCCGGCCGAAGAGGCCGCCAAGGACGAGAAGTAATTCGCTGAATTCTTCCCGATAGACTTGGGTCCATGAACGAACAGGAACCCGCTGCCCCCGTTTCCGGAGGCGGCGGGTTCTTGCGTATCCGGATGGATTTGTCGTACGACGGCGGGCCGTTCAGCGGGTGGGCCGTGCAGCCCGGATTGCGTACCGTCCAGGGCTGCCTGGAGTCCGCGCTGGAGCTGGTGATCCGCCGTGCGGTCCGGGTCACCGTGGCCGGACGCACCGACGCCGGCGTGCACGCCCGGGGCCAGGTGGTCCATGTGGATCTTTCGGAAGAGGAATGGTCCCGGCTCTCGCGCGGGGGACTGTACGAGCCGGCGGCCGCTCTGCAGCGCAAGTTGCGGGGGGCGCTCAGCAGGGTCCTGGAGGGGCACCACGGTGCCATTGAGATCCACGACGCCGGCCTGGCGCCGTCGGGCTTCGACGCCCGGTTTTCGGCGCTCTGGCGCCGTTACAGCTATCGGATTGCCGACGGCCCTTCGCATTGGGACCCGCTTCTGCGGGGACTGACCCTGTGGCACAAGGCGCCGCTCGACGAGGCACTGATGAACCGTGCCGCGGCCGAGCTCCTCGGCTTGCAGGATTTCCGCGCCTACTGCCGGCCCCGGGAGGGAGCGACCACCATCCGGGAACTCCAGGCATTCGAGTTCGAACGCGGTGAGGACGGCGTCATTGTCGCCACTGTCCAAGCCGACGCCTTCTGCCACAACATGGTCCGTGCCCTCGTGGGCGGCGCGCTGCGTGTGGGGGAAGGGCTGGAAACCCCGCAGTGGATGCACGACCGCATGCTTGCCGGGGTCCGCGATGCCAAGTCAGTGCTTGCCGCGCCGCATCCCCTGGTCCTTGAACAGGTGGCCTACCCCGCCGAAGGTGAGTTGCTGGCCCGGGCCGAGCTGACCCGGGCGAAGCGGGAGTAACCCCAAGTAGAGACCCCCTCCCGGCTCTGGGTACCGGAAGGGGGTCGGGGTGACCACTGCGGCTCTGGGTACCGGGTGGTCGGTATGGCGGCACCCCTTCGCAAAGGGTGCCAAATCGGGTACCTCCCTCCAGCAGGCCCAGCCGCTGCCGGAGGTGGCGTCGAGGTACTCCAGTGCCTGCCCAGACAGGCCGGTTGAGGTGGTTGGTGGGTTACGGGAGGCCGAGGGCGGCTTTCAGTCCGTTGGTGAGGTCACCGAAGTAGCCGTTCAGGGCGGTCCCGAACAGCCCGACTCCGAAGACGATGATGAGTGCAACGAAGCCCGTCATCACTGAGTACTCCGTGGCTGTCGCGCCGCCCTCGCTCCCCAGGAACGAGATCAGGCGGTTGAGTCTGCTTTTCATGATGGGTGCCTTTCACTCGGTTCTTCTAGGAAAACGCAGCCATGATGTTCATGGCGGCAGGACCGATCAGGATGATGAACAGCGTCGGGAAGATGCAGAAGATGAGCGGGAAAAGGATCTTCACCGGGATCTTCATGGCGTGTTCTTCCGCTCGTTGCCGGCGTTTCGTGCGCATCTCAAGGGCTTGGGCCTTGAGGACTTTGGCGATCGCGATGCCGTAGGTGTCCGCCTGGACAACAGCCCGGATGAAACTGCGGACATCCGGAACATCGACCCGTTCCGACATTGCCACGTAGGCTTCCTTGCGGCTGCGCCCCACTTGGATGTCCTGCAGGGTCCGGATGAACTCGTCTGCCAGCGGACCCTTGCCGTTCGCTGCCACACGCGCCACCGCGGCCTCGAAGCCGAGTCCGGCCTGAACCGAGATCAACATCTGGTCGAGGGAATTCGGCAGGTCGCGTCTGATGGCATCCCTGCGCTTCTGCGCGTTGGAACGGATCAACAGGTCCGGCACGAAATAGGCGAGCAATACGATCGCGACCGCAAGGACAACACGACCGGCGGAGCGGTCAACCATGAACAGCAGGACCCCCATGACGCCGCCCGCGAGTGCGAGCAATGGCTTGACCATGAGCACGCGTGACAGCGGCCATTCTTTTGGACGACCCGCACCTGCGAGCTGCTTGTCTAGCCACGCGACATAGCCGACCGGGGCAATCCGCCGTGACCATTCGGAAAGCCGCTCACCGGGGTGGGCTTGCTGGGCGGTGCTCGTCGCCCGTACCCCCAAGTTCATCCTGATATTTCTCAGCCCAGCACGGTCTCCGGTAAAGGCGAGCCACACCATCCAGGAGACGGGCGCCACGATGGCCAGCATCGCTGCATATGCGAAAGGTTGCATGACGATCCTCCTCAGTACTTCGGCTTGATGAGGCGGCTGAGCCAGAAAGCACCGAGACTCAGCATCACGGCCGCGGCTGCGATCATCAGGTATCCGGGCACCGTGGACGTAAAGGTGTGCGCGTACCGTGGATTGATGAAAAGCAGGGCAACGAACATCACGATCGGAAGGGAGATGAGGACGATCGCCGACACCCGGCCTTCTGCGCTCAGGGCCCGCACCTGACGACGGATCCGGTTGCGGTCCCGGATGGTTTCGCCGACGTGGTCCAGCACCTCGGCCAGGTCCCCGCCCACCTCTCGGTGGATCTCAATGGCCTGGGAAATCCAGCCGAAGTCCTCGTTGCGGGTCCGGACGACTACTTCGTTCATTGAGTCGCGGAGATCCCTGCCGATCCGGGTCTCATTGACGATCCGGCTTAGTTCCTCGGACATGGGTTGCTCGCTTTCCTTGGCCGCCGCATCGATGGCGCGGAGCAGGCTGTGCCCGGCGCGCATGCCGCCCGTCAGCATCTGGAGGGTGTCGGGAACCTGCTCGTCAAACTTCGCTTCCCGCCTGGACCTGAGCACGTTGAGCAGGGCAATCAAGCCCACCACCGCGAGGACAGCCAGCAGGAGCGCAAAGAACGGACCTGCGAGCGCAAAGCCGGCGACGGCGGCGAGCGCTACAATCACGCCTGCCAGGAGCACATAGTCGGCAGGCTGCTTCTTAAGCCCGGCTGCGTCGAGCCTCTCCCGTGAAAGGTAGCCTCCCGAGCGCGGCTGGATCCGACTCTCGATCGCTCCCAGTGCCGAGTTGGTCACCGTCGTCAAGATGGAATCCCTGTGGGGCATGTCCGGACGGCGGCGTTGGACGTCGATGGTCCGCCGGGACTTCAGGACGACCCAAAAGACCAAGAACAGAGCAAGGTACATCAGGGCCAGCCCTGCCGGCAGGAGGAACGCGGGAACTGATGAGGCGTTCATCGCCGCATTCCTTGTCCGAGGGCCCCGAACACCGCCGGCGAGATCGGGATGCCGAGTTCCGCAAAGCGGTCGGTGAAGCGGGGACGCACACCGGTCGGCATCGGCCTGCCGAGGAACCTGCCGTTGGCATCGACACCTGCAGAGTAGTCGAACACGAAGGCGTCCTGGAGGGTAACGATGTCCCCTTCCATGCCTTGGACTTCCGTCAGGTGCGTGATGCGTCGGGTGCCGTCACGGAGGCGGGTGATGTGCACGATCAGGTTCACCGCGGAAGCGACCTGCTCCCGGATGGCCCGCAGTGGCAGGTCCATGCCGGCCATCAAGACCAAGGTCTCCAAACGTGCGATGGCATCGCGCGGCGAGTTGGCGTGGACAGTGGAAATCGATCCGTCATGGCCGGTGTTCATGGCCTGCAGCATGTCCAGGGACTCCCCGCCACGGACTTCGCCGACCACAATGCGGTCGGGCCGCATTCGCAGGGAGTTCCGTACGAGATCGCGGATGGTAACTTCGCCGCGCCCCTCGATGTTCGCAGGCCGGCTCTCCAGCCGGACCACATGTTCCTGCTGGAGTTGGAGTTCCACCGCGTCCTCGATGGTGACGATCCTGTCCTCGGCCGGGATGAACGAAGAGAGCACGTTCAGCAAGGTGGTCTTGCCGGTACCCGTACCGCCGGAAACGATGATGTTCAACCGGGCCAGCACGCATGCCCGGAGGAGTTCTGCCATTTCCGGGGTCAGGCTGCCGAACTCGATCAGCTTGTGGACCGTCAGAGCCTCCCTGCCGAACTTACGGATGGTGAGTGAAGGGCCGTTCACCGCCAACGGTGGAATGATGGCGTTCACACGGGAACCATCCGCGAGGCGGGCATCCACCAAGGGCGAGGACTCGTCGATGCGGCGACCGACCCTGGAGACGATCCGTTCGATGACCTTGCGGAGGGCCTCGTCCGAGGTGAACCTTGCCTCCGTCTTGAAGATCCGGCCGTACCGTTCGACGTAGATGCTGTCGAAGCGGTTGACCATCACTTCGGTGATTTCGGGATCGTCGAGGAAACGTTGGATCGGCCCATGGCCCAGGACGTCATCGATGATTTCGGAAATCAGGCGATGACGTTCGGCGGACGTGAGGGGTACCTGCTCGGCGTCGACGACGATTTTCAACTCATCGCGGACGTATTGGTGCAGTTCCCCCTCGTCCAGGCTGGAGTCTGTCAGCCGCGAGCCCATGCGTTCGTACAGGGCGGCACTGGCGCGTTCCTTAAGGCTTCCCAATGCCCCGCTGGCGAGGACTGTTGATTGCATACCCTCGTCGCCCTGTGAGCTCGCCAGGCTTTCCGAGGCACGGACTTCCTGGATGCGGCTCAGCGTGGGTGCTTCGGCATCCGGTTCCGGAGATGTCGGAACCGGAGCTGCGCCGCCTGAGGGTTCTTCTCCATAAAGGCTTTCGAGCCTGCGTGAGAGGTTCACCGGACTACCGCCCTTCTGTGAAGTTGCTTGTGGGTTCGTTCGTCCCAATTGGGCTTGAAGCGCTCCACGAGGGAACGCAATCCTTTGGTTGCGGGATCCCGCCTGTTGTCCTGCAGCAGGGGAACGCCCTTGTTCGTGGAGAATGGCAAGGTCTTCGAGCGCGGAATGGCGACATCCACCGGAACTCCGATGGTCGCCTCCACGTCCGTCAGGCCCAGGCCGCTCCGCGGATCTGCCATGTTCAGGACCACGTGCCGGTGTTGCGGCAGGAGGCGCAGCTCGTCCAGGATGTGCAATCCGGTCCGCAAACCGCGGATGCTCGGAATGTCCATGCCGCAGACCCATACTGCGTCCGTTGCATTCTCCAAGGCTGCCAGGACGTGTTCGCCAAGCCCCGGAGCCGTGTCGATCACGACGTACTGGAACTCGTGCCGCAGCTGCCCCAAGAGGTGGCTGACATGCTCGGCCTTGATGCGGTCCATCTCCACCGGGTTGCGGGGAGCACAGAGCGCATAGATGCTCGCCGGATGGACGCTCAGGTAGGTCTTGAGCACCATCGAGTCTTGGCTCGCCGGCCCGAGGACGGCGTCCGTGATGGTGTGGTCCGGCTCCAGGAGCAGGCCGCTTGCGACGTCGCCGAACTGCAGGTCCAAGTCGACAATGACAACGCCCATGGGGGCGAGGGCACCGAGTCCTACTGCAAGGTTCGTGGCCACCGTGGTCTTGCCGACGCCGCCCTTGGGCGACATGACAGCGATGATCCGCCCGCCGGATGCTTGGTCCGGGGACTCGACGGCACTCGGCGCAAGCCCGCGACGGCGTCCCGCCGCAGCGAGGCTGGCTCGTTCGACCATGACGCGGATTCCGTCGGCCTCGGCCGAAGGAGACAGGATGTCCCTCACACCGGCCCGCATGGCAGCCAGGACCAGTTCAGGGGTCTGCTCCGCCGCGAGCACCACGCTGATCTCCGGGAACTGCAAGTCGAGGAGGGAAGCGTGCTTGAGGGAATCGGTGACGTCCAAGCCGGGGCCCAGGATCAGTACTTCGGGAGGTTCACCCAGGAGCTGGTTGAGGATGTCCTGCGGCCCCTCGGGAAGGTAGTCCGCTTGGAACCACTGCAGGCTGCCGCTCATACCCGCCGTGGCGGAGCGGACCCTGCGTTCGAAGTCGGTGTCCGGTGTGATCAGAATGAAGCGGCTCATCGGAATACCTTGCCGAGAGTCATCACTCCGGAGTTGCCTTGGGTGGCGTCGCCCGGTTCTTTGGTGAGGTAAACGGCCCCGAACTCCACCGCGAAGACGATCTTCTCGACGTCGCTCGCAGGGCGGGCGAGGGTCACCAAATAGGTGCCCTGCGTTGAGGAGTTCTTGTTGGCGTTGAGGGCGCCCCCGCCGGTCGTCTGCTCCGTCTGGTTGGCCGGATCTGCGATGCTACCGGAGCCATCCTGGACGGCCGTGACGAGTACCTTGTGGAGCGACAGTTGGGTCATGTACGGGAGCGACTCGTCTTTTGGCTTGAAAGACAGCAGCACGCCCACCGTGTCACCGGCCTGGAGATTACCGCCGACAACGCGCTCGATGTCGAGTTTGACGGTGACTTCCTGGAGGCCGGTGGGGACTTCCACCCGGCCGCGGCCGACTTGTGATCCGGGGTCCACCATGCGGGAGGCGAGCACTTGTTCGCCCGGCATGAATTCGATGGATGAGACTTTGTTTCCCAGATCGCTAAGGCTCTTGACACTGTCCGCCGCAATGGCTGACCGCGGAATGGCCTTCTTGACGACACTGTCGCCGAACTTGTCGACGCCGGTGCCGGCGGGTATCTCCTTCTGCACAATGTAGACGTCTTCGGTCTCCGTGTTGGCCAGGGCGCGCTTGTCCGCACCTTGGACGTAGAACACGAGCATCACTGTCCCAATGATGGCTACGACAAGCGCAGCGATGCCTCCCAGTAGGCGTGTTTTCACTTTCTTTCTCCTGTCGATGCGCGGAGGGGTGGTACCGGTCCGCTATTTGATGAGTTTCACGATGACGGTGCCGAGGTTTTGCCCAGACCCGGCGCCACCGCCTGTGGCGGCATCGATGGTGGTGTACTTGACGAACTGGCCGATGATGCAGCGATCGTTGCCTCCGGAACAGGCCAGGTTGGAGTTGCCGGTGGCTGCTGTGGTGTTGCGGTACTCGTAGGGACTGCCGTTGCCGAACTTCCACCCGAGGATCTCGAAGGTGGCGTAGCCGATGATGTGGTAGAGGGCTCCATTGCCGGTGCCCGTTGTGGTGTCGTAGACCGGAAAGGTCACATCGACCTTCTTGCCTGCAGAGAGGTCGTTGAGCCAGCCCTGCAGGATGGTGGCGCACTGTGTCGGCTTGTTGTTGCCGGGGTCCGAGCCGACCACGTCGCCCGTTGTAGTGACGGCGTAGCAGTCGGCATCGGGGTCATCCAGCCAGCCCCAGCCACCCGGAACAACGTGTCCGGAGGGATTGGTGCAGGTGACGCCAGGCTTCCAGGAGATCTTCTGCTTGGTGCCGGTAGCCACGCCTCCGCTCAGGTCCCAGCACTTGTTGGAGAACGCGAGCGGGAACGCTCCGCCTCCACCGGGGAAGGTCAGGCCTGCGACGGCCGTGGCACCCACGGTTGCGGGAGCGACATTCAGGGCGCTGGCAAACATTTTGTGCAGGAAGCCGGCCCCGCTCGTGCCGTCAAGAGTTGAAGTCTTGACCGTGACCTGGTTGGCCACACTAAGGTCCACTGATTTGACGGTGGAGGCGTTGTCCCGTGCATTCGAGTTGGCCAAGGAAGCGGCCGCGGCGTTGGCCTGCGCCTGCGTACACCCGCCAGCGGAGGCGCAAAGCTGCGCGACGGCGATCGCCCCCGCGTCTGCGCCGTTCTGCAGTTCGGCCCGTTCGGCGTAAATTTCGCCGACATCCACGGCCATCGCACCCGCGCCGACAAGGACCAGCACCATGACGGCGACCATGACCCCGGCGGCACCGCGTTCATTGCTTGTCTTCCTGGTTCCATGCCTTAGCCACCGCATCGCATGGCCCCCTTTCCGGACACGTTCAGCGATGGGACGAAGAAACCCGTCAGCGTCGGCGTGCTGTACGTGACCGTCGCTGTGACTGTGGCTCCTGCACTGCAGGCACCCGAGAGGCTGACGTTCCCGGGGGCCAGGTTGATGCTCGGAGCTCCCGCGACGCCGGCCGCTTGTGCTTTGCCGGAGTCGTTGGTCACGGCCATGGTCCGCGCAGCTTCGCGTGCAGCCTGGGTCACGGAAATTTGGAGATTGAAGAAATAGGCGAATTCCACGATGGCGACAATAAGGAGCAGAAGAATTGGGGCGACAAGCGCTAATTCAACTGCAACGGCCCCACGTTCTCCATTTTGCCTGGTTTTGCTGCGAGTCATTTTATCCCCCAGTGGATTAGGCAGCTTCAAGGGTAAATGCGCACTTGTTTGAGAAATGGCTGTGCCGCGTCCGCGTAGGCGGACGCGGCACTTGCCTTGGCGCTTTGGATTGCTTGGGTGCTTACCAGCCCTGAACGACGCCGGCCAGGTTCTGGAAGAACTGGTCGAGAGCCGTACCGAACATGCCGACGCCGAACACGATGACCAGTGCGATCAGGCCGACCAGCAGGCCGTATTCAGTCGCTGTCGCGCCCTTTTCGGAGGTGAGGCGGTCCTTGAGGCCGGCGATGTAGGAGACAACGGAGAGCATGAGAGATGACATTGGAAAATCCTTCCCAGATAAGTGATTTGGTTTGAAACGAATTCCAAGCCGCCCCCATATCCAGCGGTTCGGATTTCGATAGCAAAAGAATTCACCCGGGGGTGGGAAGGTGGCAAGACGTGGCTGTACTCGACTTTTTCCGGGTCACATTGACGGTTTTTGCGTGAGTACTCAGTTTCTATTCCGGGTACTACTTGGAAGCGGCGCGGGGCCGTTCGTCAAGTACGCGGGCCTGCCGGCGGGGAACTAGGGCAGGAGCAGCAGCACGCCGATGGCCGCAGCGAACATCGGGGGGCCGTGAGGCGTCTCTTTCGGCGTATTTCCGCGCCCCAGCCGCAACATCAGCACCGTGAACACGCCGCCTACCACGAAGCCCAGCAGTCCCCCATAGAACACCTGTTGCCAACCTAAGTAGCCCAAGTACACGCCAAGGGGTGCGGCGAGCTTCACATCGCCCATTCCGAGGCTCCGCGGAGAAATTAATCCCAGAATCAGGTACCCGGCGAAGAGGACGGCGCCGCCGGCAGCTGCCCGAAGCAGTCCTGCCCAGTCCGAAGCGAGTGCCGCGGAGGCCGCGAAGAGGGCCAATCCTGCCACGAGGAGGCCCAGAACCAGGGGATTTGGAAGCAAATGCAGGGCGATATCAATGCGTGAGAGCTGGACGGCAAGCAGCGCCAGGACAAGAAAAGCCGGCAATTCGGGGGAAACTCCGAAACGCCACGCAAACAGCACAAACAAAAGTCCGGTGATTGCCGCCGTCGTAAGCCTGGCCCAAAGGGGCGGCACGCCACCAAGCCGCGGCAGCCAGAGCTTGATCGCAAGGTCCGCCAGGAGGCTCACGCCGGCGCCGGCGACTCCCGCGAGGACAAGCACGGCAGGGGCGGCGGTCATCGGCACCTCCTCGGACGGCGGCTGGGCAGTTTCCCTCATTCTGCCGCCCGAAGTCCCTCGAAGCCGTCATTTTGACCCTGCAAGTCCCTTGGGGCTATTCTTGATAGTCGTTGTGCGTGTCCTTTCTCGATGACACATGCCCGCTTGGGGATCCAGTTGCAGGATCACATACCCGGGAGGCATTTCGAGGCTTTGGGATGACTGGTTACATAGAGCCCTCACCTCTGTTCCGGTAGCGCATACCTAGTAGGTCCGCGCATGCGCGTGTGGCCTAAAACATGAACGCCAGAACAAGAACGAGGCAAAACCGTGCGTACGTACACCCCGAAGCCCGGCGATATCAACCGCCAGTGGCACGTCATTGACGCCACCGATGTTGTCCTTGGTCGTCTTGCCAGCCAGACCGCAACACTGCTGCGCGGAAAGCACAAGCCGACCTTTGCGTCCCACATGGACATGGGCGACTTCGTCATCATCATCAACGCCGAGAAGGTCGCACTGACCGGCGCCAAGCTGGAGCAGAAGCGCGCTTACCGCCACTCCGGCTACCCGGGCGGCCTGACCTCCGTCAACTACGCGGAACTGCTCGAGTCCAACCCGGTCCGCGCCGTGGAAAAGGCTGTCAAGGGCATGCTCCCCAAGAACTCGCTCGCCGCTCAGCAGCTGAGCAAGCTCAAGGTCTACCGTGGCGCTGAGCACCCGCACGCTGCCCAGCAGCCGAAGACTTTCGAAATCACCCAGGTCGCCCAGTAGTCCTGGCCACCAACCAACTTTTTATACAAGGAGAATCGTGGCTCAGAACGAAGAACTGACCAACGAAGCCGTTGAGGCTGAGGAACTGACCAGCTACACCTCTGAAAGCGCACCGGCTGACGCTGCGCCGAAGAAGGAGCGCCCCGCGCTGACCGTTTCCGGTGCAGCAGTTGGCCGCCGCAAGGAAGCCGTTGCACGCGTTCGCGTTGTGCCGGGCTCCGGCAAGTGGACCATCAACGGCCGCGAGCTGGCCAACTACTTCCCGAACAAGCTGCACCAGCAGGAAGTCAACGAGCCCTTCAAGATCCTCGAACTTGAAGGCGCCTACGACGTCATCGCCCGCATCCACGGCGGTGGCCCCTCCGGCCAGGCCGGTGCCCTGCGCCTCGGTGTTGCCCGTTCGCTGAACGAAATCGACGTCGAGAACAACCGCCCGACCCTGAAGAAGGCCGGCTTCCTGACTCGTGACGCCCGCGTCATCGAGCGTAAGAAGGCCGGTCTCAAAAAGGCACGCCGCGCCCCGCAGTACTCCAAGCGCTAAATTGCGCCTTCCAAAAGAGCGGCTCGCGAAGCGAGTCGCTCTTTTGGTTCCTCCGCGCAATTCAGCGCTCGGCTCCACAAGCGCTCGTCCGCTTGTCCGGCCTTGGCCGGAAGCCTGGAAGCCCGTTCCGCCGTTTTGGCGGGGCGGGCTTCCGTCGTTAACGCCCATGACGGCGGCAGCGGACCATGAGCGGGTCGGGGAGGGGAGGGAGCCGCCCTTCGATTAGACTGGGCAGCGATGTCTAGATTATTTGGAACAGATGGCGTGCGCGGTCTCGCGAACGGAACCCTCACCGCAGAGCTGGCTTTGCAGCTGGCCCAGGCCGCCGCCGTCGTACTTGGCCATGACCGCACCCCCGACGGAAAGCGGCCGCGCGCCGTCGTCGCCCGTGACCCGCGGGCGAGCGGCGAGTTCATCGCAGCGTCCGTCGAAGCTGGCCTCGCCAGCTCCGGAATCGACGTGTTCGACGCCGGCGTGCTGCCCACCCCGGCAGCCGCCTACCTGGTGGCGGACCTCGACGCCGATTTCGGCGTCATGATTTCGGCCTCCCACAACCCGGCTCCGGACAACGGGATCAAGTTCTTTGCCCGCGGCGGGCAGAAGCTGCCCGACGACGTCGAGAACGCGATCGAGGCACAGCTCGGCAAGGAGCCCTCCCGCCCGCTGGGCGGCGACGTCGGACGCATCCAGCGCTTCTCCGACGCCGAGGACCGCTACATCGTCCACCTGCTCACCACCCTGCCGCACCGGCTCGACGGGCTCCGTGTGGTCCTCGACTGCGCCCACGGCGCCGCGAGCGGCTGCTCGCCGCAGGTGTTCAAGGACGCCGGCGCCGACGTGATTGTCATCGGCGCCGAACCGGACGGCCTGAACATCAACGACGGTGTCGGCTCCACACACCTCGGTCCGCTGAAGGAAGCCGTCCTGAAGTACGGCGCCGACCTCGGTATCGCCCACGACGGCGACGCCGACCGCTGCCTCGCCGTGGACCACGAGGGCAACGAGGTGGACGGCGACCAGATCATGGCCATCCTCGCGCTGGCCCTGAAGGAATCCGGAAGGCTCAAGGACGACGTCCTCGTGGCGACCGTCATGAGCAACCTTGGCCTCAAGATCGCCCTCCGCAAGGCGGGCATCTCCATCCGCGAAACCGCTGTCGGTGACCGCTACGTGCTCGAGGAAATGCGCGCGGGCGGCTACAGCCTGGGCGGCGAGCAGTCCGGCCACGTGATCTTCTCGGATTACGCCACCACCGGCGATGGCGTTCTCACCGGACTCCAACTGGCAGCCCAGGTGGCGCGCACCGGACGTTCCCTGAAGGAACTCGCCACGAGCATGACCAAGCTCCCGCAGCTGATGATCAACGTGAAGGGCGTGGACAAGTCCCGCGCCGCCACGGATGAGGGCGTGGCTGCCGCGGTTGCCGCGGCGGAACTGGAACTCGGCGAATCCGGCCGCGTCCTGTTGCGCCCCTCCGGCACCGAAGCGCTGGTCCGTGTCATGGTCGAGGCCGCCGACATGGAAACGGCCAAGCGGATCTGCACCGAGCTTGCCGGCGTCGTGGAAGACCGCCTCGGAATTCCCCGCGAGCTTCCGGTCTGAGCTTAAACAAGTACGGCTGTGGCCCGTCTCCCCAGGAGGCGGGCCACAGCCGTTTTTCGCTGCTTGCCGGGTTGGAGGGGCTACTTGCGGGCGGCCAGGCTGTCCCGGATTTCGGTGAGCAGCACGATGTGCGGATCGACTTCCGCTTCCGGTTCCTTGATGCCGAGTTTTGCGTTGCGACGCTCGATCAGGTGGTTCATGGGCACAACCACGACGAAGTAGATCGCGCCCGCTACGAGCACGAAATTGATGATGGCAGCAAGGACGCTGCCGTAGGCAAAACCTTCCCAGGTCATGCCGGCAAGGTCCTTGGCGTTGAAAATACGGGCAATCAGTGGGGCCAGGAGACCCTTGACGATCGAATCGACCACCGCGTTGAAGGCGGTACCGATGACGACAGCCACGGCAAGGTCGATGACGTTGCCCTGCATGAGAAACTTCTTGAATCCGCTCAACATGGCTCCAAAATAGCGCAGGACCTGCGAAGGATCCGGGAACTCAGCGATAGCCGGGTGCCGCTTCAAGCCCGAAGTACTCCTCCAGGGTGGTGATTCCGCGCTTGGCCATGTCCCCGGCCGCCTCGGGCCCGATGTACCGCAGGTGCCAGGGTTCGTAGTAGTAGCCGGTGGTTTCGTGGAGCATCCACGGGTAGCGGACCACGAAACCGTACGTGAACGCGTTGGCCTTCACCCACACCGCTGCCGGTTGTTCCGCGAAGCAAGGCTGGAAGCTGCAGGCCCCGCCGCCGTCGCCGATGTCGAAGGCCCAGCCGGTCTGGTGTTCCGAGAAGCCCGGGCGCGCCGAGGCGGTGTCCGCCGATGCCCGGCCGCGGGTGTTGACGTAGCCGTTGTACGTGGCCGTCTGGGTCTGGAAGGAACGGTAGCCGGACGCCAGGGTCAGGGTGACGCCCACAGCCGCGGCCGCCGCGAAGAGTTTCCCGGCCGCTGCCGCCGTCGTGCTGTTGAGCAGCGCCGACTCGCCGCTGGTGGCGAGTTGCACGGCCGGCTGCACCAGGTCCGGCGGGGCGAACTGCAGCGGCGTGAGCGGGCGGTGCTTGTTGACCACCACCCAGGGGCTGCGCGGATCAGTGAGCGAATGCTGTTTCGCGAGGGACGCCGACGGCGGCAGCGCGCCTTTCCCGGGCGCAGCAGCGGGCTGCCTGGCCGTCGCGGTCGGGCTGCTTGATACGGCCGGGCTGCTTGATACGGCCGGGCCGCCAGCCGCCGTCGGGCTGGCTGTTCCGCTGCCGCCTGCGGCGCCCGTTCCCTTGGAATCCTCCGGCGTGCAGGCCGTGAGCACGGTCAGGCCCAAGCCCGCGGCGAGCAGCGCCGTGACCGTCCTGCGGTCCGGCGCGGTGTTGTGGCACATGCGTGCTAGACCTTTCGGAGGAGCATCCTGCGGATGGTGTGGTCGGCGTCCTTGGTGAGCACCAGTTGCGCGCGGCCGCGGGTAGGCAGGACGTTCTCTTCCAGGTTTGGTTCGTTGATGCGCTTCCAGATGCCGCGCGCCGTCGCTTCGGCTTCGGCGTCGGACAGCGTGGCATAGCGGTGGAAGTAGGATTCCGGCTGCGCGAAGGCGGTGCCGCGGAGCTTCCGGAACCGGTCCACGTACCACTCTTCGATATAGGAGGTCTTGGCGTCCACGTAGATGGAGAAGTCGAAGAAGTCGCTCAGGGCCAGGCCTTGCCGGCCGTCCTGGCGCGGACGCGCAGGGGCCAGGACGTTCAGGCCTTCGACGATGAGCACGTCCGGGCGGCGGACCACCACTTCCTTGTCCGGCACGATGTCGTAGGTGACGTGCGAGTACCAGGGGGCCCGGACTTCCTCGGCGCCGCCTTTGATCTCGCTGACGAAGCGGAGGAGCGCCCGGCGGTCGTAGGACTCGGGGAAGCCCTTGCGTTCGAGCAGGTGCCGGCGCTTCAGCTCGGCGAGCGGGTAGAGGAAACCGTCGGTGGTGATGAGCTCGACGTTAGGGGTACCCGGCCAGCGGCGCAGCATTTCGCGCAGCACGCGGGCGATGGTGGACTTCCCGACGGCGACCGAGCCCGCCACGCCGATCACGAACGGCGTGCGCTGGGTCTGTTCGCCGAGGAAGGTGGTGGTGGCTGCGTGCAGCTGGTGCGATGCCTCCACGTAGAGGTGCAGGAGCCGCGACAACGGCAGATAGACCTCGCGCACTTCGTTCATATCAAGAGGATCGCCAAGACCGCGCAGCCTGATGATGTCCTCTTCATTGAGAGGCTGCTCCATCTGCGCTGCCAGTCGGGACCAGGTCTGCCTGTCCAGCTCCACGAAAGGCGAGGAAGTGTCGCCGTTCGCCTCGTTGCGTTGCAATGTCACCTAAGTGATTCTGCCCCTCCCGGACTCCAACGCGAAATGCGGGTAGTCCGATTCCGGGTCGGACCAGGCACGTTCGCGGCGCAAATGCCAGTGGCCCGCCCCTGTGCGGAGCGGGCCACCGGCAGCTGCACCCCTACTCGGCGTCGTGGTCGGTTTCGAGGACCTGGACCAGGCAGTCGAGGGCCTGCTCCGCGCCCTCACCCTCGGCCCTCAGCACCACCACGTCGCCCTGGGCGGCGCCGAGGGTCATGAGCGACAGGATGCTGGCGGCATCGAGCGCGTCATCGGCAGGATCGCCCTGCATGGCGATGGTGACCTCCACTGACTGCTCGCCCGCGGCCTCGGCGAACAGGGCGGCGGGGCGGGCGTGCAGGCCGGAGCGGCTGGCGATGGTGGCGGTGCGTTCGGGCATGGGTTCTCCTTGGGGGTAGCTGGTTGAAGGACTTAGAGCCCGAGCTCTTCGAGCACGGGAAGTTTGGCGCGGACCCACTCGCGGGCTTCGGCGGCACCGGGTGCCGAAAGCGCGAGCCTGGCCAGTTCCTGTGCCTGCTCCAGGGTGACGGTCTTCAGGACCGTGCCCACGGCGGCCAGTGAGCGGGCGGTCATGGACAGCGTGGACACCCCCAGGCCGGCGAGGACGACGGCGAGGGCCGGGTCCGCGGCCGCCTCGCCGCACACGCCGATCGGCTTGTTGTTGCCCTCCAGTGCCGAGCCTTCAACAGTGAGCTGGACCAGCCGGAGCACGGCGGGCTGCCACGGTGTGTTGAGCTCGGCAAGGGGCCCGAGCTGCCGGTCCGCCGCCATGGCGTATTGGGTGAGGTCGTTAGTGCCAAGGGAGGCGAAACCCACCTCGCGCAGCACCGCGGCTGCCGTCAGCGCCGCGGAGGGGACCTCCACCATGACGCCCGGAGTCTTCAACCCCGCCGCCGCACACAGGGAAGCGAAGCGTGCGGCTTCGGCGGCCGTGGAAATCATGGGCGCCATGACCCACACATCGGCTTCGGATTCGGACGCGGCCCGCGCGATCGCCGACAGTTGGCGTTCCAGGACACCCGGAGTGGTGAAGTCCGTGCGGTAGCCGCGGACGCCGAGGGCGGGGTTGGGCTCGGTGGCGTCCGTAAGGAATGGCAGGGGCTTGTCCGCGCCGGCGTCGAGGGTGCGCAGGACTACTTTCTTGCCGGGGAAGGCATCGAACACGGCCTTGTACGCGGCCGCCTGCTCGTCCACGGACGGTTCGGTGTCGCGTTCCAGGAAGCAGAACTCGGTGCGGAAAAGGCCCACGCCCTGGGCGCCGAGCCCGGCGGCTGCCACGGCGTCCTTGGCTCCGCCCACGTTGGCCAGGAGCGGCACCAGATGGCCGTCCGCCGTCGTGCCGTTACCGTCGAAGCCGGCCAGCGTGGCCGAGGTTTCAGCCCAGGCTGCGGCCGCCGCGCGCTGCTCCTCGGAGGGAGCGACCGCCACGAAACCCGCCGCGCCGTCGACGTACACCTCGGAGCCGTCCGGCACTTCGTCCACGCCGTGCGCGGCAACCACAGCGGGCAGCCCAAGGGAGCGGGCAATGATGGCGGTGTGCGACTGCGGCCCGCCGCCGGAGGTCACCAGCGCCAGGACCTTGGCTGGGTCCAGGGTGGCGGTGTCGGCCGGGGCGAGGTCCTCGGCCACGAGGATGAAGGGGGACTCCGAGGAGGGGATACCTGGAGCGGGGACGCCGCGCAGTTCTGCGACGATACGGGAACGGACATCCAAGACGTCGGTGGCGCGTTCGGCCATGTACCCGCCGAGATTGTGCAGCATCTCGGCCACGGACGCGCCGGCTTCCCAGATGGCACGTTCGGCCGAGGTGCCGGCGTTGATGAGCTTGGCGGCCTGCTTCAGCAGCATGGTGTCCCTGGCCATGAGCGCGGTGGCCTCCAGGACGGCTTTTCCGTCGCCGGCGGCGGTGTCTGCGCGGGCCTTGAGGCCGTCGTGCACAGACTGCGCTGCGGACTTCAGGCCTGCGACGGCGGCCTCCGCGCTGATGCCCGGATCCAGGCGTTCGCCCGATGGCGGTTCGGTCACCGCCTTCGGCATCCGGCGGACTGGGCCGACGATGCGGCCCGGGCTGACTCCTACCCCGTGGAAATTCTGCACTGAATCCTCTGCTTCTCTTCGTTGCCGGTCCCGGCGGCGACGGCGCCGCGGATCTGCGAAAAATTGTTTGTGAGCCACTTCATATAGCGGCGCTATAGATGCTAGGGTAGCGGCTATGAGTTTCGATGACCAGCTTCCGCCCAAAGTCCGGCTGCTCCGCGCGGCGGCCGAACTGCTGGCGAATTCGGAAGGGTCAGCGGTCTCAACGCGCCAGATCACCAAGCTGGCGGGGGTCACGGCACCGACGCTCTACCACCACTTCGGCGACAAAGAAGGCTTGTTCGATGCTGTTGTGTCGGCCGGCTTTGAAGAGTACGTGGCGGGGGAGCGGGACTTCGCCCCCTCCGGGGAGCCCCTGGAGGACATCCGGCGGATGTGGGACAACCACGTGGCGTTCGGACTGGCCCAACCCCACCTGTACCTGGTGATGTTCGGCAACATCAGGCCCGAAAGCCGCCCGGCAGTCGTCGCTGACGCCGAGGGGCTCCTCGAAGAAATGCTGAACAAGGCCGCGATCGCCGGCCAGATCAACGTGCCGCCCCGCGAAGCGGCACGAAGCATCCTCGCAGCCAACGTGGGTGTCACTCTCATGCTCATCTCCGAACCGGCCGAAGACCGGAACCTCGAGCTCTCAACGATGACCCGGGATTCCATGATCTTCGCCGTCTCCACGGAAACCGCCCGTGGCGCCGCAACGGAGGACTCCGGTAAATCCTCCGTGGTTGTTGCGGCAATCGCCCTGAATGCGGCACTGCAGGCCTCGCATTCGGATCAACTGTCCAGTTCTGAACTGAAGCTCTTCCTTGAATGGCTTCACCGCATTTCGAGCAGCTCCTAAGGGCTGCCCCTGCCTCGACTAGCCCGCGCCGTCGCGGGATACCGTTAGGAATTCACATGGCAACAGAGACCGTTGCAAAGCCCCGGACCAGCCTGCGCGTTGGCGTCCAAAAGTTCGGAACATTCCTGTCCGGCATGATCATGCCCAATATCGGTGCCTTTATCGCCTGGGGCATCATCACCGCCCTGTTCATCGAAAAAGGCTGGATTCCCGTGCCCGCGCTCGGCGGCTTCGGCACCAACGCCGCGGGAGTCGCCAACGTGGGCCTGGTCGGCCCCATGATCACCTACCTGCTTCCCCTGCTGATCGGCTACACCGGCGGCAAGATCGTCTACGATGTCCGCGGTGGCGTCGTGGGCGCCATCGGTACCATGGGCGTCATCGTCGGCGCCGGCATCCCGATGTTCATCGGCGCCATGATCATGGGCCCGCTCGGTGGCTGGACCATCAAGCAGCTCGACCGCCTCTGGGACGGCAAGATCCGTCCCGGCTTCGAAATGCTGGTGAACAACTTCTCCGCAGGCATCTGGGGAGCGATCCTGGCCGGCCTTGGCTTCTACGGCATTTCGCCGCTGGTCACGTGGTTCAGCCAGGGCGCCGGAAACGTGGTCCAATTCCTGGTCCACAACAACGTGCTGCCGTTGACCAGCATCTTCATCGAGCCGGCCAAGGTCCTCTTCCTGAACAACGCCATCAACCACGGCGTGCTCACCCCGCTGGGCATCCAGCAGTCCCTGGAGCAGGGCAAGTCCATCCTGTTCCTGCTCGAAGCAAACCCCGGCCCGGGCCTGGGCGTGCTGCTGGCCTACATGTTCTTCGGCCGCGGCGCTGCCCGCGCGTCGGCTCCGGGTGCTGCGATCATCCACTTCCTCGGCGGTATCCACGAGATCTACTTCCCGTACGTGCTGATGAAGCCGATCCTGATCCTCGCCACCATCGGCGGCGGCATGACCGGCATCGCAACGCTTGCCATCACGAACTCCGGCCTGGTGGCACCGTCCGCCCCGGGCTCGATCTTCGCGGTCCTCTTCCAGACCTCCCGCGACAGCTACGTCGGCGTGATCCTCGCCGTGGTGCTCGCCGCAACGGTGTCGTTCCTGATCGCCTCCCTGATCCTGAGGACGTCGAAGGACAAGGGCGAGGACGACCTCGCCGCAGCCACGTCCCGCATGGAAGCCATGAAGGGCAAGAAGAGCTCCGTGTCCTCCGCGCTGATGGGCGGCCGAAGCGACGTCGCGGTCCTGGCCCGCCCCGTGCAGAGCATTGTGTTCGCCTGCGACGCCGGCATGGGCTCCAGTGCGATGGGTGCTACGGTCCTGCGCAACAAGATCAAGGCGGCCGGCTTCCCGGATGTCAAGGTCACCAACTCGGCCATCGCCAACCTGAGTGACACCTACGACGTGGTGGTCACACACCAGGACCTGACGGAGCGGGCCCAGCCGAAGACCTCGAGCGCCGTGCACTATTCGGTGGACAACTTCATGAACAGCCCCAAGTACGACGAAATCGTGGAGCTCGTGAAGACCAGCAACACCGAAGGTCCTGCTGCCGCCCACCCGGACAGCGCGATCGAAGCCGAAGCAGCCCCCGCCCAGGGTGCGCATGTCGCGGAGCCGGTTGCCGCCGTCGGGAGCAAGGACGTGCTGCTTCCCGAAAGCGTGATCCTGGACGGCACCGCGCGTGACCGCGACACTGCGATCGACGAGGCCGGGAAGCTCCTGCTGGACCGCGGGGCCGTGGACACCACCTACGTCCAGGCCATGCACGAACGCGAGGAGTCCGTGTCCACCTACATGGGCAGCTTCCTGGCGATCCCGCACGGAACCAATGACGCCAAGGAGCACATCAAGCACTCGGCAGTGTCAATCGTCCGCTACCCCGAGGGCATCGACTGGGGCGGCAAGCAAGTGAAGTTCGTCGTCGGCGTGGCCGGCCTCAACAATGAACACCTCCACATCCTCGCCTCCATCGCGAAGATCTTCACCAACAAGGCACAGGTAGCCCAGTTGGAGGAAGCAAGCACCGTTGAGCAAATCCTGGAGCTGTTCGGAAAGGTCAACGCATAGTGAAGGCAGTCCATTTCGGGGCAGGCAACATCGGGCGCGGATTCGTGGGGCTGCTGCTGCACGAGGCCGGTTATGAGGTGGTGTTCGCGGACGTCGCGGACGCGCTGATCAGCCAGCTCGCAGCCGCGGACAGCTACGCGGTGCACGAGGTCGGCGAGAACCCGGCGGCCAAGACCGTCGAGGGGTTCCGGGCACTGAACTCGGGTACCCAGGAAGCCGCCGTCGTCGAGGAAATCTCGACGGCGGACGTGGTCACCACAGCGGTCGGGCCGCACATCCTGAAGTTCGTGGCTCCGGTAATCGCACGGGGGCTTGCCGCCCGGAACGCGTCGCTGCCGCCGTTGCAGGTGATGGCCTGCGAGAACGCCATCAACGCCACGGACCTCCTCCGCGAGGAGGTCCGGGCGGCCTGGGACGATTCCGCAGGCGATCTGGACGCCGTCGCGGTTTTCGCCAATACCGCAGTGGACCGCATCGTTCCCAACCAGGCGCCGGGCCAGGGCCTGGACGTCACGGTGGAGACGTTCCATGAGTGGGTCATCGACCGCACGCCGTTCGGCGGCAACGCGCCGGTGATCCCGGGAGCGACGTTCGTGGACGAGCTGGGACCGTACATCGAGCGCAAGCTGTTCACGGTGAACACCGGGCACGCCTCGGCCGCCTACTTCGGTTACCAGGCAGGGCTGGAGAAGATCTCCGATGCCATGGCGGATCCGGCCGTGGCGGCGAAGGTCCGGGCCGTGCTCGACGAAACCAAGGAACTGCTGGTGGCCAAGCACGGGTTCGCCGAGGCCGAGCAGGAAGCCTATGTGCAGAAGATCCTGTCACGCTTCACCAACCCGCACTTGCCGGACACGGTGGTCCGCGTGGGCCGCGCACCCCTGCGTAAGCTCAGCCGGCACGAGCGGTTCGTCGGACCCGCTGCGGAACTCGCCGAGCGCGGGGTGACGCCGGCAGCCCTGCTGGACGCCATCTCCGCAGCCCTTCGTTTTGACGACGGCTCGGACGCCGAGGCCAAGGAACTGGCTGAGACCTTGGCCACGCTGGACGCCGCCGAGGCCACCCGGAAGATCACCGGCATCGGCGCCGGGCACCCGCTGTTCGGCGAGCTGCTTCGCCTTGTCAGCGAACGCAAGGCAGAGCTCTAGGCGGGCATATTTCCCTTGCCGGCGACGACGCGGCCTTCCCCGGAAACGGACGGGGAGGGCCGCATGGTTGCGCGACCATTATGGGGCGGATGCGTCACATTCGCCTGACATCCCACCTCCGTTGTCGCCGAGAACAGTTAGGCTTGTGTCCATGTGTGGAATCGTTGGTTATGTTGGTAATTCGTCCCGTCCGGCAGGCGCCGGGCACGGAGCCCTGGACGTCGTCCTCGAAGGCCTGCGCCGCCTGGAGTACCGGGGCTACGACTCGGCAGGCGTGGCGGTCGTCGCCGACGGCGCCATTTCTTCCCGTAAGAAGGCGGGAAAGCTCGGCAACCTCCTTGGCGAACTCGAAGCCAAGCCGCTCCCTGAATCCCTGACCGGCATCGGACACACGCGCTGGGCAACCCACGGCGGTCCGACCGATGGAAACGCCCACCCGCACCTGGCCGACGGCGGACGCCTGGCTGTGATCCACAACGGCATCATCGAAAACTTTGCGGAACTGAAGCAGGGGCTCCTGGCCAAGGGCGTCGAGTTCAGCTCCGAAACCGACACCGAGGTCGCCGCAGCCCTGCTGGGCGACATCTTCCGCAACCAGCTCGGCGGCGACTCCTCCAAGGGATCCCTGACCGAAGCCATGCAGCTTGCCTGCCAGCGCCTCGAGGGCGCCTTCACCCTGCTGGCCGTGCACGCCGACCAGCCCGGCGTCGTCGTCGCAGCCCGCCGCAACTCCCCGCTCGTGGTGGGCCTCGGCGAGGGTGAAAACTTCCTCGGCTCCGACGTCTCCGGCTTCATCGACTACACCCGCCGCGCCGTCGAACTGGGCCAGGACCAGATCGTCACCATCACCGCCGACTCCGTGGAGATCACCGACTTCTTCGGTGCCCCGGCCGAAGGCAAGGAATACAACGTCGACTGGGACCCGGCCTCTGCCGAAAAGGGCGGCTTCAACTCCTTCATGGAGAAGGAAATCCACGACCAGCCCGACGCCGTCGCGCAGACCCTGCTGGGCCGCTCGGACCTCAACGGCAAGCTGACCCTGGACGAGCTCCGCATCGACCCCGAGCTCCTCAAGCAGGTCGACAAGATCATCGTCCTCGCCTGCGGCACGGCCGCCTACGCCGGCCTCGTGGCCAAGTACGCCATCGAGAACTGGTGCCGCATTCCCACCGAGGTGGAACTGGCCCACGAGTTCCGCTACCGTGACCCGATCGTGGACGCCAACACCCTGGTGGTCTCCATCAGCCAGTCCGGCGAAACGATGGACACCCTGATGGCCGTCCGCTACGCCCGGGAACAAGGCGCCAAGACCATCTCCATCTGCAACACCAACGGCTCCACGATTCCGCGTGAATCCGATGCCGTCCTCTACACCCACGCCGGCCCGGAAATCGCCGTGGCTTCCACGAAGGCCTTCCTGGCGCAGATCACCGCGGCCTACCTGCTCGGCCTGTACCTCGCCCAGCTGCGCGGCAACATCTTCACCGGCCAGATCAAGGACGTCCTCGCGGACCTGTCCAAGATCCCGGCCAAGATCCAGAAGATCCTGGACGCCTCGGGCCCGCTGCGCGAACTTGCCCGCAGCATGAAGGACGAGAAGTCCGTGCTGTTCCTGGGCCGCCACGTCGGCTTCCCGGTGGCCCTCGAGGGCGCGCTGAAGCTCAAGGAAATCGCCTACATCCACGCTGAAGGTTTCGCCGCGGGCGAGCTCAAGCACGGCCCGATCGCCCTGATCGACGAAGGCCAGCCGGTCTTCGTGGTGGTTCCGTCCCCCCGCGGCCGCGACTCCCTGCACTCCAAGGTGGTCAGCAACATCCAGGAAGTCCGCGCCCGTGGCGCCCGGACCCTGGTGATTGCCGAAGAGGGCGACGAAGCTGTGCGCGACTACGCCGAGCACGTCTTCTACGTTCCGGAGACTCCCACGCTGCTCATGCCGCTGCTGACCACGGTCCCGCTGCAGATCTTCGCAGCGGAACTCGCAGGAGCCAAGGGCTACGACGTGGACCAGCCCCGCAATCTCGCCAAGAGCGTGACCGTAGAATAACGCCATGATTGTTGGCATCGGAGTAGACGTCGTAGACATCGAACGGTTCGAACGGCAGCTCGAACGGACCCCCGGACTGCGGGACCGGCTGTTCGTGCCCGCCGAGCGGGAACTCCACGTGCGCTCCCTGGCCGCGCGGTTTGCGGCCAAGGAAGCCGTGGCGAAGGTCCTCGGGGCCCCGGCCGGCATGAACTGGCAGGACTGCTGGATCGGCCTGGACGAGAACGGGCCCACCATCAAGGTCCAGGGAACGGTCCTTGCCGTGGCGAATGCGAAGGGCGTCAAAACGTGGCACCTGTCCATGAGCCACGACGGCGGGATCGCCACGGCCATGGTCGTCGCCGAACGCTGACAACAAACATTCGATGATCAGCGCCTTCACCGGGACACAAGTCAGGGAAGCGGAACAACCGCTCCTGGACTCCGGTGAGGGCGCTGTTCTCATGCAGCGGGCAGCGTACGGCTTGGCGGCCGCCGTCGTGCGTGAACTGCACAGCCGCGGCCGCCGGATCTACGGCTCGCGGGTGACCGTCCTCGCGGGCAAGGGCAACAACGGCGGGGACGGACTGTTCGCCGCGGCCAGGCTCGCCGCCCGCGGAATGCGCACGACGGCGGTGCTCACCGCCGATTCCGCCCACCCTGAGGCGCTGGCCGCGTTCCTCGCCGGCGGCGGCCGGGCATACCGGCTCGCGGCGGACAACGTGGAGGATCTGGCCGTGCTGGCGGCGGGCGACGACGTCATCATAGATGCCGTGCTCGGCACCGGCGCCCGCGGCGGCCTGCGTGGAACCGCCGCCGAACTCGTATCCCTGCTCGAAGAACTCAAGCCGGCGCTGGTAGTGGCCTGCGACATCCCGAGCGGCGTGGACGCCGACAGCGGCGAAGTGCACTGGCCCGTGCTGCGCGCGCACGTGACGGTCAGCTTCGGCGGGATCAAGGCGGGACTGCTGGCCGAACCTGGCGAGGGCCGGGCCGGGCGGGCCGAACTGGTGCGGATCGGGATCGAGGACCGGCTGCCGGACGCTTCGCTCCGCCGCCTGGGTGCCGCCGATCTCGCCGCGGTCCTGCCGGCGCCCGGCCGCCGTGACCACAAGTACAGCAGGGGAGTGCTCGGCGTGGTGGCCGGCTCGGAACGCTACCCCGGGGCTGCGATGCTGGCCGTGGAAAGCGCGGCCGTGTCCGGGGCCGGCATGGTCCGGTACCTCGGCCCTGATAACGTGGCCAGGCAGGTGCTGGCGCGCACGCCCGAAGCGATCGTGGAGCCGGGCAGCCCGGGCCGCGTCCAGGCCTGGCTGCTGGGTCCCGGACTCGCCGAAGATTCGGCGTCGGACGCCGACGGCCGCCAGCTCCAGCGGGCCCGCGACACGCTCAAGGCCGCCTTCACCGCGGGCCAGCCTGCCGTCGTCGACGCCGGAGCGCTCGGCCTGCTGCCGGACCGCTGCCCGGCCCACTGGATCCTCACCCCGCACGCGGGCGAACTGGCCGCCTTCCTGTCCCGGAACGAATCCGCCCGCGGGGAAACCGCCGTGACAAGGGACGACGTCGAATCCCGGCCTCTGCACTTTGCCCGCCTTGCCGCCGCGGACAGTGGCGCCACGGTGCTCCTCAAGGGCGCCACGACACTGGTGGCATCGCCGTCGGGCACGGTGTTCAGCCAATCGGAAGGCACGCCGTGGCTGGCCACGGCCGGCAGCGGCGACGTGCTGGCCGGGCTGCTCGGTTCGCTGGCAGCGCAATACGCGCAGAGCGCCATGGACGACGACGGGCCCTTCGCTGCCCTCGGCATCCCCCCGGAGGACCGCTGGGCTGCTGCTGCGGCCGTCGCCGCGAGCCTGCACGGGCGCGCGGGAAGCGGGGCATCGGACGGCGGGCCCTTGACGGCCCGGGCCGTCCTGCGGGAGTTGCCAAGGGTGCTGGGCAGCCTGCGAAACGGAAGCCCAGGATGAGGCGCTTGGGTTACGCAGGGCGTGCATGACCGTAATCTGGGCGTGGTAGCTTGGCACATCGCCGCAGCGGCCCGTCCGCGGGAGGCGGAGGCTTTGTCCCCTAGGCAAGGAGAACCTGTGGAAGTATGGCCCGGAACGGCTTATCCCTTGGGCGCGAGCTTTGACGGGAGCGGCACCAACTTTGCTCTCTTCAGCGAAAACGCGGAGAAGGTGGAGCTGTGCCTGATCGGTGACGACGGCACGGAAGAGCGCGTCGAACTGAGGGAAGTGGACGGCTACGTCTGGCATTGCTACCTGCCGGCGGTGCAGCCGGGCCAGAAATACGGGTACCGCGTCCACGGGCCTTACGACCCTCCGGCCGGGCACCGCTTCAATCCCAACAAGCTCCTCCTGGACCCCTACGCCAAGGCGGTCCATCGGCAGATCGACTGGGACCCGGCACTGTTCTCCTACAACATGGGCGATCCCGACTCCCGGAACGACGCCGATTCGGCGCCGCACATGATGCTGGGCGTCGTCATCAACCCCTTCTTCGACTGGGCCGGCGACCAACTGCTGCGGATCCCGTATCACAAGTCCGTCATCTACGAAGCACACGTCAAAGGGCTGACCCAGCTCCACCCGGAGGTTCCCGAGGAGCAGCGCGGCACCTATGCCGGCGTCGCGCATCCGGCAGTGATCTCCCACCTGAAGAAACTCGGCGTCACCGCGATCGAACTCATGCCCGTCCACCAGTTCACCAACGACGGCATCCTGCAGGACCGGGGACTGAACAACTACTGGGGCTACAACACCATCGGCTTCTTCGCCCCGCACAACGGCTACAGCTCCAAGGGTGACACCGGCCAGCAGGTCCAGGACTTCAAAGCCATGGTGCGTTCCCTGCACGACGCCGGCATCGAAGTGATCCTGGACGTGGTCTACAACCACACCGCGGAGGGCAACCACCTCGGCCCCACCCTTTCCTTCAAGGGCATCGACAACTCCGCCTACTACCGCTTGGTTGAAGGCGACTTGAAGCACTACATGGACTACACCGGCACGGGGAACTCCCTGAACGTGCGCAGCCCGCATTCGCTGCAGCTGCTGATGGACTCGCTGCGCTACTGGGTGACTGAAATGCATGTGGACGGGTTCCGCTTCGACCTCGCCTCGACCCTGGCGCGCGAGTTCTACGACGTGGACAAGCTGTCCTCCTTCTTCGAACTCATCCAGCAGGACCCCGTGGTGTCGCAGGTCAAGCTGATCGCCGAGCCCTGGGATGTGGGGCCCGGCGGCTACCAGGTGGGCAATTTCCCGCCGCAGTGGACCGAATGGAATGGCAAGTACCGCGACACCGTGCGGGACTTCTGGCGCGGCGAACCTTCAACCCTTGGTGAGTTCGCGTCGCGGCTCACGGGTTCGGCCGACCTCTACGAGCACTCCGGCCGCCGGCCGGTCGCTTCCATCAACTTCGTGACCGCCCACGACGGCTTCACCCTGGCTGACCTGGTCTCGTACAACGAGAAGCACAACGAGGCCAACGGGGAAAACAACAACGACGGCGAATCCCACAACCGCTCCTGGAACTGCGGCGCGGAAGGCCCCACGGAGGACCCGAAGGTGCTGGCGCTCCGGGCCCGGCAGCAGCGCAACTTCATCGCCTCCCTGCTGCTGTCCCAGGGCGTGCCCATGCTGGCGCACGGCGACGAGCTCGGCCGCACCCAGCAGGGCAACAACAACGCCTACTGCCAGGACTCCGAACTGACCTGGATCAACTGGGACAGCGTGGACCAACCGCTTGTGGAGTTCACCGCCGCGGTCAGCGCCTTGCGCGCCAAGCACCCCACCTTCCGCCGCAGCCGTTTCTTCGACGGCCGCCCGGCGCTGCGCGGGGAGGGCGAACGCCTGCCGGACATCGTCTGGCTCGACGTCGACGGAAGCACCATGACGCCGTCGGACTGGGACAGCGGCTTCGGCCGTTCGGTGGGCGTGTTTCTCAACGGGGACGGCATCCGGGGCCGGGACAACCAAGGCCGCCGGATCACCGACGTGAACTTCCTCCTGTACTTCAACGCCCACGACGACGAGGTGGGTTTCCGGGTCCCCTCTGACGAGTACGCGCCCAAGTGGGACGTGATCATCGATACGGCCGGCGGCCACGCCGACGAACCCGTCGAAGCGGAATCGCTGCTCCCTGTGGGCGCAAAGGCCCTGGTGGTCCTGCGGGCCCACACCACACCGGAAAGCGAGCCCGACCATTCCGTGGCCGCGTCCCTTGCAGCCCTCTCGCAGACGGCCACTCCGGAGACGGCCGCCCTGACGGCGCCGGCAACGCCGCCACCGTCCGTCGCGGAAGAAAGCGCAGGAAAAGCACCCGCGCCGGAACGCAAGCCCGCACCGGAACGCAAGCCCGCACCGATTGTCTCCGCACCGGAAAGCAAGCCCCCGAGGAAGAACTCCACGAAAGGGTAACCATGAAGACACCCGTTTCCACGTACAGGCTCCAGATCCGCCCCGGCTTCACGCTCGGGGACGCAGCGGAGCTTACCGGCTATCTCAGATCGCTCGGCGTGGACTGGGTGTATTTGTCGCCCATCCTGACGGCGGAGGAAGGGTCCCAGCACGGCTACGACGTCACGGATCCTTCCTCTGTTGACCTTGCCCGCGGGGGAGCGGAGGGGCTGGCGGTGCTGGCTGCCGCGGCCCGGGAGTCCGGCCTGGGCGTGCTCGTGGACATCGTTCCCAACCACATGGGCGTGGCCTCGCCGCCGCAGAACGCCTGGTGGTGGTCGCTGCTGAAGGAGGGCCGCTCCTCGCGGTACGCGGAAGCCTTCGATGTCGATTGGGAGGCTGCGGGCGGCAAGCTGCGGATTCCGGTCCTGGGCAGCGACGACGACGTGGACGCGCTGGAAATCACCGGCGGGGAACTGCGCTACTATGAGCACCGCTTCCCGCTTGCCGAGGGCAGCCATACACGGGGGGACAGCCCGCGGGAGGTCCACGCGCGCCAGCACTATGAGCTGGTCGGCTGGCGCCGGGCCGACGCCGAGCTGAACTACCGCCGCTTCTTCGCCGTCAGCACCCTCGCCGGCGTCCGGGTTGAGGTCCCCTGGGTTTTCGAGGAGTCGCACGCCGAGATCACCCGCTGGTTCCGCGACGGCCTCGCAGACGGGCTGCGGGTGGACCACCCGGATGGTCTTGCCGACCCCGCCGGCTACCTGGCCCGGCTCAAGCAGGCGACCGGCGGCGCCTACGTGCTGGTGGAGAAGATCCTGGAGCCAGGGGAGGAACTGCCGGAAACCTTCGACTGCGAGGGGACCACCGGGTACGACGCGCTCGCCGACGTCGACCGGCTTTTCGTCGATCCCGACGCCGGCCCGCGCCTCGATGCCTTGGACGCCCGCCTGCGTGGCGCCACGACCCCGCCCGACTACCAGGAGATGATCCACGGCACCAAGCGGCGCATCACCGACGGCATCCTCCGTTCGGAGATCCTGCGGCTGGCCCGGCTTGTCCCGGAAACCCGGGAATTCCCGCGGCCGGTTGTCGCGGATGCCCTGGCCGAAACCATCGCCGCGTTCCCCGTGTACCGGACCTACCTTCCGCATGGCAAGGACATCCTGGTGGATGCGGTGGAGCACGCCGGGCGGGCCAGGCCCGAGCTGGGGCCCGCCTTGCAGCGCTTGCTTCCCCTGCTCCTGGACACGGACGGGGAGCTTGGCCGCCGCTTCCAGCAGACCTCCGGAATGGTCATGGCCAAGGGCGTGGAGGACACGGCCTTCTTCCGGTACACGAGGCTCGGCACCCTCACCGAAGTGGGCGGCGATCCCACGGAGCTGGCCGTCGCGCCCGAGGAATTCCACCGGCGCATGGCCGGCCGGCAGTCCAAGCTGCCGCTGTCCATGACAAACCTGACCACGCATGACACCAAGCGCAGCGAGGATACCCGGGCGCGGATCTCCGTCATCTCCGAGGCCGTTTCCGAATGGGAAGCCTTCCTGGACCGGGTGCAGGAGCTGGCGCCGATTCCGGACGGCCCCCTCGCGGCGCTCGTCTGGCAGGCCGTTGCGGGGGCCTGGCCGGCCAGCCGCGAACGGCTCCAGGCCTTTGCGCTCAAGGCCGCCCGGGAAGCCGGCAACTCGACCAACTGGACAGACCCGGATGCCGCCTTTGAAACGGCCCTTGCCGCCACCGTCGACGCCGTATTCGATGTGCCGGAGGTGGCTGCCGCCCTGGCTGGCTTCGTCGCGGACCTGGAACCGTACGGCTGGTCCAACTCCCTCTCGGCCAAGCTCGTGCAGCTGACCATGCCCGGCGTGCCGGACGTCTACCAGGGCACGGAGTTCCGGGACGGATCGCTCACCGATCCGGACAACCGCCGCCCGGTCGACTTCCCGGCCCGGATCGCCGCCCTGGAACGGCTCGACGGCGGGGCGCGCCCGGCGTTCACTGACGAGGACGCGAAGCTGCTGGTCGTCTCCCGGGCCCTGCGGCTGCGGCGCGGCCGGCCCGGGCTGTTCGGCGGCTACCGCCCGCTGGCTGTGTCCGGCGTGGCGGCAAGCCATGTCATAGCCTTCGACCGCGGCGCCGACGGCGGCGGTGCCGTGACGATCGCGACCCGCCTGCCGAAGCGCTTGGAGCGCGACGGGGGCTGGCGGGACACCGCCGTCGGACTGCCGGCCGACTGCACCGACGAACTTACCGGGCGGACCTTCGCTGCCGGGCCCGCCGCCGTCGCGCAGCTGCTCGCGGACTATCCGGTGGCCCTGCTGGTGCCCGCAGTCTGAGCTTTCCAACCAAACCCACTACAGGACATTCATCACAGGGGGAGAACCATGCCGCACCACGCCACCACGCCCGGCCCCTACGACGTCTGGGCGCCCGCCGCGGGCTCCGTGGGCCTCGTGTCCGGGGGCCGGGAGTACAGCATGGAGAGACTTTCGGGTCCCTCCGCCGGCTGGTGGCACGCGCCGGAGTTCACCGGCGGGGACGGCGTGGGCTACGCCTACTTGGTGGATGGGGAAGGACCGTTCCCGGATCCACGCTCGCGCCGGCAACCGGAGGGCGTCCACGGACCCTCCGCAGGGTTCGACGCAGGTGCGCACGAGTGGCGGGACGCCGGCTGGACCGGCCGCGGACTGCGCGGCTCTCTCATCTACGAACTGCACCTCGGCACCTTCACCCCCGAGGGCACGCTCGACGCGGCCGCCGGGAAGCTGGACTACCTGGTGGAACTCGGCGTCGACTTCGTGGAGCTGCTGCCCGTCAACGCCTTCAACGGCACCCACAACTGGGGCTACGACGGCGTGCTCTGGTACGCCGTCCACGAGCAGTACGGCGGGCCAGCCGCGTACCAGCGCTTCGTGGACGCCGCCCACGCGGCGGGGCTGGGCGTCATCCAGGACGTGGTCTACAACCACCTGGGCCCCAGCGGGAACTACCTGCCCAAGTTCGGGCCCTACCTGAAGTCCGGGCCCGGCAACACCTGGGGGGACTCGGTCAATCTGGACGGGCCGGACTCCGACGAGGTGCGCCGCTACATCCTTGACAACGCCGCCATGTGGCTGCGTGAGTACCACGTGGACGGTCTTCGGCTCGACGCCGTGCACGCCCTGCGCGACGAACGGGCCGTGCATATCCTCGAAGACCTGGCCATCGTGGCGGACGGCATCGAAGCCGACACCGGGGTGCCCCGGACGCTGATCGCCGAGTCCGACCTGAACAACCCGCGCCTCATCTACCCGCGGCAGGACAACGGCTACGGGCTGGCGGGACAGTGGAGCGACGACTTCCACCACGTAGTCCACGTGAACCTCACAGGCGAGACGGTGGGCTACTACGCCGATTTCGAGTCCCTGGCCGCCCTGGCCAAAGTCCTGCGGCACGGTTTCTTCCACGACGGCAGCTATTCCAGCTTCCGCGCCCGGCACCATGGGCGGCCCATCCGCCAGGACCTGGCCCACCCGTCCGCTCTGGTGGTCTGCAACCAGAACCACGACCAGATCGGCAACCGGGCCGCGGGCGACCGGCTCAGCGCCAGCCTTTCCTACGGTCGCCTCGCCCTGGCTGCGGTGCTGACCATGACCTCCCCGTTCACGCCGATGCTGTTCATGGGCGAGGAGTTCGGTGCTTCGACCCCTTGGCAGTTCTTCACCTCCCACCCCGAGGAGTGGCTGGGCAAGGCCACGGCGGAGGGCCGGCTCAAGGAATTCGAGCGCATGGGCTGGGACCCGGCATTGGTGCCGAACCCGCAGGATCCGGAAACCTTCCTGCGTTCAAAGCTCAAGTGGGAGGAAGCGGGCGAGGGGGACCACGCGCGGCTGCTCGCCCTGTACCGCGCCCTGGCAGTACTGCGGCGCACGACGCCGGAACTCACCGACGGCGGTTTCGACGCCACCGAGGTGGACTTCAACGAGGACGAACGCTGGCTAGAACTGGTGCGCGGCGGCGTGCGTGTGGTGTGCAACTTCGGCTCCGATGAGCTGTCCACCGACGTCGACGGCGTGCTGCTGCTCGCCACTGACCCAGCGGTTTCGCTTCAGGACAGGACGTTGAACCTCCCTGGGGAAGCGGCCGCCGTCGTACGGACCGCCTGAGGCGGTTCTTTGGCGATGTTGGTGCGGGTGGCTTGCCCCCATTTATCCAAGCCACCCACACCGGTCTGTGTTGCCGCTACTGCGCTGCTGCTATTTCTTCAGCAGCGCTGCCGCCCGCGTCTCGGCCGCGGCCCGGATGTCGGCAACCTCATCCAGCTTGCGTTGCTGCTGCGCGACGACGGTGGTCAGGTACGGAGCGGCGACCTCCTGGAGCCGCTTCTCGAGCTGCGTTTGTTCCCGGCACGTTGCGTCCGCGACGGCCATCTTCCGGGCGGCCTGGCCACCCTGCTGTGCAGCCAAGAGCGAACCCTTTCCTGGATCCTTAAGGTCTTCGTACCCCGCCTCCGTCATGCACACGGACCAATCGCCCAGGGCCGTGCTGGCTGCCGGGGCGTGGCGTGCAGTTTCAACGGCGGGAAAAACGAGGGAATAGGCGTCCGCGGCCTGGGCGTAGTCCTGGCCTGTGCCGTACGTCGCTTCGATGCCTTCGAGCTTGCACCCTCCGACCACGAAGCCCTTGGCCCCCACTCTGACAACCTTCTGGCTTTCCGCGGACCCGTTGAAAGCTTCAATCATGGGCTCGGGCATGTAGATTTCCCTCCCCTTCAGGTGCGGATATCCGCTCTTACGCGCCGTTGCGACGTCCATCGGGGCGAAGCCGTAGATGAAACTGTTCAAGTTAGGCTCCCTGTGGCTGAGTTCCGTCTTCTTGAAGTCCGGGAAACCGGCCTTCGCCATGCATCCGGCCGTGACCACCATCCGGGCGGCGAACGCTGCCTCAGACTCGTCCACGTAACTCCGCGCCTTGTCCAGGATGCCGGGCTCCGGCTGCGCGGCCGGTTCGACTGCAGCGTAATCGGGTGCCATCGACGGCAAATCGGAAGGGTCCGGCGTCGCCGGCGGGATGGTTGCCGCTACGAGGGCGGCAACAGCTCCCGCACCGAGGATTCCGAATCCCCACATTCTTTTCCTCATGATGATGATCTCCTCAATTTCCTGTGTTTGCTTGCAGCAAGCCGTGCTCATAAGCGAAGGACACGAGCTGGATGCGGCTCTTCAGCGAGAGCTTCCCCAGGACGTTGGCCACATGCGTTTTCACCGTGGCCTCGCCGAGGAACAACTCCGCTGCGATCTCCCCGTTGGCACGCCCGGAGGCGGCCAGCAGGAAGACTTCTTTTTCCCGCGCGGTCAAACCCTCCAGCACGGACTCATTGCCGGCTCGGGGAGTGGTGTAGTCGCGCAGAAGTTCGTTGGCTGCGGAAGGAGCCATGACAGCATGCCCTGAATGGACGGTCCTGATCGTGGCGAGCAGGAACTCCGGTGTAGCGTCCTTTGTCAGGAATCCCGAGGCACCGGCCTGGATGGCACGGACCACCGCTTCATCATGCTGGATGGTGGTCAGCACGATGATCCGCACGCCTTGGGTTTCGCCGGCCAGGATTCTTCGGGTGGCCGTGATGCCGTCCATGCGGGGCATCCGGATATCCATCAGGATGACGTCCGGCGCCGTCTCCGTCGCCAGCAGGCATGCGTCTTCACCGTTCCCGGCTTCACCCACGAATTCCAGGTCCGGTTGGCTGCGAAGGATCATCTTGAGCCCTGCGCTGAAGAGCGGCTGGTCATCCACCAACATGACCCGGATGCGTTCGCCGCTCATGGCAGCACCGCCGTCACAGTGAAGTGGCCCGCCGCGGCAACGGCCGAAACAGAGCCACCCACCGCCGTCGCGCGTTCCTTCATGCCGCGGATGCCGCGGCCCTCACGGGAGGGCATTGCCGGTCTGTCCGCCAAGGCCGAGACAACCTGGAGCTCGACGCCGGCCTGACCAGAGGAAAGACTAATCTTCGCCCCGGACTCGCGGCGGCCGTGCTTGAACGCATTCGTCAGGCTTTCCTGCGCCAGCCGATAGAGCGTGAGCTGCTGGGACGGCGACAATGCGAGATCCTGCCCGCCCTCGACTGTAACGGGCATTCCACTTGCTCGGAACTGTCGTGCCAACTCTGGCAGGTCACCGAGGGTTGGCGCCGGGTTCTGCCCGCCGGGAGAGCGGCTCAGCATGTGCCGGGTATCGCGGAGCGCTGTCCGGGCTGCTGCGGCGATGACACCGGCGGCTTCCTCGACGGCGTCCGGCTCGCTGCGGTGGATGAACCGGATGCCCTCTGCCTGAGCGGCGATGACCGTCAATGAATGCGCCAGGACGTCGTGCAGTTCGCGGGCAATGCGGTTCCGTTCCTGTTCCACGGCCAGTTCAACGTGGGTCAGCTGCAGCGAAGCTTCGGCGCGCAATTGCGCTGCGCGGCTGTTCGCGGCACTGACAACAGCATGTGCTGCTGCCCAAGCGGAGATACACAAGGCCGTGCTCGCGCCAAGGACCAAGCCACCGTAGACCAGGCTGCGCATCAGTCCTTCGCCCAACGCGTTCCCGAAGACGAAGTTCAGCCACACACTGTCACCCAGCCAGTTGGCGGTGACGAGCAGCGAGAGCAGCACGCTCAGCACCGGAAGGAGCCATGGAAGCCCGCGGTGGCCGAGAGAGGCAAAGAACACCGCCACCGGGATGGCGACGTAGCAGAGCACCCCGGACATCATGACGCCGGGGAAGAGGCCGCCCAATTGGGCCAGGAGGACCATCCCGGCGAAGGCCAGGCTGCTTCGCGGCACCAGGCGTGCGGCCGCCGCGGCGGAACACAATCCGACGGCGGCAGCGGCGGAACGGTCGAATCCGCGTCCGTCCACGAGCAAGAATGCGCTAAGCAAAGCGGCGGCGGTTGCCGGTGCAGCGAAAGGGGTGCAGCGGCGGAGAGCGTTGAGCATGTCCTTCAGCGTAGGGGAGCCCGAAGCTGGTTTTTGCTGGAATTGAACAGCTTCCACCTAAAGGAGGAGAAGCTTCATCCTCGGAGCTCCGCCACCCCGTCTTTCTGACCACATGCCGGACAGCCCGGGGCGGCCCCAGACACCGGTGGCAGGATGGGACGTATGACTTATGTGGCCGCGGACACCCGCTACGACACCATGCCCTACCGCCGCGTCGGACGCAGCGGTCTGAAACTTCCCGCCATCTCCCTTGGCCTGTGGCACAACTTCGGCGACGACAAGCGCTTCGAGGAGCAGCGCGCCATCCTCCGCCGTGCCTTCGACCTGGGCGTGAACCACTTCGACCTCGCCAACAACTACGGTCCGCCGGACGGCTCCGCCGAGACCAACTTCGGCCGCCACCTGAAGGACGACTTCAAGCCGTACCGCGATGAACTGGTCATCTCCACGAAGGCCGGCTACTACATGTGGCCCGGCCCGTACGGCGAATGGGGCTCCCGCAAGTACCTGCTCTCCAGCCTCGACCAGTCACTGCAGCGCATGGGCCTGGACTACGTGGACATCTTCTACAGCCACCGGCCCGACCCCGAGACCCCGCTCGAGGAAACCATGGGTGCGCTGGACCACGCCGTGCGCTCGGGTAAGGCCCTCTACGCCGGCATCTCCTCCTACACCCCGGAACAGACCCTTGAGGCGGCCCGCATCCTGAAGGAGATGGGAACGCCACTGCTCATCCACCAGCCCAGCTACTCCATGCTGAACCGGTGGACCGAGAACGGCTCGCCGAACCTGTACGAGGCCCTGGACCAGGTGGGCGCCGGATCCATCGCGTTCTCGCCGCTGGCCCAAGGTCTGCTCACCAACCGCTACCTGCACGGAGTGCCTGCCGATTCCCGCGCCGCCAAGGAGCGCTTCCTGTCCGGGAAGTCCCTCACCGAGGAAAGGCTCAACCGGGTCCGCGGCCTCAACGCGATCGCCGAAGGCCGCGGCCAGACCCTGGCCCAGATGGCCATCGCCTGGATCCTGCGGGACCAGCCCAAGGGTTCGCCGGTGACCTCCGCACTGGTCGGGGCTTCCAGCGTCGCGCAACTGGAAGACACCCTCACGGCCATCGACAACCTCGCGTTCACGCAAGAGGAACTGACGGCCATCGACGAGTTCGCCGTCGAATCCGATATCAACCGCTGGGCACAGAAGTAGCGCTGCAACAAAAAAGGCAGGGCCGGCCGGAACAAAACCGGCCCTACCGGTGTTGCGTATAATGCAAATTGCGCCGAATGGCGCCGTGCCGAGGCCGCCGTCGCACTTCATGCCGGCCGGGCCTGGCACCTGAGCTTAGTTCTCGAAGGAGTTCCGTGTCTTCACATCCGATTCGCGTTGCCATCGTCGGTGTCGGCAACTGCGCCGCCTCCCTGGTCCAGGGTGTCCACTATTACCGCGACGCCGACCCGCAGGCCACGATCCCCGGCCTGATGCACGTTGAGTTCGGTCCGTACCACGTGGGCGACGTCCAGTTCGTCGCAGCCTTCGACGTCGATGGCAAGAAGGTCGGCCTTGACCTCGCCGATGCCATCGGTGCCAGCGAAAACAACACCATCAAGATCGCTGACGTGCCGGAAACCGGTGTGATCGTCCAGCGTGGCCACACCCTGGACGGCCTGGGCCGCTACTACCGCGAAACCATCGTCGAGTCCCCGGCCGAGCCCGTGGACATCGTGGCCGCCCTGCGCGAGGCCAAGGCCGACGTCATGGTCTGCTACCTGCCCGTGGGTTCCGAAGACGCTGCCATGTTCTACGCCCAGGCGGCGATCGACGCCGGCGTGGCCTTCGTCAACGCCCTGCCGGTCTTCATCGCCGGCACGAAGGAATGGGCCGACAAGTTCACCGCAGCCGGTGTTCCGATCGTGGGCGATGACATCAAGAGCCAGATCGGCGCCACCATCACGCACCGCGTCATGGCCAAGCTCTTCGAGGACCGCGGCGTCACGCTGGACCGCACGTACCAGCTGAACGTCGGCGGCAACATGGACTTCAAGAACATGCTCGAGCGCGACCGCCTGGAGTCCAAGAAGATCTCCAAGACCCAGGCCGTGACCTCCAATGTCCAGGCGGAGCTGCACGCCGACGACGTCCACATCGGACCGTCCGACTACGTGGCCTGGCTCGATGACCGCAAGTGGGCCTTCGTCCGCCTCGAGGGCCGCAACTTTGGCGACGCCCCGGTTTCCCTCGAGTACAAGCTCGAAGTCTGGGACTCCCCGAACTCCGCCGGCGTCATCATCGACGCCATCCGCGCCGCCAAGATCGGCCTGGACCGCGGCATCGGCGGCCCGCTGCTCTCCGCTTCCAGTTACTTCATGAAGTCTCCGCCGGAGCAGTTCAATGACGACCTCGCCCGCGAGAAGGTCGAAGCCTTCATCCGCGGCGATATCGAACGCTAAGGCTTCCGCGCAAGGCGCTCTCCCGTATACGGGGGAGCGCCTCTTGCGTTAAGCCCGCCCTTCGAAGCGCCAGATGGCATGGCTGGCCTGGGCGAGGGCCAGCAGCTTGAGCAGCAACTGGGAATGCATGTGCATCCCGACGGCGGCCGTCTGGATGGCCTGGTCAAGGCTGGCGGCCGCGGCGGTGAGCTGCAGGTCCAAGCCGGCGATGGTGTCCATGGCGCCGCTGTAGGCGTCCAGGATCTCCGTGGACAGCGGGATGCCAAGCCGTTCCATGAGCGCCAGCTGGGCGTCGAGGGCGTTCCTGGCATCGCTTTCCTCGTCCGGCCAGCCGCGCAGCTGCACGACGGCGTCGCCCGGCCGTGCGTGTCCGGCGCCGTGGGTATCGCGGCTGCCACCTCCATGGTTCGTTCCCTCGCCGTGCGGCCCGAGCCGCAGCACCACGCGCTGCACGGTCGCCAGTACCTCAAGCCGCGGCGCACCGCCGTCGGCCACTGACACGATGGCGCGGATCTGTTCGATGCCCAGCCCCACGATCTGCCGCAGTGACTGGATCAGTTCCAGGCGCCGCAGGTGGCCGGCGTCGTAGCGGGCCCGGGTGGCGGTGACCGCCTCGCCGGGCTGCAGGAGCCCTTCGCGCAGGTAGTACTTGATGCTCGCGGCGCTGACTCCGCTGCGGGCGCTCAGTTCGTTCAGCTGCATTGCTTTCCGCCTCCATGGAACGTCCCCCGCCAGGTCATTGGATAGCGGATCCGGCCCGGACTATCTTGATGTACAAGGATAGGATAGTGCTCCTATCCTAAAGGCATGGAGCACTGGAACGTCCTTCTTGTCAGTCATGTGGTGGCCGCGTTGTTCGTCCTGGTGATCGGCCCCGCGCAGATCCTGCGCCGCCGTCGGGACCGGATCCACCGGAGCATGGGCTATCTGTGGGTCGCGGCGATGTACTACGTCTGCCTGAGCAGCTTCTGGATTGTCTCCGGTGGCCATTTCTCGTGGCTGCACGGTCTGTCGGCCTTCACCCTGGTGACGGTCACGCTCGGCCTGGTCAGCGCGATCCGCCGCAACATTCCCGCGCATCGGGGCAACATGGTGGGCAGCTACATCGGAACCGCCGTCGCCTTCGGCTTCGCGGTTGCCGCGCCGGGACGGGCGATTCCCCGGCTGTTGGCCACGGACCCCGGAAGCGCCGTCTTCGTGGCCGTGCTGGTGGCGGGTACCGTCGCCGCGGTCTATGTGTCCCTGTTCCGGGGCCAGTCCAACAGAAACGGCCAGCCCAACGGAAACGGCCAGCCCAACGGAAACGGCCGACGGCGGCCCCTTGCCGCCGTCGACCGTTCACCTGCCGACCGATCGCCTGCCAGCCGGGTCTGACTCGTCCGAAGGGGCTTAGCGGCGTCCGGCCTGCAGGCCCGCGCGCGCCATGGCGTCCGCGTAGGAGCGGCCCATCTCGATCAGCCATTCGGTCTGGCGTTCCTTGGATCCGGCGAAGGCGCGGCCGTGCAGCGAACGGGCCTTGTAGACCTTCAGGCCGCGGCGCCAGATCAGCTGGTTGTCCGTCTTGAGGAGCATCTGCGCCAGGCGGTTCGCCTCGGTGCCGTGCGCGACGATCGCCGAGGCACGCGGAACGAGTTTCAGGAAGGTGATCAGCGGCTTCAGGCCGGCGCTGACCTGCTCCGGCGTGAGCTTGCCGTTGGCCTCGCCCGGGGTGAACCACGGGTGGGTGTTCCACGGCATCATCCATTCCGGACGCAGGCCGAGCTGGAACTGCAGGCCCAGGAGACGGGTGGCGGCGGTGTCGTCGCCGGCCCAGACCACGCCGCGCGGGGAGGCTTCGCTGGTGTTGGAGAACAGGGTGACGATGCGGCAGTCCTCGACCGAGTGCATCGGGTCCACGTAGGGCACCTCGAAGCCGGGACGGAGCTTGCGCAGGAATTCCACGTGCTCGTTGACCGGGGCGATGTGCGGGGCAAAGAACGGGCTGTCCGGGACTGCCGGGGCGTCTTCGACTTCGTCCGCGGTTTCGGGCTCGACGACGGCTTCCGGCTCGACTGCGGTTTCGGGCTCCACGACGGTCAGCGACGCGGTCTTCTCGGCGACGGGAGCCTCTACGACGGGCGCCTCGACGGCGACGGGAGCAAGCCCGACGGCGGGAGTCTCGGCTACGGGAGTCCCGACGACAACTGTCTCAGCCTCCACTGCCGGGGCGACGAGCGGGGCCACCCGGCGGGTGATCACGGGGCCGGCCTTGGGCATGGACTTGGAGGCGGCCTTCTGAGGAGCGCTTTCCTTCGTGGCTGCCGCAGTCTTCGGGGCGGCGGTTTTTGTGGCGGCCGTCTTTGTGGCGGCCGTCTTTGTGGCGGCCGTGGGCGCCGCCTGCTTCACGGGAGCCTTCTTGGCGGGGGCGTCCAAGTCGTCGTCATCGTCGTCGTCGAACAAGCCATCGAAGAGCTTGTCGAGCTCGTCGTAGCCGGAGTCGTAGTCGTCGTCGATATCGGGACCCTGCCCGAAACCCTCTTCATACCGCGAAGCGATGTCGCTGCGGTAGTCCTCGTCGTAGTCCTCGAAATAGTCCGGTTCAGCCAAGGCGGTCATGAGGGCAGGGGTCTCCTCGTGTCGGGCAGGGGCCGGTTCCGGGCGCGTGGGGGCACGTCCGTTCCGGGCCAGTTGATGGGGAGGCTCCCCGGAGTGCCGGTGGAGCTTTTAGATCTTAGCAAGACGAGGGTGGTCTGGTGTTCTTCCGGCGTTCATTTGACCGGGTGTCCGGCGTAGCCTCGGGTCATGGACGGTGAGGATGCGTCGAAAATCACCTTGCGCAGGCTCTCGGAGGGCGACGAGGAACGGCTTGTGGCCGCCTCGCCGTTGTTCGACCGGCCGGTCACCGCGGAACTCGCCCGGCTCTTCCTGAGCAGGCCCGGCCACCACCTGCTGCTGGCCGAAAACGCCGGCGGTGCCGCCGTCGGATTCGTCAGCGGCGTGGAAACAACCCACCCGGACAAGGGCACGGAGATGTTCCTTTATGAACTGGGTGTGGCTGAACCCTGGCGACGCCGGGGAGTGGCATCCCGGCTGATCGGCGCCTTGGCGGAGATTGCCCGGGATCGGGGCTGCTACGGCATGTGGACCGGGACGGAACACGACAACGAGGCCGCGCTGGCCACCTACCGGGCCACCGGGGCGGAGATCGAGCCTGGCACGACGATTGTGGTGTACACCTTCGCGCGCGGCGGGGAGCGGCGGGTACAGGAGCGTTAACGCGAAGGGCGGGTGGAACCGGCACGAACCAGCTCCACCCGCCCTTGCGAGGCGTCAATTGCCCGGCGTCACCTGCTCAGCGTCACCTGCCCGGCGTCAGCTGCTCAGACGTGGATGACGAACTGCGCCAGCGCCGCCGCGGCCACGAAGCTCGCCGAGAACGTCAGCATCGCCACGATCACGGTGCGCCAGTTCAGGGTCTTCAGGGCGTTGACGTCGCGCCCCAGGTTCATGCCGAGCAGGGCGATTGATCCGAGGCCCACATAGAGTGCATCGAGGTTGTGGGTCAGGGCGATGACCGCGTCGCTGAAGGGCATGAACGGCGCGGTGGCCAGGGTGCCCAGTCCGAGCACCCACACGCTGGAGGGCACCGCGGGCACATACTTGGCAAGCACGAACGCCAAGGCCGTCAAGCCGCCCAGCAGGACGACGCCGATCACGTCGTTGACGCTGATGGACCTGGTTCCCAGCGCGTTGAGGACGATGCCCGTGGCGATGCTGGCGCCGAAGGCGATGATCCAGGTCGAAGGCTTCGTGCGGACCTCGGGGTCCTGGATGACGGCGGCCACGTCGACCTTGCTGCGTTCGGGTTTCCGTGCACGGCTGGCGGTGATGACCTTACCGCTGCGGTCCAGGCGACGGCCCTCGTCGTCTCGGCGGAAGATCCGGGACCAGAACTTGTAGAGGCGCAGGGCCATAGGCAGCGAGAGGAATGCTCCGGCGTAGAAGCCGATGAGGTTGGTAACCAGGTTGGACAAGGCGGCAAGGGCCATGATCTCCGGTGCGGCTTGGGGGTAGATGATCGACAGCGCAGCCACGCCGCCGAGCATCATGGAGCCGGAACCGAGGCCGAGGCCAAGGGCGAGGGCACGCGGATCGAAGATGCCGACGCCGCCCAGCAGGCCGGCCAGCAGGGAAATGAAGACGGCGCCGAAGACGCTGCCCAGCAACCAGACGGAGAACACGCCGCGGTAGACGGGGGACTTCACGCCGAAGCGTTGCAGGGCATAGGCGAGGTAGGACTCGCGGTCGATGGCCCAAGTGGCGCCGATCGCCGTGCGTCCCATGCCCAGTGCCACACCCACCGGCAGAGCGAGAATGACGGTGCCGAAGATGTGGCCGACTTCCTGGAGCAGGATGGCCGGGCCGAGGGAGGTCAGCTTGGCCAGGGACGGGCCGACGTGGGTGCCGAGGGCTGCCAGGAACATCACGATGCTGACGTTCAGCAGCACTGAGGCCACCGCACGGCTCTGGCCGGACATGGGACGTACCTTCTGTACGCCGATGATGGCGCCGATCAGTACGGCCCACAACACCGGCATGAGAACGATCGCGGCGTTGCCGAGCGGGATCTTGTGCGTGCCGGCGAGGATCGCCACGGCGCAGACGGCCGTGGAGAGCAAGATCATCGCTGTCCATTGCCGGGCGCTCGGGGTGAAGAGGCTGCTCGCGCGCTCGTCGACCTTGACGATGCGCTCATCCACCTCCGGAGTGGTTGTGGACTGGGTCTTCATGGGGGTGCATCCTTCGTGTGCTGGGGCGATGCGGCGTCGTCGGCCGCTCATTTGGTATACCAAAAATGGTAAGGTGGATCACGAAGCAATGCAAGGCATCTCACAAAGTTCGCTCCCATAGGCGGCAAAAGCGCGCCTTTTGTAGCCTGACTGGCGAGATGCTGGCCCGGACAAGATTTCAATCTGGGATACCGAAGCCTGTTTTTCGACTTGGAGGAATTCATGATCACCCGACTTTCCGCCCGTTACGTCCTGGGATACGACGGCACACGGCACGTGATGTTCCAGGACGGGCACGTCGTGATGAAGGACGGCGAGGTGATCTACGTCGGCACCGGCTACGACGAACCAGTCGATGAGCATCGGGATTTCGGGCAGAGCCTGATCGCTCCTGGCCTGATCGACCTCGATGCCCTGACCGACATCGACCACATGATCTTCGACTCGTGGCCCAGCGCTGAGACCGGCCCGGGCATGCAGTGGTCAGAAGACTATTTCCACAACCGCCGACGCGACGTCTTCACCCCGGAGCAGCGCCAGAAGGTGCGTACGTTCGCGCTCGCCCAGCTGGCCCTGCACGGGGTCACCAGCTATATGCCCATCGCCTCGGAGATCCACAGTTCCTGGGCTGAGACCTTCGAAGAACTCCAGGGCATGGCACAGACCAGCATCGAATTGGGCCTGCGGGGCTTCCTGGGGCCGGCCTACCGTTCAGGCATCAACGTCACCGACGACGGCGGCGAACGCGTGATCCTCTTCGACGAGGAAGAAGGGCGCAAGGGCCTCGCCGACGCCGAACGTTTCCTTGACTACGCCGAGGAACTTAACCATCCGCTGATCACCGGCGTCCTGCTTCCGTGCCGTATCGAGACGCTGACGGATGAGCTGATGCGCAGCACGGCTGCCTTGGCGCGCGAGCGCAACGCCTTGGTCCGCCTGCATTGCCTCCAGCAGCCCACCGAGGACGGATTCCTGCTCAAGCTCACCGGACGGACGGTCCTGGAACAGTTGGTGGACACCGGGCTGCTGGAATCCCGGCTCCTCATTCCGCACGGTGTGGTCATCGACGGCACCGATCCCGCAGCGCACGCCGAAGGCGGCCCGCTGGACCTCCTGGCCCGCAACGACGTCAGCATCATCCACTGCCCGCTGACTTCCTTCCATTACTCGGGGATGCTCAAGTCCTTCGACGCCTTCGCAGCGGCCGGGGTCAACATGTGCCTGGGCACCGATTCCTTCCCGCCGGACCTGATCAAGGGCATCGACGTCGGAACCCACCTCGCGCGCATCGCCGAGGGCCGGCGCGATGCCGGCAAGGTGTCGGACTTCTTCGACGCCGCCACGCTTGGTGGGGCCAAGGCCCTTGGCCGCGAGGACCTCGGACGCCTCTGCCCCGGTGCGCAGGCGGACATCATGGTGGCGTCCCTCGGCGACTTCCGGGACGGCCCGGTAGAGGATCCGCTGCGCACACTCATCCTGAATGGCTCCGCGCGCAACGTCACCGACACTTATGTGGCAGGCCGTCCGGTGGTGGTCGACGGCGCACTCCCGGGCGTCGACCTGGCCGAACTGCGGGCGGAGGGCCAGCGGCTCTTCGACCAGATGGTGGAGGCCTACAGCGAACGCGACTACCGCCGTCGGGATGCCTCGGAGCTCTTCCCGCCGGTCTATGCAGGAGCCGATGCCCTGGCGGGCGCGGCCGGGTAGGGGACAAAGGAAAGCAAGCGGCTAAGGCACGCACGCGACCGAGGATGGAAGCGACGACGGCGCCGCCCCCTCATGCGCGGCCGTCGGCCTCGTGGAGGTTCCTTCGGCCGCGCCGATCGTTTCCCGGGACTCACCTCCCATGGGGCTCAGAACGGTGGCTGGTTGGAGGCAACGTCGGGGGCATCACGGCGTGCCGGTCCTGGGAGGCCGATGGCTGTCTCGATGTGGGTGGCGGGAAGCGGTGGACTGTCTTTGTAGGTCCTGCCGGTGGGGCTGGTCCATTCGAGGTTTCCGGCGCCGGTTTGCCGGATCTTCCATCGTGAGTGGTGTTTGAGCATGTGGTGGCGCCGGCAGAGTCCGGCGAGGTTGCCGGCGTCGGTGGTTCCGCCTTGGGCGGCGTCGTGGGTGTGGTCCAGGTCGAGATCGCGGGCCGGGATGCCGCAGCCGGGGAAGCGGCACCGGGTGTCGCGGGCGGTGAGGAGGCGTTTGAGGTCTTCGCCGGGCCGGTACCGGTCCGCGGCCAGCACGGCCCCGGTGATGGGGTCGGTCAGGACCCTGTTCCACGCGGTGGCCTGCCCGGCGAGGATCCTGGCGGTGCCGGGGTCGATGGGGTGGCGCCCGTCCAGCTCGGCCGGGACCTGGCCTGTAAGGCGTGTGGCTGCGGACCCTGGGGCCGGGTTGCCTGCGTCTCCGGTGGTGTCGCGGTCAATCAGGGTCAGCACCGGCACGGTGACATCCACCCGGGCGGTGATCGCGGCCAGGAGCCCGTCCTCGGTGTCGTGCCCGGCGGGAGCACCGCACAACAACAGTTCGGACAGGAAGTCGGCACGAAGCTGATCGGTGCTGCGTTGGTCAGTGGTGCAGGCAGGCCCGGTGGTGCGCTGGTCGGTGCTGCGTTGGTCGGTGGTGCAGGCGGGCCCGGTGGTCGGGCCCGGTTCCGTTGCGTGGTCCCGCGCCAGGCCGGCGTGTGCCCGGGCCATCCGGGTGAGGCGGTCGTGGATGCCGTAGGCCACGGCCGCGGGGAGGGTGGCGGCGAGTTCGGCCATCCCGTCGGGCAGGGGCGTGACGCGGACGCATCTCTGCGCGCCGGCCCGTTCGTGCCGGGCGGCCAGGGGCTCGGGCTGCGCCTTCTCGGCCTCCCGGACCGCCAGGCGCCGTACCCGCCCCGGTGCCTGGTGTTCGGCGCACGCCACCACCACGGCCTCATACCGGGCCAACGCCGCGGGGTCGTCCAGCACGGTTCCGGCGTCCTGGATCACCCGGGCGTGGGCCAGGCTGATCCGGCCCCGCGCCAGGGCCTGAAACGTCGCAGGGAAACGGTCCAGCAACTCCACGGCCTGGCCCATCTGCCGCTGCACGGTCCGGTCGTTCGCGCGGGTCGCAGTGGCGATCTCAGCGGCCACCGCACGCCGGGCCAGCTCCGCACCGTCCCACCGCAGGCCCCTGAACGCGCCCGGCCCCGCGCCGCCGTCGTTCTTGCCGCCGTCGTTCTTGCCGCCGTCCCGCGTGTCCTCCTCTGCCAGCACGTCCGCGACCCGGGACGCAATGGCGAGGGTGTATTCCCGCAAGGCCTGCAAGCCCGCGATCGCCGACTCCACAGACTGCAACGTCGAGACCAAACCGTCGAGCACCACCAGCGGATCAGACCCCGCGGACCGCGGCGCCATTACCTCCAAACTGCTGGTGATCTCCATCAACCCATCACATCACCGGGCACCGACATTAATGGGCGGTCCTTCAGGCCACCCGGTCCGGGCGGGGCGAGGGCCTTGGCGGCCATGCGCAGCAGTGCCCTTGGATCGCCTGCTGGGTGACCCCCGCCTTGGCAGCGCCGACCGTCCTTTGCAGCCCCACCGCAGCGCCCTACAAACGCCGCCCCGCAGCCTCGAAGCCAAGTGTCAGAACAGCCCGACAGCATTCCCGTCCGCGTCCACGTCCATCCGCATCGCCGCAGGCTCCTTCGGCAAGCCGGGCATCGTCATCACTGCGCCGGTCAGGGCCACGATGAAGCCGGCTCCGGTTTTCGGGATGAGGTCCCGGACCCGGATCGTGAACCCCTTGGGCGCACCGAGTACGCTGGCGTCGTCCGTGAAGGAGTACTGGGTCTTGGCCATGCACACGGGAAACCCCGCCCAGCCGTTCTTCCGGATGTCCGCCAGGCGCTTCTGTGCGGGGACGGAGAACTCGACCCCGTCGGCCCCGTAGATCTCCTGCGCGATCGTCCGGATCTTGTCCTCCACGGACAGCTCCAGCGCGTACAGGTGCCGGAAGGACGACGGCGCTGCGATCGCAGCGGCGACTTTGGCCGCGAGTTCATCACCGCCGTCGCCCCCGCCGCCACGGCCCCACACGTCTGCGACGGCGGCCTGGACGCCTTCGCGTGCACACCAGTCCAGGAGCCACTCAAGTTCCCCGGCGGTGTCGCTGCCGAAGCGGTTGATGGATACCACGGGCGTGATCCCGAACTTTTCCACGTTGTGCAGGTGCCTGCGAAGGTTCTCGACGCCGGCGGCAAGGGCTTCGGGGTTGGCCTCCGTGAGCCGTTCCTTGGGGACGCCGCCGTGCATCTTCAGCGCTCTGATGGTCGCGACCACCACGACGGCGGACGGCGCCACATCGCCGATCCGCGCTTTGATGTCCATGAACTTTTCGGCGCCGAGGTCTGCGCCGAAGCCGGCCTCCGTGACCACGATGTCAGCGAGCTCCCGCGCGGTTTCGGTGGCGATCAGGGAATTGCAGCCATGGGCGATGTTCGCGAACGGCCCGCCGTGCACCAGCGCCGGCGTCCCGGCGATGGTCTGCACCAAGTTCGGCTTGATGGCGTCCTTGAGCAGGAGGGTCAGGGCACCCTGGACGCCCAGGTCCGCCACGGTGACAGGCGTGCGGTCGAAGCGGTAGCCGAAAGTGATCCGGCCCAGCCGTTCGCGCAGGTCGGCCAGGTCCCTGGCGAGGCAGAACACGGCCATGATTTCCGAGGCCACGGTGATGTCGAAACCGTCCTGCCGTGGCACGCCCTGCACCGGGCCGCCAAGCCCGATCACCACCTCGCGCAGGGAACGGTCATTCATGTCCATGACCCGCTTGAAGGTCATCCGCCGCGGGTCGATGCCCAGTTCGTTCCCCTGGAAGATGTGGTTGTCGACCAGCGCCATGAGGGCATTGTTCGCCGAAGTGATGGCATGGAAGTCACCGGTGAAATGCAGGTTGATCTCGTCCATCGGCAGCACCTGCGAATAGCCGCCCCCGGTGGCGCCGCCCTTCATGCCGAGCACCGGGCCCAGGGACGGTTCGCGCAGGGCAATCATCACCTTGTGTCCGGCCCGGGCCAGCGAATCGGCCAGTCCCACGGTAGTGGTGGACTTTCCCTCGCCGGCCGGGGTGGGGGACATCGCCGAAACCAGCACCACTTTCCCCGGGGCCTTGCCAGGCTGCGGGGTGAGCTTCGCGGGATTGATCTTGGCCTTGAAGCGGCCGTAGACGTCCAGGGCTTCGGGCGGAATTCCGGCTTCTGCGGCTATCTCCCCGATCGGCCGGAGCGTCGCCTTGAGGGCAATCTCGAGATCGCTCATGGTTCCAGACATCATTGTCCTTCCAGTCCGCCGGACGGTCTGCCCGGCTTTCAGGTCTGCCCCACATCCGGGCATGCCTGGAATCTACCAGCCACCAGGATCGGGACGGCCCAGGCGCCACGGGACGGCCCAGGCACCAGGATCGGGACGGCCCAGGCGCCCCGGACCCGATTCCGGCAAGCCCGATCACGCCTTCGGCAACACCAGCCCGCCCACGGCTGCCTGGTAGCTGTCCAGGCTGCGCAGCGCCGTCCGCTGCCAGCCGAAGTCTTCGGCGTGGACAGTAGCGGCGCGGCCCATGTCCTGCCGGGTCTGGGGGTCGTCGTACAGGGCCTCGAGCGCGTCGGCCCAGTCGGCTGGATCATGCCCTGGGACCAGCAGGCCTGTCCGCCCGTGCTGCACGGCCCGGCTCAGCCCGCCCACCTGGGTCGCCACCACCGGGGTGCCGCACGCCTGTGCTTCCAAGGCCACCAGGCCGAAGGACTCGCTGTAGGACGGCATCACCACCACGTCCGCCGAACGGAACCAGCCCGCCAGCTCCGGTGCGTCCACCGGCGGGCGGTGCGTGACGACGTCGTCCAGTCCCGCCTCGCTGATGATGGACCGCAGGTTGAAATCCTTCGCCCCGCTCAGGGCGCCCAGGACGGTGAGTTCGAGGTCGATGTCCGGGCGGCGCGCCCGCAGCAGCGCGACGGCGGCCAGGAAGACCTGCGGGCCCTTCAGCCGTTGGATGCGGCCGGCGAACAGCAGGTGGAAGCTGCCCGGCCGCACTCCCAGGTCGCGCCGGGAGCGGCTCCGGAATGCCGGCGTGAAGACGGACAGGTCCACGCCCGGCGGGGCCACATCGATCCGGTCGAAGTCGGCGCCGTAGTGGGACACCAGTTCCTCGGCCTCGGCCGTGGTGTTGGCGACCAGCCGGGCAGCGCCGTCGACGATCCGCTGTTCGCCTTCCTCGCGGCGGCGGGGCTCGGGGCGCTCGCCGGAGTCCAGGACCAGGTTCTTTACCTTCGCCATGGTGTGCATCGTGTGGACCAGCGGAACGCCCCACATGCGGGAGAGCTCCAGCCCCGCCACGCCGGAGACCCAGTAGTGCGAGTGGACGAGGTCGTAGCGTCCGTGCGGTTGCTGCTGCCGGATCCGTTCGATCTGGGCCACCATGTCGTGCAGGAGTTCGGGCAGGTGCTCCTTGGGCAGTTTCCGGGCCGGGCCGGCGATCACGTTGTGCACGCACACGCCCGGCGCCGGGTGCTCGACGGCGGGCTGCCCCTCAATGGTCGACCGGGTGAAGATCTCCACCTCCACGCCTTCGTCCGCGAGGGCCGCGGCCAGGTTCCGGATGTAGACGTTCATGCCGCCGGCGTCGCCGCTTCCGGGCTGTTCCATAGGGGAGGTGTGAAGGGAAAGGAAGGCCACACGGCGGATCAGGGACACGCCACACCTCCTGCACCAACATGTTCTGCCACAGGCGGCGAACCGCGTTCGCCCGACTAAACACCTGCGGAGAAAACACTACTCCTGCCACCCGGGGCGGCGTAGTCTGCCGTGCATGGAGGCACCGGCAGGACACCAGGACCGGGAACACAACAGCCGGGAACGTTTTGATCCGCTCGCCGCCGTGCGGGCCACCAGTCCCGGCGCGCCGGGAGCAGTGGACGACGGCGGCTGCGACCTGCTGCTGAGCGGCACCGTCTTCCAGGACATCATTTTCACCGGGCTGGGACAGCGCCCAGAGCCGGGAACCGAGGTGTGGAGCCAGGGGATGGGCAGTTGCCCGGGCGGGATCGCGAACCAGGCGATCGCCGCGGCGAGGCTCGGGCTGCACACGAGCCTCGCGGCGGCGTTCGGCGACGACGGCTACGGCGAGCTGAACTGGAAGATCCTCGAAAACCAGGAAGAGGTGGACCTTTCGCTGTCCCGGCGCTTCCAGGGCTGGCCTTCGCCGGTCACGGTGTCCCTCTGCGTCGAGCAGGACCGCTCGATGGTCACCCATGGACTGCCGGCGCCGTTGAGCGGCTCCGAACTGATCGGCACCCCGCCCCCGGCGCTTGCCGCCGTCGCCGAGCTGGGAGAGGAAGCCGAACCGTGGGTGCTGGCCGCGCATCGCGCCGGGGTGAAGATCTTCGGCGACGCCGGCTGGGACCCCAGCGGCGCCTGGTCCAGGAGACGGCTGGAGCAGTTGGGCTACTTCCACGCCTTTATGCCCAACCAGCGTGAGGCCATGGCCTTCACCGGAGCTGACAATCCCTGGTCCGCACTGTACATCCTGGCCGAGCGGGTCCCGGTGGCGGTAGTGACCCTGGGCGCCCAGGGTGCCATGGCGGTGGATTCCGAAACCGGCGAGGAGGAGTGGGTGCCGGCGCTGCCGGTGACCGCCCACGATCCCACGGGGGCCGGGGACTGCTTCGGGGCTGCGTTCATCGTAGGCTGCCTGGCAGGCTGGCCGCTGGGGGACCGGCTGCGCTTCGCCAACCTCTGCGCTTCGCTCTCGGTACAGGAACTGGGCGGTTCCTTCTCAGCCCCGGGCTGGGGAGACATCTCCGACTGGTGGCACCGGGCCAACGCCCGGCCCGAGCGCCAGTCCAGCCAGTGGCTCAGGCGCTTCGCCTTCCTCGAAGACATTGTCAGCAGGGTTCCCGAGGGAGCGTTGCGACGGTCCGCGCTGCGCCCGCCGTCAAGTGTGCTCCCGGCCCAGCATTAGAATCGATGGGTGAGCTACGAAGCATTCGGACGCCCCGATTCTCCCACTCCCTCCGTTTCGGAACGATCGGCCGTCATCGATCTTGAGGCCATCAGGCACAACGTCCGGCAGTTCGTTGCCATCGCGTCCCCGGCCAATGTCATGGCCGTCGTCAAGGCCGACGCCTACGGCCACGGCGCGATCCAGGTGGCCCGTGCGGCCCTTGAGGCGGGTGCCCGCTGGCTTGGCGTAGCCCACATCTCCGAGGCCCTCGCGCTGCGTGCCGCCGGCATCGACGCGCCGCTGCTGGCCTGGCTGCACACCCGGGAAAGCAACTTCGCCGCGGCGGTGGCCGCCGGCGTCGACATCGGGGTGTCGGGCTGGGAACTGGACGCCGTAGTGGCCGCAGCCCGGGAGCAGGAGCGCCCGGCCCGGATCCACCTGAAGGTCGACACCGGCCTGGGCCGCAATGGCTGCACCATCGAGGACTGGGACAAGCTGCTCGGCACGGCCATGGAGCACCAGGACAATGGCCTGCTCCGCGTGGTGGGGATCTTCTCGCACCTGGCCGTGGCGGACGAACCGCACCGGCCCGAGACCGACGAGCAGCTTGCCGTGTTCCGCGAGGCGATCGCGATGGCCGAGGATTCCGGCGTGGACCCCGAGGTGCGGCACATCGCCAACACCCCGGCCGCGCTGTCCCGGCCGGACTCGCACTTCGACCTCGTCCGGGTGGGCCTGGGCCTGTACGGGCTCTCGCCGTTCGACGGCCAGCCCTCATCCGAGCTCGGCCTGCGCCCCGCCATGACCGTGCGCACCCTGCTCTCCAACTGCAAGCACGTCCCGGACGGCCAGGGCGTGTCCTACGGCCTGCACTACCGCACCACGGGAAAGAGCACCCTGGGCCTGGTTCCCCTTGGCTACGCCGACGGCGTTCCCCGGGTTGCCACCGGTGGCCCCGTGCGGATCGGCGGCAACAGCTACCCGGTGGTGGGCCGGATCGCGATGGACCAGATGGTGGTGGACTTCGGCGACGTCGACCCGGAGCAGGCCGCCGCGCTGCCCGGCACCGAGGTGGTCATGTTCGGCGACGGCGCCGACGGTGGCCCGACGGCGGACGACTGGGCCGCTGCGGCCGGCACCATCAACTACGAGATCGTCACCCGCATCAGCCCGCGCGTTCCGCGCAGCTATGTCAACGAACTCGCGCCCGTGGAGGAGGGTGCCCAGTGAGCCCCGAAAGCTCGGTCGACCTGGAAGGCGCGCTCTGGGAACGCTCCCTCGGGATCACGACGGCGGACGGCACCCACGCGCTCGGCGCCGCCCTGGGCCGGGTGCTGGAGGCGGGGGACCTGCTGGTTCTCACCGGCGAACTCGGCGCCGGAAAAACCACCTTCACCCAGGGCCTCGCCGAAGGCCTCGGAGTGCGGGCCGGGGTCATCTCGCCCACGTTCGTGCTGGTGCGGATCCATCCGAACCTGCCCGACGGTCCGCGCCCCGGCGGCCCCGACCTGGTGCACGTGGACGCGTACCGCTTGGAGTCGGCGGCCGAAATCGACGACATCGACCTCGAAAACACCATGGACTCGTCCGTGACGGTGGTGGAGTGGGGCCGCGGCCGGGTGGAACACCTCGCCGAGAGCCGTCTCGACGTCGAACTCCACCGCCCTGTCGGCGGGTCGCTCGCAGGCGGAGCCGCCGCTGTTGGCGGCGCTGCCCGTGATGCGGAGCCCGTCCTGGACTTCGACACCGACGAGGACGACGAACCCCGCACCATCGTGGTCCGCGGCTTCGGCCCCCGGTGGGCCGCCGTGCCCGACGTCCTTGCCCCCGCCCTTGGTGAGGTCCCCGCCCTTCCGGAGGAGAAGAACTGATGCTGATCCTGGCCATCGACACCTCGGCCGTGGCAAGCGCCGCCCTCATCTCCGACGACGCCATGGAGGGCGTGGTGGATTCCTTCGCCACGGAGGACACCCGCAGCCACGCCGAAGTCCTGGTTCCGGGCATCGAACAGTTGCTCGCCGGTGCCGGCGTCAGCGGCGCGGACATCGACCTGATCGTCACCGGCGTCGGCCCCGGCCCGTTCACCGGACTGCGCTCCGGCATCGCCACCGCGCGCACCCTCGCCTTCGCCTGGAACAAGCCGTTGCGCGGACTCATGAGCCTGGACGCGATCGCCCTCGAGGTGGCCGAGTCCACCGGCGCCCCCGCGGAATTCCTGGTGGCCACCGACGCCCGCCGCAAGGAGGTCTACTGGGCCCGGTACACCCTCCGCGACGGCCAGCTCCCGGAACTGGCGGACGGCCCGCACGTCGGATTCGCTTCCGAGCTGCCGGAGCTTCCGGTGTACGGAGCCGGCGCCGGAATCTACGCCGACGTGGTCAAGGCCGATGAGGACTTCAAGGACTCCCAGCCCAGCGCCGCGTCCCTCGGCCAGTTCGCCCTCGCCCTGCTGGCCGCGGGCCACGAGCTGCCCGACTCCACCCCGCTCTACCTGCGCGAGTCCGACGCCCAGGTGCCCGGCCCCAGGAAGCGTGCGCTGTGACGGTCCCCGAAGAATCCCTGCACACCGCTGCCATGCCGGACGGCGTGGTCCTGCGGGACATGAACGACGGCGACCTGGCCGCCGTCGAACAACTCGAACGGCGCCTGTTCCCGGTGGACGCCTGGCCCCTGCAGATGTTCATCGACGAGCTCTCCCAGCCGGAAACCCGCCGCTACGTGGTGGCCGAAGCCGAGGGCGGGATCGTGGCCTACGCAGGGCTGATGTGCGTCCAGCCGATCGCCGACATCCAGACCATCGCCGTGGTCCCCGAATTCGAAGGCCGCGGCATCGGTTCCGCCGTGCTCGCCGAACTGATCGCAGAGGCGCGCCGCCGCGGCGCGGACGACGTCCTGCTGGAAGTCCGGGCCGACAACCCCCGCGCCCAGCAGCTCTACCTGCGCTTCGGCTTCGAACAGATCCACGTCCGGGCCCGCTACTACCGCGACGGCACGGATGCCCTCATCATGAGGCTCCCCTTGGCAGAAGGACCCGCCACCGAAGGACCGAATACAGAAGGACCCACCGCGTGAACCCCGCACCCGCCAGCGAACCCCGTCCAGCCGGTCCGCTCGTCCTCGGCATCGAATCCTCCTGCGATGAGACCGGCGTAGGCATCGTCCGCGGCACCACCCTGCTGAGCAACACGGTGTCCTCCTCCATGGACGAGCACGTGCGCTTCGGCGGGGTGATCCCGGAAATCGCCTCCCGTGCCCACCTGGACGCCTTCGTGCCCACCCTGCAGGAATCGCTGCACACTGCCGGCGTCACCTTGGAGGACATCGACGCGATCGCCGTGACCTCCGGCCCCGGACTCGCCGGGGCCCTCATGGTAGGGGTCTGCGCCGCCAAGGCGCTCGCCCTCGCCAGCGGCAAACCGCTGTACGCGATCAACCACCTCGTGGCGCATGTCGGCGTCGGGCTGCTGGACATGTCCGAAAACCGCTTGCCTGAAAACCGTCTTCCTGAAAATCTCGGTGCCTTGCTGGTGTCCGGCGGACACACCGAGATCCTGCGGATCCGCAGCATCACCGACGACGTCGAACTGCTGGGCTCGACGATCGACGACGCCGCCGGGGAAGCCTACGACAAGGTCGCCCGGCTTCTCGGGCTCGGCTACCCGGGCGGCCCCGCCATCGACAAAATGGCCCGGACCGGAAACCCCAAGGCGATCCGCTTCCCGCGCGGGCTCAGCCAACCCAAGTACATGGGCACCGCCGAGGAACCCGGCCCGCACCGCTACGACTGGTCGTTCAGCGGACTCAAGACCGCCGTCGCGCGTTGTGTGGAACAGTTCGAAGCGCGTGGCGAGGAGGTCCCGGTGGCGGACATCGCCGCGGCCTTCCAGGAAGCGGTGGTGGACATCATCACCTCGAAGGCAGTTTTGGCCTGCCGGGAGAACGGCATCACCGAACTGCTGCTGGGCGGGGGAGTGGCGGCCAACTCGCGGCTGCGTGAACTGACAGGGCAGCGCTGCCGCTCCGCCGGCATCATGCTCCACGTCCCGCCGCTGCAGCTGTGCACCGACAACGGAGCGATGGTCGCCGCCCTCGGCGCCCAGCTGGTGATGGCCGGTATCGCACCGAGCGGTGTCGCGTTCGCCCCCGATTCCTCGCTGCCCGTCACCACGGTGTCGGTGTAGGCTCAGCTGATTTTGCGCCGGTACGCGGCCATCGCGAAGGCGTAGGCCACGACCAGGAGGCCCAGGCACCACGCGAGGGCGACCCAGAGCTCGTTGCCCACCGGTTGCTGAGCGAAGAGGGCCCGGATGGAGTTCACGATCGAGGTCACCGGCTGGTTCTCGGCGAACCATGCCACGGGGCCGGGCATCGTGCCGGTCGGTACGAACGCGGAGCTGATGAACGGCAGGAAGATCAGCGGGTAGCTGAACGCGCTCGCGCCGTCGACGGTTTTCGCGGAAAGCCCGGCGATCACAGCCAGCCAGGTCAGGGCGAGCGTGAACAGGACCAGGATGCCGGCGACCGCCAACCAGGCGCCCAGGGATGCCCCGGTGCGGAACCCCATGATGAGCGCGACGCCCACGACCACCGCCACCGAGGTGAGGTTGGCGAGCAGCGAGGTCAGCACGTGGGCCCACAGCACGCTCGAGCGGGCGATCGGCATGGACTGGAAGCGCTCGAAGATGCCGCCCTGCATGTCAAGGAACAGGCGGTACGCCGTGTAGGCGATGCCCGAAGCAATCGTGATCAGCAGGATGCCGGGGAGCATGTAGTTGATGTACGAGCTGTCGGAGCCGGTGTTGATCGCACCGCCCAGCACGTACACAAACAGCAGCATCAGCACCACCGGGGTGACCGCGGTGGTGATGATGGTGTCCGGGCTGCGGAGGATGTGGCGCAGCGAGCGGCCGGTGAGGACACCGGTGTCACCAAGGATGTGCGTGCTCATCGGGATGCCTCCTTCTCTTCCTGTTCTTGAGTTTCTTCAGCCGGTTCCCCGACGAGCGCCAGGAAGACGTCTTCGAGGGAAGGCTGCTTTTCGACATACTCGATTTCGGCAGGCGGCAGCAGCCGCTTGAGCTCCTCGAGAGTGCCGTTCTGGATGATCGTGCCCTTGTGCAGGATCGCGATCCGGTCGGCGAGGTGCTCGGCCTCGTCGAGGTACTGCGTGGTGAGGAGGACCGTTGTACCGTTCCTTGCGAGCTCCTTGACGGTCTGCCACACCTCGATGCGTGCCTGCGGGTCGAGCCCCGTCGTCGGCTCGTCGAGGAAGATGACCGGCGGGTTCCCGATCAGGCTCATTGCGATATCGAGCCGTCGGCGCATGCCGCCCGAGTACCCGGCCGTCTTGCGGCCGCCGGCTTCGGTGAGCGAGAAGCGTGCGAGCAGCCCGTCGGCGACCGCCCCCGGGTCTGCCAGGTGCCGAAGCCTTGCAAGCAGGATGAGGTTCTCGCGGCCCGTGAGCACTTCGTCGACGGCGGCGAACTGCCCGGTCAGGCTGATCGATTCGCGCACCCCGGCGGGATTCGCGGCGACGTCGAAGCCGAGTACCGTCGCGGTTCCCGCGTCGGCCTTCAGCAGCGTCGAGAGGATGCGGACGACCGTGGTCTTGCCTGCGCCGTTTGAGCCAAGCAGGGCGAAGATGCTGCCCCGCTCCACCTCGAAGTCGACGCCGCGCAACACGTGCAGTTCCTTGTACGACTTCTCCAGGCCACGGACCCGGATGGCGGCCTCAGTCATGGCCGGCCTCCTTCCTTCTTGCATCGTCGACCGCCTCGATGAGGCGGGCGCGTTCCTTGTCGATCCAGCGCTTGCCGCCGTACGCCTGGGCGAAGGCCTCGGCGAATTCCACGGGATCCTCGCCCACGATTTCCCCGATGGGCGTGCCGTCGACGGCGGCGCGCTCCCAGAGATCGGCGAAGTCGGCGAACATCTGGACGATGGTGTCGCCGTCGGTGACGCCGCCGTAGTACATGAGGTAGCGGTTGAAGGCGTTCGCGGCGCCGAGGTAGGGCTCCGGCAGCGCATCCAGGCGCGCCTTGGCCTGCTTGTACTGCTTCTTCTGTTCGAGCGGGCCGGTGAGGGCTTCGATCCATTTGGCAGCCATGGCTACTTTTCTCCTTCGATTCGGTCGGTGCTGTGGAGTTGGTCGATACGTTCTGCGAGGAAGCTCCACGTCCTCCAGAACTCTTCGAGTTCCTGCTTGCCTTGGGTGTTGAGCGAGTACACCTTCCGCGGCGGTCCTTTTTCGGACGGGCGCTTCTCGACGTCGACGAGCCCCTTTTGCTCGATCCGCACCAGCAGCGCATACACGGTGCCCTCGGCGATGTCGGTGAAGCCCTGGTCCCGCAGCAGGGTGGTGATCTCGTAGCCGTAGGCCGGTTTCCCGGTCAGCAGGGCGAGGACAATGCCCTCCAGCGTGCCCTTGAGCATCTCCGTCATTTGCTTGCCCATTCGGCCACCTCCTAACTACTCAGTGTTACTGACTACCAGTACATAGTATCGCTGAGTAGTGAAAGCGCAAGAGGGTTAAACGCCGGAGTCGCCGGAGGCCTGCGGGGTCGCCGGAAAATTCCAGCGACCGGGCAGCTCTCCGGCGACTCCGGCGCGAAAGGTGAAAGGGGTGCTAGCCAGCCCGCATCTGCTGCACCAGGTCCAGGACCACGGCCTGCAGGTCGCCGTCGTGCTCTGCCGCGACCCGGCGCTGCCGCTGGTAGCCGGCGCCGCGGGCGATGATCTTCGCGACGTCGGCCAGTTCCTCTTCGCAGCCGAGCTTCTCCGCCACCGGGGCCAGTCGGGCCAGGGTCTCCTTGAGGTGGTCTGTGACCAGTTGCTCGTTGCCTTCGGCGTCGAGGATGATGATGGCTTCCATGCCGTAGCGGGCGGCACGCCATTTGTTCTCCTGGACATGCCAGGGCGGCATGGTGGGGATGGTGCCCCCGTTGTCGAGGATCATGGAGAATTCATGCACCAGGCACTGGGTCAGCGCTGCGATCGCGCCCACTTCCTCCAGGCTGGCCAGGCCGTCGCAGATCCGCATTTCGATGGTGCCGAGGTTCGGCACGGGCCGGATGTCCCAGCGGATTTCAGACAGGGTGTCGATCACGCCGGTGGTGAACATGTCCTGGACGTAGGACTCGTATTCGGTCCAGGACGGGAACTGGAACGGCAGGCCTGCGGTAGGCAGTTGCTGGAACATGAGGGCGCGTTGGGAGGCGTAGCCGGTGTCCTCCCCGCCCCAGAACGGGCTGGAGGCGGACAGCGCCTGGAAATGCGGGAAGTAGTTGACCAGTCCGTCGAGGACCGGAAGGACCTTGTCCCGGCTGTCCAGGCCCACGTGGACGTGGACCCCGTAGATGACCATCTGCCGGCCCCACCACTGGGTACGGTCGATCAGCTTGGCGTAGCGTTCCTTGTCCGTGACGGGCTGGAGCTGCGGCGGGCTGAAGGGGTGGCTGCCTGCGCAGAAGAGTTCCACGCCCATGGGGTCGGTGACCTCCCGGACGGCCTTCAGCGAGCGGGCCAGGTCATCCTTGGCTTCCCGGACGGTGGTGCAGATCCCGGTGACTAGTTCCACGGTGTTCAGCAGCAGTTCGCGCTTGATGTGGGGGTGCTCGTCGTCCTCATTGAGCTCGGGATGCCGGGCGGTAACGCCCCGGAGGACCTCGTTGGCGACGGAGACCAGTTCACCGGTGCGGGCATTGACGAGCGCAAGCTCCCATTCCACTCCCAGGGTCGATTGCCTGGAGGAAGCGAAATCAATGTGCACGGAGGTCCCCTCTTTGTGTGTCCAAGTCCCTGGGCGACGCCCGCCGTGGGGCCCTCAGCGGATGCACCAAGTCTAGTGCAGGGCGGGGGTTCCTCCGCCGTGAGGAGTAATGCTGACACGGCGGCACGCATTGCTAATGAGAATGATTTTCATATAGACTGAGGCAATGCATCTTACCGTTGTCAGTTCCCTGGACAGCCGCTGCCGTGAAGCCGCCGCCGGCCGGCTTGACCAGGGGCATCCAGATTCCGTAACCGTCTTTCACGATCTCCTTGATGGCTCCGTGGTTTTGCGCAGGATCCTCCGTGGCGGCCGCCTGCTGGAGAAGGCGGAAACAGTCCTGGAGCACGGCTGCCTCAGCTGCACTGTCAGGCTGGACGTGGTTCCCACGGTCGAGCGGCTCGCCGGTCTTGGCTACGCGCACGCCGTGCTGGCGCTGCCGCCGGGGGTGTCCGTGGAGATGGCCGTTGCGGAACTCAAGCGCGGGCTCGGTCAGGCCGCCGTGATCGACAATGCCGTGCTGGCGATTGATCCCGCCGACCTTGAAGACCACATCTGGGACAAGCACACCCTCTACGAATCCGGGTTCACGGCCATGCCCGACGACGACCGGACCAGCGGCGAATTCCTGGTCGGGGAACTCGCCCATGCGGACACCGTCCTGGCCCATCCGGGACTTGGCGCGGCACTCGCCGGACAGGACCGGGAGCAGGGCGAGCCCTGGCGGCAGGGCACCGAACTGCTGGCACAACTGGCCCCTCACGCCGCCGTCGTCGGGCCTTCCGGGAGGTTCCGTCCTGGCTGCTACGACGGCAGCGAAGCGGCGGCGCGGACCCGGCGCGGCTCGGTGCGGGTACCGCTGGATAGCGATTCCGGCTGCTTCCTCACGGTCCTCCACAAGGTGGAACGGCCGCTGCATCCGGGCCGCTTCCGGGCAGCATTGCCGCAACTGGCCGCCGGCTCGCACTGGATGCGCGGCCGGCTGTGGATCGCGTCGGCGGCCCGGACCCGGATTGCGGTCCAGGGCGTCGGCCCGCGGGTCTGGCTGGAAAGCACCGGCCATTGGCAGGCGGACCAGGGCGGACAGTCCGCCGGGAACGGCACAGTGTCCGACGTCGACGCCGCCTTGGACTGGCATCCACGCTTCGGCGACCGCGGCACCGTGCTCGCGGTCACCGGACGCGGCGAGGACGTGGACCCCGCGGAAATCCGCGAATTGCTGGATGGCTGCGCCCTCAGCGACGAGGAGATGCAGCGGGATTTCAGGGAGCTCGATGACCCGTTCGAACTCGACGCCACCCTGTAACGGAAGCCACCCTGTAACAACCGCAACATAAGGAGAAACATGAAGGTCAGGAATTCGCTGCGCGCACTCAAGAAGATCCCGGGCGCCCAAGTGGTGCGGCGCCGCGGGAAAACCTTTGTCATCAACAAACTGAACCCGCGCTTCAAGGCCCGCCAGGGCTAGCGTCCGGCGGTATGGGGGCGGCCGGGGCTCCGTTCGCGGAGCGCCGGCCGTGGGGCGCGGCTTACCCTTGGTCTACAGCCCTGCGATCCGAAGGAAGCCCCATGCCGATCCTGAACAAGGACATGACCCTCTGCATCTCGCTCTCGGCCCGGCCGAGCAACAACGGGACGCGGTTCCATAACTTCCTGTACGAGGAACTCGGCCTGAACTGGATCTACAAGGCCTTCGCCCCCACGGACCTCGGCAACGCCATCGCAGGCGTGCGGGGCCTGGGCATCCGCGGCTGCGCAGTGTCCATGCCGTACAAGGAAGACGTCATCGCCCTCGTGGACAAGATGGATGCCTCGGCCTCGGCCATCGACTCCGTCAATACGATCGTGAACGATTCCGGTGTGCTGACCGCCTACAACACCGACTACACCGCCATCGCCCAACTGATCGAACGCAACGCCATCAGCCCGGACTCCTCCGTGCTCCTGCGCGGCGCGGGCGGCATGGCCAAGGCCACCGCGGCGGCCTTCCGCGACGCCGGATTCACCAAGGTCACCATCGTGGCCCGCAGGGAGGAAGCCGGCCGTGCGCTCGCAGAGCTCTACGGTTTTGACTGGCAGGCTGAACCGGGCAACGCGACGGCGGACGTCATCGTCAACATCACGCCGATAGGAATGGCCGGCGGTCCCGAGGCGGACGCTCTGTCCTTCCCGGAAGAAACCATTGCCGCAGCGCGGGTGGTGTTCGACGTCGTCGCGCTTCCCGCAGAAACGCCGCTCATCAAGGCCGGACGCGCGGCCGGCAAGACCGTCATCAGCGGCGCGGAAGTCGCCACCATCCAGGCCCTCGAGCAGTTCGTGCTGTACACCGGGATCACGCCGAGTGCCGAGCAGGTGGCCGCGGCAGAAGCGTTCGTCCGGGAGCAGTAGCGCGGGGACTGGCGCGTCAGACCGGTTCGACGACGACGGCGGTCCGTTCGTCCCCGATCCGCGTCAGGACCAGCGTGGCGGCTTTGCCCACCTTGCCTTTCGCTGCCGACTTGGACTTCGCGGAACCGCCGGGCAGCAGTTGCTTCCGAAGCTCTTCGGGTGTGACGGAGACGCCGCGCTTCTTGATGTCCAGGGTGGTAATGCCCTGCGCCTTGACCCAGGACTTGAGTGCCTTGACGTTCAGCGGCATGGTTTCCAGGACCTTGTACGCGCGGGCAAACGGCGTGTCCACCAGCTCCGGGGCGCAAATGTAGGCAATGTGCTCGTCCAGCAGGTGCCCGCCCAGGCGGAGCGCGACGTCGGCCACCAGCCCCGCGCGGATCACCGCACCGTCCGGTTCATAGAGATAGCCTTCCACGGGTCCGACGGCGGGGACCGGTCCGCCGTCGAAATCCTCGCCGCTGGTGATCTCCGCCGCACCGCGCGGGCCGAGCAGCAGGGCCGCGCGGCGGATACCGGGCCGTGCCACCTTGTTGAACCACAGCGCCACCTCGGTGACGTCGCCGCCCACCGAAACCCACTGCGCCTCGCAAGCTGCCGGGACGGACTCGTGCGGCATCCCGGGGCCCATCTTCACTCCGACGGATTTGCCGGACGCGGCCAGCGACTCCACGAAGGACAGCGGCGGGGAGAATTCCTCCGGGTCCCAGATCCGGGTGGTCCCCGACGTCGAGGTGGTGCGCCGGGCAGGATCCAGCCACACGCCGTCGATCCCGTCCAGCGGCACCGAGGTGGCGTCGGCATGGACAACCGAGGCGTGCGGGAACGGCATGAGGTTGATCGTGGCGCAGGCGGCCGTGGCTTCGTCAAGCTCGACGGCCGTGACCGGGATGTCCAGGGACGCCAGCGCCATGGAATCGGCACCGAGCCCGCAGCCGAGGTCCGCTACGTGGGAGGTTCCCGCTGCGGCGAAGCGCTCGGCGTGGCGGGCGGCCACCGTCAGGCGCGTCGCCTGCTCCAGGCCCGCCTGGGTGAAGAGCATCTGCCGGGCGAACTCCCCGAACTTCGCCTCCGCCCGGGTCCGCAGCCGCGACTGGGTCAGGACGGCGGAGACCAGCTCGGGGGAGTGCCCGGCCTTGCGGAGGCCGGTGTTCAGGGCGAGGGATTCGCTCTCGCGGTACGGGCCCAGCGAGGCCAGCAGCTCCCAGCCTTCCGTGGTCAGCAAGGGGGCAATCTGGTCCTGTGTCCGGTCTTGAGGGGCCGCGGCGTCCGGCGCCTGGGAGCTGTGGGGCATGCCCTCCAGCCTACTTGCCGTGCTGCCATGGAATCCCCTGGGCTTCCCGACGCGCGGGCGGCGGCACGGGTGGACGGCTAGGGTTGATTCCATGGAAGACAGCATCAGCCGCCAGTCCGAAGACCCCACACCGATCCCCAAACCGGGCAGCAGGATTCCCGCCCGGCTTGCCGTCTACGCCCGTCCCGCCCTGATCGCCGGCATCGCCGTGGCCGTTGTCTGCATCGTCCTGCTGATCATTGTCTTCTTCCTTGATTCCTTCAACGCCGCCGCCTATTCGATGACCGGCAAGAGCGTCCAGGACGCCACGCAGGAGGCCAAGGACATCCGCGAAAGCTACACCGGCGTCCGGGTCGGCTCGCTCGTGGTGCTGGTTGTTTCCGCCCTTGCCGCCCTGGCCGGGGGCGTGGTGCTGTACCTGAACCGTGGTGCCGTGCAGGGGGACGACGAGGACAACGGTGAGGATGTGGACTTCGAGGACCTCGCCGGCCAGTGAGCTGTTGCGATTGCCGGTGAACCCTTGCCGCGGCCGGCGCGCCGGGCGCGACACCCCGTTCACCATGGACGAAACGCTGGCACTCACCTTGACCGAGTGCTAACGCTTGCATAGAGTCTGAGTTAGCACTCTCCCATGGAGGGTGCTAATGCCGCAGGCACTTGCCGGCACCGCGACGACGGCAAGCCCGCCAAGGCACCCCTGGTTTGATAGTCCATGTACTACCTCACGTAAAGGAGAGATCCGAGTGTCGGTCTCCATTAAGCCTCTCGAGGATCGCATCGTTGTCCGCCCGCTCGAAGCCGAGCAGACCACCGCTTCCGGCCTGGTCATCCCGGACTCCGCCCAGGAAAAGCCGCAGGAAGGCGAAGTTGTCGCAGTAGGCCCCGGCCGCTTCGATGACAACGGCAACCGCGTGCCGGTCGACGTCGCAGTCGGCGACGTCGTCATCTACTCCAAGTACGGCGGAACCGAAGTCAAGACCGGTGGCTCCGAGTACCTCGTGCTGTCCGCCCGCGACGTCCTCGCGATCGTCGTCAAGTAATTCCCTGGACCCCGCACCGCAGGCCGGACCGGTTTTCCGGCCGCCCGCGGTGCGGGTTTTCCGTCTTGAAAGGACACAACCATGGCAAAGCAGCTTGCGTTCAATGACGCTGCCCGCCGCTCGCTCGAAGCCGGCATCGACAAGCTCGCCAACACTGTCAAGGTGACCCTTGGCCCGCGCGGCCGCAACGTCGTGCTGGACAAGAAGTGGGGCGCCCCCACCATCACCAACGACGGCGTCACGATCGCCCGCGAAGTCGAGCTGGACGACCCCTACGAAAACCTTGGCGCACAGCTGGCCAAGGAGGTCGCCACCAAGACCAACGACGTCGCCGGTGACGGCACCACCACCGCCACGGTGCTCGCACAGGCACTCGTCAAGGAAGGCCTGCGCAACGTTGCCGCCGGCGCCGCTCCGGGCGAGATCAAGCGCGGCATCGAGGTTGCGGTCGAGGCCGTGGCCGCCCGCCTGCTGGCGAACGCCCGCGAAGTCGAAGGCACCCAGGTCGCCAACGTCGCCGCCATCTCCGCCCAGAGCGATGAGGTCGGCGAGCTCCTGGCCGAGGCTTTCGGCAAGGTCGGCAAGGATGGCGTCATCACCATCGAGGAATCCTCCACCACGCAGACCGAACTGGTCCTCACCGAGGGCATGCAGTTCGACAAGGGCTACCTGTCCCCGTACTTCGTCACCGACGCAGAGCGCCAGGAAGCGGTCCTCGAGGACGCCCTCATCCTGATCAACCAGGGCAAGATCTCCTCGCTGCAGGAATTCCTGCCGCTGCTGGAGAAGGCCCTGCAGGCCGCCAAGCCGCTCTTCATCATTGCCGAAGACATCGACGGCGAGGCGCTTTCCACGCTGATCGTGAACCGCATCCGCGGCACCCTGAACGTCGTGGCCGTCAAGGCTCCCGGCTTCGGCGACCGCCGCAAGGCCATGCTGCAGGACATCGCCACCCTGACCGGCGCCCAGGTCGTCTCCCCGGAGCTTGGCCTGAGCCTGGACCAGGTGGGCCTCGAGGTCCTCGGCACCGCCCGCCGCATCACGGTCACCAAGGACAACACCACCATCGTCGACGGCGCCGGCTCTGCCGAAGACGTTGCCGGCCGTGTTGCCCAGCTGCGTGCCGAACTGGCCCGCACCGACTCGGACTGGGACCGCGAGAAGCTGCAGGAACGCCTGGCCAAGCTGGCCGGCGGCATCGGCGTCATCAAGGTCGGCGCAGCCACCGAGGTCGAGCTCAAGGAAAAGAAGCACCGCATCGAGGACGCCGTGTCCTCCACGCGTGCCGCCCTTGAAGAAGGCATCGTGTCCGGCGGCGGTTCGGCCCTCATCCACGCCCTGAAGGCACTGGATGACGACCGCCAGGTCAACAAGCTCGAGGGCGACGCAGCTGCCGCTGTCGGCATCGTCCGCCGCGCCCTGACCCAGCCGCTGCGCTGGATCGCCCAGAACGCCGGCTACGACGGCTATGTCGTCGTCGCCAAGGTGTCCGAGCAGGCCGAGAACCACGGCTTCAACGCGAAGTCCGGTGAGTACGAGGACCTGATCGCTGCCGGTGTGATCGACCCCGTCAAGGTCACCCGTTCCGCACTCCGCAACGCCGCTTCCATCGCCGCCCTGGTTCTCACCACCGAGACCCTGGTTGCCGAGAAGCCGGCCTCGGAAGAGGACGCCCACGCAGGCCACAGCCACTAGCGTTTCCGCGTGAAGGAAGGCCCGGTTCCCCTTGCGGGGAACCGGGCCTTTTGCTGTCCGTGGCGAAGTGCCGATTCTCAGCGGTGCGGCCGCGGGGCTCCGGGCTTCGCCCTGGTGGCCGGAATCTTGCTCAGTACGCGCTTTGCTTCGCCGCGCCCTTCCGCGAACTTGAAGAACAAAAGCACCGCCGCCGCGGCCAGCACAATGCCAAGCAGGTTCAGGACAAGCTGCACTGCCGAGCCGGCAGCCTTTCCTGCCTCGCCCAGGACAAGCGCGACGGCGATGTAGCCGGCGGCCGGGACGGTGGTCACCGAAATGAAGACTCCGATCAGGGCGGACGAGCGTCGGCTGGTCAACGAGAGCATGCCGGCGGCGCCTGCCAGGGCGGCGACGATCAGCGAGTACGGTCCGGGATGGTAGATGAATTCGACGGACTGGCCATGATCAAGGACATCGCGCGGGTAAAGGCCAATCGGGATCGAGATCCACGCCGCCGCAGCCGTGACGAGCATGGCAGCGGGGAAGCCCACGGCCAGCGCAACCGTTGCGGCGCGCACCATGGCCCACTTGCGTTCCACCAATCCGAAGGCGAGGGCTGCCAGCGGACCGAACTCCGGTCCCACCACCATGGCGCCGACTATCGCGATGGCGGAGTTGGTGACGATGCCGATGCCGGCCAACTGGGTTGCGATCACGAGGAAGGCCAGGTAGCTCCAGGTCAGCCTGGAGTCCTCGCCCGTCTGGCGCGAAACTTCATCCCAGATGACGGCGTCGGGACCTTCGCCCGGAACTTCCTGCGATGCCTTGTCCGCACGCTCCGACAGCACGAGTTCGGGTGTGCTGGCTGACACTGAGCCAAGCTCCGGGACCCCTAAGCCGTGGAGTTCCTCCATGAGGCCTTCCACGGACTCCCGGGCCAGCTGAACCGTGATGACGTCGCCGGCCGGGACCACCGAGGAACCCCTGAAGACCGCGATCTCGGCGCTGCCGGCATGCCCCATGCAGAGGTCCACGACGGTGCCGGACAACGTTGCCGGGACGCAAATGCGAAGCTGGACAATCATCCTGGCCCCCTGTCGGTAGGTGCGCGATCCCTGTTCCCAGCCTAGTTACGGATCGGCCCAGCCGGGCATTGCACGTTCCTCAGCTTGCTTGTGATTCGCCCCGGCAGGTAACGGATTGGTAACATGAAGGGTCAGGGTTACGAGCGTTGAGGAATCTGTACAGGTCATGACTATGGGAAACGCGGCGCCGCAGGCTGCCTCGAAACAGGGTGGCACGGGGGCGAAAGGCAACTTCCGCCCTGAGGTCCAAGGGCTGCGCGCCCTGGCGGTCCTCATGGTCGCCAGCTACCACATCTGGCTCGGCAGGGTCTCCGGCGGCGTCGACGTCTTCCTCCTGGTCTCTGCGTTCTTCCTTACCCTGTCCTTCACCAGGAAGGTGGAGGAGGGCCGGGAATTGCGCCTCCTGGGCCACTGGCTCCACGTCTTCAAACGCCTGTTGCCGGCGGTGGTGGTCGTGATCCTCGGCGTCCTTGCCGGAATGTGGGTGCTCGTCCCGCAGACACGATGGGGCGGGTTGCTCGACGAAGCCTGGGCCACGCTGTTCTACCGCCAGAACTGGCAGCTGGCCGATGCCGCCGTCGACTACTATGCACAGAACCATTCCGGGGCGAGCCCACTGCAGCACTTCTGGTCGCTTTCCATCCAGGGCCAGGTCTTCGTCCTGTGGCCCCTTGTTTTCGCCGCTGTGGGCATTGCCGTTCCCTTCCTGCGTAAGGTGCCGTTCCGCGGACCCCTTGCGCCCCTCGGCCTGCTGGGCCACCGCGGCCTGCTGGCCATCGTGTTCGCTGCGGTCTTCGCTGTGTCCCTGGCTTACTCGGTGCAGCAGACGGCCAGCAACCAGGCCTATGCCTACTTCGACACCCGGGCCCGGCTCTGGGAATTCGCCCTGGGTTCCCTGCTGGCCTTGGGGCTGCCCTACGTGAAACCGCGCCGCTGGCTGCGCGTAGTCCTGGGTTGGGCGGGCCTTGCCGCGATGCTGTCCTGCGGCCTGTTGCTCACGGTCGACCGCTCTTTCCCCGGCTTCGTCGCCCTGTGGCCCACGCTGGCCGCGGCCGCCATCATCGTCGCCGGGCAGAGCGGCAGCCGGGCCGGCGCGGACCGTTTCCTTGGTTCCAAGCCCCTGGTCTGGCTGGGCGGCCATTCCTACGCGCTCTACCTCTGGCACTGGCCCGTGCTGGTCTTCACCCTCCTGGCCACCGGCCTGGCCGCGCCGGACCTGTGGCTGGGCCTGGGCATCCTGGCTGCCTCCCTGCTCCTTGCCATCGGAACGAGCCGCTACGTCGAAGCTCCCCTGCGCGAGTGGAAGTGGCCGAAACTGCGCACCTGGCGCACCGCCGTCGTGATCGCCGCGTGCGGCACCATGCTCGCTGTGCCGCTGAGCGCCTGGCAGGGCATGATCGCCGCGGACAACGCGGCCATCGCCGCCCAGCCCAAGGAACTGACGCCCGGCGCAGCTGCCCTGATACCGGAGAACGTCGGCAAGCCCACCCCCGAAGCCCGGATCATCCCGGGACCCTCGGCGATGGACGACGAATGGGCCCATGTGGACGGGCTGTGCACCGGCGCCAACGTGCCCACCGATCCCTTGCTCCAGGGCTGCCTGCAGATCAGCCCCGCCGGCAAGCCGAGCAAGCTCATCGTGGCACTGGGCGATTCGCACGCGCAGCAATACATGGCGGCGCTCGGCCCGATCGCCAAGAAGCACGGCTGGGAAATCGTCACCCTGTTCAAGGGCAACTGCCGCTTCGGCGCCGAGTCCCCGGACCGCCCGCAGGACTGTAACGACTTCAACAGGGCCAGCGCGGCGTACGTGCTGGAGCACAAACCGGATGCCGTGTTCACGGTGGCGTCCCTGACCCATGTCGAAGCGCCCTTCGAGACCGAGGTCCCCGGCTACCTGGAAGGCATCAAGCCCTTCGCCGATGCCGGCATCGACATCGTCGGCATCCGGGACAACCCGCGCTTTGCCATCAACATGCCCGAGTGCGTGCAGAAGAAAGGCCCGGATTCGCCGGACTGCAATACCCCGCTGGAGAAGTCCCTGGCCGCATCCTCCCCGCTGGACGACTACCGCGGCAAGGTGAAAGGGCTCTACCTGATGGACATGAGCGACTTCATCTGCGCCAATGGCGTCTGCCCCGCTGTGGTCGGAAACGTGTACGTCTACAAGGACGAAAACCACCTCACCCGCACCTACGTGGAGACCATGATTCCCATGTTCGAGCGGCGGCTGCTGGCCGCCACCAAATGGAAATAGCCGAGCCGCACAGCCGGATGCCGTCCGACGGCGGCGGGCGGCCGGGTGTGCTTGCTCACATTGCCGCCGTGGAATATGGGGATCGTCCCCGAGGTTCTAATATTTACTCAATACCTGCCCCACCTCCTGCACAGGCCAGTCCCGTAATGACGGGTTGGTCATCTGCTGCAACCCCTACCCTTTAGACCCCACGAAACACGGTAAGAGGCGCACTCATGACCCAGCCCGAACACGATCCCTTTGGCTTCGTAGGCCTGACCTACGACGACGTCCTGCTGCTTCCGGGCCACACGGACGTCATCCCGTCGGACGCAGATACTTCCTCCCGCATCTCCAAGCGGATTGTGGTCCAGACCCCGCTGCTTTCGGCCGCGATGGACACCGTCACCGAGTCCCGCATGGCCATCGCCATGGCCCGCCAGGGCGGCCTGGGCGTGATCCACCGCAACCTCTCCATCGCAGACCAGGCCGACCACGTGGACCGCGTGAAGCGCTCCGAATCCGGGATGATCACCAACCCCCTGGTCATCGGCCCCGAAGCCACCCTGCAGGAACTGGACCAGCTGTGTGCCCGCTACCGGGTGTCCGGCCTCCCGGTCGTCGACGGCGACAACCGCCTGCTGGGCATTATCACCAATCGCGACACCCGCTTCGTCCCGGAGAGCGAATACCCCTCGCGCCTGGTCAGTGAAGTCATGACCAAGATGCCGCTGGTCACCGGCCGCGTGGGCATCAGCCGCGAAGAGGCCTCCGACCTGCTCGCCAAGAACAAGATCGAAAAGCTTCCGCTCGTCGACGAGCTGGGCCGCCTCCAGGGCCTCATCACCACCAAGGACTTCACCAAGGCGGAGCAGTACCCGCTGGCCACCAAGGACGAGGAAGGCCGCCTGCGCGTCGGCGCCGCCATCGGTTTCTTCGGTGACGGCTGGGAGCGCGCCATGACCCTGATCGACGCCGGCGTGGACGCACTCTTCGTGGACACCGCCAACGGCCACTCGCAGGGCGTGCTGGACATGATCGCCCGCCTCAAGGGCGACAAGGCCGCCGCGCACGTGGACATCATCGGCGGCCAGGCCGCCACCCGCGAAGGCGCGCAGGCCCTGATCGACGCCGGTGCGGACGGCATCAAGGTGGGCGTTGGCCCCGGATCCATCTGCACCACCCGCGTGGTTGCCGGCGTCGGCGTCCCGCAGATCACCGCCATCTACGAATCCGCGAAGGCCGCCATTCCGGCAGGTGTCCCGCTGATCGCCGACGGCGGCCTGCAGTACTCGGGCGACATCGGCAAGGCCCTCGTGGCCGGCGCCGACACCGTGATGCTCGGCTCCCTCCTGGCGGGCTGCGACGAGTCCCCGGGCGACCTCATCTTTGTCAACGGCAAGCAGTACAAGAGCTACCGCGGCATGGGCTCGCTCGGTGCCATGCAGTCCCGCGGCAAGAACACCTCGTACTCCAAGGACCGCTACTTCCAGGCCGACGTCTCCGGTGACGACAAGCTCATCCCCGAAGGTATCGAAGGCCGTGTCGCGTACCGCGGCCCGCTGTCCTCTGTGGCCTACCAGCTGGTCGGCGGCCTGCGCCAGACCATGTTCTACACGGGCGCGCCGACCATCCCCGAGCTCAAGGCCCGCGGCAAGTTCGTCCGCATCACGGCCGCCGGCCTGAAGGAATCGCACCCGCACGACATCCAGATGACGGTCGAGGCGCCGAACTACGGTTCCCGCTGACACACGTTGCTGTTCCCCGTGGAGAAATCCGCGGGGAACAGCTGTTTAAGCGAAAGTTGAGCTTGGGCCATGTCTGAAAAGCCCGCGGAACCGCGGCACCCGGCGTCTGTCCGGCTAAGCAAGGACGCGCCCCGAAGGCTCGCACTCCGGCCGTACGCCCGCGCCGTCGGGCAGGTGCTCACGGTGAGCTTCCAGGCCTCGCCCGCCGCGGTCATCATGAAGGTGGCCGGTTCGCTCATTTCAGCCTTGCTGCCGCTGGTCACCACCTACTTCGCCTCGCTCACCACCACGGCGCTGGCCGCCGGTTATGCGGGGGATTCCGACGCCGGCCCCCGGGCTGTCCTGTACGTCATCGTCACCGCGGCGCTGGGATTGTTCTGGGGCGCCTTCAGCAGCCTGGACCGCTACATCCAGCAGTTGATGAGCTTCAAGGTCGGAGCCATCGTGGGAGACCAGATGTACGAGCGCTTCCTGGCCCTCGAATTCTGGCGCTACGACGACAAGGAGACCGTGGACCTCTACGACCGGGCCAAACGCTTCTCCGACTCCTATGCGCGGGTGCTGGACCGGATCGCCGCCATTTTCACGCAGATCGTCTCCGTGGTGCTGGCCGTCGGGGCGTTGCTGCTGGTCAGCTGGTGGATCGCCGCCATCGTGCTGGTGGCGATCGTGCCCAGCGTGTACCTGCAATTCAAGCTGTCCCGCGAACAGATCGCCCACTGGAACACCCAGGTGGATTCCCGCAGGCAGCGGCGGATGATCGAAACCAACCTGATCCGCCCGCAGCACATCGCCGAGATGCGCCTGTACGGGATCGTCGGTTTCCTCATGGAGCTGCGATCGCGCCTGCGCGACGCCGACGAACGGCGGCGCCTGGACTTCCAGAAGCGCTACATTCCCAAGCAACTGGCCGCCGACGCCTTGCAGTACGGCGCGGAAGTCGTGTCCCTGATCTGGGTGGTGGGGCAGATCATTGCCCGGGCCCAGCCGGTGGGCCAGTTCCTCTACGTGCAACAGATTGTCAGCCGGGCACTGTCCACGGCCAACAACCTGGTTTCGGCACTGAGTTCCATTGACGAAGACCTCGCCAACCTGAAGGACTACGAGCTCTTCATGACCCTTCCGGTGCACTCGGGCCAGGCGCCACCCCTGGCCGCCGTGCCGCGGACGGTCGAACTGCGGGACATCCGCTTCAGCTACACCGGAAGCGACATCGAGGTCATCAAGGGCGTTTCCCTCACCATCGGGCAGGGCCAGCACATCGCGCTCGTGGGCGAGAACGGTGCCGGAAAATCCACCCTCATCCGGATCCTGGCGGGACTGTACAGCCCCGGTTCGGGGCAGGTCCTGCTCGACGGCGTCGACCTCGCCACGGTCGACGTCAAGAGCTGGCACCGCCATCTCGCAGTCCTCAGCCAGGAGTTCCTCAAATACGAGTTCGCCACTGCTGCGGACAACATTTACTACGGTGACGTGGACGAACCCCGTGACGACGCCCGGGTCCGCCAGGCCGCGCACGACGCCGAAGCCCTGGACTTTATCAACAAGCTGCCCCACGGCCTGGACAACCACGTGAGCAACTGGATGGAGGATCCCCGGGGACGCAAGGGCAGCGGCTTGTCCGGCGGCCAGTGGCAGCGGCTCGCCATGGCCCGCAACTTCTATCGCCGGGCCGCGTTCATGGTCATGGACGAGCCCACCTCTGCGATCGATGCCTTGGCCGAGCACCGCATCTTCACGCGGCTTTTCGCCGACCGCAGCAGCACGATCATCGCCATCAGCCACCGCCTGGCCACCATTGAAAAGGCCGACATTGTCTACATGCTTGAAGACGGCAGGATTGTGGAGCAGGGGACCCACAAGGAACTCGTGGCCTTGCGCGGGCGGTACTTCCGGATGTTCGAATCCCAGCTCAGCGTTGAGGGGAATGCCCGGAACGAATCCTGAGGCTCAGAGCGGGCCATACCCGGCATTGCCGTAGGGATCGCGCCAAGTGGCGAGGTCCTGTTCCAGAAGCGCCCGGAACTGAGGATCATTCGCGGCTTTCCGACGAAGGGATTCCCGCGCACGACCCATGATGGTGGCCGGGACGATGACCGCGGCGACGAGAAGACTGATGATGAACGCAAGAACCGCGGCCAGCGTCAGCAGAAGCGTGGGATCCTGCCAGGTCGACGGCCCAGCCATGAAGGCGAACAGTCCTACGAAGACAACCAGGATGAACCCCACGAAGGAAAGTGCCCCCCACAAGTTCCCAGGCCCGCGATTGATGAGCGCCCGGCTTGCGCGCGGCAGCCGGTCCCGCACCCGCACATAGAACAGTCCGCAGAGCACCGCGATTGCCACGCCGGGAATGCCGAGGGCGGGAACCGGCACGAACGTGCCGAGCCGAACGGCGAGGAGGACGCCAAAGAGGACGAGGATTGTGCCGATCCCGATTCCTCCAGCCCAGGCGCCCATATAGGCGCCACGCGCGCCGGCGATTTCGCGCAAGCGGGAGCGCGCACCCGCCGGAGTGATGGCGGAGAGCTCGGGGGAAAGCCAGTAGTCCAAAGGGCGGTCAGAGTGGGGGAGTGGAGCAGGTCCTGTCTGGTAGCTCACCCGGAGTGCTGCTCCAGGCCTGCGCGGACGAGGGAGTCGAGTTGCTCTCGCCTGAGGGCTGACGACTTGAGGTTTTCGCCTTCGCCCGTGGCGATCGAAAGGGAACCGTCGGCCTCCGCTTTGACGTGTACTGCGCGGGAGGTTCCGTCGTTGAAATGCCGTCGGGCGGTGGCAGCCGCGGGGAACCCGTCCGGCGCTTGGTTGAGATAGTAGTCGGCCATCTGCACTGCCGTGGCGATCATGCCTTCGGCGCCTGTAAGTGGGTGCAGTTCATGTACGCCGTACTTGCTCAGGTTGAGCAGCAGGGCACCCTGCTCTGTGCCGAACATGAAGGACACGTGCTCTGAGCAAGGGGTCACGAGGGCTGTTTCCAGCCATGACGTGGCGTCCGCCAGAACAGCCGCTACCGTGGCAGCCGGCCCGACCGGCAGGAGGGCGTCGTTTTCGATCTTCATCAGCCCACGCTCCAGCAGCGTGGAGACGCCGGCTTGTTCCAGCGGTGCCCCGGCGGCGTGGTCGAGACGGAACAGGGTCTGGCACTTCATCGCGCCCTCGGTGCCAGCCAGCGCGATGAGAGCGATGAGCTCATGCTCGGTGATGAGCAATGCCTGGATTTCTTCGGTCTGGGTGGTCATCTCTGCCTTTTCTTGAGCGGTGCTGTGTCCAGTTTAGGAAGCGGAGCGATCAAGTGAGCCATCCCCAAACCTTCTTTGCGCCGTCCGCCACTGCATTCACGGTCTGTTTGGCGCCGTCGGCTACTGCTCCGGCAACGTTCTGGGCGCCTTCCCAGACGTGCTTGGCGCCGTCAGCGATCATCGAAGAAGCGGAGTCGTAGCCCAGGTTGGTGGCCAGGAGGCCCAGGCCGCCCCAAGCGATGCCGGCAATGGCGCAGGCCGGCCCGATGACCGGGACGAAGCTACCCACGGCCAAGGCAGCGGAGATGCCGCCGTCCACCGCGACTCCGGGATGTCCAGTCTGGATGCCTTGGTAGACCTGCAACCCACCGGTGACAACACCCAAGGCTCCGGAGAGGCGGCCAAGCATCGAACTGCCGTTGAGCAGCTGGGTTCCCTTGACATACCCGGCCCCTGCGGCCTGACCATACTGGGCGCTTAGCCAGGGCCACTTCGTCAGCTGAGTGAGCAATCCGCCATTGGCCATCTTTGCCAGGAGGGAGTCCGCCACCAGGCCGTTCGCGGTGACGAGGGCGTTTCCGGCCCACCATTCCGGGCTGCCGGTGACGCTGAAGAGTCCTTCCAGGCCGGTGGCTGGAGCATCCTGGCTTCCATTGCCACTGGTACTCCCAGGACCGCCGGGACCGCCGGCCGCGCCTCCCTGGGTGCTTGCCTTGTGCTGTTCGTCGGCCTGGGCACGGAGCATCTTGGACACCTCATCCAGCGACCGGGACGTCCTGTGCAGCAGGGGCCGGAGCGTGCTGCTCCATTCGCGGCGGAAGCGTTCTCCGTCGGTTCCTTTCCACACGACGCTGGAGATCAGGCCATTGACCCGCAGTTCCTGGTTCTGGAGCCGGGCGCCGGCCTGTCCCATTTGTCTGGATAAGGAGCGGAGCTGTTCAATATCGGCACCGTAGAGGCCAGGCGCCATGTTTCCCCCTTGCATGGTGTGGGCGTGTTTTGTCAGGCTATTGGATTTATCCTGCCTGCTGCCATGGGCAGCCTTACCCATGTGGAAAGCTGCCACGCGCGACGGCGGTGTGCCCACCCGGGTGGGAACACCGCCGTCGCGCTTTCATGCGGTGGCCGCGGACTCAACGGTGCGGGTCAGGAGACCGCTACCGAGGTGTCGTCCAGTTGGAACGTGGTGGAGTACGAGTAGTCCTCGGTCCCCAGGAAGCGTACGGTCACGGCCTTGCCCTTGTAAGCGGACAGGTCCAGGTTGCGCTGCACGTAGCTGCTTCCCTTGTCCTTGTTGGAGTAGGTGGCCAGCGTTGTTGTGGTGGCGCCGTCGATGACCTGGACCTTGAGGGTGTCATAGGCGGTGGTGGTGCCTTCATTGCTGAGGATCCGCAGGTAGAAGGACAGGGAGCCGGCGCCGCTGCCGGTGGGCACGGTCACCTTCTGCTCGAGGGTGTAGCTGGTGGACTGGCCCCAGCCGTTCAGGGCCGCGTAGCCGGTGCCTGTGCGGGCGGAAGTGCCGCTCTCGAACGTGTCGGTCTTGTTGGACGTCCACGAGGCCGCGCCGGATTCGAAGCCCGGGTTCAGCAGGACGTTGCCCGACGGCGGCGGCGTCGTGCCGCCGAGGAGCGCAAGGGTGGCTGTGGCGTCGGAGAGCCCGGCGCCGCAGCCGAGGGTGCACCCGGCCGGCATGGGACGGGTGCCCTGCTTCAGGGTCGACTCGACCTGGGCCGGGGTGAGCGAGGGGTCCGCGGCCTTCATCAGGGCCACGAGTCCGGCGACGTGCGGGGTGGCCATGGAGGTGCCTTGGTACCAGGCGTAGCCGGCAGCGGCCGGCGTGGTGGTGCCCGTGTTCAGCGTGGACAGGATGCCGCCGCCGGTCTGGCGCACATCGCCGCCGGGGGCGGTGAGGTCCACCGCGCTGCCGTAATTCGAGTAGTAGGACAGCCCGCCGCTGTTGTTGCTGGCCGCGACGGTGACCACGCTGCCGCAGTTGGCAGGCTGCGACGTGGAGGCATTGGAGGCCTCGTTTCCGGCGGCCACCACCACGGTGGTTCCGCGGTTGACGGCGCTGTTGATGGCGTTCTGGTAGGTGGTGGAGCAGGTGCCCGAACCGCCGAGGCTCATGTTGATCACCTTGGCCGGGTTGGCGTTGGCCGGAACGCCCGTGACGGTTCCCCCGGAAGCCCAGACGATGGCGTCGGCGATGTCCGAGAGCATTCCGCCGCACTTGCCGAGCACGCGGACGGGAACGACCTTCGCGTCGGGAGCGACGCCGGCCACGCCGGTCGCATTGCCGGTGACCGCAGCGATCGTGCCGGCCACGTGGGTGCCGTGCCAGGAGGAATTGGAACTGCTGGAGTCGCCGCATTCCCCGCTGGCGTACCAGTCGCCCTGGTCCTGCGGATTGGAGTCGCGGCCATTGCCGTCGCGGGCTGCGGCGGAGTCGGCGATGAAGTCGTAACCGGGGAGGATGTTGGCGTCCAGGTCGGGGTGGGCGGTGATGCCGGTGTCGATCACGGCCACCACCGATCCGGTACCCGTGGAGGTGGTCCAGGCGCCCGGGATCCGCATGCCGTTGGTGCCCGTGAAGTCCCACTGTTCGCCGTAACGGGGATCGTTCGGGGTCAGGCTGGCGTGCATCCGTGCGTCCGGCTCCACGTACTCCACAGCGCCGGACGCTGCGAGCCCGGCCATGAACTGCTGGGACTGCCGGGCATCCAGCGGCCTGGAGCTTGCCACCAGCGTGGCACCGGTGGCCAGGCCGCGGACCTCATGGGGCGTGATGCCTAGCTCCTTGGCGGCCTTGCCCCAGGCACTGGCCCGGGCCGTCGGCGTGGCGCCCTGTGCGCCGGCCTTGTACTGCACGATGAACTGCGAGTACTGCTCGCCCGGCCGGGCGTTCCCGACGGCGGCCGGTCCCGCTGCGGGGCCGGCGGTGACGGGCGTGGTGGCACCGGCGGGCGCCGAGCCGAAGGACATGAGGCCCGCCAGCACGGCGGCCGATAATGCAAGGCCGCTGTACTTCCGGCGGCTCGAAAAGGTGTTCTCCATGGTGTTCCTGTCTCCGGGCGCGTGTGGTCCCGGGCGATGAAAATAAGGAGGTTGGCGCAGAGGGTTTCCGCAACCGAGAGAAATCTATTGGTCGTGTCAATATTTGTAAATAGTTCTTTCATATTTTGTGAAGCCATTACTTCGTTAGTCGAATCGGTTCCGTGAAGGGGGTCCAGTAAAGTAGGGCGCGTGACTTATGAGATTGAGATTGGCCGTGGCAAGCGTGGGCGTCGTGCCTACTCCCTGGATGACATTGCGATCGTCCCCAACCGTAGGACCCGCGACCCCAAGGACGTCTCCGTCTCCTGGCAGATCGATGCCTACAAGTTCGAAATGCCGGTAATTGCCGCCCCGATGGACTCGGCCATGTCGCCGGAAACCGCCATTGCACTGGGCCGCCTCGGCGGCCTGGGCGTGCTTGACCTCGAAGGTCTGTGGACCCGTTACGAGGACCCGCAGTCCATCCTGGATGAAATCGCCGCGCTCGCCGACGAAACCGCCAGTCCCGCCGTCACCCGGCGCATGCAGGAGCTTTACAAGGCACCTATCCAGCCTGAGCTGATCACCAGCCGGCTTGCCGAGATCCGTGCCTCCGGCGTCACGGTGGCCGGCTCCCTGACCCCGCAGCGCACTCAGGAGCACTACAAGACCGTGGTGGCCGCCGGCGTCGACATCTTCGTCATCCGCGGCACCACTGTGTCCGCAGAACACGTCTCCAAGAACCACGAACCGCTGAACCTCAAGAAGTTCATCTACGAACTCGACGTCCCGGTGATCGTCGGTGGCGCTGCCGGTTACACCCCGGCCCTGCACCTCATGCGCACCGGCGCTGCCGGCGTGCTGGTCGGCTTCGGCGGCGGCGCAACCACCACCACCCGGCGCGCGCTGGGCATCCACTCGCCGCTGGCCTCGGCCATCAGCGACGTCGCCGCGGCCCGCCGCGACTACCTCGACGAGTCCGGCGGCCGCTACGTGCACGTCATCGCCGACGGTGGCATGGGCAGCTCGGGTGACATCGTCAAGGCCATCGCGATGGGCGCCGACGCCGTCATGCTCGGCAGCGCCCTGGCGCGCGCCGAAGAAGCACCCGGAAAGGGCTGGCACTGGGGCCAGGAGGCACACCACCTCGAACTGCCGCGCGGGGACCGCGTCAACGTCGGCACCGTGGGACCCCTTGAGGAAGTGCTCTTCGGCCCGGGCCACCACACCAACGGCACCTCCAACCTCGTCGGCGCGCTGCGCCGCTCGATGGCGACCACCGGCTACTCGGACCTGAAGGAATTCCAGCGGGTCGACGTCGTCGTCTCTCCGTACCTCGGCTAGGCCGCCGGCCTGGCTACAGCCGGAGGACCCCGGGCTGCGGATTGACTCCGCACCCGGGGTCCCTGTTTTGGGTCCCTTTGCCTGCCCAAGCCCGCACGCAGCAAGTAGTCTGGGGGGATCGACGGCTGAACGCGCGATGGGAGGCGTCCAATGGGCAGGGCAGCAGGTGCTTCGCAGGCATCCAACGCACCGGACGGTGCACTGAGTCCGCAGGCGAGGGCCGAATCCATAGAAGTGCTCAAAGGCACCACCGAGGCCGGCCGGGAACTGGACATCCTCATCGTCGGCGGCGGCGTGGTCGGTGCCGGCGCCGCCCTGGACGCCGTGACCCGAGGCCTGTCGGTGGGCATCGTGGAGGCCCGGGACTGGGCCTCCGGTACCTCGTCCCGTTCCTCGAAGCTGATCCACGGCGGCCTGCGCTACCTCGAGATGCTCGACTTCGCGCTGGTGCAGGAAGCCCTTCAGGAACGGGGCCTGCTCATCCAGCAAATCGCCCCGCACCTGGTCCGGCCGGTTCCGTTCCTCTACCCGCTCACGCGGCGCTTCTGGGAACGGCCCTACGTGGGTGCAGGCATCTTCCTGTACGACACCCTGGGCCTGACCTCCGGCCACAGCCGCGGCGTCCCCAGGCACAAGCACTTCTTCCGCCGCGGCACCCTCCGCGCCGCACCGAGCCTGAAGAACGACGCCTTCGTCGGGTCCATCCGGTACTACGACGCCCAGGTGGACGACGCCCGTCTGGTGGTCAACGTCGTCCGGACGGCGGCCCGCTACGGTGCGCACGCAGTGAACCGGATGCGCGTGGTCTCCTTCCTCCGGGAGGGCGAACGGGTGGTCGGGGCGACGGTGGAGAACCAGGAAGACGGCAGCACCTTCGAGATCCGCGCCAAGCAGGTGGTGAACGCCACCGGAGTCTGGACGGACGAAACCCAGGCCATGGTGACCGACCGCGGCCAGCTCAAGGTCCGTGCGTCCAAGGGCATCCACCTGGTGGTTCCCCGGGACCGCTTCCAGTCCACAGTGGGCCTGATCCTGCGGACGGAGAAATCCGTGCTCTTCGTCATCCCCTGGGGCCGGCACTGGATCATCGGCACCACCGATACTGACTGGAAGCTGGACAAGGCGCACCCTGCGGCCTCGTCGAAGGACATCGACTATGTGCTCGAGCATGTCAACAAGGTGCTCAAACGGCCGCTGACCAGGGAAGACGTGGAGGGCGTCTACGCGGGCCTGCGGCCCCTGCTGGCGGGGGAGAGCGACTCCACCGCCAAGCTTTCGCGCGAGCATGTAGTGGCACACCCGGTGCCGGGCCTGGTGGTGGTGGCCGGCGGAAAGTTCACCACCTACCGCGTCATGGCCAAGGACGCCGTGGATGAAGCCACCAGGGCCATGGACGAGCGCGTTCCCGCCAGTTGCACCGAGACCATCCCACTGCTCGGAGCCGAAGGCTTCAAGGCCGCCTGGAACCGCAGGTCCCGGATGGCGGAGGAATCCGGCGTGCACGTGGCACGCGTGGAACACCTGCTTAACCGCTACGGTTCCATGACCACCGACGTCCTGGCGCTGATCACCGAGTCGCTGGAACTCGCTGAGCCCTTGCCGGGCGCCGACGACTACCTGGCCGCCGAGGTTGTCTACGCCGCCACGCACGAAGGTGCCAGGCACGTGCATGACGTCCTGACCCGCCGGACCCGCATTTCCATCGAGGCGTGGGACCGGGGAGTGTCCGCCGTGCCCGTAGTCGCTAAGCTGATGGGAGAAATCCTCGGCTGGAGCGATGCGCAGCGGGAAAGCGAAATCAAGCACTACCTTGCCCGTGTCGAAGCGGAACGGCTCAGCCAGGAGCAGCCCGACGACGAGTCGGCCGACGCTGCCCGCATGGGGGTTGATGACATCGTTCCCTTGCGCTGAGCCCGGCGCGGGGACAGCCACGCCTGGGGGAGACGAACACTGAAGGGAATCACTTTGGCGGAAACACTGGACCCGTATGATGCGGACCTGACCACACCGGACCTGGTCATCCTCGAAATGGAAGCCACGGATAAGAGTGACGCCGCCGCGCAGCTTGCCGAACGTCTCCACGCCCACGGCCGCATCACGGACCTCGAGGGCTTCCTGGGCCAGGTCAACGCCCGCGAGCACCAGATGGCCACCGGGCTGCCAGGGGGCATCGGGCTGCCGCATGCCCGCAGCGAATTCGTCTCCCGGATCTCCATCGCCGTGGGCGTCACCAAGTTCGGGCACGCCCTCGACTTCGGCGCCGCGGACGGGCCGGCCACCCTGGTCCTGCTGATCGCCACGCCGCCCAGTTCCTTCTCCGACCACCTCGAAGTCCTGGCCACCATGGCCCGTTCGCTGTCCAAGGAATCCTTCCGGGAATCCCTGCGGCGCGCCCACGATCCCGAAGTCATCGCCGAGCTGATCAACTCCAGCCTGGTGTTCTTCGACCACTGAGATCGGGGCAGGACTGACTGACCCTTGGAGCGCGTTTAGCCGTTCTACAGCCTGACGAAGTACGGTTAAGGGGTGTTGAAAACCGCTCTGAAACCCCGCTGGATCGCAGGGCTCGTCTTTGCGCTCCTGCTTTCCGGGGTGTTCGTGCTGCTGAGCCAGTGGCAGTTCGGACGATCCACCCAGAGCGAGGTTCCCGTCTCTCCGCAGATCGAGGAAACCAAGGCCCTCACCACCGTCCTGCAGCCCGGCACCTTCTTCCCCGGTGCCGTCGCGGACCAGATGGTCAGCGCCACCGGCAGCTACGATCCCGCCAAGCAGGTCGTCGTCGAGGGCCGCCTGAAGGACGGCAAGAAAGGGTACTGGGTCGTCTCGGCTTTCGCCGTCGACGGCGCACCCGTCCTCCGCGGTGCCGGAGCCTCGGCGAGGACCTGGATTCCGGTGGCCCGCGCCTGGGTGGCTGAGCCCGGCCAGGCCGTCCCGCCGCCGTCGGGCACCATTGAGCTGACCGGACGCCTGCTTCCTTCGGAAGCCCCGCTGCCGAACGTCGACGCCGGTGCGGGACGCGCCTCGGCGGTCTCGGTCGCCGAACTCATCAACCGCTGGGACGTGTCCAGCTACCCGGGGTTCGTTGCGGCCAGCGCCGAAAGCAGCGGCGGCAAGGCAGTGGACCTGCCCGTGGACATGAAGCCTCTCAACATCCCGGCCCAGCCGCCGGCGCAGCAGATCAACTGGCTGAACCTCTTCTACTCCGTGGAGTGGGTGGTCTTCGCCGGCTTCGCTCTTTACATCTGGTGGCGCCTGGTGGCCGACGACTACCGCCGCGACCTTGAAGAGGACGTCCCCGACGATGAGCCCGGGCACGACGAAACACCAACAGCAAGCGATCCAGAACAAAAGGTACAGCCATGATTGAGCCGAAACCGGCAGTCCCCTCCAACGAATCGGACACGTCGAAGCCCGGCGCCTCCCAGTCCGGCGCAACGGGCCGTCCGGCCGCCAAGAAGCGCCGCTTCGGCGGGACCGAAGCGCAGATCCGCTCGGCGCTGAAGTTCTACAAGCTGATGGCCTACCTCACCGGCATCATGCTCCTGCTGCTGTGCATCGAACTGGTCGCCCGCTACCTGTTCAACGTCTCGCTTTACGCGGGCGGCACCGACGCGCTGACCGGCCGCCCCTTTGGCTTCGGCCTGGCGGGTTCGGACCCCAAGGGGGTCATCGGCGGCGTGAACCTGTCGGTGATGGTGCTGATCGTCCACGGCTGGATGTACGTGGTGTACTTGATCTCGGACTTCCGGCTGTGGTCCCTCATGCGCTGGCCGTTCACCAAGTTCATCCTGCTCGCACTGGGGGGCGTGGTGCCGCTGATGTCCTTCATCGTGGAGAAGAAGTTCCACGCCGAGGTCGAGGCTGAACTGGCCGCCAACCCGCAGGCGTCAAAGCGCTACTGAGTCCGACGGGGCGCAGCTGAACTCTTCCGGGTGTGAGATTGGCGACGTACGACCCGTTTTGGGCGGCCGTTGGCGGGGCCCGAGATGCACCGGGGCAGCCGGGCAAAGTAGGCTGTTCTGGTGACTACTCCCACCGCGCCCCAGACTTCCCAGAAGCCGGTGCTGGTTGTTGACTACGGTGCCCAGTACGCGCAGCTGATTGCCCGCCGCGTCCGTGAAGCAAACGTGTATTCGGAAATCGTTCCGCACACCTTCACCACCGAGCAGCTCCTGGCCAAGAACCCGGCAGCGATCATCCTTTCCGGCGGCCCCTCCAGCGTTTACGCCGAGGGTGCTCCGAGCGTTGGAGCCGAGCTGTTCGAAGCCGGCGTCCCGGTCTTCGGCATCTGCTACGGCTTCCAGGCCATGGCCAACGCGCTGGGCGGCAAGGTAGCCCAGACCGGCCTGCGCGAATACGGTGCCACCGAAGCCACCACCGTGGGCGCCGCACGCTCCATCCTCGAGGGGACCCCCGAGTCCCAGAACACCTGGATGAGCCACGGCGACTCCGTGCACGAAGCACCGGCAGGCTTCGAGGTCCTGGCCACCACGGCAGGCGCTCCCGTGGCGGCGTTCGCCAACGAGGAAAAGGGTCTCTACGGCGTGCAGTGGCACCCCGAGGTGAAGCACTCCACCAACGGCCAGCAGGTCCTGGAGAACTTCCTCTTCAAGGGCGCCAAGCTCGAGCCCAACTGGACCACTGGCAACATCGTCGAAGAGCAGGTCGAGCGGATCCGCGAGCAGATCGGCGACTCCAAGGTCATCTGCGGCCTGTCCGGCGGCGTTGACTCCGCCGTCGCCGCTGCCTTGGTGCAGCGCGCCGTCGGCGACCAGCTCACCTGCGTGTTCGTTGACCACGGTCTGCTGCGCGAGGGCGAGGCCGAGCAGGTCGAACGCGACTTTGTCGCCGCCACTGGCGTGAACCTCTACGTGGCCAACGAACAGGAGCGCTTCCTGAACGCCCTGGCCGGCGTGAGCGACCCCGAAACCAAGCGCAAAATCATCGGCCGCGAGTTCATCCGCGCCTTCGAGGAAGCCGAGCGGGCCATCATCGCCCAAGCCGCTTCCGAAGGGGAGAGCATCAAGTTCCTCGTCCAGGGCACCCTGTACCCGGACGTCGTCGAATCCGGCGGCGGCGAGGGTGCAGCGAACATCAAGAGCCACCACAACGTGGGCGGCCTCCCCGAGGACCTGCAGTTCGAACTCGTTGAACCGCTCCGCGCCCTGTTCAAGGACGAGGTCCGCGCCGTGGGCGCCCAGCTCGGCCTGCCCCAGGAAATCGTCGGACGCCAGCCCTTCCCGGGCCCGGGACTCGGCATCCGCATCGTCGGTGAGGTCACAAAGGAACGCCTGGACCTGCTGCGCAAGGCCGACGCCATCGCCCGCGCGGAGCTGACCGCCGCCGGCCTCGACCATGAGGTGTGGCAGATGCCGGTCGTGCTGCTGGCTGATGTCCGCAGTGTCGGCGTCCAGGGTGACGGCCGCACCTACGGCCACCCGATCGTGCTGCGCCCCGTGTCCTCCGAAGATGCCATGACCGCCGACTGGTCGCGCCTTCCCTACGAGCTGCTGGCCCGGATTTCGAACCGGATCACCAATGAGGTCGACGGCGTCAACCGTGTTGTGCTCGATGTGACCAGCAAGCCGCCGGGAACCATCGAGTGGGAATAAGGTCCTGAGTGGCCGGCCTCTTTGTAAGAGGCCGGCCACTTGCTTTTTCCGGCTGAATCACGGGGAATTTGGCCGGCGGCCAGTGTTGCGGTCCCTCGGGCCCAGCCGTTTCCGGCTACCCTCGAAAGTATGCCGATTTGGTCCAAGTCGTCTCAAGCCAGCACAGAAAAGAAGGCAGCGGTGTCTGTAGGTCATAGCCAGGAGGAGAGCTCCGCGGAGCTCAGGAAGTGGCTCTCCGGGCTGAAATCGGTAACTGGTGCAGACACCATGCTGCGCTTCGTGAAAACCCCCGAAGGTTCAATCGACCTCAGCAGCGGCCATCCTTCCGGGCTTGCCCAGCTCCTGGCCGGACGCCGCACCCGGCTCTCCACGCTGATCAGGGACCGCCAGCAGTACATCGTGGCCGCACGGGCGGCACGCAACCTGCGTTCGAAGATCTTCGAACTGTCGAACGACCGCGGCGTGGACGCCGGCTACCTGTCCTGCGGGACCGTCGTCTGGACATCCGCCGTCGGCGGGAAGCCGCAGCGTGTTTCCGCCCCGGTGATGCTTGCCGGCATTTCCCTGACCGCACGCCCCGGCGAGGACGACTACGAGCTCCAGCTCACGGAGCAGGCCACCATCAATCCGGCCCTGGTCCGGCACTTGAAGACAGTCCACGGCATCGTGTTCGACTCCGCAGCGGTCGGCCGCATGGCGTACAACACGGCCCGGCTGGATCCCCTGCCCGTCCTCGACCGGATCGGCACGCTTGTCAAGCCGATCCATGGCGCGGAAGTTACCCCGAACCTCCTCGTGACCACCCTCGCGGATCTCTCCGGCAACCTGGACGATCCGTGGATCAACGAAGGCAACACGGTCGTTGCTTCATTGTCGGAACGTGCCAACGGCGGGGACGTCGTGCCCGCCCCTGTGCAGCAGGGGCGGTTCCCGGGCCTTGACGAACGCGACCCAGCCGACGAGTTGCTGCTTCTCGACGCCGATACCGACCAGCAGTACGTGATCGATGCCGCCCGCGCCGGGGACTCGCTCGTGGTGAGCACGCCTCCCGGCAGCGGGCAGACGCAGACCGCGATCAACACCATCGGCGCCCTGGTCGGCGAAGGCAAGTCCGTCCTGGTGGTGGGGGAGCGGCGCACCAGCCTCAACGCACTCGCCAGCGGCATGGAAGCCCTGGGCCTCGAATCCCTGATCTTCCGGCCCGGGAACGGCGTTCCGGCACAGCAGCTCAAGACGCAGCTGGTGAGCGCCATCATCCGCAACGAAAAATCCCTCGAACCGCAGCTCGCCAATCTGCACAAAACCCTCGTTGAGCACCGGCACGCACTCATGGACCACGTTGCCTCCCTGCACAACGTCCGCGAACGGTGGGGATGCTCCCCGTACCAGGCAATGCAGTCCTTGGCGGAGCTGACCTCAATCCACCCCGCCCCCGCCACCACGGTCCGCCTGAAGCGCAGCGTGCTGGACAGCATCAAGGACCGTGAGGAACTGGCCGGGCGCCTGCGCCGCGCGGCCGAACTGGGCAGCTTCAGCAGCGCCGCCGTCAACAGCCCCTGGTACGGAGCCCGCTTGGTCACCCGCAAGGAGACCGAAGAAGCGCAGCAACTGGCCCGGGCCGCCTACGAGCAGCTGCCGGCCCTTCGGGAACGCCTGGTGGCACTCGCCGAGCACTCCGAGATCAGGCTGGGAGCCACCTTCGCCGAATGGGGAGCCCAGCTGGAACTCTTGATGGCCGTCAGGGAAAGCCTGGACAAGTTCACCCCGGATATCTTCGACCGGCCAGTCCATGACCTTATCTCCGCCACGGCCTCCTCCGCCTGGCGGCGGGAACGCGGCCTGGAAATGCCTTCGATGCAGCGTTCGCGGCTGCGCCGCGTGGCCAAGGAGTACGTCCGGCCCGGCGTGCACATCGCCGATCTGCACAGCTCCCTCGTCCTGGTCCAGGAACAGCGCAGCCTCTGGGCCAACTACGCCACGAGCCAGCGGCACCCGTCGGTTCCGTCCGGGCTCGCCGAGCTCGGACGCGCGTACCGCGACCTTGACGGCGAACTGGTCCGCCTTGCCGCGTGCCTCAACCACACCCGCGACGGCGGCAAGCTCCACGAGACCCCCTACGCGGAGCTCATGGCGCGACTGGAGTCCCTCGTGGCGGACACCGAGACGCTGGAAACACTCCCCGAGCGCACGCTGCTTATCGAGAACATGCGCGAGCACGGCCTCGGCGAACTGCTCGCCGACCTGGCCGCCCGTGAGGTAGGGCCGGAGTCTGTTGCGGCGGAGCTCGACCTGGCCTGGTGGCAGTCCGCGCTCGAGGCCATGATCAGCGGCGACGACTACCTGGCCATGTCCGACGGCGAGTCCCTCCGGAAACTTGAAGCCGAGTATCGCCTGGCGGACCAGGCTCACGTGGCCAGCGGCGCCGCCCGGCTGCGTTGGCAGCTTGCCGAACGCTGGCGTGCGGGCATCGCCGCGCAGCCACGCCAGGCCGAGCTCCTCAGGAACCTCATCAAGGACGGCCGGATAACCCTGCAGGCACTGAGCGCCCAGGCTCCGGAGCTGGTGCCGTTGCTGGTGCCCGTCTGGTCCCTGAGCCCGCACCTGTTGACGGGCCTGCTTCCCGTGGCGCAGTCCTTCGACGCCGTCGTGATCCTGGACGCGGCATCGACCTCGCTGCAGGCCGCGCTCCCCGCGATCGCCCGGGCCAAGCAGGTCATCGCCTTCGGCGACCCGAAGACCTCCGTCGCACGCAGCTTCAGCGTGGCCGTGGAGCCCAGGATTTCCGGCGCAGCCGGCCAGGAAACCGTGGACAGTGCCTTCGGCGCCCTCGCCGGGGTCCTGCCCACGTGGCAGCTGAACTGGATCTACCGTGCGGTGGATGAGGACCTTGTCCTGCAGCTGAGCAAGAACCACTATGACGGAGGCCTGCGCAGGCTGCCCGACGGCCAGTCGGTCACCGGGTTGGACCGTTCCGTGCTGGTGGAATACATCCCCGACGGTACCGGGCTGCCCAGTTCCGACCACGAAGGGGTTGAATCGGTGGCGGCCGAGGTCAACCGGGTGGTCGACCTCGTCTTCGAACACGCCAGCCAGCGGCCCAGGACCTCCCTGGCCGTGGTGACAGCAAGCCTGCGGCACGCCGCCAGGATCGGCGAGGCCATCCGCCTCCAGTTGCCGAACCACCCGCTCCTCGCAGGCTTCTTCAGCGCCGGCCCGGAATCGTTCCGCGTAGTGGATCTCGAACGCGCACAGGGCCTGGTCCGGGACCATATCATCTTCTCCCTCGGCTATGGCCGCACTCCGCATGGACGGGCGCTGCACAGCTTCGGACCGCTGTCCGTGGAGGGCGGTCGGAGCAAGTTCGCCCTTGCCATGACCCGGGCACGACAGTCCCTGCACGTACTGAGCTGCTTCCGTCCGGAAGACCTCGACCTCGACAGGCTCTCCCACGGCGCCGTGGACTTCTACGAGCTGCTGGACCGCGAAGTTTCGGGCAACACCACGCTTGGGACGCCGGCGATCAGGGCCGCCGCCAGCGAGCAGGCCCTTGGCGAGGATCCCCTCGTGGCGGACCTGGGGGAGCGGCTGCGTGCCCGCGGCGCCCGTGTCTGGCACCACTACGACGGCGTCCTGGACATCGCTGCCGCAGCGGACCCGGTGCTCACCATCGGGCGGGATGACAGTGAAATGCCGACTCCCGTGGCCATCGAATCCGACGGTACCGAGCGTTACCGGCTCATGAGCGTCAGGGAGCGCAGCAGGCTCCGCCCGCAACTGCTTGAACGCATGGGCTGGCGTTACATGTCCCTGTGGACCATCGAAGTCTTCACGGACCCGTCTTCCTGCGCCGACAGGATCGCTTCCTACCTCGGACTGGAGACGGCTGGGCGGCCCTACGCAGCGGCGGAACAAGGTTTCCTGGACCTTCAGGATGACGATCCGGACACCGGTGACGGAGCCACGGTTGAGGCCGGCCCGGGCGACCGGAGTGGAGGACAATTGGAACCGGACCACGGCCGGTCCCCGGGGACGGACGCGGAAACGCCGGCAGACCCGGAACAGCAACAAGAAGCGGAGTAGTGCAGCATGGACGCCGAAGCCCGGGACGGGGAAAATGCCGAGGGCAGCCCGGAAGGCGCGCACGCAGGAAAATCCGGTCAGCATCGGAAACCCGCCAAGCGGCGGAAACCCTCGCCCGAAGGCGTCCTGCCGAAAGTCGCGTCTGAAGATGAGCCCCGCAGCTGGGGCGACGACGGCGGTTACGACCACGACGCGTGGCTGAAGGAGCAGCGTCCCCCGCACTGGGGCTGAACGGCCAGGGCCTGCTGTTCACGATCCTGCTGTTCACGATCCTGCCTGGGCTGCCGAACGGTGCGGCGAGGGGACCAGCACGAAGAACAGCTTTCCACGGGTTGAGGCCCCGGCGAGCTTCTCGGCCTGCGCCGGATTGGCTGCGACCACCATGAGGCCATCGGTATCCGGTGTACCCAGCCAGTCCGCTGTCTTGCCGCCCTGGGCGGAGGTCCAAAGTACGGGCACTCCCGCGGCCAGAGTCTCGGGCTTTCCGCCGGCCCCTCCCAGCCCGTCCGAAACAGTGAGCACGATGTTGACCGCCTGCCCGGCTGAGACCAACTGGATCGAGGAAGGATCGGCGAGCCGGACAGGGACGGCGGATGCTCCCGCCCCGGCGCCGGTGAGGAGGCCCGGCCCCAGCAGTTGAGCGTCCGTGGGGATCTGGCCGCTGCTGAGCGGGGCGGCAAGCTGACGACCCTGGACGTCCTGCCAGTCGCTCAAAGCACCAGCGGGGACGGCGTCGGGCGGAACGGCCCGCGGAACCAGGTCTGTTTTCCCGATGGCCAGTCCGGCCGGGAGGTCCCGGGCCGCGACCAGGACCTGGATCTTGTGCTCCGAGGCCGGCGTCAGTTGATGGACCGCCATCCCGGCGGCGAGGCAAAGCAGCAGGGAGACCGCAAGGCGGCGGTTCCGCAGCAGCCATGCTCCCGCCCGTGCGGGAAGCGGCCGCCGGGCAGTGAACGTGCGGGAAGGTGCCGGACGGTGGGCGGCAGGCGAACGGGAAAGCGGATGGCCGGGGCGTCCGCGACGGAACCTGGAGGCTGGTTTGGCTGGCATGAAGCCACGTTAACCAGCGCGCCCGGGCGGAAGAACGGCCAAGTCACGCTATGTGGACAAGACCGCTATGTGGGCAAGCGAGGAGGAACCCGGGGGGAACGGATCGGCTTTAGCTTGCGGCCGCAGCGGCGGCCGGAGCCGGGGCTGACGCGGGTGCGGAAGGTGCCGCGGAAACGGTGCTGCCCTTGGAATCACGGGAGTCGGTGCGGTAGAAACCCGAACCCTTGAAGACCACGCCGACGCTGTTGAACTTCTTGCGCAGGGCACCCTGGCATTCCGGGCACTCGCTCAGCGAGCTGTCCGAGAAAGCCTGGACGATGTCAAAGGCGTGGCCGCAGTCCTTGCAGGCGTAGGCGTAAGTGGGCACTGGTGATCCTCCTCAGGGACAAACAACAGGTCCTGTCCGCGTCCGGAACCTTTATGGTTCCTTAGCAGTCCCAGGGCCTGAGTGCCAATTCTATCATCGAGGGCGGCTGGGCCCGCTAGTACTTGTGGTGCGGACAACAACACCGGCGGGCGCGGACCCTGCTGCAGGATCGCGGCAGGTTCAGGACCCTGCGAAGCGAATCTCGCCGTCGGGCGTCAAGGCGCCGGACACCGGCTTGTCGAAAGGCTCGGCCGGAATGGTCCCGGCGGGCAGGACCTCCCCGGCGTAGACGACGGCAACGGCAGGGGGCCGCTGCCCGGCGGCGTCCAGCCGCCCAAGAAGGCGGTCATAGTAGCCGCCGCCCTGGCCGATGCGGCTGCCGCTGCCATCAACTGCGGTTGCCGGAAGGAAGATTCCGTCAGCTCCCGCAACCGCGGAACTGTCCAGCCGCTCGCCGTCGGGTTCGTCAATCGGAGCGAAACGGGAACGGTGGAAGACCGTCAGCGGGGTCCACTCCACCCAGCTCAGCTGGCGGTCGTCTTCGCACACGGGAAGGAGGACCCGGTGCCCGGCCTCATGGAGCGCTTCCAGCAGCGGCTTGGTGGGCGGCTCCTTGCCCACGCCAAGATAGACGGCGAACGTTTTGGAATCCCCGCCAGGCAAGGCGGCAGCCCAGGCCAGACCATGCCGGGCAATGCCTTGTCCGGCAGCGTCGAGCTGTGCGGCGTCCAAGGCCTTCCGCCGGGCGCGGTGCCCGGCGCGGATCTCGTCTTTCAAAGTCATCGCTGAACCAATCCCTGGTGATGGATTACGGAAGCGAACTACGCCGCCTGCCACCGATTATGGCGCACCGGCCCACCGGACCCGTTGTCCATTGTGCGACGCATTCCGTTAGATTAGAGCGGTGACTTCCAATAACTGCACCGTCCGCAAGGCCGTCATTCCCGTTGCCGGGCTCGGCACCAGGTTCCTGCCCGCCACCAAGGCGATGCCCAAGGAAATGCTGCCGGTTGTCGATAAACCGGCAATCCAGTACGTCGTCGAAGAAGCCGTGAACGTCGGCCTCCACGATGTCCTGATGATCACCGGGCGCAACAAGCGCGCCCTCGAGGACCACTTCGACCGGGTGCCCGCACTGGAAGCCACGCTTGAAGCGAAGGGCGACACCGCCAAGCTGGAATCCATCCAGGTTGCCACCAACCTCGGCGACATCCACTACGTCCGCCAAGGCGACCCCAAGGGCCTTGGCCACGCAGTGCTGCGCGCCAAGCAGCACGTAGGTGACGAACCCTTCGCCGTCCTCCTGGGCGATGACCTCATCAACGCCCAGGACACCCTGCTGAGCGACATGATCGACCTCCAGGCGCGCACCGGTGGATCGGTAGTGGCCCTGATCGAGGTGGAACCCTCGCAGATCAGTTCCTATGGCTGCGCCGACGTCGAGCCCTTCGGCGATGACGGCTTCGTCAAGGTCAAGGGCCTTGTGGAGAAGCCCGCAGCCGCCGATGCCCCCTCCAACCTCGCGGTGATCGGACGCTACGTACTGCACCCCGCGGTCTTCGAAGTCCTGGAAAAGACCGAGCCCGGCCGCGGCGGCGAAATCCAGCTGACCGACGCGCTCCAGGTCCTCGCGGAAGGCGACGGCGAAGGCAGCGGCGTCTACGGCGTCGTGTTCCGCGGCCGCCGCTACGACACCGGCGACAAACTGAGCTACCTCAAGGCCTGCGTCGAGCTGGCCTGCGACAGTGAAGACCTTGGCCCCGGCCTGCGCGAGTGGCTTCCGGGATTCGCCTCCCGGCTCGACAAGTAACCTGCCGTGTGGGGTTCGGCCATCTGGCCGGTGACCTTGGAAAGCGGCGACCTGCTGCTTCGCCCGATCCGTTACCGGGACAAGCAGGAATGGACCGAAGTCCGGTCCCGGAACAGCGAATGGCTGGCACCTTGGGAAGCCTCGAACCCGGCGCCCGGGGGAGCACTTCCGAACTACCGGCAGATGGTGGCGTCCTTGAATGCCCAGGCACGCCAGGCAACGGCGCTGCCCTTCGTGATCGCCGAACGTATCCCGGGCTACCGGGAACCCCGGATCGTGGGACAGCTGACCGTGTCCTCGATCACCTGGGGCTCAGCGATGATGGCCACGCTCGGCTACTGGGTGGACCAGGACCGTGCAGGCAGGGGAATCGCTCCCACCGCCGTCGCGATGGCCACTGACCACTGCTTCAGGCAGTTGGGCCTGCACCGGATGGAGATCAACATCCGGCCGGAAAACCGTCCCAGCCTGCGGGTGGTGGAAAAACTCGGCTTCCGGGATGAGGGCTACCGGCAGCGGTATCTCCACATCAACGGCAGCTGGGCCGACCATCGCAGCTTCGCCCTGACCTCCGAGGAGGTCCCGGAGGGCCTGCTCAGCACTTGGCTGCGGAGCCGCCACGGCTGACGGAGCGCTAGTCCATTCATTTGATGCAAGTGGCGACACACCGCCGCTAATGTGGCGGCGCCACCGTGTTTCCTTCTACGGTTTTGACTGTGGACTTCCCTCTCAGCAGCTCAGTGATCCTTGTTGTCACTGTTGCCCTGTGGATTGTTTGGGTTGCTCCATACGTACTGCGGAACCGCCGCACGCAGCTTGCTACTGCTGCCGTGGTTCCTATGGACGAAGAGGCCGCAGAAACGCCCCGGCTGCAGGCCGTGACGGGCGCGAAAGCGGTCCCCCAGCAGGAGAAAGCGATGGAGACGATGCAGAGCACCGCACCCGGACCGAGCACCGGAACCGGCAGCGCCGGGCACCTGGGCGCTGCCGTACGGGAACCGGCGTTCAAGCTCAGATACGGACGCTGCGCCCTGGCCCTGACCGGCCTGCTTCTCTTGCTGACTGCCGTAGTGTCCGGGATCCTCCGCCTCTTCGCGCTGGCCCCCTCGTGGCTGCCGGTGGTTTCCCTGCTTTCGGTAGCCGGCATTGTCCTGTGGCTGCGCCGCCTGGCCGTCCGGGATCGCCGGGCGAAGATGGAAGCGGCGTTCCGTTCGGCGATGTCCCCGGCGCGGGAAGAGGCCCCGGAGAGCGTCCCGGCGGAGCCGCGCGACACGGCGGTTTTCGACGCCGAAGCCCACTACCGTGAGGCCGCCCGGCTGACCGCCGTCGAACTGCGCCAGGCTGCCCTGAAAGTGGCTGAAGCCGCAGGCGACACCAAGGCACCGGGCACGGCCGCCGACGTCAGCTGGCAGCCGGTCGAGGTTCCCAAGCCCGTATACGTCGACGCGGCGAAAGCCAGCCGTCCGGCACCTGAGCCGCTCGACCTTCCTGCGCAGCCGAAGCCGGTAGGCAGGCCGATCCTGAAGAATGCCGGCTCCGCCCCGGCGCTGCCCGCGGCCCAGACGCCGTTCGGCAAATCCCAGGCCGTCGGGAAAGCCAACGCTCTGGGCAATCTGGACGACGTCCTCCAGCGCCGCCGCGCCTGACACGCGGCCAATGACAAGACTCTGCATTGCGGGCGGCACCGGCCAGATCGGCCGCTTGCTCGCCCGCTTTGCCGTGGAGCAGGGTCATCAGGTCACCGTCTTCAGCCGCAATCCGCCCGTGGGACCGGCCGACGGCGTGCGTTACCTCCGTGCGGACGCCACCACAGGGGAGGGGCTGGCTGAGGCGCTGGGTGGCTCCGACGTCGTCATAGACTGCCTTGAGGGTCGCTCGGGCAAGGCGCTGCAGCAGTATGCCGATGCCGGCGCCCGCCTTCTGGCCGCCGCTGCCACGGCGGGGGTCCAGCGGGCCGTTGCCCTCTCGATCATCAACTGCGACGCGAGCAGGGCGGCCTTCTATGCCTCCAAGGCCGCGAAGGAGAGGGTCTATGCGGCGTCGGGGGTGGAGACCCTGACTGTGCGGGCCAGCCAGTTCCACAGCTTGCTGGCGGCAGTGTTCGCAGCAGGGGCCAAGGTGGGCCTGGTGCCCGTCATCAAGGGCTCGAGGTTCCAGACCATTTCGCCCGTGGAGGTGGCCCGGGCGTTGTTGGCCGAAGCCGTCGCCCCGTTTCCGGAACCGGCTGGGCAGCGGCACCGCATCGTGACCATTGCCGGTCCGGAGATCCGCACCATGCGGGAACTCGCGGAAAACTGGCGGCGGATCACCGGCCGCAAGGGCTTCATAGTCGAGGTCCCGCTGCCGGGAGCGATGGGCGATTACCTGCGGAAGGGCCTCAACCTCGCCCCGGAATCGCGACACGGTACGGAGACGTTCGAGTCCTGGTTGGCAAAAACGCCGGATAGTTTGTAGCGTAGGATGCACTGGCGCGGCCCGGGAACCGGGGCCGCCATCCAGGGGCTATAGCTCAGTTGGTAGAGCGCTTCGTTCGCATCGAAGAGGTCAGGAGTTCGAATCTCCTTAGCTCCACAGTGACAGTCCTTCGACCTGCGGAAACGCTGGGTCGGAGGGCTTTTTTCGTGCCGCCCGGGCACCCGCCGGCTCCGGAGGGGCGGCCGGGGCTGCGTCCTCGTGTGGTCTTCCGTAGTGGCTGGTGCAGCGGGCCTTGGACCCCGCGGCGCCGTAACTTCGGCCAGGCATGCGAAAAAGGCCTCTACGCTGCCATCCTGGCGTCGGGGTCGTGGACCTCCTGCTGGCGGACCAGGTAATTCCGGGAGGACCTCGCGTCGGCGATGCGGGTGCCCTCCGGCACCTTGCTGTCCGCGGGCAGCCGAACTCCATGTCCGATGCGCGCGCCCGCACCGATGTGTGAGTGGCGGGCAATGTGGACCCTGTTGCCCAGAACCGCCCCAGCTCCTACGTAGACGTTGTCTCCGATGAAGACATGGTCACCGACGATGGCCTGATGGTCGATCCAGCCCCCGCGGCCAATCCGGCAGCCGGACCCGACACGGGCACCTGCCTCGACGTAGGTGGTTGCACCGATGAAGGAATCCTCCTCCGCCCGGGCGCCCGGGCCGATCAGGCCGCCGCCGTTGGGATGCCGGTGGTAGGTAGTGGCCACGCCGGCATCGTTCTCGACGGTCTCGGTCTTTCTCGTCATTCCATTCCTTTCTGGCGCTCGCTGGCGCCTACAAGGAAATTAACGCGGCCTGTTCGGGTTTGATTCCAAGGGTCCCGGCAATCCGGGTACGGTACAGGCCGTGTAAGGAAGGATGTGAAGATCAGTGACCGCCATCGTGGGCCACCGGAGCCGGGTATGTGGGGTCTGCCCCGGCGGCGGGGGTTTGCCAATATGGGATCTCGGTGTGTTCGACCGTCACGGTCAACCCGAGCCTCTCGCCGAATGCAATGGCCGGTAGTAGGTGGTTGAGCACTTGTTCCGCGGTGGCCCTGAACACACGCCCGCGGCTGGACACCTTCAGCCAGCCGTTCGCGTCGCGGTAGTAACGTTCGGTTGTCCGCTTGCCCCTGACTGTCACGCAATACGTGTCGTTTGTCATCTTCATGGTCATGCCTCCACTCCGGCGACGCGGTTCCACGGCGGGACATTGCGATTTGTGCATGACGACGGCAGTCCTACAGGCTGCCGTATTGATGCCTCCGGTCCGTCCCTGTCCCGGACTTCCGCAGCGGGCCGGCTTGTGGTTGCGGCGCTTGCGTGCAGACGCCCCTCATCGGCGAATGTCCGCCAGGGATATGGACCTGATTTGCTCGTATCTCCTTGGGGCCACGCCCCGGGCGGCGACATTAAACGCAGAACCTGCAGGTACCTTCGCGATCTCGCTAAGAGAAGGCTCGGACATTCTCATGTCCTGAACAACCCGTCGCTGTCTGATGGTATCTGCAGGCGCTTTAAGCATACGCCCGGACCTGCCGGGCGGGGAAGACGCCCAGTTCTTCAACTTGGATGAACGCCGCTACATGGTCTGCATCACGTAGAAGACTTGATGATTCTTCTGCCGGCACCGAGGGGCTGTCCGTGCCTGTAGTGACTGGCAGGCCAAGCCCTGGTCCGGCCCACGAAAAGGGGCCTCGAAAGCTTCGGGACTCTGAGCCGCGAGGGTTCCTTATGCGGGCGACTCCGCCCCTCTTTGCTCTTCGATGAGGTTGGCGAACAGCCGCAAATGGTCGGCCACCATGCGCTCCGCGCTGAAGTGCTGCTCCACCCGGGCCCGGCACTGCGCACGGCTCAGGTCAGCGGCAGCCGGGATCATGGCTGCGAGCTTATCGGTGGAGGCAAGGTAACCCGTTATTCCATCGCTCACGATTTCCGGCGCGGAACCGAACGGCGTTCCCAACACCGGCGTTCCGGTGGCGAGTGCTTCAATCATGACCAGGCCGAAGGGCTCGGACCACTGGATCGGGTTGAGGAACGCGAGTGCTTCGCCCATGAGGTGATACTTTTCGGCGTTGTCCACTTCGCCCGTGACGTCCTCGTTGGGACCGAGGATCGGTTTGATGACTTCCTCGAAGTACTGGATCTCCTCAGGTTCGCGGATCTTGGTCGCGATCCGGAGCGGCACCCCGGCCTGGCGGGCGATCCTGATGGCTTCCAGGACCCCTTTGTCCGGGCTCATCCGCCCCACGAAGCACACATAGCCGCCCTGGCCGGTGCCCACGGGTACCGAGGAGAGATCGATGCCGTGGTGGATCACGGCGCGGACCGGTAGACCGGGCACCCGGGAAGCCTGGTCGCGGGAGATCGAGATGATGGAGGCGGTTCTTCCGATCGCCCGGTAGACATCTTTGGCTGAGGGCGTGAGCGGCCCGTGGATCGTCGTCACGACCGGCACCCCGGATGGTCCGCAGCGGCACAGTGGGCCGGCCAGCGTGTGGTCGTGGATAATGTCGACATCCCGGAGCCCTTCATAAGCCCGCACCACGTGGCTGAGCTCGGAGAGGGTGAAGCCAAGTTCCCTTGGATCCGAAGTCCTCATGCCTGGCACCAGGCGGACTGGGCACCGGCTGTCCGAGGACGCCGCCAACATCACTTCGTGCCCGGACTCGGCAAATCCCCGAGCCAGAGTGTCCACTACCCTTTCGGTGCCCCCATAAGTAGGAGGGGGAACGGGGATCCACGGTCCTGCAACAAGTCCTATCCGCATTTCCTGCCTTCCAAGAAAAGGATGGGCCGGACTCTCCCTGGATCCTGACACGCACCCAAGACTGTCTAAGGCGTCGGCTTAACCTCTGCACTGACTATTACTCCAGGACCCACATTGGACAAGGCCTACTCAGCCTGGCTTTCCCCGACGTTGCGGTCCTATGCTTACGCCTGCCCCTGGCTGGCGTGACCGGCATGAGCGCCGCGCCCGAGTAGGCCGGAATGGGGGTTGATCGCGGATTTGTGCCTGGGGATCCCGGACCGGAATCCTGGGTGATGGGGGACCGCGTAGGGGCTAATGCCCCTACCCGGTCCCCGGCCTCCGGGGATGAAATGGAGGCATCCCGGCGGCGTGCGGGGGAGGGGCAACCAGGGCCTGGTAACCCCTCCGCGTCAGCCGCTCCTGGAAGGGTTTCCGGCCGGAACGAAAGGACAAGGATCCATTATGACCGCCTCCACTAACGGCCCCCGCTCGGATCACGATCTGCAGCAGGCCGTGCTGAATGAGCTCGACTGGACACCGGAGGTCGATGCGTCCCACATCGGCGTCGCGGCCACGTCGGGAGCCGTGACCCTCACGGGCGAGGTTCCCAGCTACTCGGCCCGGCTGGCGGCCAGGAAGGCCGCCCTGCGGGTCCGCGGAGTCACGGCCCTGGCCGATGAACTGACCGTCCATTACCTTGGCGGCCCGGTCACCGACACCGACATAGCCGAAGCGGCCCTCCATGCTCTCCGGGGAAACGCGGTCGTGCCCGAGGGCGCGGTCACTCTGGAAGTCCGCAACCACGCCATCACCCTGACCGGGAACGTGGATTGGAACTACGAACGCGAAGCGGCAGCCCACGCCGTCGAACATGTCCGGGGCGTCCGGTCGGTGCAGAACCTCATCACCCTCAAGGGCCGTGCTTCCGCGTTCGATACCAAGACGCGGGTCAAGCACGCTATCGCCCGGCAGGCGGCCCTGGACGCTGAAAGGATCGTGGTGGCGGTCGACGGCACCGAGGTGACACTCACCGGCAGGGTCGCGAGCTGGAACGAGAAGAAGGCCGCGGGCAAGGCTGCCTGGTCATCCCCGCACGTGAGCGCAGTCCACAACCTGCTTGAGGTACATCCTTCATAGAAGGCGGGGACAGGTCACGGCCACGAGGCCGGGGGCTACCGCACGCCCCAACGTCTAGCGGCCATACCGGCCTGTTCGCAGCAGCTCGGCAACTTTCCAGGCCGTCTCCTTTGCGGATCCCGGGTTCTGCCCGGTGACCAGGTTTCCATCGGCAACGACGTAGGAAACGAATGGAAGCCTGGCTTTTTCGTAACGCGCACCGCGCTTCTTCATTTCCTCCTCCGCGTTGTACGGAACAAGCTTGTCCACGCGGGCAAGGACCTCCTCCTGCCAGGCGAAGCCGGTGACTTTCCGGCCGGCGACAAGGTAGGAGCCGTCGCTAAGCCTCGTGTTCAGCAGGCCGCAGTATCCGTGGCAGACGGAGGAGACGATGCCGCCTTGTTCGAAAATCCCGCGGGTGATGCGCTGGAGGCTTTCGTTGTCGGGAAAGTCGTACATCACCGCATGCCCGCCGGTGAAGTAGATCGCGTCGTAGTCCGCCGGGTCGAGCTGTTCGGGGCTGAGCGTATTTTCAAGCAGCGCCATCCTGCCTGGATCGGCGCGCCACGCCTTGGCGGTCCTGTCGTAGCTGGGGAACTTCAACGACCGCGGTTCCAGGGGCGAGGGACCGCCCTGCGGGCTCGCGATGGCCTGCTCGAAAGCCTGGCCTTCGAAGACCTGCCAGGCATGAGTGAGCTCGGACAGCCAAAGTCCCGTGGGATGCGAGGGATCGTCGTAGTGGCCGACGTTCGTGACGACGTTCAGGATGCGCTTGGCCATGTCTGACTGCTTTCGTGGGTTGGGCGGACCCGATGGATGAACAGTACTTCATGGCGGCGCATTCCGTTCCGGGCAGGGTTGTTCCCTAGGATCGTCATGAGGCCGAGGTAAACCCAGGTCACAGAAAGCCCGGCCAACGGAACCAGAGGGGAGCAGGCATGGCGGAGGAAATGCATCCGGCACAAGGCGCCGGAACCGGCCCCGTCCCTGCCGGCCCCGTCCTGGCCGGCATTGTGCCGCACCACCGGGCCGCCGTGCTCCAGCACGCCGCCGACCTGGCGCTCCGGACCGGTGCCGCACTCCGGCTTGCCTACGTCGACCCGACCCTCGACGGCACGCGGCAGCCGATCGACCCGGACGGCGTCGATGACGATGCCGCGGACATCGCCGCGGACCTGAGGGACTGGATCGCGGCGCAACTGGAGGGTTCCGGCGTCGACTGGTCCTTCGCGGTCCTGGCCGGAGACCCGGCGCACGAACTCCTCCGCTACGCCGCCGACACCGGGGCCTCCACCATTGTGGTGGGAAGCAAAGAACACGGCTTGGGGCGGTACCTGGAGGCACTGGCCGGAGGTTCGCTGGGAGAACGGCTCGCCCGGCACGCGGGCCCGCCGGTACTCATCGTCCCGCTTGGCCGGGAACCGGAGGACGGTCCCCGGTGAGCCGTCCCTTGCACCTGCATCCGCAATACCTCGCCCTCGTGGCCGGAGGCGGCGTCCTGGGCGCCCTGTCCCGCTACGGGCTCGGACTGTCGATCCCGTCGCCGGGTCAGTGGCCCCTGCCCACACTGCTGATCAACCTTTCCGGGGCGTTCGTGCTTGGCTGGCTGCTTGAATCGCTCGCCTGGAGGGGCCCTGACGAGGGCCGCCGCCGCTTCATCCGGCTCACCGCCGGCACCGGTTTCCTCGGGGCCTTCACCACGTACAGCACCTTCAGTGTGGAAACCGTGCAATTGTTCGACGCCGGCCGCGCCGCCGATGCGTTCGGCTATCTTGCGGCGTCCCTGCTTGGCGGCACCCTTGCGACGTTCGCGGGCATCGCCTTGGGACAGCGTTTGCACAAGGGCCGGACCGGAGTTGCCGGTGGTGCGTCATGACGGTGCTGCTGCTCGCTCTCGCCGGCGGCGCCGGGGCTGTGGCACGGTTCCTGGTGGACGGGCTGGTCCGGGCACGTTTCCGGACGGCACTGCCCTGGGGGACCATCCTGATCAACGTGTCCGGTTCGCTGCTGCTCGGCCTCTTGGCCGGTGCGGTGATGCGCAACCACGCCCTGTCCTCGCTCCAGGCCGTCCTGGGCACGGGGTTCCTGGGCGGCTACACCACCTTCAGCACGGCCAGCGTGGAGACTGTGAGGCTGATCCAATCCGGCCGGACCGGGCTGGCCCTGCTCAATGCCCTGGGCACGATGGCGGCCGCCGTGGGGGCCGCCGCTGCCGGCCTGGCGCTTGCCTCGCTTGGCTGAGCACGGGCCCGGGCCGGCCCACTTCGACCGGCGCCTTCCACGGCTAGTGGGCGCCGGGGCCGCGGGCTAGGATCGGTCCATGGCCAAGACATTCCATGAGCTCCTGTCCGAACAGATCGGCAACGAGTTTGCCGCGTCCCAGCAATACATCGCCGTGGCAGTCTATTTCGCCGGTGAAGACCTGCCGCAGCTCGCGGCCCATTTCTACCGGCAAGCCCTGGAGGAACGGAACCACGCCATGATGATGGTCCAATACATGCTGGACCGGGACCTGCCCGTGTCCGTCCCCGGCATCCCCGAGGTCCGCAACGACTTCGCCGACGTCCGGGAGCCCATCGCCCTGGCCCTGGCCCAGGAGAAGCAGGTGACCGGCGACATCGAGGAACTCTTCCGCGCAGCCCGGGAACAGAACGACCCCCTGGGCGAGCAGTTCATGCTGTGGTTCCTGAAGGAACAGGTGGAGGAAGTCGCCTCCATGACCACCCTGCTGAATATCGCCGAACGCGCGGACAACCTCTTCGACATCGAAAACTACGTGGCCCGCGAACAAGTGGGCGACGGCGGCCGGGACCCCGGTGCGCCGTCCGCCGCCGGCGGGGCGATCTAGCCGGAGCGGACTGTCCCGGCAGGACCTAGGAGCCGCGGGTTTCTTCGGAGCCCGCGGCTTCGCCGTCGGCGCCTGCCTCCACCCGCCCCAGCAGGGAAAGCCGGCTGGCGATCCGTGCCCTGTCCGCGGGCAGTGCTGAGCCGTGCGCACTGCCGGCATCCCAGTCGAGCCCGCCGCGCCCCACCAGGAAGAGGGTGACATCCTCGTCGTAGAGAACGTCCACCGCATTGCTGAAGCGCTGCCACGCGGCCGCGGAACCCTCCGCTGACTCATGTCCAGGGGAGGGCACTCCGTCGACCACCCACACGCGGTACTCCGCCGCCAGCGCCAGGTAGTCCGCCGTCGACATCAGCCCGCCGCACAGTTCCGCGAAAGCCACCCACAGCACATCCCCGGCGGCCTTGACGGGCAGCGGCTGGGTTGTGGGGGTCAACGTCCGCTGTTCGGCGGGCGGCGGCGGGAAGAGGCCGAAGGCGCCGAGCTGCCGGGGCGTTCCCGGGCTGATGACGCGGCCTCGGCGGAATCCATCCTTCGCTCCGCCGTCGGCGCCCGGCACGGCAGGATGGCGCCGGAAACCGGTGCTGCCGTTGACCTCCACGATGTCCATCATCTCCTTGATCACCGCAATGGTGGGCACACGATGATCGTGCCACAAGGGGGCGGCAAGACGCTTGCCGAACCCCACAAGGCCGTGCAAGTGGACTCTCCGGCTTCGATTCCCGCCAGCCGTGCCTCGGCCGGAGCAGGCGTCACAGCCAGCCCTTCCGCTTGAAGATCCCGTACATGAGCAGGGCCGCCCCGACCATCATGAGGATGGCCAAGGGGTAGCCGGCCAGCCAGTGCAGCTCGGGCATGAAGTCGAAGTTCATCCCGTACACGCCGGCCACGAACGACGGCGCGAACAGGATGGCCGCCCATGAGGAGATCTTCTTCACCTGTTCGTTCTGCGCGGCGCTGGCCTCGTTCTGCCGGTTGGCGGTGAGCGTGCCGTCCAGGGTGAGCGCGTTCTGGAGCAGTTCCCGGAAGCCCTGCACTTTGGAGATGAGGTGCTCCACGTGGTCCTCGACGTCGCGCAGGTTGCGCTGCAGCTCGATGTCCACGCCATACTTGGCAAAGCCGCCGCGCAGCAGGGAAATCATGTCCGGCAAGGGGTTGATGGCGCGCTGGAACTGGATGACCTCCCGGGCGAGTTCGTAGATCCTCCGCGAGACCGCGGTGTCGCCGCTGAACAGCTGGTCCTCGATCTCGTCGATGTCGTTCTCGAGCCCTGCGACCACCGGGGCGTAGTCGTCCACCACCTGGTCCAGCAGGCCGTAGAGCACGGCTTCGGGTCCGCAGGCCATGAGTTCGGGCTGGCCTTCCAATCGACGGCGCACCTGCGCCACCCCGGCTGTTTCGGCCTGCCGGATGGTGACCACGAAGTTCTTGCCCGTGAAGACGTGCAACTCGCCGAACTCGACCGTCTCCGATTGGTCCAGGTAGCGGGCCGGCCGGAGCACGGTGAACAGGACGTCGTCGTACCGTTCCAGTTTGGGCCGTTGGTGGGCCTGGATGGCGTCCTCGACCGCGAGCTGGTGGAGCTGGAACTCGTCCGCCACCGCCGCCATTTCCTCCTCCGACGGGCGGTACAAGCCGATCCACACCATGCCGTCGTGCTGCGAGAGGGTTTCGAAGGACTGCTCCAGGCTCGGCGGGGCGGCGCTGCGGACGCCCTTCACATAGATCGCGTTGTCGATGATGGGCACGGGCGTTCCTTCCGCCCTAGGGAAGGGCTCCGATGATGGCTCCGGCAACTGTCAGGGCAAGGATGTCATGACCCGAATCGATCAGCGTCACCGTGGCTGCCCTGCCGGCAAACCCATTGTGGATGACATGTCCGCCAGCACGGAAAACCACGGCCGCCACAAAGGCGAAGAGGCCGGCGGTCAGCGGGGTCTCCAGCCCGAGCGCGCGGGCCAGCACCGCCAGCAGGATGCTGCTCAGCGCCGCGGCCAGCATCATCGGCACCCAGATCGCGGCACCGCCGTCGAGCGCTTTGAGCTCCTTTTCGGTACGCGCGATCGCCTCCATCCATCTCCGTCCGAACACGGCGGGCATGTACCAGAGGAAACCGATCAGCATGCTCGAAGCGAACGCCAGGAGCACGGCGAGCCAGTTGATGTGCAGGATGTGTGACAGCCAGTCCATGGCCGAATCCTAGTCCCCGTGGCTGGCAACCTGCCGGGACGGAGGTGCGGCAGGGGTCCCCGCGAGCCTCTCGATCAGGGGTGCGCTGCGGTACGCGAGGTGGGTGTGGAGGGCCAGGACGGTCTCGCTGCGGATCACCCCCTTGACCTTCAGGATCGCGCGCAACGCCGACTGCAGGCTGTGCGTGTCCGTGGCCACCACCCGGCACAGCAGGTCGCCGCGGCCCGAGATTTCGTGGACCTCCAGGATCTGGGGGATGAGGCGCAGTGCCCTGACCACTCCGTCCAGTTCCCGGTGGGTCACCTCGAGCGTCACGAAGCCGACGACGTCGTACCCCAGCTTTTCGAGGTCCACCTCGCGGCCGCCGTCGTTCAGGACGCCGGAGCGCAGCAGGCGCCGGAGCCGGCTTTGCGCGGTATTGCGGGCGATGCCGAGGGCATCGCTGAGCTCGCTGATCTGGATCCGCGGATCCCGGAGCAGCTCAAGCAGGATCTTCAAGTCGGTGGGGTCCAGCTTGTTCAAATCATCACTCCAGCGCAGCGTGCAGGGAAACTATTGACTGTTTTGCTCAATTCTCCCATCAAAGACTGAGTCTTGTCGCAGTCCTGCGGCATTCTGTTGCCATCCACATCCGGGCGGTGGCGGCAGGGCCCACAAGGCAGCCGGTGAGCGCCCCCAAGGCAAGGGCACTACGATGACTGTGTTCAGCGAACTGCGCATGCGCCCGGCCACGGCTGTCCGCCGCGGCTGGAACGCTTCCACCACCACCCGGCTGGTGCTGGCCGGCGTCGTCATGTTCACCCTGTTGCTCGGTGCGAACCTGGCTACGCCTCTCTACCCCCTGCTGCAGCTGCGGCTCGGGCTTGGCCCGCTGGGCGTGACGGTGGCGTTCGCCAGCTACGTCCTGGCCCTGGTGGCGGTGCTGATGCTGGCCGGGCACTGGTCGGACCATATTGGCCGCAGGGCAGCCTTGGTGCTCGCCGTCGTCCTGGGAGTGGGCGGAAGCCTGGTCTTCGCCGGTGCCGGAAGCCTGTGGATGTTGTGCGCCGGACGGGCGCTGCAGGGCATTGCCGTGGGCCTGGCCACCGGAGCAAGTTCCGCGGCGCTGCGTGAACTCCTGCCGTCGCGGCCCGAGTGGGCGTCCCGGTTCACACTCCTGGCCTCCTCAGGCGGGGTTGCCGCCGGACCCTTCATCGGCGGGCTGCTCTCGCTCCTGCCTGGCCCGGTCAGCACGCCGTTCCTGGCGCACTGCGTGCTCCTGCTGCTCTTGCTGGTCCCCCTGTGGATGCTCGACGCCCGCCCCGCCATCAGGCCCGCCGTAGGCCCGCGGCCCTATGCAGTGCTCGCACCGAGGCGCCCCTCGGTGTCGCGCGAGGCGAAGGGCGCGTTCGCACTCGCGGCCGCAGTGGGGTTCCTCAGCTTCGCCGTCTTCGGCTTCTGCCTTTCCCTCGGCCCGGGCTATTTCGCCGCCGTTATCGGTACTGACGCCCGCCCCGTCACGGGGCTGCTCGCGGGCCTTACGCTGGGCGCTTCGGCCCTGAGCCAGCTCTTCCCGTTGCGCGGCAGGATGCTCCTACCGACCGGCTTGTCCGTGCTGGGTGCCGCCGTCGCGCTCATGGCTGCCGCCGCTGCCTGGCACAACCCGGCGCTGCTGGTCATCGCCGGCCTTGCCGCCGGCGTCGGACAGGGGAGCGCATTCCGCCCCGCCTTCAACGACCTTGCCACCAAGGCGGATCCCGCGCGGCACGCCCAGGTCATCAGCACCGTGTACGTCATCACCTACCTGGGCAGCGCGGTGCCCGTCATCGGCCTGGGCCTGGCATCCTCACTAGTTGGCCTGGGGCCTGCCGTGGGCGGGTTCGCCCTGATCTGCGGGGTGGCCGCACTGGCCTTGGCAGCGGTTTCAGCGCGCGTTTCGGTCCGCCGTTAATGCAAAGAGTCGTTTGCAAAGAACTAGTTGCAAAGAAAGCATTGCAAAGAGTTCTTTGCATGCCTATGCTTGAGCCATGGTCACAGTCCGCGAGCCGGATTTCCCGCTCCGCAAAGTCGATACGGCGTCACTGAAGGCGCTGGCGCACCCCTTGCGCGTCCAGATCCTCGAGATGCTTTCCCGGTACGGCGCGCAGACCGCCTGCGGCCTCGCGGACCTGCTGGGTGAATCGAGCGGTGCCACCAGCTACCACCTGCGCCAGTTGGCGAAGTTTGACTTCGTGCGGGAGGTCGAGGGCAAAGGAACCGCGCGTGAGCGGTGGTGGGAGAGGCCGCCGATCGCCATCCAGATCACCTCGCCGGAACTGGCCACATCCCCGGCCACCCAGGAGGCCTCGAGGCTCGTGAGCCGGGAATTCGAGCGCGGCCGGCAGGCAGTGCTCGCCGACTTCATGGAACACGGCATCGACGTTCTGGACGCCGACTGGTTGCAGGTTTCGACTGTCAGCACAATCAACGCCCGGATGTCGGCGGAGCAGTTGGCCCGTTACGCCCACGCCATGGAAGCGCTGGGCCACAAAATGCTGGAGGAAATCCGCAGCGAACCCGTCCCGGAGGACGCCCGGCCCGTCCAGATCCACTTCAACGCGTTCCCCATCCTCGGCGTTCCGGCCTCGGCCGGCAAAGCCGCAAGCAACGATTCACAAAGCAGTGAAGGGAAGAAGCCATGAGTTCAGTTACCGCATCATGCGGCGTCTACCGTCGGCCGTCCATCATCGAATCCGCGGCGGCCGGGATCGGTACAAGGCTGCTTTCCTGGTCCGAAAACCGGCGCCTCATCCAAGTGGGCGACCCTGTGCTGCGGGCCGCGGCAATTGCCCGCCAGGAGCGGCTCGGCGAGCTGCGCACCGACGCCCTCAGCGCGGCCCATTCGGGACTGGAACCGCGGGCCTGAAGCTTCCCCGCGGCAGCAATCAGGCCGGCAGCGGCCCGTGGTTGCCTTGGATATGCTCGAAGACCAGCGTGGTCTCGGTGTGTCCGACGACGGGATCGGTGGCCAGGTTGTCCAGCACCCAGTCGCGTAGCTCATCGGTGTTGGCGACGGCGATGTGCAGCAGGTAGTCCACGGATCCCGAGGTGTGGAACGTGGAAAGGACCGCCGGCAGGGCGGGAACCCGCGAGGTGAAGCGGTCGATCTGGTCGCGGTCATGGGCGCGCAGCCGGACGGCGATCAGCGCCTGGACCGACCGCCCGATCGCCGGCAGGCTCAGCACCGCCTCGAAGCCTTCGATGATGCCGCGTTCGGAGAGCGCCCGGGTGCGCATCAACGCCGTCGACGGGGCGATCCCGACCAGTTCTGCGAGCTGCTTGTTCGAGATCCGCGCGTCGTCCACCAGGGCGGCCAGGATCCGCTCGTCGATGGCGTCCAACGGTTCGCCGGCGCCAAGGTGCCGAACATTCTTCGGGGCTGTACTCACGGATCCTCCTGGATGTGCAATGAGTTCATCATATCTCGCAAATTTGCGGCAATCCATTCATTTCCACTGTAAAACTCCGAATTATTGCCTAATACTGGCGCCATTCAATGGCGAATAATTCAAGGAGCACAGTGACCACCATCGATACCCTTGCCGTCCATGCCGGCCGGTCCGGACTCACCGAACAAGGCGTGCACGCGGTACCCATCGATCTTTCTACCACCGCACCACTGCCTTCGGTGCATGACGGCGGCCTTGCATACGAACAGATGGCCGGTGGCGGCGCCCTCAGGGAGGGCGACAGCACCGTCTACCAGAGACTGTGGAACCCCACTGTGGCCCGCTTCGAACAGGGAACCGCTGCGCTGGAATCCGCTCCGGAAGCTGTCGCTTTCGCCACCGGGATGGCGGCGCTGAGCGCGGTGCTGCTCGCCGCGGGCAGCGAAGGCAAGAAGCACGTCGTCGCCGTCCGCCCCTTGTACGGCGGCACCGACCATGTGCTGGCGAGCGGGCTGCTCGGAACGGAGACCACCTTCGCCCGGCCGGAGGAAGTCCGCCGCGCCCTCCGCCCGGACACCGCACTCGTGGTGGTCGAAACTCCGGCGAACCCCAGCCTCGAGCTCGTGGACCTGAAGGTGCTCACCGCGGACGCCTCCGGGGTTCCCGTGCTCGTGGACAACACCTTCGCCACCCCGGTGCTCCAGCAGCCGCTCAGGCACGGTGCGGCGATGGTCCTGCACAGCGCCACGAAGTTCCTGGGCGGCCACGGCGACGCCATGGGCGGCGTGGTGGCGACGGATGCGGACTGGGCCGCGCGGCTGCGCAGGGTCCGGGCCGTGACCGGCGGGATCCTCACCCCGTGGCCGGCCTACCTGCTGCACCGCGGCCTGGCAACGTTGCCCGTCCGCGTCCGCGCCCAACAGGATCACGCACACAAGGTGGCCTCCGCGCTCGCCGGCCACGAACTCGTCAGCAAGGTCCACTACCCAGGGCTTCCCGAATGCGATCCGCTCGGAATCGTGGGCAACCAGATGTCGGGGCCCGGTTCGCTGCTTGCCTTCGACGTCGCCTCCGCGGAGCACGCCGAGCGGATCCCGGGTGCGGTCCGGCTGATGACCCACGCTGTGTCGCTGGGAGGTGTCGACACCCTGATCCAGCACCCGGCGGGTCTCACGCACCGCCCGGTGGCGCCCGAGGCGAAGCCGCATGCGCGGATGCTGCGCCTTTCGATCGGCCTTGAAGATCCCACCGACCTGATCGCCGACCTGGTCCAGGCCATCGAATCGACCCGCTGAGGACAGGTCCGGCGCACTGTTCCGGGAGGTGGGGCCGGCTCGGGAGACGGGCCCGCTCAGGAGGCGGGGACGGCGGCGGGTGCCGGCTTTGCCGATGGATGCGCGACGGCGGTGACCACCGCCGTCGCGCATGCCAGGGCGATCACGCCCCAGGCGAGGGCGGTCCAGCCCGCGGACTGGAAGGCGAGCCCGCCAAGCCAGCCGAGGACGCTGGAGCCCAGGTAGTAGAAGAGGTTGTACAGGGAGGCTGACTGGGCCTTGCCGCCGGCGGGGAGCGTTCCGCTCCACGCGGCGCCGATGCTGTGGGCGGCGAAGAACCCGGCCGTGAAGAGCAGCAGGCCGGCGAGCACGGTGGGCAGGAGGTCCCAGAGGGTCAGCGCCATGCCCGCGGCCATGCAAGCGATGCCTGCCAGGAGGACGTTGCGCCGGCCGAAGCGCAGGGACAGGGCTGCGCCCCACCGGGAGCTCACCGTGCCTGAAAGGTAGGCCAGGAAGAGCAGGCTCACCACGGACGCGGGAAGGGTGAATGGGGCGGCGTGCAGCCGGAAACCCAGGTAGTTGTACACGGCCACGAAGCCGCCCATCAGCACGAAGGCCTGCAGGTAGATCGCCAGCAGCCGCGGGTTGCCGAGGTGGCCCAACAGGACCTTCGCGGCACCGCGCATGCCGTGGGCGGGCGCGGGAGCGAAGCGCCGGGGCTTCGGGACGAGGAGCAGGAACAGTCCCGCGGATACCGCCGCCAGCACCGATACGGCCAGGGTTCCCGCGCGCCAGCCCCAGATTTCCCCGAGGGGCCCCGCCACGAGCCGGCCGGCCAGGCCGCCCAGTGTAGTGCCCGCGACGTAGCTGCCCGCCGCCAGGGCAGCATGGGCCTTGCCGATTTCCTCGTTGAGGTAGGCGATGGCCACCGCGGGAATGCCGCCGAGGGCGATGCCCTCCAAGGCACGCAGGCCAAGCACCAGCGGCAGGGCCGGAGCGAATGGAACCACCAGGCCCAGGACAGTCGCGGCGCCGATCGCGATCGCCATGGCACGTACGCGTCCGATGCGGTCGGCCGCGAAGGACCACGGCAGCACTGAGGCGGCGAGGCCGGCCGTGGCAAGGGAAACGCTCAGGGCGGCGTCCGCGGCCGTGATTCCGAGGTCCTTGGATATCAGCGGCAGCACCGCCTGGGTGGAATAGAGCTGGGCGAAGGTTGCGACGCCGGCCATCGCGAGGCCGGCGAGGATCCGCCGGTAGCCGGGGGAACCCTTGGGGTGTCCGTCGGGGGCTTCCGGGATTGCTTGCACGATCACCCTGCCACGTTAGGTCCCCTGGGAGTCATGTATCCAATGCATGAATGAGATAATTTACATAGCAAATCCGCATTGAACGGAGAGGATACTGCATGGATCCCGACCACAAGCAGCTCGTCCAGCTATTGCCCCTTCTGCCGATCCTCTCCGAGCTGGCGCGGACCGAACATGTCACCGCCACCGCAGAACTCCTCGGGGTGCCGCAGTCGACGGTGAGCCGGGCGCTGGCCCGGGCGGGCGCCGTCGTCGGGGCCGATCTGCTGGTCCGGGACGGACGCGGAGTGCGGCTCAGCGCGGCGGCCCGCACGCTGCTCCCGCATGTCGACGCCGCCCTCGCCGAATTCCGGCGCGGGCTGGACCTCGTGCGGCAGGAACAGGACGCGCTGCGCGGCCGGATCTCGGTGAGCTTCCAGCACACCTTCGGCGAGGCCACCCTGCCGGTGCTGATCGGCGCCTTCCGCGCACGCCACCCGCTCACCGCCTTCGAGCTGCGGCAGGGCGCCCGCGCCGCCTGCCTTGACGAGCTCGCAGCGGGCGACGCCGATATCGCCTTGACCTCGCCGGTCGCCCCGCGCGGCAGGGGGCTCGGCTCCGCTGCGCTCTACCGCGAGCCGCTTCGGCTGGTGCTGCACCACCAGCATGCGGCGGCCGGGCGGAAACGGCTCCGCCTCGACGAGCTCGCGCACGAACCCTTCGTGGCGATGGGTCCGGGCTACGGCCTGCGTTCCCTCACGGACGCGATCTTCCGCGACGCCGGCATCCGGCCACGCACTGCCTTCGAAAGCCAGGACACCCACACCGTCCGCGGGCTCGTCTTGGCCGGGCTGGGCTACAGCATCCTCCCGCCGGGTGGACTGGGGCCGGGAATCCACGGCCCCCAGGGGGCGGGGCTGGGGTGGGTGGAGCTCGCCATCGAGTCCCCGCTGGCCTACCGGGAGATCGGCATCGCCTGGCGTGAACGGGACAGCGGCGGACGGGGGAACGAGGCCGGACCCGTCCGGCTGTTCCGGGAGATGGTCCTCGCGGAAGGACCCCAATTGCTTGCAGGATTCATCGAGGGGCGGAGCTAAGGAGCCAGGAGGCCTTCGCGTTAAGCTGTGCACGTGGAAAACCCTGAGAACCCTTCGACACGCCCCGGACCCGCATTCCCGGCCGTCCCCGGTACGGTCATCGGACTGGACATCGGCGGCACCAAGACCCGAGGCGTCCGCTTCGAGGATGGCGAAGTGGTCCGCGACGAATCCGTCGGCAGCGCCAACGTGCAGAACGTCAGCAGGGCGGCCGCGGCCGCCAACCTGGCCGAACTGTTCCGCCTCATCGGCGGCGGCCGGGTGGATACAGTGCTCGCTGGTGCCGGCGGTATCGACACCGACGACGACGCCCGCGCGCTCGCCGCCCTCATCGAACCGCACGTGCCGGGCGCCGCCGTCTCGGTGGTCCATGATTCCCGCCTGCTGTTGGCCGCCGGACGGACGAGCACCGGCGTCGCCGTCATCGCGGGAACCGGCTCCGCGGCCTGGGGCAAGAACTCCGCGGGGGAGGAGGCCCGCGCCGGCGGCTGGGGATACCTGCTGGGCGACGAAGGCAGCGGCTACTGGCTGGGGCGCGAGGCGGTGCGCCACAGCCTGCGCCGGATGAACAAGGGCCTGGAGCCGGACGCATTGACCGCAGCCCTGCTGGAATCCTGCGGGTTGGACGATCCCAACAAGCTCATCGCCCACTTCCACTCGGCAGAAACCGACCGCCGCTACTGGGCCCAGCGGGCTGCCGCCGCCGTGCAAACGGCTGATGCGGGACTGGACGTGAGCCGCCAGCTCCTTGAGCAGGCCGGCCGCGACCTCGCAGAACTCGCCGCGCAGGCCGTGCGTCAGCTCGACCTCCCGGGGCCGGTGATACTCGGCGGCGGGCTGGGCATGAACGTGGCCGCGCTGCAGTCTGCCTTCCGCGCGGGCCTCGCGGCACACGGCATTACCGATGTCCGGGTCCTGGACCAGGACCCGGTGTTCGGCGTGCTGCAGATTCTCGCCGAGCGCGGCTGACTTCCTTTTCGGCCCGGTTTCCGCCTGCCGGCCCGGCTTCGTGTTTATTCCGGTTGGCCGCCGCGGGTACGGGGCTTGAGCCGCACGCCGGGCAACGGCGGGGCCGGGATGCGGCCTGCCTCGGCACCGGCGTCCGGCCCGTGCCCGTCGACGAGGCCGAAGCGGGCCCCGCGCGCATCCTCGTCGGACTGCGCTGCCTGTGCTTCCCAGTCTTCGCGGGCTTCGACAATCTCCTCGTGCGTGCGGCCCACGAAGTTCCACCACATTAGGACGTCCTCCTCGAAGGGTTCGCCACCGAGCACCATGAAGCGGGTATCCGGGGCAGCCTCCACAGCCAGTGAGTCCCGCCCGGAGCCCAGGTAGGCGAGCGGGCCGGGGTTGACGTCCTGGCCGTCCACGGTCAGGCGGCCGTCCAGGACCAGGATGGCGTGCTCGAACGCCGGGTCCACGGGGAAGCCGATGGTTCCGGAACAGCTGACCTCCGCGCCGACGATCGGGCTGAACATCGTGGCGGGGGAGCGCCGGCCGGCGAATTCGCCCACCAGTACCCTGGCCGTGTAGCCGTTCCCGCTGACGAGCGGCAGGTCCACCACCTGCTCGAACGACGGCGCCCGGTGCCGTTCGGCGTCCGGCAGCGCCACCCAGAGCTGCAGCCCGCGGGACAGCGGAACCTCCACCTCGCCGTCGTCGTTTGGCTGCGGGAGCACCGCGAACTCGGAGTGGGAGATGCCACGGCCCGCCGTCATGATGTTCAACTGGCCGGGGCGGACCACCACCTCGCTTCCCACGCTGTCGCGGTGCCGCACTTCGCCTTCCAGCGGCCACGTGACGGTCTGGAGTCCCATGTGCGGATGAGGCAGCACGCTCATGGCCACGCGGTCAGGGCCGAAGCTGTCCAGGAAGCACCACGCGCCAACGGTTGGGAGCCCGCGCTGCGGAAGCGTGCGGGACACATTCATCGCGCGGACTCCGCCCAATGGCACCTCCCGCTCGGGCCACAGCTGGACGCACGGTCCGGTGCCGGGGTGCCCGGCGGGGCACAGTTCTTGGGCCGGGGCCGTTTCCAAGTTGGTCACGAGACAACTCCATGTGCTGATTTGTTAATAAATGTACTATTCTGTTTTTCGTGAACAACGCCGTTTTGAGCTACCGCGACGCCGTCCTTTACCGCTCGGGGGAACGCTACCGCATCCTTGCCGGAGCCATCCACTACTTCCGGGTGCACCCGGATCACTGGCAGGACAGGCTGCGCAGGCTCAAGGCCATGGGCGCCAACACGGTGGACACCTACGTCGCGTGGAACTTCCACCAGCCGCACCGCGGGCAGGCCCCGGACTTCACCGGCTGGCGGGACCTGGGCCGCTTCATCGACCTCGCCGCGGAAGAGGGCCTGGATGTCATTGTCCGGCCCGGGCCGTACATCTGCGCCGAATGGGACAACGGCGGCTTCCCGGCCTGGCTCACCGGAACGCCGGGCATCGGCCTGCGCTGCCTGGATCCGGTCTTCACGTCGGCCATCGAGCAATGGTTCGACCAGCTCCTGCCCATCATCGCAGCCCGGCAGGCCTGCAACGGCGGGCCGGTGGTGGCCGTGCAGATCGAAAACGAGTACGGCAGCTACGGCGACGACCACGACTACATCCGCTGGAACCGGTGTGCCCTGGAAGAGCGCGGCATCAGCGAGCTGCTGTTCACTGCCGACGGCGGCACGGACTACTTCCTCGACGGCGGCGCCGTGGAAGGAACCTGGGCGACAGCGACCCTTGGCAGCCGGGGCGACGAAGCTGTGGCCACGTGGCGGCGCCGCCGGCCCGGAGAGCCGTTCTTCAACGTCGAGTTCTGGGGCGGCTGGTTCGACCACTGGGGCGAGGAACACCACGTCCGCGAGGCGGCCGAGGCGGCCTCGGAGGTCCGTAAGATCCTGGACCTGGACGGTTCGGTGTGCATCTACATGGCCCACGGGGGCAGCAACTTCGGCCTCGGCTCCGGCGCCAACCATGACGGCACCCGTATCCAGCCCACCGTCACAAGCTACGACTCGGACGCGCCCATCGCCGAAAACGGTGCCCTGACCGATAAGTTCCATGCCCTGCGCTCCGAGTTCTTCCGGGCCCAGGGCATCTCCGAAGTTCCCGCCCTGGCCCCCGGCCTGCTGGCCGAAGCCCCCGTGCTCCCGGCAGCCACCCTGCCCCTCGGGCCGGCACCGGAGCTCAGGGAGCTCCTGCGCGGCTCCGCAAGCACCGTGCAGAGCGTCAAGCCGCTGTCCTTCGAGGAACTCGGCCTCGGCTCCGGCCTGGTGCTGTACTCCGCCGAGGCCGTGCTGCCGGGCCGCCCGGACGCGCCCGCGGAATCGAAACTGAAGATCACAGGCCTCCATGACCGCGCCCACGTCTGGGTGGACGGCGTCCTTGCCGGCATCCTCGACGACGTCACCGGTGCCGAAGGCCTCACGCTCACCGGCACCGGGGTCCCCGCGAAACTGGACATCCTCGTGGAGAACCTGGGCCGGATCAACTACGGCCCCCTCACCGGACAGGGGAAGGGGATCCTGGGCGGGGTGCTGGTCAACCAGCGCTACACCTTCCACTGGAGCCAGGTCCCTGTGGCGCTTGCGGAATGGTCCGAGGCGGAACTGGACCGGTTGCCCGGGGCCGACTTCACCACGGCAGAACCAGCTGACACCTACCTCGCGCTCCCGGATTCGGGCAAGGGCTTCCTCTGGATCAACGGCTTCCTGCTCGGCCGCTACTGGGAAGCGGGGCCGCAGCGCACCCTCTACGTTCCCGCGCCACTGGTCCGCGCAGGCAGCAACACGGTCAAGGTGCTCGAACTCGACAAGCCGGGCACCGTCGTCGAACTCCGTGAAACCGCCGGACTCGGCGTCCCGGACACCTCCGGGATCGAGGCGGCGGTGCTCGCCTGACGGCCGGGCCCGGACAGCTGTGCCCGGCGGCTGCGGCGCGCCGGGCCTAAGCTGTCCTTCGTGAGCATGCGATTCGACACCCGACCTGCCGCCTACGGAGTCATTGTCCGGGACGGCGTCATCCTCCTGGCGTACTGGAAGGAGAACGGCAAGGAAGGCTGGACCCTGCCAGGCGGCGGCCTGGATCTCGCGGAGCATCCGGTGGATGGCTGCCGGCGGGAAATCCTGGAGGAAACAGGCTACGACGCCGAGATCGGGGCCATGCTCGGAACCGACGTGGGCTACTGGCCGGACGAGCCTCGCTTCGACGGGAAAGACCGCCCGTTCCAGGCCTTGAGGATGATCTTCGAAGCGCGGATCACGGGCGGCGAACTCACCCACGAGGTGGACGGCAGCACCACCCATGCCGCCTGGATTCCGCTGGGGGACGTGCCGGGCCTGGACAGGGTATCGATCGTGGACATCGGCCTGCGCCTGCACCGCGAACGCCCGCTCAACGGCCGGCTTGGCTGAAACGGCCGGCTTGGCTGAAACTTGGCTGAAAAACCGCCGGCGGGGTCTGGCCAAGCAGTGTCCTGCTCGTTACGCTGAACAGACCGCCGGCCCTGGTGAAGAGTCCCCTGAGGAACTGTCACTGTGATCTGCCGGCCGTATGCCGAGGAGGTGGAACCATGATTGCCGAATTCCCGCGTGCACTGCGCGCCCAGCACATCATCATTCCTGCCCCGGCACCCGCCGCGCGCTGAGCCATTTCCTGCGCCGCCGCGCCAGTGACCGGGCCTCTCCAGAGGCTGTCCCTTGAACATCACTTTCGGACCTGCAGAGGGTCCCGCAACACCAAACACCGCCACCCTTGACGGGCCGTCCGACTACGGCTTCACTCCGGATACCGCGGAGTACTTCCGCGCCCACCCGCCGTCCGGCCACGACGAAGTCCGGGGAAACGAACAAGCCGGCCGGGTGGTCCGGCTCGACCGCAACCGGGTCCTCGTCGCCGGACCGTCGGGCCTCAGCCACCTGCCCTACCCCGGCCAAGGGCCCGCGCCGGTCACCGGTGACTGGGTCTGGCTCGGCCACAACCGGGCGGGGGAACCCGCCGTCGTCGAGGTCCTGCCGCGCCGCACCTCGCTGGGCCGGAAACGGGCGCTGGCGTCATCCACGGAAGAACAGGTCCTCGGGGCCAACATCGACGTAGTCGGCGTCGTGGTCCCGATGGACCGGCCGCTGAGTCCCAACCGGCTCGAACGCACCCTCGTTGCGGCCTGGGACTCCGGCGCCGCGCCGCTGGTGATCATCACCAAAGCGGACCTCGCCGAACTGGCGGACGACGTCGTCGGGCAGGTCATGCTGCACGCGGCCGGAGTCGAGGTGGTCACCACATCCGCCGAACAAAGCGACGGCCTCGACGAACTCATGCTGCACGTTCCTCCCGGAGGCACCGTGGTGCTGCTGGGACCGTCCGGCGCAGGGAAGTCCAGCCTCATCAACGCGCTGGCGGGCCGTGATGTCCAGGAAACCGGGCCGGTCCGTGCCGGTGACGGCAAGGGCCGGCACACCACCACGGCCCGGGAACTGGTGCCACTGCCCGGCGGAGCGGTCCTGATGGACACCCCGGGCGTGCGCGGCTTCGGCCTCTTCGACGCGGAGAACGGGCTGCAGGATATGTTCGCTGACCTGGAGGAGCTTTCCGGCCAGTGCCGTTTCGCCGACTGCGCCCATGACCGCGAACCCGGCTGCGCCGTGCAGGCTGCGCTCGCCGACGGGCGGGTGGAACTGCGCCGCTGGGAAAGCTACCGCAAACTCCAGGACGAGCTCGCCGCCCTCGCCCGGAAACACGACGCCGCGGCCCGTCGGGCTTACCAGCGCGAATGGCACCAGAACATCGTCCGCGCAGGGTTGAGCCAGCGCGCCGCCGAACGGTACCGGCACGAAGGAGGTGAGCTGCGCGGCAAAGGACGGAACCGCAAGGGCGGCTGAACCTTGCCGATCCCTTACGGCCATTGCGCCGTGGCTGACATCGCCAAAGGCGGTGACTAGGCTGAGTGCAATGCTCCGACCGACCGCTCCACCGATTGCGCCGACAGCGAGGTAAGCCCGGAAATGGCTGAAGCCATGATTGAGTTCCTGAGCGTCACCAAGCAGTATCAGGGCGGCCAGCCTGCCGTGGACAACTTGAGCATGTCCATTGACCAAGGCGCCATCACGGTGTTCGTGGGACCTTCGGGCTGCGGCAAGACCACGTCCTTGCGCATGATCAACCGGATGGTCGAGCCCACTTCGGGGACCATCACGGTGGCGGGCCGGGATGTCTCGGCGGAACCGGCCGCCCGGCTGCGGCGGTCCATGGGTTATGTCATGCAGTCAGCCGGCCTCATGCCGCACCGCACCGTCCTGGACAACGTCGCCACTGTGCCGCGCCTGAACGGCGTGCCCAAGAAGGAGGCCCGGCGGCGCGCGGCGGAACTGCTCGACGTCGTCGGGCTGGCCTCCGGGCTCGGCCGGCGGTACCCCTCCCAGCTGTCCGGCGGGCAGCAGCAGCGGGTCGGGGTCGCCCGGGCGCTCGCCGCGGATCCGCCGGTCCTGCTAATGGACGAGCCCTTCAGCGCCGTCGACCCCGTGGTCCGCGACGAGCTGCAGCAGGAACTGCTGCGGCTGCAGCGCGAGCTCGCCAAGACGATCGTCTTTGTCACCCACGACATCGACGAGGCCACGGTCCTCGGCGACAAGGTGGCCGTCTTCGCCGTCGGCGGCAGGCTCGCCCAGTACGCAGCACCCGAGGAAATCCTGCGCGCACCGGCCAACGACTTCGTGGCGTCTTTCGTGGGCCGCGACCGCGGATTCCGCCGGCTGTCCTTCAATTCCGCCGATTCCATCCGGCTGCATCCGGCCAAGACGGTCGATGCCGCCGCAGCGGCCGGCGGCAACAGCGAATGGGCTCTGGTGCTCGACGACGACTCCCGCCCTCTGGGCTGGGCGTCACCGCGCGACGGCGGCGGGCTGGTTCCCGGTGGTTCGCTGTTCCGCCCGGGGGACAGCCTGCGCCGTGCCCTCGACGCCGCCTTGTCCTCGCCGTCGGGCCTGGGCGTGGCGGTGGACGGCGACGGGCGGCTCGCGGGCGTCCTCAAGGCGGAGGAAATCCTGGCGCTGATCGAGGAAAGCCGGCGGCTGCGGGAGGAGCCGGCCTGATGGAATGGTTCCTGGCCAACAGCGGCACGGTGTTCGGACTGGCCGGCCAGCACTTTGTGCTCGCGGTGGTTCCGATGGTCCTGGGCCTGATTATTTCCGTGCCCCTGGCCCAGCTTGCCCGGGGGAGGCGGGCGCTGCGCACGGCCGTGACCACGGCCAGTTCGCTCTTGTACACCATTCCTTCCCTGGCCCTGTTCATCATCCTCCCGCCCGTGCTGGGCACCCGGATCCTGGATCCGGTCAACGTGGTCGTGGCCCTGACCATCTATGCCGTGGCGCTCTTGGTCCGGGCCGCCCTCGACGCGTTCGACTCGGTGGACGAGGAACTGCGCCTGGCGGCAACGGCCATGGGCTTCACCGCATCCGCACGGTTCCTGCGGATCGACATTCCGCTCTCCCTGCCGGTGCTGTTCGCCGGGCTCCGGGTCGTGTCGGTCAGCAACATCTCGCTCGTGAGCGTGGCTGCGCTGCTCGGGGTGGGCAACCTTGGCGTGCTCTTCACCGACGGCCTGCAGCGGACCTTCGTCACCGAAGTGGTGGTGGGAATCCTGGGGATCCTGGTACTGGCGCTCCTCATGGATGCGTTGCTGGTCCTGCTGGAACGGGCACTCACTCCGTGGACCCGGGCCGCCGCCGGGCCCACCGCCGGAAGCGCCGCCCGGATGGCGGCCATGACCGAAACCCGGATCCACGAAGGGGCTGGCTGATGAACCCCTTCGCCGACACTTTTGCCTGGCTCGCGTCCCCGGCTAACTGGGGTGGCAGCGGGGGCATCGCCGTCCGCCTCCTCGAACACCTTCAGTACTCGGCCCTGGTCCTTGCCATCGCAGCCGCCATCGCCATGCCCCTCGGGTTGTACATCGGCCACACGGGCCGGGGCCGGGTTGCCGCCGTTGCCGTTGCCGGAGCCTTGCGCGCCCTTCCCACCCTGGGCCTGCTGGTCCTTTTCGCCTTGCTGGCCGGCAGCGGACTGATGCCGCCCGTGTGGGCCCTGGTGATCCTGACCGTCCCGCCCCTGCTGGCCGGCAGCTACGCCGGCATCTCCAGCGTGGACCCTGCCGTGGTGGACGGCGCCCGTGCGATGGGGATGACGGAACTACAGATTCTGTTCCGGGTGGAGCTGCCCAACGGCCTGCCCGTCCTGGCCGGGGGCGTCCGGACGGCCGTGCTGCAGGTCATCGCCACGGTCTCGGTGGTCGCCTACCTTCCGCTCGGCGGACTGGGACGCTACCTTTTTGATGGCCTGGTCCTCCAGGACTTCCCGCGGATGCTCGGCGGGTCCCTCCTTATCGCGGCGCTGGCAATCGCCGTCGACCTCATACTGGCCGCCGGGCAGAGGATGATCCTCTCCCCGGGGCTGTCCACCGATTCCCGCGGCGGCCGCCGGCCCGCCGAAGACCTCGCAGCGGCGGCACCGGCCGGCCCTGACCTTCAAGGAGGAACCCCGTGAAGTACAGCAGCACCTTCGCATCCCCGCCCCGCCCGCTTACCCGCCGCGGGCTCGGCGGCCTGGTGGGCGTCAGCCTCGCCCTTGCTCTGAGCGCCTGCGGCGGCAGCCCGCTGTCCTCCCCTAGCACCAGCGCGCCTTCGGGCGGCAGCGGGCCGCTGGTGGTGGGATCGGCCGACTTCCCCGAAAGCCAGATCATCGCCGAAATCTACGCCGGGGCGCTCAACGCCGCCGGGGTCGCCGCCAGCACCAAGCCCAACATCGGCTCCCGGGAGATCTACTTCAAGGCCGTGCAGGACGGCTCGATCGACCTCGCTCCGGACTATTCCGGAAACCTGCTCTCCTACCTGGATGCCAATGCACCCGAGGTCTCCGCGGACGACGTCTACAAGGCGCTCCCAGGCAAGCTCCCGCAAGGCCTGGGCGTGCTGGACGCCTCCAAAGCCGAAGACAAGGACGCCATGGTCGTTACCAAGGCCACGGCCGAGAAGTACCAGTTGAAGTCCATCACCGATCTGGCCAAGGTCTGCAAGGACCTCACGATGGCTGCCCCGGCAACCTTTGAAACCCGTGCCTACGGCTTCCCGGGCCTGAAGGCCAACTACAACTGTGTGCTCAAGGGCCTGAAGCCCTTCAGCGACGGCGGCGGCAACCTGACCCTGCAGGCGCTCCTCACCGATGAGGTCCAGGTGGCGGACATCTACACCACCACGCCGTCCATCCAGGACAACGACCTCGTGGTGCTCGAAGACCCGAAGAACAACTTCAAGGCCCAGCAGGTGCTGCCCCTCTACAACAGTGCCAAGATGACGGACAAGGCCAAGGACGCACTCAACGCCGTGTCGAAGGTCCTCACTACCGAGGACCTCATCAACCTCAACCGGGCGGTCAGCGGCGACCAGAAGCAGAACCCCAAGGACGCCGCGGCAGCTTGGCTGAAGGAGAAGGGGCTCGCCAAGTAAGTCCCGTCGCGTCCGTCGCCGCCGGCGGCGGAGGCCCTTGTCATCGGACGACGACGGCGGCGCGCGGCACCGCGGAATCCCGCCCGGGAGCCGCCCGCCGCCGTCGTGCTTGTGTGAGGCAGCTCTCAGGGGAAGTCCATCACCGGTGTGGCATATTTGATGGATGGCAGAATTCAAGCAGTCCACCAAGCTTCATAATGTCCTTTACGACATCCGTGGACCGATTCTTCAGGCCGCCCAGCAGATGGAGGCAGAGGGGCACCGCATCCTCAAACTGAACATCGGAAACCCGGCACCGTTTGGCTTTGAAGCGCCGGACGCGATCCTGGTGGACATGATCCGCCACCTGCCGAACGCCCAAGGGTACAGCGACTCCCGCGGCATCTTCTCGGCCCGCACGGCCGTCTCGCAGTACTACCAGACCCGCGGCATCCAGAACATCCACGTCGACGACATCTATCTCGGCAACGGCGTCAGTGAACTCATCACCATGTCCCTCATGGCGCTGCTCGAAGACGGCGACGAAGTCCTCATCCCGTCGCCCGACTACCCGCTGTGGACCGCGTCCGTGTCCCTGGCCGGCGGCCGTCCCGTGCATTACCTGTGCGACGAGGAATCCGGCTGGCAGCCCGACCTGGACGACCTGGAATCCAAGATCACGCCGCGCACCAAGGGCATCGTGGTCATCAACCCGAACAACCCCACGGGCGCTGTCTACCCGGAGGAAACCCTTCGCAAGATCGTGGCCCTGGCGGAGAAGCACGGCCTGGTGCTGTTCGCCGACGAAATCTACGAAAAAATCCTCTACGACGACGCCGTCCACGTGAACCTCGCCGGGCTGACGGGCGAAGACGTCCTGTGCCTGACCTTCAGCGGGCTCTCCAAGGCCTACCGGGTGTGCGGATACCGGGCCGGCTGGATGGCCATTTCCGGACCCAAGAAGGAAGCTGCGGACTACCTCGAGGGCATCAACCTCCTGGCCAACATGCGGCTCTGTGCCAACGTTCCGGCCCAGCATGCCATCCAGACGGCGCTCGGCGGCTACCAGAGCATCAACGACCTTATCCTTCCCGGCGGCCGCTTGCGCGAACAGCGCAACAAGGCCTACGAATTGCTCAATGCCATCCCCGGTGTGAGCACGCAGCAGGCCAAGGGCGCGCTGTACCTCTTCCCGAAGCTGGACCCCGAGGTCTACCACATCCGTGATGACGAGAAGTTCGTCCTGGACCTGCTGAAGGAACAGAAGATCCTGGTGTCGCACGGCCGGGCGTTCAACTGGGTGCGGCCGGACCACTTCCGCATGGTGACGCTGCCCAATGTCAAGGACATCGAAGAAGCCATCGGCCGCATGGCGGACTTCCTCGGCCGCTACCCGGGCAACTAGCCTGTTGGGACACGCCGCCGGAAGGGCGGCCTGACCGGAAGGCACGTCGAATGGCCGCGGTGGTGGAGTTCACGGAGAGTCCGTCCAAGGAACTGAGAGTAGGAGCGCGGTTCAAGCTCTCACGGGTGAACCCGGAATCGACTCCTGGCTATCCCGGCAGGAAAGCGGCCGGTGTCGCATTGCTGGCGGCCCAGGACGGTCGTTTGGATGTCTTGCAGGAGATGCTCTTTGCCGAGGGTAACTTCGGCAGTTCCAAACGGGTGCTCTTGATACTCCAGGCCATGGACACCGCGGGCAAAGGCGGGATCGTTGAGCACGTGGTGGGTTCGATGGATCCGCAGGGGGTCAAGGTCGCTCCGTTCAAGACTCCCACTGACGAGGAGAAGGCGCACGACTTCCTCTGGCGGATCGAGAAGGCCTTGCCCGCTGCCGGATTCGTCGGGGTTTTTGACCGTTCCCACTATGAGGACGTCCTGATTCACCGCGTGCACGGTTGGGCGGATGAAACCGAGCTGGAACGGCGCTATGCGGCCATCAACGAGTTCGAGGCACGCCTTGCCGCGGATGGCACTGCGATCGTCAAGGTCATGCTGCACATCAGCCGGGAAGAACAGAAAGCGCGGCTGCTGGCACGCTTGGACGACCCCTCGAAGCACTGGAAATACAGCCCGGTCGACCTCAAGGAACGCGCGCATTGGGATGCCTACATGGACGCCTACCAGCTGGTCTTCGACAAGACGTCAACCGAGGTGGCGCCGTGGTACGTGATTCCCGCGAACCGGAAATGGTTTGCGAGGATCGCCGTCCAAGAGCTTCTACTCGAGACCCTCGGGAAACTGAACCTGAGGTGGCCGAAAGCCACCTTTGACGTCCCGGCAGAGCGAGCGCGGGCCCTCCGATCGTGAGCTTAGCGGGCGGTTGTCGAGCTGTCCTCGCCGCCATTATTGGCTTCCCTGGCGCTGGCTAGCCGCCGGCGCGCGCCCTCCAGCCATTCCTCGCATTGCTTCGCCAGGGCCTCGCCGCGTTCCCAGAGGGCGAGGGATTCCTCCAGGCTCGCTCCGCCGGCTTCGAGCCTGGCCACCACGGCGGCAAGCTGCTCGCGGGCCTCCTCGTAGCCCAGGGCATCCGGGGCTGCACCGGATTGCTTGCCGGCGTGGTTCTCTGCTGGGCCGTTCTCTGCGGTCATGGGGATCCTCTCTCGGATGCGGGTAGTTCTGCTGCCTCGGACGGGGCGGGCGGCAGGACGCCGTCGGCGACTGCGCAGAAGCGGCCTTCCGCCACCCGCACGGTCAAGGGTGTGCCGTGGGGTGCCTGCCCTGGACTCCGGACGACGTCGTGGCCCACGCCGTCCGGACCGGCCACCTGGACCACCGCGTAGCCGCGGTCCAGGGTCATCTGCGGGGAGAGCGCCCGCACCCTCGCCTTGAGGTGGTGGACCTGGTCCAGGGCGCGGACGACGGCGGAGCTCACCGCAGTATGCGCATGTTTCCGGAGCCTGTTGATGTCGTCTTCCCGCGCCGTCACCATCACTTCCGGCGAGGCCAGCACGGGCCGGGAACGCAGGGCGTGCAGCCGGTCGCTCTCCCGGTCCAGCAGCCGGAGGATGGAACGGTTCAGGTATTCCCGGGCGACGCGCACCTTGGCCAGTTCCTCGGACACGTCCGGCACAACGCGCTTCGCCGCGTCGGTGGGGGTCGATGCCCGGAGATCCGCGACGTCGTCGAGGATCGGCCGGTCCGCTTCATGCCCGATCGCGCTGACCACCGGGGTGGCGGCCGCGGCCACGGCCCGGATGAGCTCTTCGTTGCTGAACGGCAGCAGGTCCTCCAGGGCGCCGCCGCCGCGGGCGATCACGATGACGTCAACGTGCGGGTCGGCGTCGAGCTTCCGGAGCGCGGCGAGCACCTGGCCCACCGCGGTGTTTCCCTGCACGGCTACCTCGCGGACATCGAACTCGACGGCGGGCCACCGCAGGGCGGCGTTACGCAACACGTCCTTCTTGGCGTCCGAGTCCCGTCCCGTGATGAGTCCGATGCGATGCGGAAGGAGGGGCAGGGGTTTTTTCCTGGAGTCCGCGAAGAGGCCTTCGGCGGCCAACGCCTGCCGCAGCTGCTCAATCCTGGCGAGCAGATCGCCCAGCCCCACGGGACGGATGTCCCGGATGGACATGTTCAGGCGGCCCGTCTTCATCCAGAATTCGGGCTTCACCAGCGCCACGACGCGCGAGCCGCGCTCCAGCGGCGTCTTCTGGCGGTCAAGGACTGTGGACCAAAGCGACGCCGGCAGCGAGATTTCGGCGTCCGTGTCCCGGAGCGTGGCAAACGCACTGCCGCCACGCCGGTTGAGCTCGATGATCTGCGCTTCGATCCAGACGGAGGGAGCCCGCTCGATGTGCGCCTTCAGCTTCCGGGACAACAGATGCAGCGGCCAAGGATGGTTCGGACTCGTCTCCGCGGCCGTTGCAGGCAGGGTGGACGCGGCTTGGGCTTCCGCCTCCCCGGACCCGGCCCCGCCCATGGCGGTGGCGCCCATGTCCTCAGCAGCCATGGGCGGTTCCCCGGCCGGGCGTCAACTGATGCATGGGTTCCGTCCTAGCTGTTCTGCTTGCTTGTCTGCTTGCTTGCTACTCGATGGGCTGCGACCCGGGATGGTCGGCCGTGCCTGTCAACTCTATCCATACCCTTGCAGGCAGCAATGACATTCAGCCGTAGGATGGCAGTTGGCCCCGACCCGAGGATTCCCCTTGCGCACCTTTGTCTCTGCACTCGCAGTGATACTTGCCCTTCTCTTGACCGGATTCGCCGTCCCGGCTGCCTGGACCGAACACAACATCGTCCGTGAAGACGGTTTCGTTCAGTTGGCGGACCGGCTGGGGAAGGATCCGGCCTTCCAGGCCCGGCTGGCCGGTATCGCCGTCAGCAACGTCGAGGCCGGGCTCGAGCTGCCGGCTCCCACCGAAGAGCTCGGAGCTTCGCTTCTCAAGGACGCGGCGAAGCATATGAGCAGTTGGCCCGAGTATCCGAAGGCCTGGAACGAAACCGTCCGCAGGAGCCACCGGTTGAACTTCGCCGGACCGGCGGCTTCCTCTGCCGATGGTTCCACGCAGTCCGGCGGTACGGCCTCCGGAGACTCTTCCGCGGAGGCATCCCTGGTCCTCGACCTTGGGCCGTTGATGCACCTTCTCGGCGACAAACTCCGCGCCGCCACGGGCGTGCAGCTCACTGTGCCCGACACTGCAGTCGTCGGTATCGGCGGACCGTCCCAGCGGCAGGTGGTGGACCGGGTGTCCACCTACGCGCCGATGTGGTGGCCGGCGGGCATCGGAGCCGCGATGGCACTGGCCCTGGCAGTCCTGGCGGCCCGACGCCGGTCTGCGGTGCTCGTGTGCGCCGGTATCGGTCTGGCAGTCCTTGCCGGTATCTGGCAGGCTTCCGCGGTACTGTTCGGCGGCGTCGCTTCCGCTGGACTCGGGGAGAGCGCCATGGGTTCCCTCTTCGCCCGCGAACTCATCGCCTCGTCGATCGACGGATTTGCGCCTTGGGTTACCACGACGGCGCTGAGCGGCGGGGCGTTGTTCCTCGCGGGCATCCTCGGCCTGGTCGTGCGGCGCAGGAGGAACGCACCGGCTGCGGTCAGGTGACTGCCGGAACGCGGCCGGACGCTCCGCGGGCTCCCGGTAGCATGGAGGGATGAGCAGCTCCGCAGTGTCCGTACCGATGCCCACCATCCCGCGCCGGCGGAGGTCCCCGGAAGAAGTGCTGGCTGCCGCCCCCGTTTCGGGGCCCAAGCGCGTCCTTCTCGCCGCACCGCGCGGCTACTGCGCCGGCGTCGACCGCGCGGTCATCGCCGTCGAGAAGGCCCTGGAGCATTACGGCCCGCCCGTTTACGTCCGCAAGCAGATCGTCCACAACGTCCACGTGGTCACCTCGTTGGAGGAAAAGGGCGCAATTTTCGTCGACGAAACCGATGAGGTGCCCGAAGGCGCCCTCGTGATTTTTTCCGCCCATGGTGTCTCGCCCGCAGTGGTGCAGTCCGCCGAAGACCGTGGCCTGCGCACCATCGATGCGACCTGCCCCCTCGTGACCAAGGTCCACCGGGAAGCCGTACGCTTCGCCAAGGAGGACTACGACATCCTGCTGATCGGCCACGACGGCCACGAGGAAGTCGAAGGCACCGCGGGGGAGGCCCCGGACCACATCCAGATCATCAACGGTCCGCACGAGGTGGACCAGGTCACGGTCCGCAACCCGGAAAAGACCATCTGGCTGTCCCAGACCACCCTGAGCGTGGACGAGACCATGGAGACGGTGCGGCTTCTCAAGAAGCGCTTCCCCACGCTGCAGGACCCGCCCAGCGACGACATCTGCTACGCCACCACCAACCGCCAGGTGGCCATCAAGAAGATTGCCCCGCAGGCGGACCTGGTGATCGTGGTGGGTTCGGCGAACTCCTCCAATTCGGTGCGCCTCGTGGAGGTTGCCCTCGAGTACGGCGCCAAGGCCTCGCACCGTGTGGACTTCGCCAACGAGGTGGATGAGGCCTGGTTCGAAGGCGTAGCCACGATCGGCGTCACCTCGGGGGCATCCGTTCCCGAGGTCCTGGTCCAGGACGTCCTCCGCCTCCTTGCAGAGTACGGCTATGGCTCCGTGGAGGAAGTCGTCACGGCCGAGGAGGACCTGCTTTTCTCCCTGCCGAAGGAACTGCGGGCCACGCTCAAGGCCGCCGGGGACGTTTCCCGCGCCCTGGGCGGGCGCGGGAACCGTCCCAACTCCTGACTTTCTTCGCCTGCTCCTAGGCCTTCCTAGGCCGCGGATTCCTCGTCGCGCTCCGGTAGTCCCGGTGTTTCCCGGAGCTCGGGTGCGGCGAGGGTCCGCGGAACCACTTCGACGGCGGCGGGTACCGCCAGTCCCTCGGTGTCCATGGCGTTCAGCTTCCTTGCCGTGGGAAGGACCCTTGCCTCCAGTGTTCCGACCAAGGCGTTATAGCGGTCCACTGACGTTTTCAGGGAACTGCCCAGACGGCCGACATTCTCGCCCAAGGTACCCATGCGGTCGTAGAGCTGCTGGGCGAGTTCAAACAGCTGCCTGGCGTTGTCCGTGAGCACATCCTGCCGCCAGGTGAAGGCCACCGACTTAAGCACCGCCAGCAGCGTGCCGGGGGAGGCAAGCACCACGTTGCGCGACAATGCATGGTCCAGCAGGGCAGGGTCCGCTTCCAAAGCCGCGGCCAGAATGGACTCCGCGGGAAGGAAGCACACCACGAGTTCGGGGGAGTTGCCGGGAATGTCCCAGTACTTCTTGGAACTCAGGGCATCAACATGGGACTTCAGCGCCTTGGCGTGTGCCGCCAGCAGATCGCTGCCACCCTGAGCCGCACCGGCGGCGCCCTGTGCGCCGGAAGACACGCCCTCCTGCGCAGCAAGATACGCAGCCAGTGGCACCTTGGCGTCAACCACCAGCTGCTTGCCGCCGGGAAGCTGGACTACAAGGTCCGGACGCAGCGAGGCGTCACCGGACACGGCATGGACCTGCTCCTGGAAATCGACGTGCCGGAGCATGCCCGCGGCCTCCACCACCCGCCGCAACTGGACCTCGCCCCATTGCCCGCGCGCGCTGTTGGAGCGCAGTGCCGAAGCAAGGGCGTGGGTGGAGCGCAGGAGCTGTTCATCAGAGAGGCGGGCCTCCTGCAGCTGCTGTGCCAGCTGGCCGTACTGTTCCAGCCGGTCCCGTTCAAGGAGCGAGACCTGCTGCTGGACTGCCGACAGCTTTTCTGCCACCGGCGCGAGGGCTCGCAGTACGTTGCCGTCCTGGTTCCGGGCCGCACCGAGCTCGCGGTTCTGCGCGAGCAGAAGGTTCCGCTCGGCGTCGGCGGCCGCATAACCGGCGGAGACTTCCGCCAGACGCGCAGACACGCCGTCGAAATCCGCTTCCAACGCGGCACTGCGCCGCCGGAAGGCGACAAAGCCACCGCCCAGGCCGAGCGCCGCCCCGAGCAGCAGCATGAACAACGCCAACAAGACCACAAATCCATCCATGCCCCCACCTTCGCAGAAGGCCCGGACATTTTTGGGACCGGCGCCTCCCAGGGCGTGGAACGGCAACGCGTGCCAGCCCCTGCAAGAGGTAGAATCAATCCTCGTGGCTCTTACTATTGGCATCGTCGGACTGCCCAACGTCGGCAAATCAACCCTCTTCAACGCACTGACCCGCAACCAGGTCCTCGCGGCGAACTACCCGTTCGCAACGATCGAACCGAACGTCGGCGTCGTGAGCCTGCCCGATCCCCGGCTCCAGCAGCTCGCCGATATCTTCGGTTCGCAGCGGCTCCTGCCGGCCACTGTGTCCTTCGTGGACATCGCAGGCATCGTCAAGGGCGCATCCGAAGGCGAAGGCCTGGGCAACCAGTTCCTGGCCAACATCCGCGAGGCCGAAGCGATCGCCCAGGTCATCCGTGTGTTCGATGACCCCGATGTGGTGCACGTCGACGGCAAGGTCGATCCGGGCTCGGACATGGAGACCATCAACACCGAGCTCATCCTGGCCGATCTGCAGACGATCGAAAAAGCCATCCCGCGCATCGAAAAAGAAGTCAAGATGAAGAAGCGCGAGGCCGCCGAACTCGCGGCCATCGAGGCCGCCAAGGTGGTCCTCGAACGCGGCGACACCATCTTCTCCTCGGTCAAGAGCGACAAGCTCGAACTTGAGCACCTCAAGGAACTCAGCCTCCTGACCGCCAAGCCCTTCATCTACGTCTTCAACGCCGACGAAGGCATCCTCGGCAGCCCGGAGAAGCAGGAAGAACTCCGTGCCATGGTTGCACCGGCCGACTGCATCTTCCTGGACGCCAAGCTTGAAGCGGACCTGGTGGAACTCGACGAGGCCGAAGCCCGCGAAATGCTCGAAATGAACGGCCAGGACGAATCCGGCCTTGACCAGTTGGCCCGCGTGGGCTTCCACACCCTCGGCCTGCAGACCTACCTCACCGCCGGACCCAAGGAAGCACGAGCCTGGACCATCCACCAGGGCGACACCGCACCGCAGGCCGCCGGCGTGATCCACAGCGACTTCCAGCGCGGCTTCATCAAGGCCGAAGTGGTCTCCTTCAACGACCTGATCGATGCCGGCTCCATGAGCGAAGCCAAGTCCCGCGGCAAGGTCCGGATCGAAGGCAAGGACTACGTGATGGCCGACGGCGACGTGGTGGAGTTCCGGTTTAACGTCTAGCAAGTCCTGCTGCCAGCAAGCCGGACGATTGCCGGCTACCCCCGACCGGCGACATCCTGGCTGAGGATGCCCGGCCAGGTTTCGACATCTTCCGGGGTGCTGGCGACCGCCAGTGTAGCGTTCGGGAGCAGGCCGGCAAGGGACTCCGCCGTTGACAGCGGGTGGCCGGGATCATCGATCCACGCCAGGATCGTCGTCGGCACGCCGATTCGGGCGATGCACTCAGGGGCAGGCAGATCGCTGAATGCCGCGCCTCGAAACAACGACGGCAAGAGGGCATCGGCAACATCCGGCACCGTCTCCGGCGCACCAATCGTGGCCGGCGGCGGTGTCGCTCCGCGGGTGGCGGCGAGGAACGCCTCGACCCCGACAGATTCGATAAGCTCGGCGGCCATCCGGTAGTTTCCGGCCTGTGCAGCCCGGGTTTCCCACGCCGTCGGCGGCACCATGAGCGTGAGCCCGGCAAAGCGGTCCGGCTCACGGGAAGCGGCATGCAAAAGCGTGCCGGCGCCCATGGAGGGACCGACTCCGTGGACACGTTCGCCCGGGAACCAGTGATCGAGCAGTCGCAGGAGGTCCTCGGCCAGGTTTTGCCATTGATAGTCCTCGGGGACCTTCCGTCCCGTCGACCGGCCATGGCCCCGCGCGTCGTACCGCAGCAGCCGGGTTCCACTGAGCCCCCTGCCGAGGTCGAGGTTGAGCACCCGATCGCGCGCGCGGCTTGAGGTAAGGCCATGCAGTTGGACAACCGGGTGTCCACCTTCGTTGCTCAATGCAACCGCGAGCTCGGCCCCGGGAACCTCGAAAGTCGGCATCAGGCCCCTCGTTTCGTGACTGGCGGCATCGCCTCGAGCGGCCGCGTTGAGTATTCAGGTTAACCGGGGCGATAGGATACAGCCATGCGCCTGACCAACGTCACGCACCTGCGCCTGCCGTTCGGACGACTTTGGGGCTACGACGTCAGCGTCTCTGCGCCCAAGCGACGCCTTCCAGTGTCTTTTGACCAGCGGCTCCATGTGGGTGCCGGCGAACGCCCCGGCTCCTGGATGGCCTTGTCTTTCAGGCTGTCTTCCCCCACCCGTCGTGAGTCAATTGCCGATGCCTGGCTGGCCGTCGTCGCCAGGCACGGCACACTGCGCACGGCATTTGTGCCCGGTGCCGATGGTGAGCCGGAGCTCCACGAGATCGAGATCGGTCCGGGAAGCTGGGTTGAGCATCAGATCTCACCCGGGCAGGCCGTCAATGACGCGGTGCGGGACATTCTCGACGCCGCATGTTCGCCCTACGCACAGCCCTCCCACCGGCTGTGCCTGCTGGAGACCGCTGCTGGACTTACCGTGGTGATTGCGGCCGACCACGCGCACGTCGATATGTGGTCCATGCTGGTGATTGCGCGCGACCTGCTGTCGGCGCTCGATGCCGGCAAGTCGGGCCGTGGGCTGTTTCCCGGTCCAGTGCCGGCCTTCGAGGAACACACCCAAGCACTGCTGGACCGGAACGCGGCACCGGACCACGTCCGACACCGCTGGCAAGACATCATCGGGGACAGCGGCGGCGTTATGCCGCGGTTCCCGCTTCCGTTGGGTGCGCCCGCCCCGCAGCGGGAGCGTGTGGAAGTACGCGACGTGTTCGATCTCGACGACGGTGCCGCGTTTGCTGCGCAGGCCCGCGACGACGGTGTCTCGACTCTCGCACTCGCTGTTGTCGCGATGACTGCGGTCACCCGTGAGCTGGCGGGAACCCCGCTGCGGGCTGTCTTTCCCGTGCACAGCCGCTTCGACAGCAACTGGCATGATTCAGTCGGCTGGTTCATTACCAACTCGGTGCTTGAATCGGGAGTCGCAGAACCGCGCGCCGCGGCCGCTGCGGTTAAGGAAGCTGTGCAACTTGGTTCGTGGCCGCTCGCTGACGTGCTCGCTCCATGGGGCGGCATGCCCGTAGCCCCCGGCATGTTCGCGATCTCCTGGCTGGACCTGCGCAGACTGCCGGTGCGAATCGACTCCGTCGGCCTCGACGCCCAATATGTGGGCGCGACAATCGATACCGATGGCGTGATGCTTTGGTTCATCCTGGACGAGTCCGGTCTGCACTTGAGGTGCCGTTATCCCGACACCGTTGAGGCTCGACGCAACGTCGGCGGCTGGCTCGATCTGCTGGTCGCTCGTTTGCAGGCGGATGCGCGGTCCTCGGTTCGGGGGCTGCTGCGGGTGGCGGGCCGGACCTTCAGGCTGGAACGGGCGGGTCGCGATGACGTAGCAGCCATTGCCGCGCTGCTGTCTGATGACGAGTTCGGACCCGAACGTGAGGGCGTCGAGCTCGAACGATACGAGGCAGCCTACGACGTGGTTGTCCGCGACCGTTCCAACTATCTGGGGGTTGTCCGCAATGGCGCCGGTCGCATCGTTGCCACGATGCAGTTGACCATCATTCCGGGTCTTTCCAGGGGCGGTTCTTCCCGACTGCAGATCGAGGGATTGCGAGTTGCGGCCTCGGAACGTTCACGCGGCCTGGGCACCGCGATGCTTGAGTGGGCACACAATTTTGGGCGTGCGCGCGGGGCGCAACTGGCACAGGTGACCACCGACGAAGCTCGGGAGCGGGCTCGGGCCTTCTATACCCGACTCGGATATCGGACTGCCCACGTGGGCCTGAAACGGAACATATAGGGGTCTTTCCCTGCGCTGGTGGCCGCTGCTCGTCAGGCAGCGGCGGAACAGGCGCGGATTGCGGTTGGAGGCTAACGTCGACCGCCGGTGTCAGTGCGGAAGGATCTCCTGTCGCCAAAAGCAACCCACGGTGTTATCCACATACGCGAATGCAGCAGTTACGTGCTGCCTGCAGTCCGGCGATGCTTGGCGAATGGGAATCAGATACTACGCATACGCATTCGACGGAAAGCTGACCGAGCAGGTGCTTGCAGATCCGCTCGGCTTTCTCTCCGACGATCCGCTCGCCGATGCATGGGGATTCGAACACGGTGCCACCATCAGCACCCCGACCTTCGAACAAGCAGTACCTGAGCGGGACATGCTGTACCTCGACAAGGCCTGGCGGCATCTGCAATTCTTCACCTCTCCGGTGGAACCAGGACTGCCGCCCCGTCCTGCCTTCCGGATGTTCGAAGGTGAGGTAGCTATGCATGACATGGGCTGGGATCCTTGGGTGCGGACATTGACCCCGCCGGACGTCTTCACCGTCGCAAGGGATTTGGAAGATGTCACCGACGACGAATTGGAGCTGCGGCTGCGGGAATCCTCTTTCTTCAGCCGGGATCCTGAGGGCGAAGTCGGCTATGCCGTGAACTATCTTCGGCAGGCTCAGGCCTTTGTCACGAACCTCGCTGCTGAGGGCCGTGGAATGGTCTACATGATCGGGTAGAAGCGCCCGCCGGTCCCCGCCCTGGCGCTCCGGCCAGCCCTGAGAGTCGAAATGGGTACCGGTATGAAATGGAAATGAAGCAACTGTTGCAGTTCGATAAACATCCGGTTCTGAGAGGGCGCTTTCGTTCCAAAGCCCCCTATCGAAGACTAGGCTTCTGAGCATGTGAGACGGGACACAGCTGCTCTCTGGGTATCGTCCTGTCCGCCGGGGTCAACAACGCCGGCTTTCCACACTAAAAAGAGGAGGCGGAATGCGTTTCGGACGTATTTCCCAAGCGGTGGGGGTCCTGGCAATCGCCACGCTCGCACTTAGCGCCTGCGCCGGAAACACCGGCAGCCCCAGCTCGTCGTCTGGCGGGGCCCAAGAAGGCGGAACCATCGGTGTTGCCGAAACCAACGGTTTCAGCAGCTTCAACTCTGGTACGGCGGACGGTAACTCCGACGTCAACGGCCACATCGGGTACGCCACCCACTCGAACTTCCTGTACATCGACGACAAACTGAACATCGTCAAGAACGAGAAGTTCGGCAAGTACGAAAAGCTCTCCGACGATCCGCTGACGGTCAAGTACACCGTCAACGAAGGCGTCAAATGGTCCGACGGGACGCAGGTCAGTGCAGCCGACCTGCTTCTTACGTGGGCCTCCGGTTCCGCGTACTACGATGACGCAAACCCCGAGAAGAAGACCGGCACCACCTATTTCCTGACGGCAGCCGACACCTCGGGCCTGCACCTGACGGACTTCCCGGAAATCGGTTCTGACAACCGAAGCATCACCCTGAAGTACTCCAAGCCTTTCGCCGACTGGGAACTCGCTCTGGGATTTGCGGGTAACGGCGGCATCGACATCCCGGCCCACGTCGTCGCACAGAAGGCGGGTCTGAAGGATGCGCAGGCGCTGGTGGACCTCTTCAAGAGCGTCAAGCGCGGTGACCCGGCAGCACCCAAGCCGGTCAACGCCCAGCTGAAGAAGGTCGCGGACTTCTGGAGCACCGGATTCGATTCCAAGACCCTGCCTTCGGACCCGAGCCTGTTCCTCTCCAACGGCCCCTACATCGTGAAGGACGTCGTCGCCGAGCAGTCCCTGACCCTCGTCCGGAACAAGGACTACAACTGGGGCCCCACCCCGCACGCTGATGAAATCGTCGTCCGCACTATCGGCGGCGCCCCGGCCCAGGTCCAGGCGCTGAAGAACGGCGAAGTCGACATCATCAACCCGCAGGCATCGGCGGACACGGTTGAACAGATCAAGGCCCTCGACGGCGTTCAGCTGCTGCAGGGCAAGCAGCTGTCCTACGACCACCTCGACCTGAACTACTCCGGTCCGTTCGCCGACAAGGATGTGCGCACCGCGTTCATGCTGACCGTGCCGCGCAAGGACATCGTCGACAAGATCATCAAGAAGATCGACCCGGAGGCAACCCCGCTGGACTCGCAGATCTTCGTTCCGGCCCAGGCGGCCTACGCTGACTCGGTCAAGAACAATGGCTCCTCCGCGTACCAGGACGTCAACATCGACAAGGCCAAGCAGCTCCTTGCCGGTAAGACCCCGACGATCCGCATCATGTACAACAAGGACAACCCGAACCGTGTTGACGCCTTCTCGCTGATCCGCGAATCCGCCACCAAGGCCGGCTTCAAGATCGTCGACGGCGGCCTCGGCAAGGCTGACTGGAGTGCACACCTGGGCGACGGCTCCTACGATGCAACTATCTTCGGCTGGATCAACTCGGGTGTCGGCGTCACCGGTACCCCGCAGATCTTCAAGACCGGCGGCGGTTCCAACTTCAACGGACTGTCGGATCCCGATGCGGACAAGCTGATGGACGAATTGATCGTCACCACGGACAAGGCAAAGCAGGACGAACTCCAGACCAAGATCGATGCAGCGATCTGGTCCACCAGCTACGGTCTGCCGCTGTTCCAGTCTCCCGACGTGAAGGCCTACTCGGATCAGATCACGGGCGTGACCGCGATGCCGAACCAGACCGGCGTCTGGTGGAACGTTTGGGACTGGGCCCGTAAGTAAGCCCGCTCCTTAGAAATTCACATGCAGCAGGCGCCGGGACCGCGAAACATGGTCCCGGCGCTTTCTGCCAAGCAAAGCAGTACTGTGGCGTCACCTCGAGCAAAACGAAGGGCAATCCACCGGTCACTGCGACAGGCCAGGGTCAACCCCAGGCCGGATATAGAGGTTCATACACAAAATGCTGAGCTACGTCGTAAGGCGACTGGCAACCGCCGCTCTCATTCTTCTCGGGGCATCGTTCCTGGTGTATCTGCTGACAGCGTCGTCAGGCGATCCGCTGGCCGACCTCCGTGCCAGCAACGCGCCCAACAGGCAGCAACTCATGGATGCGCGCAGCCAGTTGCTTGACCTGGACACCCCCGCCCCCTTGCGGTACTTCAAATGGCTCGGAGGGGCTGCCCAATGTCTTGTCCCCTTCGCCGGCAACTGTGACCTCGGCAAGAGCGTCACCGGCCAACCCATTACCGAAGCACTGGGCATTGCCCTGATCCAGACCCTCACGCTTGTCACCGGAGCCACGGTCCTTGCCATCCTCATCGGCATCACCCTGGGCATCGTGACCGCCCTTCGCCAGTACAGCGCCCTGGACTACGGCGTAACCTTCATGGCCTTCCTGTTCTTCTCCCTCCCCATCTTCTGGGTGGCCGTCCTGCTGAAGGAATTCGGAGCCATCGGCTTCAACAACTTCCTGCGCAATCCAGTCATACCCCTGCCCGTGTCCTTGGGCACGGGGATCGTGCTAGGTGTCGTCGTGGCTGTGGCTGTCGGCGGCGAAATAAAACGCAGGCTGATTTCCGGTGGCGTGGTGTTCGCCCTGGTGACTGCCGTGATGGTGTATCTCTCCGCCACCCTGTGGTTCAAGACCCCGGGGCTCGGCCCGGTGGTGATCGGCATTGCCGGCGTGGGCATGGCCTTCGCGGTGACCACGCTGGTTTCCGGCCTGAAGAACCGCAAAGCACTCCAGTCGTCCTTGATCATGGCCGGCCTTGGAGTGATTTCATGGTTCGTCATCCAGCCGCTCCTGGCCCAAGCCACCGGCCTGATGATCTTCCTGCTGGCGATCGGCACGGTACTGGTGGGCGTCGGTGTCGGTTACCTGATGGGCGGCTACGACCGCGGCCAGTCCATGCGCGCCGCGGGCATCACCGCATTCCTGGTGGGCGGGCTGGTGGTCATGGACCGTTTCATGCAGGCCTGGCCCACCTACTTCAACAACAGCCGGGTCCGCGGGCGTCCCATTGCCACCATCGGTGCAGGTACCCCCAACCTGCAAGGTGACTACTGGATCCTGACCATTGATACCTTCACCCATCTGATCCTCCCGACCGTGGCGCTGATCCTCGTTTCCCTGGCCAGCTACACGCGGTTCACGCGCTCGTCGATGCTGGAAATCATGAACATGGACTACATCCGGACCGCCCGCGCCAAGGGCCTGTCCGAACGGGCCGTGATCATGGGGCATGCCTTCCGTAACGCCCTTATTCCGCTGGCCACCATCGTGGCCTTCGATATCGGTGCCCTGATCGGCGGCGCCGTCATCACGGAGTCCGTGTTCTCGGTCCACGGCATGGGCTTCCTGTTCCTGGACGGCATCACCCACATCGACCCCAACCCGGTGATGGGCGTCTTCCTGTGCGTGGCCATCACCGCAATGGTGTTCAACCTGGTTGCGGACCTCGCGTACTCCGCACTCGACCCGCGCGTAAGGATCAAAGCATGAGCCAGCCAACCCAAGAGGAAGTCATCCTCGCACAGCAGGCCCAGCATGAGGCCGCTCCGGGACCCGGCGCCGAAAACCAAGGCCTGAGCCAGGGCCAGATCGTCCGCAAGCGTTTCTTCGGCCACAGCGGCGCCCTTGTTGGCCTGGCCGTCTTCGCCCTGATCTTCATCATGGCCTTCACCTCGGTGGGCTTCGCCGGCATACCCGGCTGGTGGAAGTACAACCACGTCGACGTTTCGCCGCTGATCAACGACGGCGTCCCTTCCGCGTCCCTGTGGCCGCTGGCCTGGGGCGAGCATCCGTTCGGACAGGACCGCATCGGACGCGACCTTTTCGCCATGACGATGCGCGGCGCGCAGCAGTCGATCATCATCATGGTGATCATCGGCGGCATCGCCGGCCTGATCGGCGCGGTCGTGGGCGGCCTTGCCGGCTATTTCCGCGGCTGGACCGAAGCCATCCTCATGCGCCTCACCGATGTCATCATCATCGTTCCGGTGCTCCTGCTGGCCGCCGTCGTGGCCCAGATGGCCAACCGGCGTGACGCGGACAGTTGGTTCGCCGGCTTTGCGGCAAGCAACGGCGTCGTGGTCCTGGGCATCTTCCTCGGCCTCGTCAGCTGGGTGGGCCTGGCCCGCCTGGTCCGCGGCGAGTTCCTGACCCTGCGCGAACGCGAGTTCGTCGACGCCGCCCGGATCTCCGGTGCGAGCAACGCCAGGATCATCTTCAAGCACATCCTGCCCAACGCCGTCGGCGTGCTGATCGTGAACGTCACCCTAACGATGTCCGCGGCCATCCTGCTTGAAACCGCGCTCAGCTACCTGGGCGTCGGGGTGAAGTCGCCGGACACGTCACTGGGCCTGCTCATCTCGCAGAACCAGGAAGCGTTTGCGACCCGGCCGTGGCTGTTCTGGTACCCCGGCCTGTTCATCGTTGCGATCTGCCTGAGCATCAACTTCATCGGCGACGGCCTGCGTGACGCCTTCGATCCGCGGCAGAAGAAGTTCCGGGCGAAGAAGGCCGTGGAAACCGTCCGGCATTCAAGCGAGACCGCACCGGCGGTGCCCGCCGCATCCGGGCCCGCACCGGCCGGAGACACAACACCCAACTCCGACCCCGGAGAAGGCTGAGCATCGGCCTGTGAAGCCAACGACTGTGAAGCCTATGACTGTGAAACCAGTGTCTGCGAAGCTACAGAACGAAAACCGCCCAAGCGCAGGCGGCCGCCAGCACCAGCGTGACCGCGATGTGTTGCCAGGCGAAAGCCACCGTGACGGGGGTGGTGTCCGCGCGTCCGGTCTCGATCCGTCCCGCCTCAACCAGCTGCTCCCAGCGGGAACGCACCATGAGCGCCGCCGCGCCGGAATCGGTGTTCCGGAGGTCGCCGGGTCGGACCGACTGTCCCGGGCCGTAGCTCCCTCCCGGGAGGCCCTTGAGGTGCTCGGGGCGGGCATTCCGGCCGCCCCAGATTCCCGGAGCCGGCGCGGCCCAGGCCGCGTACTTGCCGTGCGGGGTTATCAGGGTCAAGGCGTACCGGGTGTCTACGGTCGCGAGCGCTTCCCAGGGAACGATGATGGTGCGGTACGGATTCTCCAACGTCACCCCGGTATCGCGTACGACGACGGCGGGTCGCCAGAAGAGCAGCCAGCCCATGTAGGCGATGAACAGCAAGGGGGCCGTGCCCGGCAGGCCGGCCGGACCTGCGGTTGCGAGGGTGGCGGCCATACCGACGGCCGCCGTTCCCCAGCAGATTCCGGCGAATACCCGGCTGCTGCGCGCTGTGAAGATTTCGGCATTTCCGGCATGGGACTCTCGGCTCATGCCCCCAATGATTCAGGATTCCGGGCCGCTGCACTAATCACCGTGCGGCGTCCTGCCCGGCTGGAAGGGAAGACCCAGAACAATGACTGACAACTCCGGGGCAATCCCCTTGGAAACAGATACCGACAAGACCGCGCCCGGGGCGAAAGTCCTTGAGGTCCGGGACCTGAGCGTCGACTTCGGCGTGGAGAAGAAGTGGGTTCCCGCGGCCATCGGCCTGAACTACGAGGTCCGGGCAGGCGAAGTGCTGGCGATCGTCGGCGAGTCCGGTTCGGGCAAGAGTGCAAGCTCCATGGCACTGCTGGGGCTGCTGCCGAGCAACAGCCGCGTGCGGGGCAGCGTGAAGCTTTCCGGCCGGGAACTGCTCGGTCCCGATGCCGGAAGGATCCGCGAGGTGCGCGGCAAGGAGGTCGCGGTGATCTTCCAGGAGCCCATGACGGCGCTGAACCCGGTGTACACCGTGGGCGCCCAGATCGTGGAGACCCTCCGGCTCCACAACGAGATTTCGCCGGACGAAGCCAAGGAACGGGCCCTGCACATGCTGGACCTCGTGGAGCTTCCGGATCCGGAGAAGGCCTTCAAGTCCTATCCGCACCAGCTGTCCGGCGGCCAGCGTCAGCGTGCCATGATCGCGCAGTCCTTGTCCTGCGATCCCAAGCTGCTGATCGCGGACGAACCCACCACCGCGCTGGACGTCACTGTCCAGGCCGAAATCCTGGACCTCATGCGGCACCTCCGCAACAAGCTGGATAGTGCCATCATCCTGATCACGCACGACATGGGTGTGGTGGCCGACCTTGCGGACCGGATCGCCGTCATGCGCAGGGGTGTGATCGTTGAAACCGGCACCGCCCAGCAGATCTTCAGCAACCCGCAGCACGAGTACACCCAGGCCCTGCTGGCGGCCGTTCCGCACCTTGGCCAAGGTGCGGAGAGTGCAGACGTGGACGTCACGGCCGCGCTGGCCGCCGCCACCCACGCGGAGCTTGAATCGGTGGATCCTGAGGAACTGGCGCGCCGCGAGCGGGAGAACGAGGAGGCACTCAAGGCAGCCGCCATGGAAAAGACGAAGCGGAAGGGCGAACCGGTCCTTGAACTGACCGACGTGGCCATCGAGTACCCCAAGCAGGGGCGCGTCCCGGCATTTCGCGCCGTCGAGGGCGCCAACCTGGTGATCTATCCGGGCGAGGTGCTGGGCCTGGTGGGGGAGTCCGGCTCGGGCAAGACCACCATCGGCCGGGCCGCCGTCGGGCTCCTGCCGGTCGCGGAAGGCACCATGCGGGTGGTCGGGCAGGACATCTCGGCTGCGAAGCGCACCGGCAAGCAACTGCACCGGATCCGCCGGGACATCGGCATGGTGTTCCAGGACCCGTCGTCGTCCCTGAACCCCAGGCTTCCGATCGGCGAGAGCATCGGCGAGCCGATGTTCCTGGCCGGGGTGGCCAAGGGCGCGGCACTGCAGGCACGGATCGAGAAGCTTCTCGACCAGGTGGAACTCCCGCGCAACTACCGCAACCGTTACCCGCACGAGCTCTCCGGTGGCCAGAAGCAGCGCGTCGGCATCGCCCGGGCCCTGTCCCTGCAACCCAAGCTCATGGTCGCTGACGAGCCGACGTCGGCCCTGGACGTTTCGGTCCAGGCGAAGGTGCTTGAGCTTTTCCAGGGGCTGCAGCGCGAACTTGGCTTCGCCTGCCTCTTCGTCACCCACGACCTCGCCGTGGTCGACGTGCTCGCCGACCGGATCTGCGTGATGCAGCGGGGCCGGATCGTGGAGCAAGGCACCCGCGACCAGATTCTCCGGAATCCCCAGGAGGCCTACACCCAGCGGCTGCTGGCCGCCGTGCCGCTCCCCGATCCGGAACGGCAGCGGGAACGCCGCGAACTGCGCGCCCAGCTTCTCGCGGCGGGCATCGAATAGGGCGCTGAACAGCGAAAACGTCCCGGCAGGGCTACCGCCCTGCCGGGCACTTTCGCGTGCCTGGAGAAGGTCCCCAGGCACGCAATCCGCGCGATGTTACCACCGGGTAGGCTCCGGCCGGTAATCCGTCGGGAGCGACGAGGGCTGTCAATTCCACCCCCAGGGGCATGATCATCGATGGTTCGCAAGTCAATTCCATATTTTGGACAAAGTGTGGTTAGCATTACACCTGCATGTTGGCCAGGTCACAGGAAACGCCTGTGCCCGGCCCCAGGGGCAATCACGAAATGCCCCAACTCACTGACTCCACTACCCATAGGAGGCGGAATGCGTTTTACGCGCACTTCCAAAGCTCTCGGCCTTGCGGCCATCGTCGCGCTTGCGGCTACCGGATGCGGCGGCAGCGGTGGCAGCGGTGGCAGCGGCCAGGCCGCCGGCGACCCCGGCAAGATCATCACCGCATACAGCAATGAACCCCAGAACCCGCTGCTCCCGGCAAACACCAACGAAGTGTACGGCGGCCGAGTGGTCGAGCTCCTGTTCGAAGGCCTCCGGGCCTACGACCCGAGCGGCAAGCCCGTCAACGCCCTGGCCGAGTCCATCGAGTCCCCGGACTCCCGGAACTGGACCATCAAGCTCAAACAGGGTGCCAAATTCACCAACGGCGAGGCGATCACCGCCAAGACCTTCGTTGACTCCTGGAACTTCGCCGCACTCAGCACCAACCTCCAGAACAACGGCTTCTTCTTCGAATCGATCGACGGGTACGCCGACGTCAGCGCGGTCAAGGAGTCCAAGGGCGCGGACGGCAAGACCACCAGCACCCCGGCCCCGAAGGCCCAGACCATGTCAGGCCTCGTGGCCAAGGACGACTCCACCATCACGGTCAAGCTCACCCAGCCCGAAGCCGACTGGTCCCTGCGACTTGGCTACTCGGCCTTCTACCCGCTTCCCTCCGAGGCCATGAAGGACCCCAAGAAGTTCGGCGAGAACCCGGTAGGCAACGGTCCGTACAAGTTCGCCAAGGACGGCGCATGGGTCCACGACCAGTCCATCTCGCTGGTCAAAAACCCGGACTACAGCGGTCCCCGCACCGCCAAGAACGGCGGCGTGACGTTCAAGTTCTACACCGATCCCGGCCCCGCTTACACTGACCTGCAGGGTGACAACCTCGACGTGACCGACGTCGTTCCGTCCAACGCGCTGAAGACCTACACCACGGACTTCCCGGACCGGAACTCCACCAAGCCGAACGCCAACAACGCCACCTTGAACATCCCGGGCTACAACCCGAACTTCCAGGGTGAGGCAGGAAAGCTCCGCCGCCAGGCCCTCTCCTACGCGATCAACCGCGAGGAAATCACCAAGGTCATCTACAACGGCACCCGTACCCCGGCCAAGGACTTCACCGCCCCGCTTCTGGAGGGCTACTCGGACTCCGTCCCGGGCAACGACGTCCTGACGTTCGATCCAGCCAAGGCCAAGGACCTGTGGGCCCAGGCCGAGAAGGTCAAGCCCTACGACGGCACCAAGCCGCTGCAGATTGCCTCCAACACTGATGGCGGCAACAAGGAATGGATCGAAGCCGTCGCCAACGGTTTCAAGAACAACCTCGGCATCAATGCCGAAATCCAGCCCTTCGCGAAGTTCGCCGAGGTGCTCAACCTGCGCAAGTCCCAGAAGCTGCCCGGCCTGACCCGCGCCGGCTGGCAGGGTGACTACCCCTCGCTCTACAACTTCCTCGGCCCCGTCTGGGCAACCGGTGCATCCTCCAACTACGAGAAGTACTCGAACCCCGAGTTCGACAAGCTCCTCAAGGAGGGCCTTGCAGCCAAGACCCCGGACGATGCCAGCGCAAAGTTCAACAAGGCCCAGGAAATCCTCTTCAAGGACCTGCCCGGCCTGCCGCTCTGGTACCGGGCCACCCCGATCGTGTGGAGCAACAACGTCGTGAAGGCCGAGACCGGCTGGAACGGCGGCGTCCTCTACTACAACATCGAGGCCAAGTAACCCCAGGCATCTGAACTTGCCCCCAGGCACGGGGGTCCGGCCACAAGCCGGGCCCCCGTTTGCCTGCTGCGCAGGAAGGCATTCCATGACACTCCACCGCATCGGAAGGAGGAGCAAGCCGTGACCCGGTACATCATCCGACGCCTCCTCCAGGTGATCCCCGTTTTCCTGGGAACCACCCTCCTCGTCTACTACATGGTCTTCGCTCTCCCCGGAGACCCCATCGCGGCACTCTTCGGAGACCGCCAGCCCCCGCAAAGCGTCATCGACGCGCTCCGGAACCAGTACAACCTCGACCAGCCCTTCTGGGTCCAGTACGGCCTCTTCCTGAAGAACCTCTTCACTTTCAACCTCGGCGTCGACTTCACCCAGCAGCCCATCGCCGCGACCCTCGCCCGGATCTTCCCGGTCACCGCCATGCTTGCGGTCGAAGCACTCATCATCCAGGCGGTGTTCGGCGTCCTCTTCGGCGTCTTCGCAGGCCTGCGCAAGGGCAAGCTCTTCGACTCCACCGTCCTGGTGGCTTCGCTCGTCGTGATCGCCGTGCCCACTTTCGTGCTCGGCTTTGTCTTCCAGCTGGTCTTCGGCGTCCAGCTCGGCTGGGCCAGGCCGACGGTCGGTGCCAGCGCGAACTGGGGCAACCTGATCCTGCCCGCCGTCGTGCTCGGCCTGGTGTCCTTCGCCTACGTGCTCAGACTGACCCGGACCTCGGTCATCGAGAACATGAACGCCGACTACGTCCGGACGGCCACCGCCAAAGGGCTGTCCAGGCCACGCGTCGTCCTGGCGCACATCCTGCGCAACTCCATGATTCCGGTGGTCACCTACCTGGGCGCCAACCTCGGCGGCCTGATGGGTGGCGCCATCGTCACCGAGGGCATTTTCAACGTGCCCGGTGTCGGCAACAAGCTCTACCAGGCAGTCCAGCGCGGCGAAGGCCCCACCGTGGTTGCCATCGTGAGCGTGCTGGTCCTGGTGTTCGTCGTTGCCAACCTGCTTGTTGACCTGCTGTACGCCTGGCTCGACCCGAGGATCCGTTATGAGTAACACCAAGCACTTCGTGGCCCCCGTGGAGGAGACCCCGCTGCTGGCCACCGATTCCCTGCGGACTGACCAGGCGCCCCTAAGCCTGTGGGCGGACGCCTGGCGCAAGCTCCGCCGTCGTCCGATGTTCATCATCTCCTCGCTGATGATCCTCTTCCTGCTGTTCGTGGCCTTCTTCCCCGGAGCTTTCACGAGCGTCGATCCGAACAACAACTGCCAGCTTTCAAACTCCGAAGCGGGCCCCACCGCAGGCCACCCGTTCGGGTTCACCCTCCAGGGCTGCGACGTCTATGCCCGCGTCATCCACGGAACCCAGGCCTCCCTTTCCGTCGGTGTGCTGTCCGTGCTGTGCGTGCTCGTGATCGGTGTGACCCTCGGTGCGCTCGCCGGCTACTACGGCGGCTGGCTGGACGCCGTGCTCGCACGCCTGGGCGACATCTTCTTCGCCCTGCCCCTCGTCCTTGGCGCCCTGGTCATTACCCAGTTGCCGCTGTTCCGCGAGAACAAGAGCGTCTGGACCGTGGTGTTCGTCATCTCAATGCTTGCCTGGCCGCAGATGGCCCGGATCACCCGGGGCGCGGTCATCGAGGTCCGCAACGCCGATTTCGTGACGGCGGCCCGTTCCCTGGGTGTTTCCCGTTTCGGTGCCTTGGTGCGCCACGTGCTGCCCAATGCGCTCGCTCCGGTGATCGTGCTCGCCACGCTGGAACTCGGCGTGTTCATCGTGGCGGAGGCGACCCTGTCCTTCCTCGGCATCGGCTTGCCCGCGAGCGTCATGTCCTGGGGCAACGACATCTCCGCGGCGAATGCCTCCATCCGCACCAACCCGTCGATCCTGCTTTACCCGGCGGGTGCCCTGTCCATTACCGTCCTGAGCTTCATCATGCTCGGCGACGCCGTCCGCGATGCTCTTGATCCCAAGAGCCGTCAGCGCTAAGGAGGCGAGAGGATGACTACCGCTACCGTCAAGATCGAGGAAACCGCGATCCAGGACCGGCCGATCCTTGAAATCAAGGACCTTGCCATCACTTTCACCACCGGTGCCGGCGAGTTCAAGGCCGTCAAGAATGCGCACCTGAGCATCATGCCCGGCGAGACTGTCGCCATCGTGGGGGAATCCGGTTCCGGAAAGTCGACGACGGCGCTCGCCGCCATCGGCCTGCTGCCCGGCAACGGCCGGGTCACCGGAGGGCAGATCCTGCTTGACGGTGAAGACATCGCCCATGCGTCCGAGAGGCGCATGATCGAATTGCGCGGCAGCCACATCGGCATGGTCCCGCAGGACCCGATGTCCAACCTCAACCCGGTCTGGAAGATCGGCTACCAGGTGCGGGAGACGCTCAAAGCGAACGGCCGTCCGGACGGTCCTGACGACGTCGCGCGCGTCCTCGCTGAAGCCGGACTGCCGGACGCGCACCGGCGCGCCCGGCAGTACCCGCACGAGTTCTCCGGCGGCATGCGCCAGCGCGCCCTGATCGCCATCGGCCTGAGCTGTGCGCCGAAACTGCTGATCGCCGACGAACCCACGTCCGCCTTGGACGTCACCGTGCAGCGCAGGATCCTGGACCACCTGGAGAAGATGACCACGGAACTGGGCACCTCGGTGCTGCTCATCACCCACGACCTCGGCCTGGCCGCAGAACGGGCGGATAAGGTCGTGGTCATGTACCAGGGCAACGTGGTCGAGGCGGGGCCGTCCCTGGAACTGCTCCGCAATCCGCAGCACCCTTACACCAAACGGCTGGTCGAGTCCGCGCCGTCCCTGGCTTCGCGCCGCATCCAGTCCGCGAAGGAGCAGGGCGTCGAGGCCGCCGACCTGCTGGTACCGGCGGCTGCAGGCCGCGCCCGGGACGAGGTCTTGCAGGTCCGGAACCTCCGCAAGGTCTACAAGTTGCGCCAGGGCATGGGCCAGAGCACCGACTTCGCGGCCGTGGACGACGTCAGCTTCAGCGTGAAGCGGGGTACCACCACGGCGATCGTGGGGGAGTCCGGCTCGGGCAAGTCCACCGTGGCCAAGATGGTCCTCCGGTTGGAAAGCCCCACCGAGGGGCAGATCATCTTCGACGGCGTGGACACCGCCGGCCTCAAAGGCAAGGAGCTCTTCACGTTCCGCCGGCGGGTGCAGCCGATCTTCCAGGATCCCTATGGCTCACTCGACCCGATGTACAACATCTACCGCACCATCGAGGAGCCCCTGCGGATCCACAAGATCGGGGATGCGGCCAGCAGGGAGAAGAAGGTCCGTGAACTGCTGGACCAGGTGGCGCTGCCGCAGGGCACCATGCAGCGCTACCCGAACGAGCTCTCCGGCGGCCAGCGCCAGCGGGTGGCCATCGCCCGGGCGCTCGCCCTGGACCCCGAGGTGATCATCTGCGACGAGGCGGTGTCCGCCCTGGACGTCCTCGTCCAGGCCCAGGTCCTCAACCTGCTGACCGAACTGCAGTCGGAGCTGGGCCTGACGTACCTGTTCATCACCCACGACCTCGCTGTGGTGCGCCAGATCGCGGACCACGTCTGCGTTATGGAGAAGGGCAAGCTCGTGGAAACCGGCACCACGGACGACGTCTTTGACGCGCCGCAGCAGGACTACACCCGGGCCTTGCTGAACGCCATTCCCGGGGCAAGCCTCCTGCTCCCCCCGGCTGTGGCCTAGCGCCCCTTCCCGCCGGACGCACGACGGCGACCTCCCGCCTCCAGGGCGGAAGGTCGCCGTCGTGGCGCTTTCCGGAACGTTTGCGCGCCGCTCCCTGGATGCCCGGGCTTCCCGGCGTCAGGACTCCGGGTCGTCGGCCGCCAGGCCGAGTTCGGAGAGCCGCCGGGTGAGGACCGCGGCGAGTTTCCGGTGCCCCGGCGCCGCAAGATGAATGCCGTCCACCAGGTCCCCGGCGACGTCGTACCGTGTGACCCAGTCACCGACACTGATGAACGGGATGTCGGCGTTGTCGGCGATCCGGCCGAGGAGGGCATCGACCTCCACGCGCCTGCCCCCGCCGTTCGCGGCGCCGCGGGACAGCGTGCCGATCATGAGCAGGCGGCTGCCCGGGTAGCGGCTTCGCAGGGCCGCGAGCAGCCGGTCTGCGTTCTCCGTGATCCGGGCGTCGTCGGCGCCCTGGCGTGCGTCGTTGCCTCCGCCTTGCACCACGATGAGGGGCGGGGTGCCGTAAGGCAGCAGCCAGTCGCCGTTCTGCAGAGCGTCGATGTAATTGCCGGTGCTGCCGTTGCGTGCGACGAAGCCGGTTCCGCTCTTGCCCGCGTAGAACACGGTGTAGCCGATGGCGGAGAGCGCACTTCGGGGCCAGGAGCCCTCCGGCTCCGATTGGGAATCGCCGATGAGCACCGCCGTGTGCCGGATGTCGGCCAGGACCACCTCGTCGCGGTTGTTGCGCGGGTTCCGGTACACGGAGCCCGGCGGAAGGCTCGCCGGATCCGCTTCGGAAAGCCCTGCTTGCGGCTTGGGTGCGGCGACGGGCTGGCCCGATGCGGCGACGGGAACGGAGCTCCGCTTACTTGTTCCGGCGGCCTCGCTTCCGGACGGTTGTGCACAGCCGGAGCAAACCAGGGCGAGGGCGAGCAGGGGGGCGGCGCCGAAAAGTGCGGCGCTTCGGGTTCGCATTGTGGTTCTCCTGGCGGCTTGCTGCGATCTTCATTGCAATGCTGGGGCATCGGGATCCCAAAAGACAGGGCCCGCACATTTCTGTTCTGCAACAAACTGCGGCGGAGGGCTGTGACGGCAGACACTTTTGGCCCGGATGGCCGGTTGCCGTTAGGCCAACCATTGCCGCAGCATCTAGAATTTAGGGAGGTGCCCTGTGCAAAGGGTCTGATCGTCGTGCGTTCCGTCCTTGGAAATGGCGCGATACCACAGCTGACTTCACCACTGAATCGAGCCATAACGCATGTCTGAAACCACCACCCGCACTGCCTCGCGCAGTGATCTCCGCAACGTAGCGATTGTGGCCCACGTTGACCACGGCAAGACCACCCTGGTCGACGCCATGCTCAAACAGACCAACTCCTTCGCAGCGCACGGCGAGGTTGAAGACCGGGTCATGGACTCCGGCGACCTGGAACGCGAAAAGGGCATCACCATCCTCGCCAAGAACACCACGGTTGCCTACAACGGCCCGTCGTCGAACGGCGAAACCATCACCATCAACGTGATCGACACTCCCGGCCACGCCGACTTCGGCGGCGAGGTGGAGCGCGGCCTGTCCATGGTTGACGGCGTCGTGCTGCTGGTTGACTCCTCCGAAGGTCCGCTCCCGCAGACCCGCTTCGTGCTCCGCAAGGCCCTCGCCGCGCACCTTCCCGTGATCCTGCTGGTCAACAAGACCGACCGCCCGGACGCCCGCATCGAGGAAGTCGTCCACGAGTCCATGGACCTGCTCCTGGGCCTGGCCTCCGACCTGGCCGATGAGGTTCCGGACCTGGACCTGGACAAGGTCCTGGAGGTTCCCGTGGTCTACGCCGCCGCCAAGGTGGGCCGTGCCTCCTTGGAGCAGCCGGCCGACGGTTCGGCACCGGACAACGAGGATCTCGAGCCGCTCTTCAAGACGATCATCGAGCACATCCCGGCCCCCACGTATGACCCCGAGGGCGTCCTGCAGGCACACGTCACCAACCTGGACGCCTCGCCGTTCCTTGGCCGCCTTGCCCTGCTGCGCATCTACAACGGCACCCTCCGCAAGGGCCAGCAGGTTGCCTGGGCCCGCCAGGACGGCGAGCTGAAGACCGTCAAGATCACCGAACTCCTGGCCACCAAGGCCCTGGAGCGCGTGCCGGCCGAATCCGCCGGTCCGGGTGAGATCGTCGCCGTCGCCGGCATCGAGGACATCACCATCGGTGAAACCCTCACCGATGTCGAGAACCCGCAGCCGCTGCCGCTCATTACGGTGGACGACCCCGCGATCTCCATGACCATCGGTATCAACACCTCCCCGCTGGCCGGCAAGGTCAAGGGCGCCAAGGTCACGGCCCGCCAGGTCAAGGACCGCCTCGACAAGGAACTGATCGGTAACGTCTCCATCAAGGTCCTTCCCACCGAGCGTCCGGACGCCTGGGAAGTCCAGGGCCGTGGCGAACTGGCCCTGGCCATCCTCGTGGAGCAGATGCGCCGCGAAGGCTTCGAACTGACCGTGGGCAAGCCGCAGGTGGTCACCAGGACCATCGATGGCAAGGTCCACGAGCCGATGGAGCACATGACCATCGACGTGCCTGAGGAGTACCTGGGCGCCGTCACGCAGCTCATGGCCGCCCGCAAGGGCCGCATGACCAACATGGCCAACCACGGCACCGGCTGGTGCCGCATGGAGTTCATCGTCCCTGCCCGCGGTCTGATTGGTTTCCGCACCAAGTTCCTCACCGACACCCGCGGCGCCGGTATCGCTTCCTCCATCGCCGAGGGCTACGAGCCGTGGGCCGGCCCCATCGAATACCGCACCAACGGTTCGATGGTTGCCGACCGTGCGGGCGTGGTGACCCCGTTCGCCATGATCAACCTGCAGGAGCGCGGTTCCTTCTTCGTGAAGCCCACGTCCGAGGTCTACGAGGGCATGATCGTGGGCGAGAACTCGCGTGCCGACGACATGGACGTCAACATCACGAAGGAAAAGAAGCTCACCAACATGCGTGCGGCCTCCTCCGACTCCTTCGAGAACCTGACCCCGCCGCGCGAACTGACCCTGGAAGAATCCCTTGAATTCGCCCGCGAAGACGAGTGTGTCGAGGTCACCCCGGAGGACATCCGCATCCGCAAGGTCATCCTGGACTCCAACGAGCGCGCCAAGGCTGCCCGCGCCCGCGCCAAGGCCTAAGGGCCCGGCAGCGGCCCGGCTGGATCAATGAGCAGGAGGGTCACCGGAGCGTTTCGCGGCATCGCCGCAGCGCTTCCGGTGGCCCTTTTTGCTGCCCTCGCCGGCACCGCGCTGCATCGGCAAACGGTGCTGCTGGCCGGCGTCGAACTCTATTGGGGGCCGGCGGCCGCGCTGCTGTTGCTCGCCGCGCTGGAGCTGCTGCTGGCGGGAAGCTACCGCTCCTTGATCCCGACGGCGGCGGCCGGCGTCGCCTGCTACATCCTGGTGGGCCTGCTCGCGGCAGCCGGTCCCGGAAAGCAGCTCATCCTGGCCGACGTGCCCGGGAATGTGTGGGTGTACGGGATCGCCGGCGTCACCTTGGTCATGCTTCTGGTGTGCCGGGTGTTTACGCGCCGGGGCTGACACGCCCCCTCCCGGACATGTCCTGCGCGGCTGACCGGCCATGGACGGGCATGTCCACCCTTTGAGGCCGAGACAGCACCTGTTATGTCCAGGCTTCCTGGCGAAAGACGGACATGTCCGCGCGGCAGAGCCACGTCAGCGCGCGCTCCGCCTCGGTGGCGGCGGCGGTACCGCCTTTGCCGCCACCACCAGCTCCAGGGGGATCTCGACGTCGGACTGCCGGGTGCGGATGGTGCAGGAACCGGCGGCGGAGGCCAGGAGGTAACCGAGGGCGTCCGTGAAGCCTCCCTCGACCCGGTAGCGCACCACCACACGTGTTCCTTCGGCGGCGGTCAAGAGGAAATCCTGGGGACGGGACGGGGTCACCAGTTCATAGTAGGACGCCCGGCTAGGTTCGTGCGTCGGGCTTGTTGGATAATAAGCTCAGAATTCAATAGGTCCGGCGGACAAGGCCGGATGCACTATCCGGGCAGCCGCCCGGAGTAACTCTGGGAGAGGCAAGGGACGTGACTTACGTAATCGCGCAGCCGTGTGTGGACGTCAAGGACAAGGCATGTATCGAGGAGTGCCCGGTCGACTGCATCTACGAAGGCGAGCGGTCCCTCTACATCCACCCGGACGAATGCGTTGACTGCGGCGCCTGCGAGCCGGTGTGCCCGGTCGAGGCGATCTACTACGAAGACGACACCCCGGAAGAGTGGGCCGACTACTACAAGGCCAACGTCGAGTTCTTCGATGACCTGGGTTCGCCCGGTGGCGCCGCCAAGATCGGCAACACCGGCAAGGACCACCCCTTCATCGCCGCCCTGCCTCCGCAGAACCAGGACCACTAGGACCGGGTGCACTTTTGATCTCCGCGGCGCCGTCCTTCGGCCTTGACCTGCCCGATTACCCGTGGGAAGCCATGGCTCCGTACCTCGCCAAGGCTTCGGAACATCCGGGGGGAGTCGTCAACCTGTCCATCGGGACTCCCGTTGACCCGACGCCCCAGCTGGTCAGGGACGCCCTGGCGGCGGCTTCGGACTCGCACGGATATCCGACGGTCCACGGCACCGAAGGCCTGCGTCAGGCAGTGTCCGCGTGGTTCGCCGCCCGCCGCGGCGTGCCGGGCCTCGACCCCAAGGATGTCCTGCCGACCATCGGCTCCAAGGAACTGGTGGCTTGGCTGCCGTTCCTGCTCGGACTGCGTCCGGGCGACGTCGTAGTGCGGCCCACCGTCGCGTACCCGACATACGACATCGGCGCCACCCTCGCAGGGGCCACCGCCGTCGCCGCGGACGACCTCGACGAGCTCGACGCCGCGACCCGCGCCAAGGTGCGCCTCGTCTGGGTCAACTCGCCGGGTAATCCCACCGGAAGCGTCCGGGACGCCGCGTCCCTGAAGGCGATCGTAGAGCAGGCCCGCCAGGTGGGTGCGGTGGTAGCTTCCGACGAATGTTACGCCGAGCTCGGCTGGGGGGAGTGGGATGTCCAGCGCGGCGGTGAAGCGGTGCCCAGCATCCTCGACCCCAGGGTCAGCGGCGGCTCCAATGACGGCCTGCTCAGTGTCTACTCGCTGAGCAAGCAGTCCAACCTGGCAGGTTACCGTGCCGCGTTCGTGGCCGGGGATTCGGCCATCGTGGCCAACCTGGTCAACAGCCGCAAGCATGCGGGCATGATTGTGCCCTACCCGGTGCAGGAAGCCATGCGCGTGGCATTGGGCGACGCCGGACATGTCCTGGCGCAGAAGGATCTCTACCGTTCCCGCCGGGAACGGCTGCTGCCTGCGCTTGAAGGATTCGGCCTGCAGATCCACGAATCAAAGGCGGGCCTGTACCTCTGGGCGACCGCCGGCGAGGCCACCTGGGACACGGTGCAGCGTTTTGCGGAACTCGGCATCGTGGTCGGGCCCGGGGTCTTCTATGGCGACGCCGGAAACGGTTTCATCCGCGTGGCCCTGACGGGTTCCGACGAGCGGATCGACGCCGCGGTGGAGCGCCTGGGCGCCAGTAGTTGAGTCCACCCCGACCACTCTGTGAGCTGTAGCACATTCGGGGCCTTCAGGGCAGTAACCGGGCTTCCCGGATTAGTTCCTCCCGAGCGCTGGGGGTAGCTTATTACTGACTATTGATGGTGGCTTTCGTAGGAAAGCAGTCCAATCGCCCGGACCACAACCGGCGGGATGCGCCCGGGGGCGCCACCGGAAGTTGGTTGGATCAAGCTTTCTACGGAGGCCAAGAGCCTCATGAAGGGGACTCCATGACTGAGACCACCAGCGCCACCTTGCGCCACGCCGGCGGCGAACTCGAACTCCCGCGGATCAAGGTTGTCGAAGGGAACGAGGGCTACGACGTTTCCAAGCTGCTGAAGCAGACGGGTGCCGTCACCTACGACCCCGGCTTCATGAACACTGCCGCCACTACCTCGGCGATCACGTACATCGACGGGGATGCCGGCGTCCTGCGCTACCGCGGATACCCGATCGAACAGCTCGCGGAACACTCCAGCTTCCTTGAAGTGTCCTATCTGCTGATCTACGGCAACCTGCCTACTCCCACCGAACTGGAAGAGTTCGACCAGAAGATCCGCCGCCACACCCTGCTCCACGAAGACCTCAAGGGCTTCTTCGGCGGCTTCCCGCGCGATGCGCACCCGATGCCGGTGCTGTCTTCGGCCGTCTCCGCGCTGTCGACCTTTTACCAGGACTCCCTGGACCCGTTCAACCCGGAACACGTGGAAGTTTCCACCATCCGCCTCATGGCCAAGCTTCCGGTCATCGCCGCGTACGCGCACAAGAAGTCCATCGGCCAGCCGATGCTGTACCCGGACAACTCCATGAACCTCGTGGAGAACTTCCTGCGCCTGAGCTTCGGACTGCCGGCTGAGCAGTACGAGCTGGACCCGATCATCGTCAAGGCCCTGGACCTGCTCCTCATTCTCCACGCGGACCATGAGCAGAACTGTTCCACCTCCACGGTGCGCTTGGTGGGTTCGGCCAACGCCAACCTCTTCGCATCGGTCTCGGCTGGCATCAACGCCCTCTTCGGTCCTGCCCACGGCGGCGCCAACGAGGCCGTGCTGAAGATGCTGCGCCAGATCCAGGCCGAGGGCATCAAGCCCGAGGACTACATGGAGAAGGTCAAGAACAAGGAAGACGGCGTCCGCCTCATGGGCTTCGGACACCGCGTCTACAAGAACTACGATCCGCGCGCCAAGATCATCAAGGCCACCGCCCACGAGATCCTCGGCAAGCTCGGCGGCAACGACGAACTGCTGGACATCGCGATGCGCCTCGAAGAGAAGGCCCTGGCTGACGACTACTTCATCCAGCGCAAGCTTTACCCGAACGTGGACTTCTACACCGGCCTGATCTACAAGGCCATGGGCTTCCCGGAGAAGATGTTCACCGTGCTGTTCGCCATCGGCCGCCTGCCCGGCTGGATCGCCCAGTGGCGCGAAATGATCACCGACCCCGCCACGAAGATCGGCCGTCCGCGGCAGCTCTACACCGGGGAACCGGAGCGTGACTACCCGGCCCTGTAACCGGCAGCGCAAACAGACACCGTACGACGGCGGCCGCCCACCTTTGGAAGGTGGGCGGCCGTTTTCGTTGTGCGCTTTTCGTTGCGCTTGGTTTTCCCGGTATCAGGGGGCGTTGTAGCCGTGGGGGTTGTTTTTTTGCCAGCGCCAGTGGTCTTCGGTCATTTGGTCGATGGTTTTGGTGGTGGACCAGCCCAGGTCGGCCAGGGCGGAGGAGGCGTCGGCCCAGAAGGCGGGCAGGTCCCCGGCGCGGCGGGTGGTGATCTCGTAGGCCAGGGCGGAGGAGGCGTCGGCCCAGAAGGCGGGCAGGTCCCCGGCGCGGCGGGTGGTGATCTCGTACGGGAGGGGGTGGCCGACGGCTTTTTCGAAGGAGCGCAGCATTTCCAGCACGGAGGTGCCGCGGCCGGAGCCGAGGTTCCAGCGGTGCACCCCGGGGCGGGCGGTGATGTGGTCCAGGGCCGCGACGTGCCCCTCGGCGAGGTCCACGACGTGGAT
>NZ_QRCU01000008.1 GCF_003369445.1 Arthrobacter silvisoli
AAGATCGGCAAGGACAACCCGTTTGACCTGGTGTTCCACGGCGGTTCCGGCTCTTCCGACCAGGAGATCGCGGACGCGGTCTCGTATGGTGTGATCAAGATGAACGTGGATACCGACACCCAGTACGCTTTCACCCGTCCGGTGGCCGGTCACATGTTCACCAACTACGACGGCGTGCTGAAGGTCGACGGCGAGATCGGCAACAAGAAGGCTTATGACCCGCGCGTCTGGGGTGCCTCGGCCGAGGCCGGCATGGCCGCCCGCATCGTCGAATCCGCCCGCCAGCTCGGCTCGGCAGGCAAGACCTTCTAAGTCATGTCCGACGAATTCCGCAAGAACCTGCTCGGCCCGGAACCCACGCTCCTGCCCGCCGAGTCCGAGGTGTACCAGCACCTCGCGCTTGGCCAGGAAGCCGTGGATCTGGTGGCTAAGCACCCTACGTCCTCGCTGCTCTGGGCAATCCTCGCCGAGGAGGCCTGGGCCGAAGGCCGCACCATCGAGTCTTACGCCTATGCCCGCGTGGGCTACCACCGCGGACTGGATTCGCTGCGGCGCAACGGCTGGCGCGGCGTTGGCCCCATCCCGTGGGAGCACGAGCCGAACCGGGGCTTCCTGCGTGCGCTCTACGCACTGGGACGCGCCTCGGCAGCCATCGGCGAAGCCGAGGAGCCCGAGCGGATCGAGAAGTTCCTCAACGACTCCGATCCCGCGGCGAAGGCAGCGATCGAAGGCTAGCGAATCAGTACGCGACGGCGCCCCGCACCGGAAGGTGCGGGGC
>NZ_QRCU01000013.1 GCF_003369445.1 Arthrobacter silvisoli
GCAACCTTTACGTTTCCGATCCAACAGAAGTTGCCGGATTCGGTGGTGTAGGCCTTCGCTGTGTTCGCTTCCCACCAGCTCTCTCCATAGAAGACGCCTTCGTTGCAGTTGGTGGGAGTGACTCTCCAAGAGCCGGTCCCGTAAGCGTTGGCTGGGGACAACCCGACAGTCATGAGAAGTGCTATGGCAGCGATGCCGGCGCCTGCGGAGGCCCTGTGTTTCCTCAACGGTGTTCACCATTCCTTTCGACAACGATTGTTTGGCCGCGTTGTGTTCAGAGAGCTCAATGCGGCACGCTGATGTTCCGATCAGGTCGTGCGGCCGCCGCTGTCGCCCCAGGAGTGCCAGCCTCCCCATCCGGAGTGGTAACTGGCCGGGTAGGACTGGTAGGCATAGTTGGCGGCGACCACCCAGGGGCCGCGGTTCGTGGCCCAGTTGGGCGGCGACCACCCAGGGGCCGCGGTTCGTGGCCCAGTTGTCGTGGATTGCCACGGCAACCTTAACGTTTCCGATCCAGCAAAAGTTGTTGGTTTCAGTTGTGTAGGCCTTCGCTGTGTTCGCTTCCCACCAGCTCTCCCCATAGAAGACGCCTTCGTTGCAGTTGGTGGGGGCTGCTTTCCAGGATCCGAAGCCATAGGCATTTGCGGAACCCGATCCGAAGGCGAGTAGGAGGCCGGATCCGAAGCCATAGGCATTTGCGGAACCCGATCCGAAGGCGAGTAGGAGGCCAGCGGCTGCAAGGCCAGCAGCGACAGTTGTCTTCAGCTTTCTCAACAGACCCAATTCCCTTCAGAGATTGAGGCTGTCATTTAGTCCTCACCAGGAAGTTAGATGCTTGCTTTGTCCAACCAGGTTCGTTTTTGACCTCGTCAAGACTCTTGTCAGCGGTTGAAGGCACCACTAGCCAAACGGCTTCAGTGCGTTCGGCATTTTCGAATTTCAGGCCGGCCGATTCGATGCTGTCCAACAATGTGCACCCTATAAAGCCATTGTCTTTTCCGGTGCTGTCGACCGGGATCATGCAGATCTTGTCGCCGGGGGCTGCTGCGTAGTAGGTAACCGTACCGACGCTTCCCAGCCGGCGGGTCTGGGCCGGGTCGATGTTCAGGTCCTTGTCCAGGATGCTGAAAACGGCCGCTGGCACCCTATCCGAAGGCTGCTGCGGCAGTGTTAGTGAGGGGATGACCCGGGAGGCATCCCGAGCTTGGGGGGCAGGCGCCAGGGCAACAACAGCGGCGGCGGCACCTAAAACGATTACCCCGGAAATTGCGAATTTAGCCTTGGCTTTCATGACACTAGTCCTCCCCAATTTCAGATGTGAGCTAAGGGTAGGGGGCAACAAACTACGAAACAAGGTCAAGCGGTCGCTTTTTAGAAAAATACCAAAGGTATTGTTCCATAGGAAAAAGGGAAGCGTCCGGTATTTTTTTACCAAGTCAGTCGAACCTAAATGATGACCACGGACAATCCTTGCTGGCCCGCGCATTAGACAAGCAGCGAGACAGTTCTCGACGCCCATCGATAGAGCTCCTCGCGCTCTACCGAGCTTCGCGTCTTCCTGTGGGATGCGTTGTCCACTGGAGGACCTGGCGGGGCGTTATCGGGTCGAGTCAGACGGGGTAGCCCGGGAACAGGATGCCGTGAGAAGCCCCGGGGCCAGAAATAACCGTCCTACCGGGGCCAAATAGAGTTGACATACTCA
>NZ_QRCU01000011.1 GCF_003369445.1 Arthrobacter silvisoli
CGCAGCGCCACGTCCTGGGTGCCGCCCAGCTGCGGGGAGGCCAGGGTCTTGCCCTTCAAACCGGCGGCTGAGGTGATCCCGGGTTTGACGACCAGCTGCGCGCCGCCGGCGGCGGCACCGGCGATGATCCGGATGGACTCGCCGTTGCTTTTGACGAAGGAGTTGATGGCCGGGTTCGGGCCGATGTAGGTGGCGTCGATCGCGCCGGCGTTCAGGGCCTCGATCGCGGCCGGGCCGGCGTTGAAGACCTGGGTGCTCAGCTTCGTGGCGCCGAGTTCCTTGGCGATGAATCCCTTGCTGACCCCCACCAGGGCCGGGGCGTGGGTGACGTTGCCGAAGTAGCCCAGGCGCAGCTCGGCGGCCGGGGAGGGCGCGGCTGCCGGGGCGGCGTTGTTCCGGGCGACCGCCGAAGCGACCGCGGCGCCGCCGCCGACCAGCAGGGCCAGGCCGACGGCGATGCCCACTTTCAGGCCGCGCCCGGCCTTGGGCTTGTTGCTCTCACCGGCAACGATACGGGTAGTCGAGGTGTTGTCGTGGGGTGATGACACGGGGAAATCCTTTGGGAGAGGGCAGGCCCATATGACGGCCTGGGCCATGAACGGAGGTGGTTGGAAAGCCCGGGAGGAGGTCCCCTGCCCGGGCTGGCTGCCTTGGCTGGATTGAGATTACGGTCACCGTTTCATGGCCACAACGGGAAACGACACGTGCTGTCACCGGGGGACGCCGACGTTAATCCGTCGTCGCCCGGGGTCATGGGAGGACCAAGTTCTTCATGCAGGAGTGCGTCCTCCCTGGGGCTCCGCCGCGGCCGCCGACTGGCAACCCGGGCAAAAAGCCAGCAGACTGGACAGGGGGTAGTCAGGGGAGCGGGCGGAACCCGCTCCCGCCGGATGGAGAGGCCCCGTCATTCCAACACCACATCGCCGGATCAATCCGTTGATCCGCAAATACCTCAGACCCGGCCGTCCCGCTTCCTACGAGGCGGGGAACCTCGGCGACCTCAGGCCGGTCGAACCGGCGGCTTGGCGCGAGGGCGTGCCGCTTATCGGCGACGATCAGGTCTACGTGATGAAGCGCGGGGCTGTGTACCACCGCAGGTGGTGCCCCTCTGTGGCCGACAAATGGGGAACCGCCCCCAGGGGACTGCTGGTGGCAATGCTTGCCGACGTCGGGGCGCGCACCCCCTGCAAGGAATGCGCCCGCCTCGTGAAGGCGGCCAGTGCCGCAGCACAGGAACAGCAGATTCCGCCCCGCACGGTACAGCAAGCCGGTCCTGCACCTGGGGTCGTCCCACTGAAGGCTGTCGGGCTCGCCCACGGAATCCTCTTCCTGGCAGCGGCGGCGGAACATCGGGGCCGGCTGAAGGAGACCGCCGTGGAGCCGGCGACCCCTCTGTACGTCGATGGCCAGCGAGCCGGCATGCTCGTACGTTTGGACGCCGGCCGCGCCGAGCCACTACTGGTAGTGCAGATGGACCCGCGGGCCACGTTCCGGGACGGAGCGTACCAGGTGCGCCTGCGTCACCCGCTGCGGCGGTCGGCGAGCAAACCCTTCGCGGTGGCCTGCATCGAACCGGTGCCGGAGGCGCAATAACGGGGGCTGCCCGCGTAACCGGCCTGCCGCCGTCGTACCCGGAAGGAGTCAGTCCACCATGTCGGGGAGGAGCGCCCCGTCGTCATCGGGCATCGGCATCCTGGACGTGGAGGGTTCCTTGCCGCGGCGGAAGTACAGTGCCGGTTCCGCGGCGCACTGGCGATTTGTGCTGATCCTGTCGCTTGAAGCACCATCCCACGTCCACAAGTTTGAACGTCTCGTCCGTATTTTGAATACGAGGAACCATTGGCCGCACGCGGTCGCATTGGGAAAGTCCGCCCGCATTCCCGGAACGGCCCTAGTCAGCCGGGCTCCTTGCCCTTTAGGTTGGTTTCCAACACGGTGTGGCGGGTATCACTCGCAGTCGGACAATGATGTCCGAAGCGAGCCGCTGCGTTCCGGACCCGTCGAGACCTTGCGGGCGTTCAGCCGCCCGCCGTTCAGGAGGATACGTATGACCGGTATGTTTGAAGTTTTCATCGACGAGGACGAGAGCTTCAAATTCAGGCTCAAGGCGCCGGACGGGACCGTGGTGGCCGTTTCGATGTCCTTTCCCGACAAACCCGCCGTGGTGTGCGGCATCCGCGACGTGCGCGAGTATGCCGGAATGGGCCTGATCACCGATTTGTGCCCGGAGGTCCCGGTCCACGGACCATTACCGGATGGCCCGGCGGCTCCAAGGCAGCTTGCCCCTTCCGCCGCTCCGCTGCCGCCAGCCCCGCAGCTTCCCGTACCGCAGCGCCTCCACGGTCCACTCCTGCAGAAGGAGCGGGCTATCCGGCCCTGGCACACGGGATCCGCAGTGGACTGCCCCGGCATGGTGGAAGCCTAGGTGCAACAGGCGCAACAGGCGCAACAGGGGAGTCGGCACGGGGAGCCTGGTCGAAACGCGGTCACTCCGCCCCGGGTTCGAAATGGCCGCCCATCTGTGTGAGGGCGCCATACAGGTCCGGCACGCCCCACCATTCGACGGCGCGGCCCCCTTGAAAACGCAGGATCTGGATCGACACCACCGTCAGCGGTTTGCCGGTTGCTGCGACGCCTACAAACGGCCCTGTGTGCGTTCCCCGCCACGTCACCCGGGCAGCGACCTTGTCGCCCTCCACGACGGTGTCTTCGACCGTTCCCGTGAGGCCGGACAGGGCCGCATGCAGTCCCCGCATCCAGAAGGCAATCCCGGGGAGGCCCGGCGCCTGGCCGGGGAATGGGGCGTGGTCCACAATGTCCGGGTCTACGGTCTCCGCCAGCGCATCGCCGTCGTTGGCTTCGACGGCGGCGATAAGCCGCACGTACGCCTGCCGCAAGTCATTGTTGTTGCCCATGGTTCCTCCTCGCAGGGCGCGCCGCCAGCCGGAACGGCTAGCACCAAGTGTGGGCGCCGCGGAGCAGGTGGACAAGGGCCGACGCCGTCACCAGCCGCCGCGCGTCGGCGTGTGTCCTTTCCGGGCATCGTCCGGCATGGCCATTTCGGCACGCAGGCCAAGGAGCCGGATCGGTCGGCCCGTTTCGATGACGGTTGCGAGGTCCAGGGCCCTCGCGAGGACTTCGTTCCGGTCGAAGGTTTCCGGGACCTTTTTCGCATGGGTCGTGGTGAGGAATGGCGCATACCGGATTTTCAGGGTGAGCCCGATCACCGGCCGCCCTTCGGCCACGACATCCTCCAGGACGTGCGCCGCCAGCTCCCGCACGGCGTCCTCCACCTCGGCAGGATCGGTCAGGTCGTGCTGGAAGGTGGTCTCCCGGCTGTGCCCACGGGCAACCCAAGGGGTGTCATCCACCACGCTGGCGCCTTCCCCGCGTCCAAGCTGCGCGTACCACGGGCCCATCCTGGGGCCGAACTCCGGAACCAGGTCCTGGGGGTCGCACGCGGCGAGCTCGGCAACGGTGTTGATGCCGTGTTTGGCAAGCCGGGCCGAGACCCTGGAACCGACGCCCCACAGCTCCTTGGTGGGGCGGCTCCCCATGACGTCGAGCCAGTTCCCGGCGGTCAGGCGGAAGACGCCGGCCGGCTTACCGAAGCCGGTGGCGACTTTGGCCCTGACCAGGGTATCGCCGATGCCAACGCTGCAATGCAGTTGCGTCCGCTCCAGGACGGCGGACTGCACCTGCCGGGCGTAGGCCTCCGGATCCTCGGTTTCGACTCCCACAAAGGCCTCGTCCCACCCCAGCACCTGAACCGTGGCACCGGGTTGTTCGCGCAGTGTGGCCATCACCGTTTCGGAAGCCGCCAGGTACGCCTCGAAGTCGACGGGCAGGATCACGGCGTCCGGCACCTTGCGCGCGGCAACACGCAAGGGCATTCCCGAACCCACGCCGAACGCCCTGGCCTCGTAGGAGGCGGTGGACACCACCGCCCGTTCCGTCGGGTCACCCCGCCCGCCCACGATGATCGGCTTGCCCGCAAGTTCCGGCCGCCGCAGCACTTCGACCGCCGCGATGAACTGGTCGAGATCGACGTGCAGCACCCACCGGATTCCGCTCACGGCTCCAGTGTGCCCTAAACCCCGCCGCCAGGCATCGGGTCCGGTAGGGGTTCTCTGGGCCCCGGCAGGCGGACCGCTCACTGGCGGCCTTCGAGACGCTCGACAGAGTTGTTCCGGCAATAACCGGTGCCTGCTTACGCCGAGCCGACCTCCCGGCGGCGCACAGCGAGCAGGGCGAGAAGTGTCAGGGCTGCGGCGATGCCGAGCATCCAGAACCCGTCGCCCCAGTCCGTTCCGGCAGCGGTGGTGACCGGTGAGTGCGTGAAGGGCGAGAGGTCCCGGACTGTCTGGTCGAAGCCGAGCATGCTTCCGTAGATACCGACGACGACGCCGAGGCCCAGCAGTGCCCATCCGGCCGGAATGGTGGCGCGCGGCCAGATGACGAAGACCGCGGCCGGGAGGGCGAGATAGATCAGGGCGGCCGGGAGTTGGTTGACCGCGGTCAGCCACACCTCACCGACCGCGCTCGACGTGTCGCCGGAAGCGACGAGGGAGAGCCATGCGCCGAGAGCCGTGAACGCCATGACAAGTACGACTGAAGCCGCGCCCAGACCAAGGAAGCTCCCGAGCCAGCGCACGCGCCCTACAGGGCGGGACAGGACCTGCTCTGCCGTGCCGGCTGCTTCTTCCTGGCGCAGCCTCAGCACGGCTTGGAGGCCACAGGCAGCGGCAAGGACACCTGCCACTTCGAAGAGGGCAGCCACGAGGAGTTGGGTCATGGAGGTCCCTTGTGCCTCGATCATGGAACGGAGGACCGCGGTAACCTGGGGATTGTCAGTAATCGCGGATTGTATTGCCGATCCGAGGGAGCCGGTCAGAACACCTGTGGCCAGGCCGCCGACGCACCAGCCAACGATCGCGCCCTGTTGGAGGCGCAGCGCGAGGGTGAACGCGCCGCGCAGGGTGGATGGCGCGTCCGCCCGCCCTGCCCGGCCGGTGAGGATGCTCGCACCAACGTCCCGCCGGGCCATGACTGCGGCCACCGCGGCTGTGCAGGCAACTCCAAGCGCGAGCGGCAGGAGCAATGGCCACAGCCGGTTGCCCGTGTAGGCGAACGTCTGTTGGCCCCATCCGATGGGCGAGAGCCAGCTCGGCCAGGCAGCGGTCATGGTCATGCCGTCGGCGCTGACCTCGCCCGTCGCGTCGCCGAAGCCGCGCAGCAGATAGGCGACCATGGCCAGCGCCGAAGATGCTCCGTTGGCGCTGCGGGAAGTGCTGAAGAACTCGGCGGTCAGCAGCCCCACGCCAAGGAACGCGAACCCGACCGCGCCTGTGGCCAAGCCGGCGACGACCGAACCGGCCGGATCAAGCCCGCCTCCCACGAAGCCAAGCGCAGTGGCAATTGCGACGAGAATGTTGGCGGCGATGCCGTGGAGCACTGTTGCCGCAAGCGGAGCCCAACGACCGGCCGCCGTCGCGGAAACCAAGTCGGCGCGGCCGGCCTCCTCCTCGGCACGTGTGTGGCGCACGGCCATGAACGTGTTCATGAAAGCGGCGAGCAAGGCAAGGAACGCGAAGATCTCGAAGAACGTGAAGGAGCCGAGCTCCGGTCCGCGGGCGAGGCCGCGAAGCAGCAGGATCGCCGGGGTTGCCGTCGCGAGGCGGAGGATTTCGGCGCGCGCCGCCTCATCACCGAAGGACTTCGCGATGGCAGCGACGGCGAAGAGTGCCAGGACGCCGATCGAAAGGACCCAGCTGGCCAGCTGCCATCGATCCCGGCGCAGCCGCTGCCGGTACAGGATCCAGAGTGCTTCCACCTTAGGCTCCCGCCCCCGCGGCCGCACGATGCCCGCGATGGCGACGGGCGCCGTCGTGCGCTTCCTGCACCGGTTCAATGACCTGGTCCCCGTAGTGGCGCAGGAACAGTTCCTCCAGCGACGGCGGGGCGACGAGGAGGTCTTTGACCCCCAGGGTGCCGAGCAGAGGGAGCACTTCGTGGACCCTGTCGGAATCGGCGCCGAACTTGACGCGGCCGTCGGCGACGACGAGGTCGTGCACTTGGGTGAGGGCCGCGAGGGCGTGGGTTTCGACGCTGTCCGCCGAGAAGGAGACTTCCGTCCGGGTGAGGTGCCGGAGGGTTTCGAGGGTGCCGCCGTCGACGATCCGCCCGGAGCGGATGATGCTTACGCGGTCCGCAAGATGCTCCACCTCGGACAGGATATGGCTGGAGAGCAGCACCGTTGCACCGTTCTCCTGCACCAGCCGCCGGGCCTCCCGCATGAAGACGGCCTCCATGAGGGGGTCGAGTCCGCTGGTAAGCTCGTCGAGGAGGTAGAGCTCGGCGTCTGTTGCGAGGGCGGCGATGAGGGCGACCTTCTGCCGGTTGCCCTTGGAGTAGGCACGGCCCTTCTTGCTCGGATCGAAATCGAAGATCTCGCACAGCTGTTTCTTGCGACGCTTGTATCCTTCGCGGTCTTCGGCGCGCCCGCTCAGTCGTGAAAGGAGGTCTATCGCTTCTCCGCCGGAGAGGTTGGGCCAGATGCTCACGTCGCCTGGCACGTTCGCGACGCGCCGGTGGAGCGCGACGGCGTCCGCCCATGGGTGCAGGCCAAGCACCGTAGCGGTGCCCGACGACGCGCGCGCGAGGCCGAGCAAGATGCGCAAAGTGGTGGTCTTCCCGGCGCCGTTGGGGCCGAGGAAGCCGTGGATCTCGCCGGCGTGGACTTCGAGGTCGAGGCCATCGAGGGCCTTGACGCGGCCGAAGTTCTTGTGGAGGTCGACAGTCTGGATGACGGTGTCCATGGTGTGAGCGTACGAAGCTTTCGCTGTTCTGTGAACGTCCCAAAGGCCCTTGCGCGCCAGGAAATTCCGTAGCAAACAATTCCGTCCGTCAGCGCATGCCCAAACAGGGCCTTGAGGCCTTCCTTCCTCGCTTCGGGATGCAACGGACCTTACCCTGTGGCTATGAACCAGCGGGGAAGAAATTGGCACGGGCAGCACAAAGCGGAGCTGACCCGGGGCGAACGCGCCGCGGACGTACTCCGCAACGGAATGGGCAGCTGGACCTTCGTCGGGCTGTTCATGGCGTTCATGGCGGCCTGGGCGGCGATCAACACTTACGTGTACGGTTCCCAGGCATGGGATCCGTACCCCTTCATCCTTCTGAACCTTTTCCTGTCCATGTTGGCGGGCCTCCAGGGCGCAATCCTGCTGATTGCCGCCAAACGCCAGGACGCCATAGCGGCCGCGATGGCCCAGCACGACTACGAGACGGATGTCCTTGCAAAGTCGGAGATCGACCGGCTCATGGCCGTCAACAACGAGCAGCTGAAGCTGTTGGAAGAGCTCCGGGCCCTGCTCGTGTCGCAGCGGGGGGACCGGGGCTCACCGCATGCGGGATGAGGAATCCGTGCGGGAAGCTGGCTAGCGGACGTCGATGACGCCCATCATCCCGGAATCCTCGTGGTCGAGGATGTGGCAGTGATAGACGGACTTTCCCGTGAAGTCCCTGAAAGCAACCCGGACCCTCACCTGTCCTCCGGCCGGCACGTTCACGACGTCCCGGTAGAGCACGGCAGCCGGGGCCACTCCGCCTGCTTCCACGAGCTGCATCGGCCAGACGTGCAGATGGAACGGGTGATCCATCGGGCCGGCATTAAGAAGCGTCCATTCCTCGACGCTTCCTGCCGTGGCGATGGTGTCGGTTCTCGCCGGGTCGAAGTGTTTGCCGTTGATCGTGAAGTCCATCATGCCCATCATGGCCGCTCCACCAAACAGCAGGTGCCGCCGTGCGTCAACGGGAAGCAACCTCAGGTCCTCGGGCCCTGGACGTTCGAAGGCAGGCTCCGGCGGAGGCCCGGAATCACCGGTTCCCCGGAAGGTGGCGAGAGCCACCGGGTTGTCCGGGGACAGGGGACCGGGGAAGCCCGGCATGCCCATGCCCCTTCCATAGGGCGCCGTCGTCAGGAGAACGTCGCCGGGAGCCGCCGTCACCAGCAGGTCCGCACGGTTGCCGGGTACGAGCAGTATTTCCGTCGCCGGATCCGCTGGATCCGGCGCGCCCGAGTCGATGCCAAGGACACGCAGCCGCCGGCCCTCCATGCTTAGCAGCAGGTAGCGGGACGCGCAGGCATTGACGATCCGCCACCGTTCATGTTCGCCCGGGCGGGCTTCCAGGCGGGGAGTGAGCTGGCCATTGAGCAGCAGCAGTTGGCCTTCGCGGCCTGCCATCCGTTCCATGGCCGACGGCGGCAGGACCGTGCCGCCCGCGTCCAGGGTGGTGTCGGAAACCACCATGACACGTTCGCGGCTCACCGCGGCGGGAACCCGGTCCTCGACGATGATCGCTCCGAAGAGCCCGGCGAAAAGCTGATCGGCTGCGTTCCCGTGATGGTGCGGGTGGTACCAGTAGACCCCCGGGGGGTGGTCGTCGGGTATCCGGTACTCGTAGTCGAAGCTGCTTCCGGGGTCAACGGAGATGAAGGCATTGTCACCGTTGCCCTGCGGCGTGACATGCAGGCCGTGCAGGTGCAGGTTTGTCGGGTCCTGGAGGGAGTTGACGAGCCTGATTGCCAAGGAGTCGCCAGGGCGCATCCGCAATGTGGGACCCGGGACCACCCCGTTGTATGCAAAGCACGACGCCGCACGGCCGGCAAGCGGTACGGTTGCGGGCGATGCCTCCAAACGGACGTCAAGACGCCCGGCGGAACTGCGGATTACCGGCGGTTCCAGCAGTCCATCCCCGCCGGGCGATGCCGGCCCGGAGCCCGATGTGAGGATAGCGCCCACCGTACCGGCGGCCATTCCGGCCAGGCCGAGCCCGCCAATCAGGAGCGCCGTCCGCCGGCTGACGGGAGCCATCAGTCCACACTTCCCTCTTTCGTGGCCGGATAGGGCATCAACGGGCCACCGCCGGCTGGTCCCATGTCCGCTTCGAGCCGTTCGACGTCTTCCCGGCGGCATAGCTCGGTCGCCGGCGTCAGAACCGCGGCACTCCCGGCCGCAACCGCAGTCCTCAGCGCGGTTTCCGGCGGGTTTCCCTGCGCGAGCCGCAACACGAAGGCGGCCAGGAAGCTGTCCCCGGCCCCGACCGCGCTGACGACCTTGACGGGTGGCACAGCTATCCGGGCCGCACCGGAGGCGGACGCCAGGAGGGCTCCGTCTTCGCCGAGGGTCAGGGCCACATACTCCGCGGAGCCCTGTGCGATGAGGCCGGACGCGGCTTCCATCAGGTTTCGTTCGTCGTTCAGGTCCGCCCCGACAAGTTCGGAGAGCTCCCGTCGGCTGGGTTTGACCATAAAGACGCCCTCCCCGAGAGCTGCCGCAAGGGCAAGTCCGGAGGTGTCCACGATGCAGCGGGCCCCTGCCTTGCGCACCATCTGCGCAACCCTGGCGTAGAAGTCCACGGGCGCCCCGGGTGGCAGGCTGCCACTCGCAACGACGTATCCATGTGCCGGAACGGCACGGGCAGCAAGCCTCAGACAGTTGCGCCACTCGCGCCCGCTGAGTTCGGCCCCTTCAAGCACGAAGCGGAATTGCCGTCCGGTGGAGAGTTCGTCAACAGTGAAGTTCTGCCGGGTGCTCCCGCGCACGGGCGCGACGAGCACGGGGATTCCTTCTGCTTCCATGAGGTGCCGGTAGGTATCTCCGGTGGTGCCGCCCGCTGTGTACATGGCCACAGCCTGCCCGCCCAGCCGATGGATCACCCGGGCGACATTCGCGCCCCCGCCTCCGGGATCGATCCGGCTGCTGCCGCACCGAAGCTTGTGGCCGCTGTAGATTGAGTCCGCCGAAGTACTGATGTCCAAGGCAGGGTTCATGGTGAGCGTCAGGATCGGCATGGACATCCCCGTTCCGGAAGCCATTCCCGGACTCCTGTTCCACCCGGCGCCGGCGGCTCAGGCGTCGCCGTCGCTCTGGGACAGCGTGTCCGGTGTGCGAGGGGGCCACCATTGCACCGGATCGCTGATGACGAAGCGCCGTCCGCTGAGCCCGGTGGGGATTATCCGGACCACGTTGTCCTTGGGTCCGGCTTCCCAAGGGGACAACGACGTGCCGGCGGCCTCCTGTAGCTCCGCCACATCGTCAACAAGTTCGGCGGTTCCCTTGACGACGACGCTCCAGGCAATGGTGCCGTAGCGGTTCAGGCCGTCCGCTTCGAAGGCAATCGGTTTTCCGCTTTGCACGGCGTCGAGCTTCGTGCCTGGACCGGTCCGGAAGATCAGCGTGCCGTAGTCCGGAACATAGTTGACCGGGAAGATTTCGGGATCGCCGCTGCTGACCAAGGCGATTCTTCCTACGGAAGCGGTCCCAAGGTATTTCCAGCAGTCGTGCACGGTGAGGGACGTGGTGTCGGAAGCGGAGGCGGGAGTATCCATGGACCGAGGGTAGGTTCCAGGGCACGCGGACCGGTAGGGCAGAAAGTCCTGCGGAACCGTAGCCGGCGCCGGGAGCGACAGGGCGCTCCGCCGTCGGCGGGACTTCCGGCCCTAATCCGGACGGGACAGCAACGGGAGACTGGGTCTGCAGGGCCTGTGCAGGGTCCGCGGAATCCTTGGACGAGGAACGGGAAACACCATGAAGAATCCAATTATCGTCGGCGTCAACGACACCGATGCAAGCCAGGCGGCCCTTGCCTGGGCCATGCACAGGGCGGCAGCGTTGAAGCTGCCGGTGGTCCTGGTCCACGCCATCGACTACCCTCCGTCTTACGAGAACTACGCCAGCATGGAAACGGTCAGGAAGTACGGGACCGAGTTGCTTGAGAAGGCCAAAGCCCGGGCCGTGGAGGCGGAACCCTCAGTGGACCTTGCGACCAAGCTGGTTTCTGGAAGCGCCGGATATTCGCTGCGGAAGCAATCCCGGAACGCCTCGATGGTGGTCATCGGCTCCGGGGAGTCCTGGTTCGGCGGAGCGGTGACAGACAGGGCATTGCAGATTGCCGCCGTCGCACACTGTCCGGTGGCTGTCATCGGAACGAACGCCGGCGACGGCGGGCGGCAGGGCGTCCTGGTCGGTGCGGACGGGTCCGAGGAGGCCACCCAGGCGGTCGCGTTCGCGGCGGCGGAGGCGGACCGTGAAGGCCAGGAACTGACGATCCTGCACGCGTTCGGAAGCCCGCGTTTCAAAGTTCCCAAGGGCATGCCTGGCAGCGACCTCGCCGAACTCGCCGCGGAAGAAGAACGGGTGATCCTGTCCGAAACCGCGGCGGGCCTTGCGGAAAACTACCCTGACCTGACTGTCCGCCAAGTTCTCGTAGTCGATACAGCGCCCGCGAAAGCCCTCGTCGAAGCCGCCGGAAACGCCGGCCTGCTGGTCCTGGGAAGCCGGGGCAGGGGCGCGTTCAAGCGGCTGCTGATGGGTTCCACCGCCCATGCTGTGCTCTCGCAACTGCCGTGCCCCACCATCATTACGAGGATCCGCCCGGACCAGCACCGGTAGGGACAAGCACCCCATGCGGGAGGCCGGCTTTGGGGCGCCGCCTCCCGCGGACGGTGGTCACGTATCGGTGGTCACGGCTAGGAAACGGTCACGGCCAGGAAACCTGGCGGTCAGGGGACCGGCCCGCCAGGAGCGTCCGCGGTCCGGACAACCAATACCGGGCACGAAGCATGATGAAGCACTGCGTGCGCGGTCGAGCCGAGGCTTCCGCTGAGGACACTGCGGGAATGGGTGCCAACAACCACGGCGCTGGCACCGTGGGCGGCGTCCAGCAAAGTCCCGGCAACCGAGGTGCCGGTGAGCATCCGGGTGCGGACATCGAGTGCCGGTGACCACCGGCGCACCGTGCGTTCGGCGTCGTCAAGGACTTCCTCCGGGCGGCGCGGCCTGGCCGGCGCCGGGGTGCGGTGCCACGCACCTTGCCGGTGCTGCACGGACACGATGAGCAGCGGCGATTCCGTGAGCGTCGCAAGGACGCAGGCCTTGCGGACCGCTTCCTCCCAGTGCCGGTTGTCGGCCGCGGAAGCGGCATGCTCGGCGTCGACGCCGACGACGACGGGGCCGCCTTCGGGACCGGAACCGGTACCGCGGACGACGGCGACCGGGCAGTCCGCCGTGGCTGCCAGCTCCAGGCTGACCGATCCGACCAGCAGGCCCATGAAGCCGCCGATGCCCCGGCTGCCCACGACCAGCATGGTCGCGTCGGCCGAAAGCTCCTTCAGGACAGCGGCGGGCCAACCGAACTTCAAGACTGTACCGACCGCCACGGCAGGGGCTTCTTCCCGGGCGATGGCTGCACCTTCGGCCGCGACCGCCTCCGCCGCATGCTGCAGGCCGCTGTCCGCGATCCCGGGGACGGGCCCAAGATCGTGGGTGAAGGCAGGCCACACGGAGCAGTGCACCACGCTGAGTCCTGTTCCCCGCAGGAAGGCCTGGTGCGCGGCCCAGCGGACCGCAGCAGCTGCCTCGTCGGAGCCGTCGTAGCCGGCAACAATGCCCGACACTGAACTCAACTGTCTTCCGGGGTGTGGACGACAAGCACCGGGCAGTGGGCGTGTGCTGCCACTGCCGAGCTGACGGATCCGAGGAGGAGTCCGCCGAAGCCCCCGTGGCCCCGCCTGCCCACAACGATCATGTCAGCGTCTTTGCTGGCCTCGACGAGCATGTCCCTCGGATGGCCGCGGACCAGGCGGGGCACGACGTTGTCCGGCAGCTCCGGCCCGAAGGCCTTTTCGACGGCCTCCCGGAGAATAGTGTTCGCAGCTTCCTCGAATTGCCCGATACCCACCGCCACATAGCTGGCATACGCCTGGGGATAGTCCCAATAGGCGGAGGCCTCCAGCCGGGCCCCGAGCGGGACCGCCAGCTTCTGGGCCTGCCGGAGGGCTTCGATTGAGGCGTCGGAGCCGTCCACACCGACGATGATCCGGTGTTGATCCGGTGAATTGCCGTCCACTGCTCCTCCTGGCTTGGCGATGTTGATGGGCTGGGTAGCAACACTGTGCTCCCGGACAGGGGGTTGTGGCTAGGGCTGGGGGCGGCCGCGCAACACCGCGATCGACTTCTGGTATTCCTCGGCACCGATCTCGCCGCGGGCGAAGCGTTCGGCCAGGATCTCTTCCGCGGGGCGGGAAGCCGGAGGCGGAGCGAATCCGGCCGGCGGGTTGTGCCGGTCCTGCGGCTTGGCCAGGGAGCGGGCAACGAGGATGATGGCAGTGATTACCGTCCCCCAAAGAAGCAGCATTGTCACGGCCATGAAGACATACCCCCAGACGCCCAACTGCGTATTCCAGTACATGGCTGTTCCTTCCTTCTTCAGCAGGACGTTTTCTTCAGCAGGACGCTTGTTCAGCAGACCGCTGGCTCAGCCCGCCGCCGGCGGCGTGACAGTGCCGGCGGTGTCGCCGCCGTCGATGACGAATTCGGCTCCGGTAACGAAGGACGAGTCATCCGAGGCGAGGTACAGAATGAGCTCGGCGACTTCGCCGGGGTGCCCCATCCGGCTGATTGCAACATGGCTCATGTCCAAGGTCATGCCGGCGGTCATGGGGGTGGAGATGACGCCGGGATGGACCGAATTGACGCGGATGCCGTGGCGGCCCAGATCCAGTGCGGCGCTCTTGGTAAGGCCGCGGACTCCGAATTTCGAGGCCGTGTAGCCGGGAATCTGTTCGTAGCCGCGCAGGCCCGCAGTCGAGGAAACGTTGATGATGGACCCGCCCTTGGACTTCTTCAGGGCGGGTATGGCGGCCTTGATCCCGTTGAAGGTACCCGTCAGGTTGACGGCTATGACCGAATTCCATTGCTCCAGGGTGTAGTCCTCGATCGAGGCGAAATTGACGATTCCGGCATTGTTCACCAAGATATTGAGGCCGCCGAAGGTGTCGACGGCGGCTGCCACGGCCGCCTCCCAATCCTGCGGGGAGGTCACGTCGAGATGGACGTACAACGCGCCCGAACCGATGCGTTCGGCCGTTTCTTTGCCTTCGTCATCCAGGACATCGGCCAGCACCACACGCGCGCCTTCCCCGTGGAGCCGGGCAGCCGTGGCCGCTCCGATGCCGCGGGCAGCCCCGGTGACCAGAGCAACTTTGTCGATTACGCGTTCCATGGGTCTTCCTTTGTTTGGGGTGGAATGTGTGTGCGGCCGGCGAGTGGCTCACAGCGGGTGGCTCACAGCGAGGGCCCGGGACTGCCATCGTCGGCGGGCTGGCCTTTGGCGCGGGGCAGCCTGATCCCCAGGCGGGTATGCCTGAAGACCAAGTAGGCGCCGGACGCCATGATGGTGAACCCCACGGCGCCCAGGCCCGTAAGTTGCGTGGCGATACCCGCCATGAGGACGAAGGCCCCCACAAGCAGGATGAAAGCGCCGGCCGCCCTGCGGGCGGGACGCGCGACGTCGACCGTCGGGGCGCAGAGCTTGGCAGCCAGTCGGGGGTCTTCCTGCAGCAGCTGCTCGGCAAGCAGCTCCAACTGGTGCCTTTCGTATTCCGTGAGGGCCATTGCTTCCTCCTCGTCGAGCAACGTGGCCGGAAGCGCCCGGGTATCCCGCAGCGCGTCTGTTTCAAGGATGGTTCCGGCCGCTTCCCGCCAACAGGGCCGAAAGTCACGATAGGAGCAGGGCCTGCCGGCGCCGCCTGCCACTCTGTGAGGCACCACGCCGGGAGGACTTTCGGCCCTGTTGAACCCGTAAGGGGCAACGTGATTCTGGGGAGGGAAGCTCTTCCAACTTCACCTTTCCCGGCAGAGGAGGCACCGTGCGAGCATGGTGGGTGGACGATCCGGGGCCGGTCCGCATCGATCGGCTGAAGGGCGGTGAACGTCCGGATCCGGTCCCTGGCCAGGGCGAGCTCCTCCTGGCTGTCAAGGCCTGTGGAGTGTGCCGGACTGATCTGCACCTGGCCGAAGGAGACCTGCAACCCAGAGCGTCCGGAGTCATACCGGGGCACGAAGCCGTAGCTGAAGTGGCCGGCCTCGGTGAGGGCTGCACAAAGTACCGGATCGGGGACAGGGTGGGGGCTGCCTGGCTGGGCGCCACCTGCGGCGCCTGCCGCTTCTGCCTCGGGGGCCGGGAGAATCTGTGCCTCCACCCGCGGTTCACCGGCTGGGACCTGGATGGCGGCTACGCGGAATTCATGGTCGTCAAGGAGGACTTCGCCTACGCGATCCCCGACGCCTTCAGCGACGAAGAGGCCGCACCCCTCCTGTGCGCCGGAATCATCGGATACCGGGCGCTGAGGCGGGCGGCGGTTCCCCGTGGCGGCCGCCTTGGAATCTATGGCTTCGGGGCATCGGCGCACCTTGCCGCCCAAATTGCCATCTTCGAGGGGGCCGAGGTCTATGTGATGACCCGTTCCGAGAATGCCCGCCGCCTGGCCCTGGCACTGGGGGCAGTCTTCGCCGGGGACTCCCTGGACCGGCCGCCGGTGTCATTGGACTCGGCAATACTTTTCGCCCCGGCGGGCGAACTGGTTCCCGTTGCACTGCGGGCTCTCGACAGGGGTGGCACGCTGGCAGTTGCCGGTATCCATTTGAGCGACATACCGCCCCTGAAATACGGCGAGGAACTGTTCCAGGAACGGCAGTTGCGCAGCGTCACGGCCAATACCCGGCAGGACGGAATGGAGCTGATGGAGATCGCGTCCCGGATACCTCTTCGACCGGCCACCACCGCGTACCCGTTCGACGAAGCGAACAAGGCTTTGATGGACCTCGCAGCAGACCGGGTCACTGGTGCCGCCGTCTTGCGCATCGGCAACGGCAGGGGCCACTGAAGCCATGAAGGAAGCCGCGCCGACGGGGCAGGCGAGCGCTACCGCCGGGTTGACCACGGAGGCGGCAGCGGAACTCCTTCGACGGTATGGTCCCAACCAGTTGCCTGACGCCGGTTCGGCCTCGCGCTGGCGGCGGCTCCTCGCCGAGTTCGTGCACTTCTTCGCCCTCTTGCTGTGGGGTGCCTCCGGGCTCGCATTCATTGCGGGAATGCCCCAGCTGGGAATCGCGATTCTCGTGGTGGTCATCATCAACGGAGTCTTCGCCTACATCCAGGAGGAAAGGGCGGAGCACGCGGCAGCGAAGCTCAGGGCGCTGTTGCCGGCACAGGTGCTGGTGCGGCGCGACGGTGAAAGCTGCCGCATACCGGCCCGGGATCTGGTACCGGGAGACGTGGTCCTGCTCACCGGCGGGGACAGGATTCCCGCAGACGTCCGCCTTGTCGTCGTGGCGGGCTGCTCGGTGGATGAGTCGATGCTGACCGGCGAAAGTGAGCCCGTGGCCAAGGACCCCGGCGCCCCGGGAACCGGCGGCACGTTCCTGGTCAACGGCGATGCCGAAGGCATCGTCCTCGCCACGGGAGCCACGACCCGCCTGGCGCGGATCGCGGAACTGGCAGCCCGGGTCAAGCGGCCGCCCAGTCCGCTGAACCTGGAGCTGGACCGCATAGTCAGGACGATCGCCGTCGTCGCCCTGATAGTCGGCGGAGGCTTCTTCGCGGTCTCCGCCATGATCGGGATCCCCTGGCGGGATGCCTTCCTGTTCGCCATCGGGGTATCAGTGGCGTTGATCCCGGAAGGCCTCCTTCCGACGGTTACTCTGTCCCTCGCCATGGGCGCGCAACGGATGGCCGGCCGGAATGCCCTGGTGCGGCACCTGCAGGCCGTCGAAACGCTGGGATCCACCACCTTCATCTGCACCGACAAGACCGGCACCCTCACGCAAAACCGCATGAGCGCCGTCGAACTATGGACTCCGGCGGGCACAGTCAGGATCACCGGGAGCGGCTACGATCCCCAGGGAGACATCGAGGGGACGCCGGCGGCAACCGGTCTGGCCCGGCTCGCCGCCGGCGCCGCCGCGCTCGCCTCCCGGGGACGCACCGTTTTCCGGAATGAGGGCTGGCAACCCGACGGCGACCCGATGGAAGCCGCGCTCGACGCCCTCGCCGGCCGGCTCCAGGCCACCCGATCGGTGGGCAACCAGGCGGGGATGGCCCGGGCACCATTCACCCCTGCCCGACGGCGGGAGTCCGTTCTCGTCGGGACACGGCTTTCCGTCAAGGGCGCACCGGAAACGGTCCTGCCGCTGTGCACCGGAATGGCCGCCCCTGCCGGATCCGGGACGGTCCCGATCGACCCGGACGCGGTGGGCCTGGCGATCGAAAGGATGGCCTCGGAAGGATTGAGGTTGCTCGCGGTCGCCGGACGGGACCTCCCAAGCGGCGGTCCGGCCGGGGCTTGGGGCGCGGTCCCTGCTGAGGGCCTTGAATCGGAGTTGATCCTGCTCGGCCTCATCGGACTGCATGACCCGCCCCGCCCCACGGTCGCCGCTGCCCTTCGCGAAGCCAGGCTGGCCGGGGTCAAGGTTGCGATGCTCACAGGGGACCACCCCTCGACGGCTGCGGCGATTGCCCGGGAAATCGGACTGTCCCTGGACCAGGAACGCCTGCTCGACGGGCAGCACCTTCCTCTCGACGAACTGGAGCTGGGTGAACTGCTGGACCACGACGGCGTCGTCGTGAGCCGGGTGACCCCGGAGCAAAAGCTCCTCGTGGCGCGCGCCCTGCAGCGCCGCGGGCATGTGTTGGCGATGACGGGTGATGGCGTCAATGACGGTCCTGCCCTTCGCGAGGCGGATGTCGGGGTCGCCATGGGCGTCGGGGGAACCGACGTGGCCCGGGACGCGGCGGATCTGGTGTTGCTCGATGACGACTTCTCCACCATCATCGCTGCCATTGAACAGGGACGTGCCACCTACGCGAACATCCGCCGTTTCCTGACCTATCATCTGACCGACAATGTTGCAGAACTGACCCCGTTCGTCATCTGGGCCCTGTCCGGGGGAAGTTTTCCCCTCGCGCTGGGAGTGCTGCAGATCCTGGCCCTCGACATCGGTACCGACCTGTTGCCCGCACTTGCCCTCGGCAGCGAAAAGGCCGGCCCGGGCGTGATGCGGCGGCCGCCGGAACGGCGCCACCTCATGGACAGGCCGCTGCTCATCAGGGTGTTCGCCATACTTGGCCCCGTGGAAGCCTTGACCGAAATGATGGCGTTCACGCTGGTGCTCTACCTCGGCGGATGGTTCAGTGCCGGAGCACAGAAACCCGGTCCCTTGCTCCTCGAGGCATCCGGGACCGCGTTCGCGGCCGTGGTCCTGGGGCAGCTCGCGAATGCATATGCCTGCCGCAGCGCCACCCGGCCGCCTTGGAAGCTCGGCTGGACAGGCAACAGGATGATGCTCTGGGCTGTGCTGGCAGAGTCGGCGGCCCTGTTGTTCTTCCTGTACGTGCCGCCGCTGGCCGCGATCCTGGGGCAAGCGCCGCCGTCACTTGCCGGTGCCGCCGCTGCCGTGCTGGCGATCCCGGCGGTCTTCGCCGCAGATTTCCTCCACAAGGTCATCCGGGGGGCCGGCCGGCGCGGCAATGGGCCCGGCGCATGAGCGGGCCCGTGTACCGGGGCCGGCCTGTGACAAGTGGCTGTGACAACTGGCCGGCCTGTGACAAGTGGGCCGGTCTGTGACTGGTGCACTGGAACTATTCGAAGGACTTTCGGCGCGCGTCGTTGAGCCGGGTGGTCCAGACATCCGGGGCGTTGACCTTGAAACGGCGTCCAGTCAGCACGCGCGGTGCGAGCCGCACATAGTGCGATTTTGTCCCGGGTTGCCATGGTTCCAGGCCGAGGGCATCTGCGGCGGACTTTTCGTCCGGGTCATCGATCAGCGAGGTACTGCCTCGCACGATGACGCTCCAGGCTTCCTCGGCCACTGGATCGTAGCCATCGATCTCGAAGGCGGCGGGCTCTTCCTTCCTGGATTCCCACAGCTTCGTCCCGGCCGCGGTGCGGAACACAATGCTCCTGCGCTCCAGGACGAAATTGACCGGGAAGATTTCGGGGTGCCCGTCCACGATGAGAGCGAGCCTGCCGACGACGGATGCGGCCAGCAGCTCATAGCATTCCTCGAAATCGATCTTGCCATCATTCGGTACATCGCCCATGGGCCCGGATCCTAACGTCAACGGTCTTTCCAGAGTTCAGGGGTCTTTCCAAAGTTCACGGGGGAGTGCGGCCAGGCATGCGATGCACGCCAAAGCCGCACCGGAGGCAGGCTATTCCATTCCCGCCCTGGTTGCATCATCCACACCGACCCTCCAGCGCATTCCCGGGGTAACCGAGTACCTGCGGCCGGTCACGGAATCCGGAACGACGCGGAACAACTGATCCTTCCCGCTTCCCTGCCAAGGAAACAGTGCTTTGCTCAGGGATTCAAGCGCTTCCCTCGTTGAATCGCTGCGCATGGCATTTCCCTTGACGACGACGCTCCAGGCCATCCCGAATTCGGAGCTGACGGCGTCGGCCTCCAAGGCGACGGCGCCGCCGTCGTCGATTGCGCGCGTCTTGGTGCCCGCACCGGTGAGGAAAAGCAGCGTGTTGTCTTCCACCTTGTAATTCACCGGGAACACATCGGGCCGGCCATCGACGATGACCCCCAGCCGGCCGACCCCGGTCTCCCGAAGCAGCCTCCAGCATTCTTCGGTATCGAGTTCTTCCGCTTCCGGCACTACGTTTTTGTCAACCATGAGGCGATCCTAGGATGGCATCGGGGCGTGCGGACAGGGCACAAAGTCCCAACCCCCGCCAGCCACGCAAAGCGGTCTCCCTTGCAAGCAAAGCGTTGGCGCAGCACATCCTGTCCCACGGGTCTTCTATCGTGGCGTATGGTCGTTGCCGCGCATACGGAAGGCGACGAGGAGACCGGATGCGGCAGTGATCGCGGCGACCACAGAGACAGCCGCAGGGATCCCGTACTGGTCCGCGAGTACGCCGGAAAGCAGCGCCCCGACGGCGAAACCGCCGTCGCGCCACAGCCGGTAGACGCCGACGGAGCGGGCCCGCCAGGCGGGGTGTGCGACGTCGCCGATCGCGGCCAGGAACGTCGGGTAGACCATCGCGGTCCCCAATCCCAGGAGCAGAACGGCAGCCATCCAAGGCCCGAAGCTGTGCGAGGCTGCGACGATCGCCAATCCCACAGCCTGGATGAGCATGCCGGCGACGATAAGCCACTTCCGCCCCCACCGGTCCGAGGCCGCCCCGGTGGCAAGCTGCCCGGCGCCCCACACGGCGGGGTAGGCGGCGGCGAGGATGCCGATTTGCCCGAGGCTCAGTCCGGCACCTGCAAACAGGATCGGGAAGAGCCCCCAGGCGAGGCCGTCGTTGAGGTTGTTGACCATGCCGGCCTGGCTGACCGCCGAGAGGGAACGGTCGCGGAAGCTGGTCAGGGTGAAGACCTGCCGGTTAGTAAGCCCGCCGCTTGCCTGCTGGTGGGCATCGACGTGGTCCCTGGCCTCGACGAGGGAGTGCTCGCGGGTCTCGCGCACGGTTGCAACGGACAGGCCCAGGCCCAAGGCGATGCATACCGCGCCGAGCAGGAACGGCACTGGTCGGAGGCCGTAGGCGGAGGCGAGATAGCCGGTGGCCAGGGCGGCGACGGCGACGCCCAAGTAGCCTGCCGCCTCGTTCAGGCCCATGGCAAGTCCCCTGCGGGACGGGCCGACGAGGTCCATCTTCATTACGACGGTCGTGGACCAGTTCAGTCCTTGGCTGATGCCCAGCAGTACGTTTGCCATGACGATCCACGCCCATGCCTGCCCGAAGATGAGCAGGAGCGGAACCGGGATCGCCACCAGCCATCCCAGAAGGAGGACCGGCTTGCGGCCGAACCTGTCGGAGAGGGTGCCGGCGAAGTAGTTCGTCGCTGCCTTGGACAGGCCGAAGGCGAGGATGTACGTCAGCGCACTGCTGTACCGGTCGAGATGGAAGACGTCGCTGGCCAGCAGGGGCAGGACGGTCCGCTCCTGGCCGAGGGTGCCGCCAACCAAAGCGTTGACGGCGACGAGCAGGATGAACTGGGCCAGATTCCGGCGGAGTCCCAGCACGGGACCCGGTTCCGGGACGTGCTTGAGCTGTCTCGGTTCCGTCATCTTCCTCCGGTCCGGGGAATCCGCGCCGATCGCATCCGGTGGGACGTCACGCCTTCGCCGGGGCTCGCATGGCAGTGAAGACCAATACGACTCCTACGAGGAAAACAAGGACGGCGAGGTAGATCAGGCCGAGGTGGCCGAGCGTCGCCAGGCCCCAGGGGTAGTGGGCGGGCAGTGCAATGCCGAGGCCGACGACAGGAACGGCGACGGCCGTTGCGAAGGCCCACCGTTCACCGCGACGCACCCCGTACCAGGAGAGTGCTGCGACGGCCAGTCCGGCTGCCGCGATGAAGCCGCTGACTGCGATGTGCAAGTGGCTGATGTAGTGGTACAGCTGCGGGCTGAAGGCCTCGATCTCGTCCTTGCCCTTGTCCACCTGGTCCGGGCCTATCCCGAGTTCGAGGAAGGCATCCGTGAAATTGAGCACGAAGAAAATCACGGCGTATCCGACGAATCCGAGTCCAGCGACCGCCATGAGGGCGGCACCTGCGCGTAGGCGGGACTGCTCTTTTCGTGGAGTTTGGATGGTGGCCATTGCCACCGCCCCCTTTCTTATTCAAGTAGGTTCTTGAATAACACTCCTGATGTCATACTCTTGTCAAGAGACTTCTTGAATAGATTCCCGAAGGAGGTGCGGCATGGGGGACCATCGGGCCAAAGAAGCGCTATTCGACGTCCTTGTCGAGGCCGCGAGGGCGCTGGGGAACGGCCGGAGGGCGGAACTGGTGGACGTTCTCGCCCAGGGTGAGCGGTCGGTGGAGGAGTTGGCCGGGGAGATCCGGCAGAGCGTCGCCAACACCTCCCAGCACCTGCAACGCCTGCTGCGGGCAGGGGTGATCACCTCCAGGCGCTCAGGGACCCGCATCTACTACTCCTTGGCCGGGCCTGCGGTGGAGCGGCTATGGCGGGCGTTGCGGGAAACGGCCGAAGCGCATGCCGGCGCGCTGGGGGCTCTTGCCAGCTCATACCTGGGTGACCGTGCCAGCCTGAGCACTATCAGCCGTGACGAGTTGCAAGGGCGGCTGAAGCAGGGCGACGTCGTTGTGCTCGACGTCAGGCCGCGCACCGAATATGACGCGGCGCATATCCCCGGTGCCCTTTCAGTGCCCGTGGATGATCTGAAGGCCCGCCTGCGGCAGATACCCGAAGGCCGCGACATCGTGGCATATTGCCGGGGCTCGTATTGCGTGTACGCGGACGACGCCGTACGTGAGCTTAGCGACGACGGGCGCCGCGCGATGCGGCTCGAGGAAGGCTTTCCGGAGTGGAGGGCTGCCGGGCTCCCGGTCGAATCTGCCACGTGATCGGCGCCGGCCGACCGGGCAGGAAGGTGTAATCCGCTTCGTTTCAGCCGTCGTCGTTCGTCTTGCGGCCGCTCGCAGTGCCCGGCCGGCCCGCAGCGCCCAGCCGCCCTGCCGCGTCCTGCTGGATCCGCGCGGCTTGGGACGAATAGTCCGCGATGACGCGCAGTTCTTCGTCGCTGTACCGCTCCAGGAGGCTCGCCAGTCCGCCCATGAAGTCGGCAAAGTGGGGCATTGCGGGGCTGACCTGGTCGCCGACCAGTTCGATCAGGACCTTCCGCCTATCGCCTTCGTGCCGGACCCGGCGTGCTATGCCTTTGTGCTCGAGCCGTTGCATCAATCCCGTGACCGAGGCCGGGGCCAGCCCGGAGTGTTCGCCGAATTCCCCCGCCGTCATCGGTCCGAAGCGCAGCAGGATGTCGATTGCCTTACCCTCCGTTGCGGACAGTCCGCGCAGTTCGGAGAGCTTTGTGTGGAACATGACGGCCGCCGTCGAAAGCTCGCGTCCGGAGGCGTAGACCGCCTCAAGCAATTCCTGGCGCTGCGTGCTGGCGCTTTGTTTCTCCACCCCCAGAGACTAGCAAGTTGTTTCGTCCCACCGAAAGGATTGACGGGGCATGGCGGCACCAATATATTTCTTTCATCCGAACGAAATAAATTTCAAAGGAGTCGACCGTGCTGAACTGTCTTGTCATCGGATCCGGAATAGCCGGACTCGCCACCGCCATCTCGCTGCAGAAAGCCGGCCACCACGCCACCGTGTTCGAGGCCTACAATGAGCCCTCGGACGGCGTGGGTGGCTTCCTGACCGTGGCCGTCAATGGCTTCGATGCCTTGGAAACCCTCGGGCTCAAGGGTGCCGCCGCCGGTCTGGGCTTCAGCACCCCACGGATGTCCATGTACTTGGGCAGTACCGGAAAACACCTCATCGACTTTGACTATGGCGGATCCCTCCCTGACGGCACCACCGCGCGGACCATGACGCGTTCCCAGCTCCATGGCATGCTCCGCGAGGCGGCCGGCCGCCGCGGGATCCGCGTCGAGCACGGCAAGCGGCTCGCTACCGTGAAGGAAGCCGCCGACGGCGTCACGGCCGTTTTCGCGGACGGCACCTCCGCGCGCGGAGACCTGGTGGTGGGCGCCGACGGCCTCCACTCGGCTGTGCGGCCGCTGATCGATCCCTCGTCCCCGGCTCCCCGCAACATCCCCCTGCTCAACACTGGCGGTATCGTCGACGCCGGACTGCTCCCGGCAGGGCTCGTCGACGTCGAACCGGGCCGCATGAAGATGGTCTTCGGAAAGCGCTGCTTCTATTGCTACATGCAGGATCCGGAAGGCAGGATCTGGTGGTTCGCCAACCCTCTTCAGCGGTCATCGGAGGATCCAGCCATGCTTGACCATAGCGCCCGCAAGTCCTGGCTGATACGGCTCGTGGCGGGCGACCGCACCCCGATGGCAAGGATCATAGGGGCAACAGAGGGCATGATCCGGCCGTACAGTACCTCCGACTTTCCGGGCATTCCACGCTGGCATCGAGGCGGCCTGGTCCTGGTGGGAGACGCCGCCCACGCTGCATCCCCCTCGTCCGGGCAGGGTGCTTCCATGGCCGTTGAAGACGCCGTTGCGCTCGGTCGATCGCTTCGGGGCGTCTCTACCGAGGACATCCCCGGCGCCCTGTCCCGTTATGAGAACGAACGCCGGAACCGGGCCGAATCAGTGGTCGAATGGGGCCGCCGGAATGCCGCCCCAAAGGTCCGCGGCCAATTCAGGCGGGTCTTCGAAGACCTTGTGCTGAAGGCCGTCTTCCGCTCACTCGCCCGGAAGGCGCCTGACAACTTCGACTGGGTCTATCGCCACCACATCGACTGGGATGCGCCGGTGGTCCCCAGTGGGTCCGCCGCTCCCCGCCGGCCCGTTCCTTCCGCAAAGGCTGCTAGGTAGAAGCGTCGACGCGGACCAGCCGCAGGACGAGCGCCCGCTCAGGGAGCGAAGTGAGCAGGTCGAGGCCCGCCTCCCGGAGCAGGCTCCCCGAGTAGGAGGGCACCTCGGCTTCGGAGTCGAGACCGGTGGTCTTGTTCAGCCAGTGTGGGCTCAGCCACCAAGGGCCGAGCGAGTCGGGTCTAGCGGCCTCGACGCGGTACCGCGCCTCTGCCAAGAGTCCTGGCAGACGGACCCGGTGCCGTGAATCCGCGGACAGCGGCGGCGTCATGATGGTGTAGATCGCCTCCGAGCCGTCGGCGGCCACGACACCGCGGAGGGCCGGCGCATCAGGGTCAAAGTCGCCGTCGGCAACGACACGGCCGGTGCTGATGAGTTCCCGGTGCTCCTGATACGCAGAGATCCAGCGCGAAAGGACGGCTGCCTCCGCGTCTTCCAGTTCCCGGATGTCCCACTCGATGCCGAAATGGCCGAGGAACGCGATCGCACAGCGGGTGTGCAGATCGCTCGTGCGCCCGGTGACGGAGGAGACGGCTGAGGCAACGTGGGAGCCGAGCATCTCGGGCGGGACGAGGAGCCCGGTCCAGCGGAGCATGCGGGCGCGGTCGAGGGGATCATGATTATCGGAGGTATGCACGCGGTCGGTGCGCTCGAGGATCCCGAGGTCGACGCGTCCGCCTCCCGACGCGCAACTTTCGATCTCGAGCGCGGGGTGTCGTTGGCGCAGCTCATCGATCAGCCCGTACAGGGCGAGGGTTTGGGCGTGCACCGCCGGCGCTCCCGTCGCCGGGTGGCCCGCGTCGATCAGGTCGCGGTTATGGTCCCACTTGAGGTAGGCCACGCCGTGGTCCGTGACCAGGCCGTCGAGGACCCCGAGAATATGCGCAAAGGCCTCCGGATTGGTCAGATCGAGCACCTGCTGGTAGCGGAAACGTGGCGGCAGTTCCCCCCGCGCCTTGAGGATCCAGTCGGGGTGCGCGCGGGCGAGGTCGGAGTCCTCATTGATCATCTCGGGCTCGACCCACAGGCCGAATTCCATCCCGAGGCCACGGACGTGCTCGGCGAGCGGGCCGAGGCCGTCCGGCCACGCCACCGGGTCCGGGCTCCAATCGCCCAACCCGGCGGTGTCGTCCCTTCGGCCCAGGAACCAGCCGTCGTCGAGCACGAAGCGCTCAACTCCGAGGCCGGCGGCGCGCGTCGCGAGCTCTGCCAGAGTGTCGAAGTCATGGTCGAAGTACACGGCCTCCCACACATTGAGCGTGACGGGTCGTGGGCGACGCGACGAACGTGAGCGCTCCCGCAAGAAGCCGTGGTAGCGGGCGGCGGCGGCGTCCAGGCCAACGCCGAAGCTGCCGTAGACCCAAGGAGACACGTAGCTCTCACCGCTTGCAAGGCGCACCTCACCCGGGAGGAGAAGTTCGCCGCCGCGGAAGGCCAAATGCCCGTCACTCCGCTCGACGGCGTGCTCGTGGTTACCGCCGATGCCGACATGGCAGAGCCATACTCGGCCCGCTAGAGCGTCGAAGCCCGGTGTTCCGATGGCGACGACCGTTGTTGCGTCCAGGCCGGTGCGGCCGCGGCGGGACCCGCGGGTATGGGTCCCGAAGACGACGGGGTGCCGCTGCGGGATCTTCTCGGTGGCCCAGCGGCCCGAGAAATCCAGTATTTCGCGCGCATCGCCCGGCAGGCGCAGTGCCGGGTTCACCCCCACTATTTCGAGGTGCCCGTGCGCATCGCTTTCGTTACGTACGCTTACCCGCGTCCGCAGCAGGCCAGTAGCTGTGAGATCGATCTCTAGAGTGACTCCGATTCCGGCCCATTTGTCAGTGGCGGCGATGCTTACAAGACCACCCTGCCGCTGCACCACGCCGCCCTCGGCGAGTGTTTCGCCGTCCAGGGTGACCGTGGCCGCGACCAGCCGGGGTGACCATGCGGCGCCCGCACGGTGGGCCCTGATGCCCGGAAGACCGCCCCACCCCTGCGAGTGCTCGGGCAGGATGCCGGGCTCGTATGGGACATCGGATACCCCGCCAATCCCCGTGCGGACGCTGGTTCCGGCGTATTCGACGAGGTCATGGTCGCTTGCGTGGATCCGGGGTCCCCAGTGCGTAAGCACGGGCATCCCACCTGCCGCCTGAGTCAGGAGAACGGACACATTATCAGTAGTGAGGTGAATCACCCGGGGGAGTGGCATAGAGACATTCATACCGTCAATCCCAGCGCGAGTAAAGGGAGAGATCGATTTCTGACAATGGTCCGGCCGCGCCAATCCTGCTGTGACGCAGGGTAGTGAATACCCTAGTCGCGCAGCCACTCCAGCTCGACGCGGACAGGCCGCTCGCCGATGCTCAGGCGGCAATCCGTCATCGGCTCGCCGCCAACGCGGATCGCCGCGGCGCGGGGGAGCCGCACCCGGGTCCCCTCCGGCGGCGCCAGCCATCCGGCTCCAGGAAGTCGACGCACCGTGAAGGAGGCACCTTGCGGTTCCCAGTCAAGCCGGTCGACGGCGAGGCCCCCGCGTGCGCGCAGTCCCGTCACGCTGCCACGCGGCCACGCGGTGGGCAGGGCCGGCAGCACCGACAGCGAGTCGGTGCTGGACCCGAGCAACATCGAGGCAACGAGACCTGGAAGACCTCCGCTGGCGTCCAGATTGAAAATCCTGCCCGCATCGTGCGTTGTTGTCAGGGCCGGGCTCCAATGCTCAATCGCGAGCCAGTTGACGCATGCCTCGGCCGCCGCCGCATCGCCGAGCGCCGCAGCGGCCATCCCGACTTGGACGAGCCCGAATGCCATCTCCATCCGTCCGGGCGGCGCGGTGGGCGCCTCGGCACGCCATGCGATTTTGTTCCGCACTGTCGCCAAGGCGGCTGCACGCAGCTGCGTTGCCTCCTCGCCGTCGCCCTCGAAGGCCGGATCGATCTCGTACCAGAGCGGGTAAAGCTGGGAGGCGTGCCGGTGGGCGATGTTCTCGTTCCACTGAGGGTCGAGCCACTCGGCGAGAGTACCGTCGGCTGCGACGCGATAGGGCGGCAGCCCGCGCAGGACACGTGACCATCGTCCATCCAGGGAGTCGTCGCCGCGGGCCCGGCCGAGCAGTGTGGTCGCCCGCGCGGCATCACGCACGATGGCGACATCGATCGTCGCGTCCGTCGCGAGGGGGACCCGGGCGCCCCCCGGTGTGTTCTCGGGCGAATAGGACGGGACAATTCTGCGGACACCGTCGACCTCAAGCAACGCAGTCTCGGCAAAACGGAGGACTCCTTCGGCCAGCTCCCACACTCTGTCATCGACGATCGATCGGTCGCCGGTCGTGGCGACCGTATCGGCTACGATCCGCAGAACCCAGCCTCCGCACCCCGTCCAGAACAGATGGGGGTACTGCCCGGCGAAATGGTTGGCGCGGCCGTGCGTCGACATCCGCGAGGGGAGGAGCATGCCTTCGGCGCCGTAGATGAGGCGTGCGTTATCGCGATAGTCGTCGAGGTGGTCCCGCACGAGGCTCAGGAGCGACAGGGCAAGCTCCGGGGTGCCCGTCGGAGTCATGCCGGCCATCGCACCGTTCTGAACGTTGCCGTTCAGGGTGTAGTCGGCCGACCAGGCGGGCCGCCAGGTGCCCTGCCAGACACCCTGCAGGGTTGGTGGCAGCTCGCCCGTGGAGGCGATAATGTTCGCCCGGCCGCTCAAATACGCCGCTTCGACCACGCGGCGGCGCGCGCCCCCGTCGCCTGCGCGGGCCCTTGCCCAAAGGTCCTCTGTCCGTGACGCGGACGAGCCGCCCTGCAGATCCAGCATCGATGCGCCGGTCAGGGGGCAACGCGCCTTCTGCTGTTCGTTGCGGACTGCGTCCCACGACGGCGGCGTGTCACTGGTCGCTTCAACCCTGCGCCCGTTGCCCGGCAGCCTGATGTCGACCCGGATCAGCTGGGCCGCCCCCGGCCCCGTCCGGACGCTCGAGCGCGTGACGTCTCCTTCGACCTGCCACGGCTTTCCGGTCACCGCCGTGACGGTGGCCCGGACGGCTGTCGCCCCGTCGCCTGCATCGCTCACGAGTACGCCATGAGCCCCGCCGCCGACAATCGCGTTGACCACGGTGGAGGCGTCGGGAACCCCGGTGTCAAAGGATGTAGCGGCGCCGGCGCCCAGACCGAGCTCGACGATGCTGGTACTCGCGGATTCCGCTTCGAGCGCAAGCATGACGGACTCGCCACCGTGCGGGGCGATGAGCCGGAGTGCGTGCCGCCTGAACTCGAGATCGGTCCACTCAACTGCGACCTCGCCAAGAAGCGGATCGATGGTCCGCTGCGACTCGGCGACGCCGCCGGCGGTACGGACGGTGAGCGTCGCGCAGAGGCCGAGCGGGTCGGTCCAGATCAGGCCGTCGCCGTACCCGCTTGCGCGGGCTCCCTCGCCGAGCGCGGCACTTGCGGCGTCGGCTTCGCCGGAGAGGAGCGCGTCCCGCAGCCACCCCCTCACAGGAGCGAGATCGGGCGCCTGGGGCCTGGGGTTCACGGGGAGGAAATAGCGCTCGTGCGCGAGGGAGATGGTGATCGCGTCAGCCGGACCATAGGCGACGGCGCCGACCCGGCCGCTGCCAACGATGAGCCCCTCTTCCCAGGTCGGGGCATCGGTGGCCGTCACAAAGACGGGCCCCTCCTTCGGTGGGACGGCGGGGGACGCAGGAGCAGCGGGGGAAAGCTCGGTCATCGTCATCCTTGCTGTGCTGGGAGGCTCGCTACGCAGTCTGTCCCGGAAAGTCGCAACCCGGCCGGGCTCCGCCTGCGCAAGCCGTGTCCTTGGTTATGCCGACTCCCGCTGGACGAGGGAGGTGGCAAGAATGGGCTGCCGGTCGACGTCGCGGCCTTGCAGGACCGCGAGGATGGTTTCTGCTGCGACGCGCCCCATATCCTCCAGTGGCTGTCGAACCGTCGTGAGTGTTGGATCCATGGTGGTCGCGATGGAGACGTCGTCGAAGCCGATCACGGCGACGTCGGACGGGACGCGGCGACCGGCGGCCTGGAGGACCCGAATCGCTCCGCTCGCCATCAGGTCGGAGGAAGCGAAGACGCCGTCGAGGTCCGGATATCGTTTGAGGAGGCGCGCCATCGCCGCCGAACCGCTCACAAGGGTGAACTCGCCATGCACGATCGGGCTGTCCTCGATGCCGAGCTGCGCGAGCTCGTCACGCCAGCCCCTGATGCGGTCGCGGGCTGGCTCCATGTCGCTTGGGCCGGCGATGATCCCCAGCCGTCGGCGTCCGGCGTCGACCAGCGCCCGTGCGGCGAGCCTGCCACCGCCATAGTTGTCAGAGTCGATGACAATCGCGTCGGGGGCGAGGGCGACACGGGGGCGCCCGACCCACGCGATCGGCACGGGGGAGTCGGCGAGTGCCTGCGCGAGATGCGTGATTTCGTGCTGAAGGATGACGATCGCACCATCAATCGCCCCTGAGCGCAGAAACCGGGGGATGCGGTCGCCATCTTCGTGATCGGCCGGTAACAGGACGGGTTGGACCTCGCCGGTGTAAAGACCCTTCGCGGCGCCTTTGAGCACCGACGTGAAGAACGTACCTGTCAGGCTGTCGAGCTCGTTGAAGGCGACGATGAGTGCGATCGCCCCCGAGCGTCCGCCCCGCAGCATGCGAGCGGCGCTGTTGGCCTCATAGCCCAGCTCCTTGGCCGCGCGCTCGACGGCCGCTGCCATCCTGGCATCGACCTTCGTCTCGCCCGCGAGTACCCGCGCAGCCGTGGCGCGGGATACTCCCGCAATTCTGGCAACGTCCACCAGGGTGGGTCTTGGCATCGTGCATCCTTCTGAAAGTTGTGGACAGGCGGCCTCGATCTTGGCGGGAGGCCAGGGCCCCAGACTTCGATCTCCAGGCTCCCACGAGCACGGGAATCCGTCAGCGACATCCGTCCCCTTGGCGAAACTTTATTGTCTAACAGTATAGAGATCGATACTCCGGCGCGATAACTATTGGCATGAATTGCTCTTGCCTGGCGCCTGCTGACAAGCTACGGTTGTCGATCAGAGATCGTTCTCTAGCCCGGAGTCAGATGGCTCTGAGATCCCTGCAAGTCCCCGACGAAGAGGAATTGTTGTGAAAAGAAGCTCGACGGCGATAATCGCCACTGCAGCAGCACTTGCCGTCGCTCTGACCGGATGCTCGTCGTCCGGCGGCGGCGCCACATCGGCTGATCCGAATGCCGAGGTCTCCTTCTGGTCCTTCACCGGGATCAACGCGAAGGACAGCGTCAATGAGTACGCCAAGAAGGTGCCCGGCGCGAAGGTCAAGCTGACCGAGGTGGGCAGCACTACCGAGACGGCCACCGCCCTCACCGCCGCGCTGGCCGGGGGCAAGGTCCCCGACCTTGTCATGATCCAGAATGACGACCTGCCCAAGTTCGTCGAGAACAGCTCCAATTTCATTGACCTGCGCACCCTCGGCGGCGACAACATCGCCCACGACTACCTCGGCTGGGCCGCTGGTGCTGCGACCGCGACGGACGGCTCCATCATCGGCATCCCGACCGACGTTGGCGGACTGGGTTTCGCGTACCGTGCCGATCTCTTCGAGAAGGCCGGTCTGCCGACAAAGCCCGACGAGGTTGCTGCCATGTGGAAGGACTGGCCCTCCTTCATCGCAATGGGCCGGAAGTACACCGCCGCCACCGGTAAGCCGTTCGTCGACAATATCGAGACCAGCGTCTTCTTCTCCACCGTCAACCAGGTCAGCGAGAAGTACTATTCGCCCGACGGCAAGCTCGTCTACGACACGAACCCCCAGGTGAAAGACGCGTTCGACGTCGCCGTCAAAACCCATGACGCCGGCATCAGTGCGGGTATCGCGGCGTGGTCCTCGGGCTGGGCTCCAGGGCGCGCGAACGGTGCCTTCGCCGTCACCGTCGCTCCCTCATGGATGCTCAAGGGCATCAAGACCGACGCCCCCAACACCGCCGGCAAGTGGCGCATCGCCAGCGTGCCCGGCGTCGGCGGCAACTGGGGTGGCAGCGTTATTGCCATCCCGGCCCGCGCCGAGCACCCCGAGGCTGCCTGGCAGTACATCAAGACGATGATGTCGGCCGAAGGCCAAACGGACCACTTCACGCAGTCGGGTACCTTCCCGGCGGCAACCTCCGCCGTCGCAAGCCAGTCAGTCCTCGACTACACCGACCCGTTCTTTGGAGACTCGAAGATCGGCAAGGTCATGGCCACCTCCGTCCAGAAGTTCCCGTCGTTCTACAACGGCCCCGACACGACGCCGATCAACGGTGCGCTCCTCAACACCCTCGTCCAGCTGGAAGCCGGCGGCGTCACCTCCGATAAGGCGTGGGCCACCGCCCTCCACTCGGCTAAGCAGGCCATCGGCGGCTGACCGTTCCACCCACCCGGGTGGCCCGGCCTGGACAGCGCCGGGCCACCCCTTCGACGGAGGTACCACAGTGTCAACGGCGACAGCCACTCTCTCCCGCAAACAGCGCAAGGATCCGGTTCAGAAAGCCACGCGGATCCGCAACCCGCTCTCCGAGCGGATCGCTCCCTATGCGTACGTTGCGCCCTTCTTCATCATCTTCCTCGTCTTCGGACTATTCCCCCTGATCTTCACCTTCTACGTCTCGCTCTTCGACTGGAATCCCATTGGAAAGCAGACGTTCGTAGGCCTCAGGAACTTTGAGCAGCTCTTTGCCGACGGACGGTTCTGGAATGCGCTCCTGAACACGTTCGGGATCTTCCTGATCTCGACGATCCCGCAGCTGCTTCTCGCGCTCTTTCTCGCCCACCTGCTCAACCATGCACGCCTGCGCTGGGCGAACTTCTTCCGCATGGCGCTGCTGGTTCCGTACATCACCTCCGTCGCGGCGACCGCGATCGTCTTCGCTCAGATCTTCGACAAGAACTTCGGCTTCATCAATTGGGTCCTGGGGCTGTTCGGGCTCCCGTCGGTGAACTTCCTTGCGAGCAACTTCGGCTCCTGGATCCTCATCTCGGCGATGGTCATGTGGCGCTGGTTCGGCTACAACACGCTGCTTTACCTGGCGGGCCTGCAGTCGATGCCCCGGGAGATGTTCGAGGCGGCCTCCGTGGACGGCGCCTCGAGCTGGCAGCAGTTCCGGCACCTGACGATCCCGTCGCTGCGCCCCATCATCGTCTTCAGCGTCATCATGTCGACTATCGGCGGGCTGCAAATCTTCACGGAGCCGCTTCTCGTGGCGCCCGAGTCGGGCCTCACTTGCGGCGCGGGCCGACAATGCCAGACCCTGTCCCTCTTTCTCTACGAGCAAGGCTTCGGGTTGTTCAAGTTCGGTTACGGTTCCGCGATCGGCGTCGTCCTGTTCGTGATCGTCGTTCTCGTGTCGTTGCTCAACTTCTTCCTGTCCACACGTACGAGAAAGGCCCGCTGATGTCCGATGTCATCGATGAAGTCATCCCGCAGAGCCTGGCCGACCGCGGAGTCAAGCCGGCCCGGCCCCCCAAGCGCCGCAGCAAAGGAGGCAGAGTCAGTCGGCGCGTGTACGTGTTCCTCGCCCTGGCCGTCGTCGTGTCGGTGTTCCCGTTGTACTACATGTTCGTCATCGCGTCCGCGGGAGCCACGGCCGTGACCTCGATTCCCCCGCGGATGTACCCGGGCACGCAGTTCTTCGACGTCGCCGCGAAGGTGTTCGACACCGTCCCGTTTTTCGCCTCGCTGATGAACAGCGTATTCGTCTCGCTCACGATTGCCGTCGTTTCAGCCATCATGTGCGCAATGGCGGGCTTCGCGTTCGCCAAGCTTCAGTTCCCCGGCCGGAATCTGTTGTTCCTCATCGTCCTGTTGACAATGACCGTCCCTGCGCAGCTCAGCGTGATCCCGCAGTACCTGATCGTGTCCGGGCTTGACTGGGTTGACACCCTGCAAGCAATCATCGTGCCCGGGCTGGCCAGTGCGTTCGGTATCTTCTGGATGCGCCAACACATGGCGACCACCGTCAGCGATGAACTCATCCAGTCCGCCCGCATTGACGGTGCCAATTCGTGGCAGATGTTCTGGGCGATCGCCTTCCCGGTGGTCCGTCCGGCCGCGTTCGTGCTCGGACTGATTACCTTCACAGGGGTGTGGAACGACTTCATGTGGCCGTTCATTGTCCTGAAATCGCCGGAGTTGTTCACCGTGCAGATCGCACTCAAGCAACTCCAGGCCAACCGTACGATTGATGTGGCGCTGGCCATGGGCGGCTCGTTCCTGGCTACGCTGCCCCTGCTGATCGTGTTCTTTTTCGTCGGCCGGCGCATGGTGTCGGGCATCATGGACGGGGCGTTCAAGGGCTGATGCTGCACGACACTTCCAGCACAACCGCACGGCCCGCGACCGGCCGGACGGATACCGGCAACCAGCAGGGCTGGCGGGATCGATCGCTCCCTGCCGCAGAACGCGCCCGCTTGCTCACCGCCGAGCTGACCCTTGAAGAGAAAGCCGCCCAGCTTGGATCCGTCTGGGTCACCGACGCGGCAGACGACTTCGCGCCAAAACTGGAGGATGGTCCCGGGACCGCCGCCGATGCCTTGGAAGGTGGGCTAGGCCAGCTCACCCGCGTCTTCGGCACGGAACCGGTCACCGTCGCCGAAGGAGTGCGCCGCCTGCGCGAACTGCAGGAGCGCGTCGTCGCCTCCAGCCGCCTCGGCATTCCAGCCATCGCGCACGAAGAGTGCCTGACCGGGCTTGCGGCCTACGGCGCGACAGCCTTCCCGACGCCACTCGCCTGGGCGGCGACGTTCGACGAGGAACTGGTTCGTGAGATGGCGGAAGCGATCGGCTCCGACATGCGCGCGCTCGGCATCCACCAGGGACTCGCCCCCGTGGTCGATGTGGTGAAGGACTACCGCTGGGGCCGCGTCGAGGAGACCCTCGGCGAAGACCCCTACGTCGTTTCGCAGCTCGGCGCCGCGTACGTCGCGGGACTCGAGAGCACGGGGATCATTTCGACGCTGAAGCACTTTGCCGGGTACGCGGCATCCCGCGGTGCCCGCAACCATGGCCCCGTCAGCATGGGTGCGCGCGAGTTCGCCGACACCGTGCTGCCTCCATTTGAGGCCGCACTGCGGCAGGGCGGTGCCCGCAGTGTCATGACCTCCTATACAGACATCGACGGCGTGCCGAGCAGCTCAAACCGGCACCTGCTGACGACGTTGCTGCGCGATCGTTGGGGCTTCGAGGGCACCGTGGTCGCCGACTACTGGGCCGTGCCGTTCCTCTCTGCGATGCATCACGTCGCTGTCGACACGGCCGACGCCGGCCGGCTGGCCCTGCGCGCGGGAGTCGACGTCGAACTTCCGCAGACAGCGGCGTATGGCGAGTTGCCGCGCCTCATCCGGGAGGGCATCGTCGACGAGCGCGACCTCGACCGCTCGGTGCAACGCCACCTCCGGCACAAGTTCGAGGTGGGACTGTTCGACGACGCGCCGCCCGTCCCGCCCGGTGCCGAAAGCGTCGATCTCGACAGCAGCCGCAATCGGAAGATCTCCTCGCGGATCGCCGAGGAGTCGGTGGTGCTGCTGCGCGACGAGGATGCGCTGGCACTTCTCAGGTCCGGGAGCATCGCGGTCATCGGCCCGGCAGCTGACCAGTTCCGCAGCCTCGTCGGATGCTACGCGTTCCCCAATCATGTGCTTTCGAAACACCCCGGGCATGACCTCGGCATCAGGATTCCGACAGTGCTGGCCGCCATCCGCGAAGAGTTCGGGGCGGACCGGGTGCGATTCGAAGCCGGCGGTGAAATCACTTCCGCTGACCCTGACGCCGTCTCCGCCGCCGTTGCGCTCGCGCGCGACAGCGATGTGGCGGTCGTGGTGGTGGGAGACATTGCCGGGCTGTTCGGCGACGGCACCTCAGGCGAAGGCTGCGACGCCGCGGACCTTCGCTTGCCCGGCGGGCAGGACGCACTCGTCACCGCGGTGCTCGAGACCGGGGTGCCGACTGTCTTGGTCGTGTTGTCCGGTCGACCGTATGCGCTTGGTACCTACGGGAAGGCGCGCGCCGTTGTCCAGGCTTTCTTCCCCGGAGCTGACGGCGCCGCCGCGGTTGCCGGAGTGCTCTCCGGCCGCGTCCAGGCAACAGGCCGCCTGCCCGTGCAGATCCCGCGCTACCCCTACGCCTCGACGACGTACCTGCAGCCGGCGCTCGGGCTCCCGAACCCAGGTATCACTGCCCTGGACAACACGCCGCTGTACCCGTTCGGCTTCGGGCTCACCCGGGGCGCCATCACCTACGAAACAATCACCGCCGCCGAGACGCTCAGCACCGAAGGCTCGCTCGACGCGGCCGTGACGATACGCAACGACGGCGATGACACCGTGGAGGTCGTCCAGCTCTACGCAGCCTTCCCCTCGGCGCCGGTGGTCCGTCCCGCCGTGCAACTCATCGGCTACGCCCGGATCCCGATCGGGTCCGGTGAATCGCGGACGGTCTCCTTCCGGATTGACTCGGCCCGGCTCGCGATCACCGGCGAATACGGGGCGCTCGGAGTCGATCCAGGGCCCCTGCGGCTCATCGCCGGCCCGTCGGCAGCCGAGGCCGCGGTGACGGCTGAGGTGGCCATCGTCGGCGAGCGGCGACTGCTCACAGAGCGCGCGCTGCGCACTCCATGGTCGATCAGTTCCCCGACCAGCTAAGACACTCATGACTCAACCCGTTCCGGCTCATCGTCCGGGAAACCACCAGCTGAACCTACTCACAGACTTTGGAGGATCTTGACCATGGCATCTTCGCCCCGGCTCGTCGTCAATCTGGACATCGCGGGCCCCACCATCAGCCGCCACGTCTACGGCCACTTCGCTGAACACCTCGGCCGTTGCATCTACGGCGGTTTTTGGGTGGGGGAGGACAGCGGGATCCCCAACACCCGGGGAATCCGCAACGACGTTGTGGAAGCCCTGCGCGAGCTGCACATCCCGAATCTGCGCTGGCCGGGCGGCTGCTTCGCCGATGAATACCACTGGCGCGACGGTGTAGGCCCGCGGGAACAGCGTCCACGGATGGTCAATTCCCACTGGGGCGACGTTGTGGAGGACAACTCCTTCGGTACCCATGAGTTCATGGACCTTTGCGAGTTGCTCGGCGCGGACGCCTACGTCAACGGCAACGTGGGTTCGGGCACGGTCCAGGAGATGAGCGAGTGGATCGAATACCTCACCCGCGCCGATGATTCACCCATGGCTGCACTCCGGCGGCAGAACGGCCGGGACGAGCCCTGGAAGGTTCCCTTCTTCGGCATCGGCAATGAGCCCTGGGGATGCGGCGGCCATTTCCGCGCGGAGGCCTATGCAGATGTGGCCCGGCAGTACAGCACCTTCGTCCGTTCCCACAACGGCAACGAGGTCTACCGCATCGCAGCCGGTGCCAACGCAGATGACGTCGGCTGGACCAAGGCCCTCATGGAAGCACTCCAGGACAAGGGCGGTCCGGACCGCAAGAGCTTCCCGTACCAGGGCGTCTCCGTGCATTACTACACCATGTCCGGCCAGTGGGACGCGAAGGGCTCTGCCACGGAATTCAGCGAGGAGGAGTACTGGAAGACCGTCAAGGCGGCCCAGCATATTGAGGCCCTGCTGAGCGCCCACGCCACCATGATGGACGTCTACGACCCGCACAAGGCGGTGGGGTTGGTCCTGGACGAGTGGGGCACGTGGTGGGATGTCGAGCCCGGCACCAACCCCGGCTTCCTTTACCAGCAGAACACCGTGCGTGACGCCCTGGTGGCGGCCATCCACTTCGACTCCTTCCATCGCCACGCGGACCGTCTGGCCATGGCGAACATCGCCCAAACCGTGAATGTCCTGCAGGCCATGCTGCTCACCGATCCGGAGAGCGGCGCCCTGATCAAGACCCCCACGTTCCATGTCTTCGCCATGAACGCCGGTCACCAGGACGCCGCGGTAGTGCACACGTACCTGGACTCGGACGCCTCGTATGAGCTGGACGGTGCGCGGCTTCCGACCATAACGGCGTCTGCCAGCACCAAGGAAGGCAAGGTGCTCATCTCTGTGGCCAATCTCGAACTGGAAGACGAGAGCGAGCTGGTCCTGGATCTGCGCGGCGGCCGTCTGGACCACGTAGAGGCCATGGTGCTCGGCGGCGAAAGCGTCGCAGCGTTCAACGCCCCGGCGCATCCCTACGCCGTCGCGCCCCGTCCGCTGGCCGTGAAGGAACGGGACGGCCACGTGGTACTCCGCTTGCCGGCCCACTCGTTCGCGACCGTCCGTGGCACCCTGGCCGGTCAGGGCCCTGTGGCCCCAGCCGCAGCCGCCACTGCCGCGGCGCCCGCCGCTTCGGCCACCGGCAGCAAGCCCTGCCTCAACTGCTGAGCGCTGGATACCGCCGCAGGTACCCCCATCGTGCCAGGTCCGATGGGGGTACTTGTTTGCCCTGGATCGTCATGGGAATCGTCATGAAACGAGAGACAAGCATGAAGCGTGATTACCTGCCGCTGAGGCAGATCCAGCTCCGCGAAGGCCGCTTCGTTGATGCCCAGCGGGTGAACCGCGAGGCGCTGCTGCGCCTGGACCCGGACCGCCTTCTGGCTCCGTTCCACCGCGAGGCCGGCCTTCCGGCCACCGCGGCGGGCTACGGCGGCTGGGAGTCGTCCGGGCTCGACGGCCACACCGCGGGTCACGTCCTTTCTGCCCTCGCCCTGGCCGTGGCGGGCGACGGCGACCGCCGCCTGGGGGAGATGCTTGGACGCATGCTCTCCGGGCTGCGGGAAGCGCAGCTGGCTGGCGGAACGGGTTACCTGGGCGGTGTTCACCGCGGGCCGGCGCTCTGGGACGAGCTCGCCCGGGGTGAGGTCACGGCGTCGCCCTTTGAGCTCAACGGCCGCTGGGTTCCCCTGTACAACCTGCACAAGACGCTGGCCGGCCTTGTCGACGTCGCCTGGCATGTCCCCTCGGCGGAGTCGGACCGGCTCGTGGACGAGCTGGGGAACTGGTGGCTGGAAACCATGGCGCGCCTGGATCAGGAAACGCTGGAAAGGGTGCTGGTCACTGAATTCGGTGGCCTCACCGAGTCGTTTGCCCGACTGGCACTGCTCCGCCGGGATACCCGCTACCTGTACCTGGCCAAGAGATTCGTCCGGGAGGAGCTCATCACCCGGGTATTGGCCCTGCCCGGCGAACGGGTCCAGGATTCCCTGGCCGGACTGCACGCCAATACGCAGATCCCCGTGGTGGTGGGCTACGCAACCATCGCCAGGGTGGCCCGCGAACTGGGCGTGGAAGACCGGGCGACCGCGCGCATCGGCGAGGCGGCCAAGGCCTTCTTCGACGACGTCGCGGGTAGGCGCAGCAGCGCGATCGGAGGCAACAGCGTACGGGAGCACTTCCACCGTAGGGACGACTTCACCCCGATGTTTCTCGGCCGTGAGGGTCCGGAAAGCTGCAACAGCTACAACATGGTCAAGCTTGCAGCCGAGCTCTATCTGTTGGAGGGGGAGGACCACTGTCTGGACTACATCGAGGTGACCCAGTGCAGCCATGTGCTCTCCACCCAGCACCCGGACCATGGCGGGCTGGTCTACTTTACGTCGCACCGTCCCGGCCACTACCGGGTCTATTCGCCCGAGCAGGACGGCTTCTGGTGCTGCATGGGCTCGGGCTATGAGGCGCATGCAAAGCACGGGGCCCACGTGTACGTCGCCGAGGGGGAAAAACTCCGTATCACCTGGCTCCTGGCCAGTGAGCTCAGCTGGGAGGAACAGGGCGTGCAGATCTCCATCGACTCCGACTGGCCCGCTGGGAGCACCGCCCGCGTCCGGGTGACGGCGCCGCAACCGCGCGTGTTCACGCTCGCCATCCGTGTCCCGCAGTGGGCGCGGGGGGCTGCCGCCGTGTTGGGCGACGGCCGAAGGATCGACGACGATGGGGCGGGCTGGTGGACCCTGTGCCGTCGCTGGGAAGGCATGGAAGAGATCCGGCTCAGCATGGAGCGCGAGCCCCGGCTGGTGCCAGCACCGGACGGTTCGGCCTGGGCATGGATCCAGTACGGGCCCGCCGTCCTGGCCGAGGAGTTATCCGACGACGGCCTGGACTACCGGGCGGGCGGGGCCAGAACAGCCCACATCGCCTCGGGACCGCTCCGGCCCCTTTCCGAAACCCCGGTGCTGCTGGCCGGCGGCTTGGACGCGGTGCCCCAGGAGGGGGAAGGGCTCTCTGTCCTCGCCACGGACGGGCAGAGGGTCCGCCTGAAACCCCTGCACAGGATCCACGATTCCCGGTACCGGCTTTCCTGGCCCTTGGCGCAGGACGTCCGCCAGGTCAGTGAGGTACGGTACGCGCTGGCCGGGCATGACAGGGCGTCCACGGCCCTTGAAGCCCGGGTGGTGGACGGGATCACCTTCGGGGAGCAGCAGCCCGAACTCGACCACGGGGTCAGTGTTCCCCACGCGGAACGCGGCCTGACAGTGGACGGGACCCGCTGGCTCCGTCCCCGGGGGCCGCTCTCGCTCACGCTGCGCGACTGGACGACCGCCGGCACGAGCCTGCGCGTCGAATGGGTTCCGGGGGAGGACGAGGTCACTTTCCTTTTCTCCGGCGGGGACCACCCGACGGCTGTGGAGGTCACCGCCGGGGCGGACGGCGTGTGGGAGATGCCGTTCACCACCGGTGGAGAGCAGGAGGTCCGCCTGCTCCTCGCCCCGCGGGAAGGCCGCCCCATGCCCCGGCTGAGCCGCCTGCTGCTGCTGACCGGTACCGCGGATTCCCTCGGCTGAAAACAAGCCGTCCGGGGCTGTCCCACGGCCCCGGGGCAGGCAGGGCAAGGAGGGTTGACCTGCAGCGGCGACGGCGGTGAATGGGATTGCCGGTGCAAGTCCGGTTATGGGCGTGGACCGGGAGATCCGGCTTGCGTGGGGAGGCCGGGAGCTTGTGTGAGGTGGTCCTCGCCGGGTCTGTGGCTGCTCATAGACTAATGCGCAATTGGCTGAACAGGCCGGCCGTCATTTCGTAGCTTCACCATGGAAGGAGACCGCAATGCATTCAAAACCCGGCACCGCTCTCACTGTCCGGAATGCCGTGATTTTCGACGGCTCATCGCCCGACCTCATGGAAGGCTCGATCCTTTTCAAGGACGGGATCATTGCCGAGGTAGGAAACGTGGCTCCGCAAGGCGAGGTACTCGACGTCGCCGGCAAAACGGTGGTTCCGGGCCTGATCGATGCGCATTTCCATGCGTACGCGGTGGGCCTCGGGGGGTTTGAGGTCGAAAAGGGCCCGCTGAGTTACGCCGCCCTTGTGGGCGCCAAACGCCTGGAGTCCGCCTTGAGGAGGGGTTTCACGACGGTCCGGGACGTGGCCGGCGGCGATGCGGGTTTGTCGCGTGCCGTCAAGAGCGGCCTCTTCCGGTCGCCCCGCTACTACTTCACCGGGCCCGCCCTCAGCCAGACCGGGGGACACGGTGATCCACGGTCCGCGGACCTCGATCTCTGCTTCAGCCACGGTCACATGTGCGCTGTCGTGGACGGCGTGGATGAACTGAGGAGGGCTGTCCGTGACAGATTCCGGACCGGCAGCCATGCCATCAAGATCATGACGTCGGGCGGGGTCGTGTCGCTCACCGATCCCATCCGGGTCCCGCAGTATTCCGGTGAGGAGATCCGTGCGGTTGTGGAGGAGGCCAACCGCCGCGGCAGCTATGTTGCCGCGCACGCCTACTCCCCGGAAGCGATCGTCCACTCGGTCGAAAACGGAGTCCGGTCCATCGAACATGGCAACCTCCTGGACCGAGAAACCGCGTTCCTCATGGCAGAGCGCGGAAGCTACCTGGTCCCCACTCTCGCTACCTACGATGCGATGAACCGCCGGGGCGCGGGCCTTGGACTGAACCCGGTTTCCCAGGCCAAGAACGCTGAAGTCCTGGACGCAGGAAAGTCCGCCATCGAGTTGGCCCTGCGCGCGGGTGTCACGGTGGGTTTCGGGACCGACCTCATGGGCGATCTGGAAGACGAACAACTCGCCGGTGTCCGTTTGCAGACCGAGGTGGCCGGTGTGCTTGAAACCTTGAAGTCGATGACGTCGGTCAACGCCGCGCTCCTGCAGGACGGCGCGATCGGCCGGATCTCGGCAGGTGCCGCTGGAGATGCTTTGATCCTCGACGGGAATCCCTTCGAGGATCCAGCTGTGCTTTGGGACGAGGCGAGGCCGCGGACGGTCATCCAAGCCGGCCGGGTAGTCCGATGAAGAGGGGTTTGAGATGTTGAAGGACCCAGGCGCCCATGGCTTTAGGCTCAACGGCGATCTCGGCCGGCCCAAGGTTGACTGCGGGCCAATCGCGGAAGTCCCCGCTTTGCGCCTATTGCCGGGGAGGCTACAGGCGTAGCGTCTATCCAACAGAGCGTTCTTGCGCCGTGAAGGAGGCGGGCATGGCTGGATGGAATGCCGACACGGCGGCGGGCCCAGTGGGGCCGGGGACCGTGACTTTGGTGGAGGGCTCGTCCTTCTGCATCTCCATGGCGAACGGTGACATCCATCCGGAACATCCCCATGGTGTTTTCCATGACGACACCCGCATCCTGTCGCGCTGGAACCTGCTGATCAACGGCCAGTCCCTGGAACCCCTGACCGCATCGACCACCGAGCCTTACCGGGCCTTGTTCATCGGCCGGGTGCCCCGTTCCGACGGGTATGCGGACAGCCCCTTGATCGTGGAGCGCGTCCGGGAGGTCGGTGCCGGGATCCTGGAAGAAATCACCATCCGGAACTACTCCCCGGACGAAGCCGAATGCGAGGTCACCCTCGACGTCGAATCGGACTTCGCCGACCTCTTCGAAGTAAAGGAAGCACGCGTCCAAAGGCACTGGGAAGAATCCCGGGTGCCCGACGGCGACTCCCTGACCATCAAGGCCGCTTGGCAGGGCATCCGAAAAGGCGTCGTCGTGAGGGCCAGTGGCGCCGACATCGCCGCGAAGGCCCTGAGCTACCGCGTGGTCGTCCCCCCGCACGGACGCTGGAGCACCCGGCTGAGTGTGGTGCCGTCCGTCGACGGCGCCGCGCCGGCGGCGTCGTTCGTTCGTCAGCCCGGCGGTGAAACATCCCCCAGCGACCGCCGCCGCGAGGAATGGGTGGCGAAGATCCCGAAACTGCACATGGGCAACCGCTCCATTGAACGGACCCTGCGGCGCAGTTATGACGACCTGGGAGCGCTACGCATCGAGGATCCCGCCCACCCCGAACGAATCGTCGTGGCCGCCGGCGCTCCCTGGTTCATGACGCTCTTCGGCCGGGACTCGCTTTGGGCCTCGGAAATGGCGCTGCCGGTGGACCCGTCCCTGGCACTGGGCACCCTGAAGACGCTCGCGGACCGCCAAGGCAGGATGGTGGATCCGATGAGCGAGGAAGAGCCGGGGAAGATCCTGCACGAGGTCCGGCTCGGCGTCTCCAGCGGGCTTTCCCTCGGCGGCAAGTCCGTCTACTACGGCAGTGTCGACGCAACCCCGCAGTTCGTCATGGCTATCGCATCGGTGAGCCGCTGGGGTTTTGCCAAAGACACCATCGCCGCGCTGCTGCCGCACGCCGACCGGGCCCTGGACTGGGTCCGGAACTACGGGGACAAGGACGGCGACGGCTTCGTTGAGTATGAGCGCCTCAATGAACAGGGCCTCATCAACCAAGGCTGGAAGGACTCCTGGGACGGGATCAACTTCGTTGACGGCCGCTTGGCAGAACCGCCGATCGCGCTTTGCGAAGTCCAGGCGTTGGTCTACTCCGCGTACCTGTCCAGGGCATGGATGGCCTACGACGCCGGCGACGTACCCATGGCGACCAAACTCACCGCCGAAGCGGCCCGGTTGAAGAAGAAGTTCAACGAGCAGTTCTGGATGCCCGAGCGCGGCTACTACGCCATCGCCCTGGACGGCAGGAAGCGGCAAGTGGATGCATGCGCGTCCAACATGGGGCAATGCCTATGGCACGGTATCGTCGATGAGGACAAGGCGCCCCAGGTAGCCGCGCGGCTCATGTCCCCGGAGATGTTCAGCGGCTGGGGTGTGCGCACCCTCGCCAGCGACATGGGGGCATATAACCCCGCCAGCTACCACAACGGCTCGGTCTGGCCGCACGACAATGCGATCATCTGCGCAGGCTTGATGCGCTATGGGTTTGTCGACGAGGCGCAACGAATCGCGACGGCCCTCTTCGAGGCAGCCGATTACACCGGCGGCCGGCTTCCGGAACTCTTCTGCGGTTTCGATCGCGGGCAGGTCGCCGAGCCCGTGCCGTACCCGACGGCGTGTTCCCCGCAGGCCTGGGCGGCCACGAGCCCGATCATGCTGATCACCAGCCTGATGAGGTACGACGCCCACGTCTCCCGCGGCGGCTTCTGGATGGATCCGGCGCTGCCCGAGTCTTACGGTGACCTGCACATCACCAACGCGCCCATGGCGGGCGGCCGGATCACCATTGAAATCACGGATTCCGAACCTGTCGTACGGGGGCTGCCCGACGGAATAGCATTCCATCGTGAACACCGGCCATGGCTGACGGAAATGATGGAACAGGTCGGGCTGGGGGATCAGGAGTAATCCCTTAGTGCGAGAACCCGGCCGCCGCCTCGGTGAGGCTCTTTCCCTTCGTTTCGGGGGCGAGCCACTGTGACAATGCGGCGCCGACGAAGGCGATGCCGGCGGCGATCAGCATTGACGTTGCCGGGCCGAGATTGACCATCGCCCAGGGCAGCAGGAAGGTGCCCAAGCCGGCGCCGATGCGGCTGATGGCGGCGGCGAAACCCGTTCCGACGCAGCGGACCTCGGTGGGGAAGACCTCGCCTGGGTAGACCCCGGTGAGGGTGCCGACCATCGCGTTGAAGAAGGAGAACGCGAGGAACAATGCGAGCACCGCGGCCGGCGGCGCGCCTGCCCACAGGCCGATGACGGCAAGGAGCACGGTGCAGATCCACTGCGGCGGCACGGTCAGCATGCGCCGGCCGACCTTGTCGATCAGCAGGACGGTGAGGATCACTGCGGTGAGGGCGACGGCGGAGAGACCCACTCCGCCGGCGAGTCCGCCGCCGAGGCCGTACTGGCCGAGCACGCTGTCCGCGAAGGTGGCGATTGCGAAGTAGGGTGCGATGGCACAGAACCAGAACATCGAGACGAAGAGCGTCGCCCGCCAGTAGCGCCGGGAGAACAGCATCCCGAAGGTTCCCTTGGCGGTGTCTTCATGCTCGACGTCGGACATTTCCGCCGCGTGCGCCATGTACCGGTGGGCCACCGCCATCGCCTCGTCCTTGCGGCCCTGGTTCCACAACCACCGGGGCGACTCGGGGAGCCCGAACCGGGCCACGAACAGGACCACCGCGAGCAGCGTGCTCGTGCCCAGGATGATCCGCCAGCCAAGGGTAGTCGAGTGGGCCAGCCAGTACCCGAGCGCGAATGCGACCATGAACCCGGCGTACCAGGCAATCAGGGTCACGCCCAGCAGGCGCCCGCGGAGCTCGGCCGGGGCGAATTCGGACATCAGCGGCCAGCCCACTGAATACTCCATGCCGATGGCCACACCCATCATCAGCCGGACCACGAAAAGCAGCTCCGGTGAGTCGACGAAGAACTGCAGGCCCGACGCGACGACGAACAGGCCCATGTCCAGCATGAACAGGGGCCGGCGGCCGAACCTGTCGGCAGCCCAGCCGCCCGCCGGGGAACCGAAGAAGATGCCGAAGAGGGGTCCGGCCGCGATCAGGCCCTCCCATAGCGTCGACAGGCCCAGGTCGGCGGTCAGGTTGCCGGTGACCGGGCCGACGATCCCGAGGATGTATCCGTCCAGGAACATGCCGCCGGCGAGGACGAAGACCATCCTCCGCATGAAGCGCCGTTTGAATGCCGACGTCGCTGTCGAATCCCCGGTGATGCGCTCTCGTTGTGACATGGGATGGGCCTCTTCCTCCCCCTGTCCATGATGGCCCTTTGCAGCGGAGGGAGGAAGTGCCGCCCGCAAGGCTACGTGTCCGCTGCGCCGAACCAGGTGGCCAAGGCCCCGGTGAGCCCGTCTGCCGAGCCTTCGCCGACCCATGCGACGTAGCCGTCGGGACGCACGAGGACTGCCGTGGGTGCAGGGACGCCACCCAGCACAGGCAGCTCCCACGCGCCGTCGTAGGCGGCCGCGACGTGCCGGACCCGTCCGGCCCAGGCACCGGCGTCCAGGCGTGGCCCGCCGAGTTCCAGCAGCACCGGGCGGGCATCGTGCAGCAGTTCGAACACCCGCACGGTGCCATCGGAAGTGACGACGTCGAGGTCCGGCATCCGGCGCCCCAGCAGCGGGTGCGCGCTTCCGGAGTCGTGGGGGGCCGGGCCGTACGCGACGTCGAGCCCGGTGATCAGCGCCGCCACCAGCGGGCCCGCGCCGTCGAGGACCATCACCTCGTCCAGCAGCTCCCGGAGTGCTTCCTGCCGCGGATCGGCCTTTTGGAACAGCGACTGCGCCATGGTGTACTTCAGTGCCCGGGCGCCCGCCGGGTGCCGTTCGGCATGGTAGGTGTCGAGCAGCTCCTCACCGGAAATGCCGCGCACCACCTGGCCGAGTTTCCAGCCGAGGTTGACGGCGTCCTGAACTCCCAAACCGATGCCGAGCCCGCCCGTGGGGGAGTGCACGTGTGCCGCGTCGCCGGCCAGCAGCACCCGGCCCTTTCGGTATGATTCCGCCTGCCGTGTGGCGTCCGTGAACCGGGACAACCACGCGGGGCTGTGCACGCCGAAATCGGTGCCGAACACCTCGAGCAGTCCACGCCGCAGCTCGTCCAAGGTGGGCTCGGTGTTCAGGCCCAGCACGGCCTCGGTCACCACCACCCGCACCATGCCGTCGCCCATCGCATGCAGTCCGTGGACCCCGCGCTCGTCGATCTTCCCGGGCTGCGTCAGCTCCTCGGTCACTTTCACTTCGGCGATCAGGCTGCTGCGCGTCGCATCCGGACCGATGAAGCCGATCCCGGCCGCCCGCCGCACCACGCTCCGCCCGCCGTCCGCGCCCACCACGTACCCGGCCCGCAGCGCTTCGCCGGAGTCGAGCGCAACGTCGACGCCGCCGTCGTCGGCCGCTATGCCGGTGACCTCCACGCCCCGCCGGATCCGCACCCCCAGTTCCTCGACCCATTCGAGCAGGAGCCTTTCGATATGGTTCTGGAACAGGGCCAGGGTGTACGGATGCCGCGTCGGCAGCTTGTCCAACTGAAGCGCGGTCCCGCCGAAGGTGGCAGCGGCGATGGTTGTGCCTTCGTCGAGGAACCGCCCGGCAATTCCGCGTTGGTCGAGCAGTTCAATGGTCCGGGCATGGATTCCGCCGCCGCGCCGGCCCGCCAGTTCCTGCGATCCGCGCCGTTCGAGTACCACCGCGTCGACGCCGGCCAGCCGCAGCTCGCCGGCCAGCATCAACCCCGTCGGCCCGCTCCCGACAATCACCACATCGTGCATTCCTGACCACGCCCCTTCCGGCATCCGATGGCCAGTATCAAACAGCCGGGGGGCCTTCCCGCAAGCCCCCCTCACCCGGATATCCTGGAAAGGGCAGGCTCTTTGATTCCTGTGGTTCTTGTCCGGGCCGCCCGCCATCATGGAGGCAAGCGCGAGGGCGGAGGTTCCGTGGGATGCCTGAGGGTCCATCACCCGCGCAGCAAGGGAACACGGCGCCGCTCCTTCCAAGTCCTCCGCGGCCCGGTCTCCCGGGCAACGCCGAGCCGATGGCGGAACAGGCAAGTGGACAGGGCCTCGATTGCCGTGGCCCTGAAACACCTGCGGACGCCGGCACAGCGGTGAGCGGCATGGCAGAGCGCTTCCGGGCCATCCTGGAGGAGGAACGCGCGCGCAAGCGTTCCCTGCTCGAGTCACTCCGCCGGGACATTGCTTCCGTGAGCGCCGCCCGGCTGGACTCGAACGTCGACGACGAACACGATCCCGAAGGCAGCACCATCGCCTTCGAGCTGTCCCAGGCCTCCGCGCTGTTGGAACGGAGCCGCTCCGGGCTCGAACAGATCGAAGCTGCGCTGGAACGGATTTCGGCGGGGCGGTACGGCATCTGTGAAGTCTGCGGAGCCGCCATAGCCGAAGGCCGGCTCGAGGCGCGGCCCTGGACCCCGTATTGCATCGAGCACGCCTCCACCGGCAAGTAGCGCCCCGGCAGATGCGCCTTGCGGCCGCGGACCCTTGTAGCCCGCATTGGGCCGGGGCTAGCATGGCCCCGCACCGGCACGGATCAATTCGAACCACTGCGAGGAGACTGTCATGGGAGACACGAACGCCGACGCATCGAAACTGATGGTGGACCTGATCATTTCATTGGACGGCTACGCCTCGGCCGAAGGCTGGCCGGGGTGGTGGGGACTGGAAGGTCCGGAATACCTGGCCTGGCTGGGGGAAGAAGCCGAAAAGGGTTACACCTTCCTGATGGGGGCAACTACCTACCGGCTGATGTCCGGCATGTCCGAGGAGGCCGCGGGCGAGGGCTCCGGATTCTCCGCCGACGAAGGTGCGGCACTGACCGGCCTTGCCGCGGTGCCGAAGGTAATCTTCTCTTCAACGCTAAAGGCGCCCCTGAGCTGGCCGAACTCGCAGCTTGTCAGCGGAGACGCCATCGAGGCCGTGCGGCAGATGAAACAGGAAGGGATCGGTCCGCTGAGCACCCTCGGGAGCCTCAGCCTCAGCCGTTCCCTGTTGGCCGCCGGCCTGGTGGACAGCTTCAGGCTGGTCGTGTTCCCCGTGATCACCGGCAAGACCGGGCGGGAACGGATCTACGACGGTTACCCCGACGTCTCGCTTGAGATGGTGGGCAGCCGGACTTTCGACGGCAGGCTCCAGCTGCTCGAGTATGTTCCCACCGTCCTCGACGGACCGCCTGGCGGCCCCGCCTGACCGCTTAGTGGTGCACCCGGTATCGGATGTGGGTCACCAGGCCCGTGCCGCCCACCTCGATCGGTTCGAGCTTCAGTTTCCCGACGCCGTCGAGTAGCCGGGCGCCTCCGCCGAGGATGATCGGCGAAACATGGAGCCGGAGTTCGTCGATCAGTCCGGCCGAGAGGAACTGCCGGACGGTGTCGGCACCGCCCGCGACGGCGATGTCCCCGCCGTCGGCGGCTTCGCGCGCCTGGGCAAGGGCCGGCTCGACCCCATCCGCCACGAAGTTGAAGGTTGTTCCGCCGTCCATGTCAAGGGGCGGGCGCGGGTGGTGCGTGAGGACGAAGACCTGGGCGTGGTAAGGCGGTTCCTCGCCCCACCAACCGCGCCAATCCGCGGCCCACGGGCCGTCTCCGGGCCCGGCGAACATGTTGCGGCCCATGATGTACGCCCGCGAAGAGAGAATGCCTTTGATTTCTTCGGCATTGGCCTCGGGTTCCTCGAACATCCAGCGGTGCAGTTCTTCCCCGCCCTCGCCCAAGGGCTCGGAGGGAGTCTGGTTCGGGCCGGCAAGGTAGCCATCGAGGGAAACGGTGAGATCGCACGTGACCATGGTCATGAATTCCTCCACTGCTGCGGGTCCGTGAATGCACGTCAGCGCAACCCTAGCCGTGTTGTCCTTCGGCGGGAAGGGATGCACGAGCGGTTGCGCCTTTTCGCAAGGGAGCACCCCGGCCGCGTGGCCGGGGTGCTCCCTTGTGAAGCGGACTATTGCGCGGAAAGTGCTGCGGAACTACGCGAAGTCGCCGCGGACGGGGATGGTGGCGCCGATGAGGATGCTGCCTTTTTCTTCGTTGGTGGCCGGGCGGATCTGGCCGCGTTCCGGGACG